>CAZARU010000056.1:0-42698 GCA_964487605.1 uncultured Polyangiaceae bacterium
GACGCGGGCTGTTCGGCGTACGGCAGCGTCCGCTACGTGGACGTCGGACGCCTGCCGAACGATTTCGACGGCGACGGCTTCGGCGACGCCGCGGTCGCCGCTCACCTCAACGACGCACCGGAGCCCGACGAGGGCGAGGTCTACGTGTACCGCGGCGGTTCGGGTGGGCTGTCGGCGTCCCCGTCGGTGACGCTGCCCAGCGTGCGCAACGAGTCGGACGGTCAGGTGGGAATCGGGCTCGCCGCCGTGGGTGACATCAACGCCGATGGTTTCGCCGATCTCGCCGTAGGCGCACCCTACGAGGACGGCATCGACGTGGACGTGGGCCGTCTCTACGTCTACCTCGGCAGCGCGTCGGGCCTCCCCGCGTCGCCGAATCAGATCATCGAGAGCCCGGAGCCCGAGGCGTCCGGTCATTTCGGATGGGTCGTGGCCGCCGGCGGCGATCTGAACGCCGACGGCTTCGCCGACGTCCTGGTCTCGGCCCCGCGGAAGGACGGAGCGGGTGGCCCCGACGAGGGCCGCGTGTACGTCTTCGCAGGGTCCGGCGCTGGACTACCGCCCACGCCGACGCAGACGATCGCGCTGCCGACGGCGCAGCCGTCGGCCCTGTTCGGCCTGGCCCTTGCGGGCGGCTGCGATCTGGACGGCGATGGTTTCGGCGACGCCGTCGTGGGCGCCGAGCTTCACGACGCCGGGACGGCGGACCAGGGCGCGGCCTTCGTGTTCCGCGGCGGCGCTGGCGGTCTCGACGCCACACCGCTGCGCCGCCTCGACAACCCCGAGAACGAGCCGGACGGACGCTTCGGCTCCGACGTGACGTGCGGCGGCGATCTCGACGGCGACGGCTTCGCCGACCTGGTCGTGAGCGCGCCGGCCCAGGACGGCGCCGGCGTGAACAGCGGCAAGGTGTGGGTCTACGGCGGCGGGCCGGCGGGCGTGGGCGCGTCGTGGACGTGGAGCATCGCGGGGACGGTCGCCGGTGGTGCGTTCGGCGTCTCGCTCGCGTCCGAGGCGGACGTGAACGCCGACGGGTACTTCGACCTCGTGGTCGGCGCGTTCGCGGACGCTTCCGCGGGCGGGCAAGGCCGCGTGCTCGTCTACCATGGGTCGGCCTCCGGCGTGGCCTCGCCGCCCAGCGCGACGCTGCAGAACCCGAACCCGGTGGACACGGTGGCGGGGTTCGGCGTGGACGTGCGGACGTCGGACACGCGTGGCGACGGCTTCGAAGACGTGCTCGTCGGCGCGCATCGCGCCACGGCGTTCCTGGGTGAGGAGGGCCGCGTCTACGTGTTCGACGGAGCGGCGAGCGGCGCTTCCCCGACGCCGACCGTGACGGTCGAGAATCCCCTGGGGCAGGTGGGGCGCTTCGGTCGGAGGCTGGCGGGCCGATGAGCCCCCTCGCGTACGCGGCGCTCTGCATCGTGGCGCCGGCCGCCTGGGCGGTCGTGATGGTGGTCGTGTTCCGCGCGCTCGAGCGTCGCCGGCGCAAGCCCGGGAAGGACGATCCGCCTCCCGTGGACTACTCGATCTGATCGCTCGGCCACATGCTCACCCTCGACGTCGCCGGACACGCGGTCTCGCTGCCGGGCGCCTTGACGCTCGGCGCCTTCGTGGGGCTGGTCACGGGCATCTTCGGCGTCGGTGGCGGCTTCATCCTCACACCTCTGCTCAGCGTCGTCTTCGGGATCCCGCTTCCCATCGCCGTCGGGACGGGGCTCTGCCAGATGGTGGGGACGAGCACCGCCACGCTCCTGAAGCATCGCGAGCTCGGGCAGGGCGAGCGGCGCTTCGGCACCCTGATGCTCGCCGGCAGCGTCGTGGGCGTGGGAGCCGGCGCGCGGATCGTGCACGCCCTCGAGGGGGCGGGCTCCTGGACCCTGGGCTCGCGTCCGGTGCCCATCGTCACGGTGGTCCTGTACGGCCTGTTCGTCGCGTTCCTGGTCCCCGTGGCCCTCTTGATGTGGCGGCAGGGCCGTGGCGGCGTCGAGCGACTGGACTACGTACGGCGCGGGCCGCTGTCGCGGATCCGTCTCGGACCCACCGTCGACCTTCCGAGCGTCCCCCTCACGAAGGTGTCGGCGCTGGTGATCGCGTACACGGGCCTCCTGCTCGGGCTCCTCAGCGGGCTGCTCGGCATCGGAGGGGGCGTCGCGCTCGTGCCGATATTGCTCTACGGGTTCGGGTTCCCCATTCGCCACGCCGCCGGTACGGGCATCGTCGTGATGCTGGTGTCGGCCGTGGCCGGAACACTCGCTCACGCGCAGCAGGGCAACGTCCACCTGGGCCTCGCCATGACGCTCCTGATGGGAGCCGGCATCAGCTCGCAGTTCGGCGCGCTGCTCACGGGGCGCCTTCCGGCTCGCCTCCTTCGACGGCTCCTGGCGCTCCTGGTGACCGCCGCCATCACCGCGATCTGCATCGACGCGTTCAATCGAATGTGGTGACGACGGGCGCGGCCCGCGACGCGATCACCACACGTCGCACCGGCGCGCGGAGACCATGGGCGTCCCGGCCGCGCACCCGTAGGCCTCCGCGAACTCGGGCAGGTTCGAGAGCGGGCCGTTGATCCGATACTTCGGAGGAGCGTGCGGATCGGTCAGCGCGCGACGGCGCGCCTCTTCTTCGCGCAGCTTGCCGCACCAGGACTGGGCCGTTCCGAGGAAGAACTGCTGGTCCTCGGTGAAGCCCTCGGCCACCGTGACCTCCAGGGCGCGAGCGCGCAGCGCCCGGTGCGCCCGAAAGGCGAGCTTGATGCCGCCGAGGTCGGCGATGTTCTCTCCGAGCGTGAGCTTGCCCTTCAGCTTCAACCCCGGAAGCGCCTCGTAGGCGTCGTACTGCTCCTCGACGCATCGGGTCTTCTCGTCGAACTTCTCCCGCACGCCCGGCTCCCACCAGCTCTTCAGGTTCCCCGTGGCGTCGAACTGCGATCCCTCGTCGTCGAACCCGTGGGTCAGCTCGTGCCCCACCACCATGCCCATCCCGCCGAGGTTCACCGAAACGCTGGCCGCCACGCTGTAGAAGGGCGGCTGGAGGATGCCCGCGGGAAACACCATGTGGTTCATCAGCGGGTGGTAGTACGCGTTCACCGTGGGTGGGCTCATGTGCCACTCCTCGCGATCCACCGGCTCGCCAATCTTGGCGAGGTCGCGCGCGACGTCGAAGGCGCGGGCCGCCAGTACGTTCTTGGCGTACCGCGCCGGCAGCACCTCGAAGTCGTACGTCTTCCACTTCGCGGGGTAGCCAATGAGGTAGGCCATGGCGCGGAGCTTCTCGAGCGCGCGTTGCTTCGTCGGCGCGTCCATGAAGTCCAGGGCCTCGAGCTCGCGAGCGAAGGCCGCGCTGATCTCGCGCACCATGGTCTCGGCCGCGCGCTTGCTGTTGCCGGAGAAGCGCTCCTCCACGTACGGCTGCGCGAGGAGCTCGCCCATCGCGGAATCCGTCGCCGCAACGCAGCGCTTCCAGCGCGGCGCCAGCTCGGGCTGGCCGGAGAGCGTGCGCTCGAGCGAGAAGCTCTCGTCCACGAACGCCTTCGACAGCAGTGGAGCCATGCCGCGGACGACGTGCCAGTGGAGGTAGCTGCGCCACACGGCCGGCTTCACGCGACGCAACATCGCCTCGACGCTCTCGAAGAACCGGAGGCTGGTGACGTTCACGTCCTTTGCCCCCGGCTTGCCGAGTGCCCGGAAGTAGTTCGCCCATGGCATCGACGGCACGGCCTTCTCGATGCCCGCGAGATCGATCTTGTTGTAGAGACCCTGCGGATCGCGGCGTTCCGTGCGCGTCTTGCTCGATTTCGCCAGCTCGGTCTCCACGGCCATCACGTCCGTGGCGGCGCGGCGCGCCGCCGCCGCCGAGTATCCCGCGAGCTTCATCATGCGCTCCACGTGCTCGACGTAGGCCCGGCGTATCGCTTCGGCCTTCGCGATCTGCTTCTTCTCCTCCTCCGACCGCAGCTCGGGCTTCTTGGCGTCCACGGGCTGATCGCCGGTCGCGTAGTAGTCACGATCCGGCAGCCCGAGCCCGTTCTGATCGAGCTGGGCGATCATCCTCGTCGCGTCCTTGAAGTCCTGCTCCGGCGCGACGTCGAACACCGCCCAGATCCCGTGCCGATGCAGCTCGGTGAGCGCCGCGGTCAACGAGGCGACGTCCTTGACACCCCGAACCTGCGACGCGAGGGCCGCCATGGGCTCCACGCCGGCATCCTCGGCGGCCTTCTCGTCCATGCACGCCCCGTAGAAGACGCCGAGCTTCGCGAAGCGCCCGGAGCTCGAGCCGTCCGCGGCTTGCTTCTCGAGGACGGTTCGCAGCGCGAGCTCGTTCTGCTCCGCAATCACGTTGAAGCTCCGCATCCAGCGGGACTTGTCCGGCGGGATCTCCGTCCGCGCAATCCACGCGCCGCAAGCGAACTGGAAGAAGTCCGCGCAAGGGTCGGTCCCCTTGTCGAGCGCGGTCACGTCCAGCCCCACCGAGGCCAGCGTCACGTCCACGGTCCTCGGAGCGTCCGAGGGAGCGGGCTCCGCGGTCGGCGGAGGAGGAGGGCCGAGCTTCACCGGTGCCGGGCCGCAGGCGGTGAGCAGGGTCAAGGCGAGCGCCCGAGAAACGTGGAGCACCGTGGGAGAGGAGGGCATGGGGCCTGTGGCGGGCGAACCTAGTAGCGGCGCTCGCCGGGGTGAAGCCGGCGCCGCAGGCGAGGGGGCGCGCGGCGCACCTCGGGAGCGGAATCCTGCGCTAGGCTGCGGGCCTTCGCCGGACGTGACTCGGCGGTCCACCCCTCCCGTGCCCATCCGCGACGACATTGCCGACGTGATCGGCGGCACTCCGCTGGTGCGCCTGCGGCGCTTCTCCGAAGTGGCGGGCGCGGAGATCCTCGCGAAGCTCGAGGGGGTGAACCCCGCCGGGAGCGTGAAGGACCGCATCGCGAGGGCGATGGTCGACGACGCGGAGAAGACGGGACGGCTGCGTCCGGGAGCGACGATCATCGAGCCCACCTCGGGCAACACCGGCATCGCGCTCGCGATGATCGCGGCCGCTCGCGGCTATCAGCTCGTCCTGACGATGCCCGAGGCGATGAGCAAGGAGCGCGTGCGCCTGCTCGAAGCCTATGGAGCCGAGGTCGTCCTCACGCCGGGAACGCTCATGAAGGGCGCGGTGGAGCAGGCCGAGCTCCTCGGCGAGACGACACCGGGGGCCGTGCTGCTCCGCCAGTTCGAGAATCCCGCGAATCCCGCGATCCACGAGGTGACCACCGCCACGGAGATCCTGCGTGACACCGAGGACCGGCTCGACGCGTTCGTGGCGGGCATCGGGACGGGAGGGACGATCACCGGCGTCGGCCGGGTCCTCAAGAAGTGGCTCGGCGGCGTGCGAATCGTCGGCGTGGAGCCCGCCGAAGCCGCCGTCCTCGGCGGGGGCCCCGTCGGGCAGCACCACCTGCAAGGTCTGGGCGCCGGCTTCGTTCCCAAGATCCTCGATCGCTCGTTGCTCGACGACGTGGTCGCGGTGACCGTGGACGAAGCCGTCGAGACGGCGCGGTCCCTGGCTCGGCACGACGGGATCCTGGCCGGGATCTCCAGCGGCGCCGCCCTCGCCGCCGCGCTGCGCATCGCGGCGGAGCCGCGGATGAAGGCCAAGCGCTTCGTGGTCGTGCTCCCCGACGGCGGCGAGCGCTACCTGTCCACGCCACTGTTCGGCGGCTCGCGCGCCACTAGTTGAGCGACGTCCCGCGCAGCCTCTTCGTGGGGGACTCCCGCGAGAAGGGCCCGGCCTGGTGGTGCACCAGGCGCCACCCCTCCGTCTCGCGCACGAACACGTTCGTCGCCACGAGCTCCCCGCCTTCCACCCTTTCGGTGCACGTGACGAACGCGCAGTCGCCCAGCACGATGGCCCGCGCGTCGGTGTGCTCGATCTCCGGAGCCGCCTCGCTCGCGAGGATGGCGCGCCAGCTCGCCATCACGTCGTCGAACCCGTACAGCACCTGCCACCCGGGATGAATGCACGCAACGACGTGTCGCTTCGACCAGAGGCCGTTCATCGCGCCGAAGTCCTTCTCGGCGAATGCGGTGTAGAAGGCCACGTTCGCGGCGATCACGGCGAGGTCGTCCGACTCCGGCATGTCTTTGCTGTTGCACGGCCGACGGGGCGGAACAAGCCTAGTCCGGTGTTCTCGGATCGAAGCGCCGTTCGTCGTGATCCCAACGACCTGTCGCGAGCGGTGGAGCGCGCGCGACACGAAGGGCGACTGCGCTTCGACCTCACCGTGACGAACCCGACACGCGTTGCCCTGCCCTACGACGAGGCCCGCATTCTCGCGGCGCTGTCCCGACCTGCCGTGCTGGACTACGAGGCCGCCCCACTGGGACACGGCGCCGCGCGCCGCGTGGTCGCCGAGCGCCAGCGCGCGCGGGGACTGGACGTCGCCGACCGGGCGGTCGTCCTGACGGCGAGCACCAGTGAAGCGTACGGCCTGTGCTTCAAGCTCCTGTGCGATCCCGGCGACGAAGTGCTCGTCCCGAGCCCGAGCTATCCGCTCTTCGACCATCTGGCCGCGCTCGATTCGGTGCGAACCGTGCCGTATCCCCTCGTGCACGCCGGCGGCGAGTGGGTGATCGATCTCTCGGCCCTCCGCGCCCGGGTCTCGCCGCGCACGCGCGCCGTGGTGCTGGTCTCGCCCAACAACCCGACCGGCTCGTTCGTCTCCCGCGCGGAGCTCGCCGCCGTCGCCGCCCTGGGCCTTCCCGTGGTGAGCGACGAGGTCTTCACGCCCTACCCGCTCGAGGCTCGGGCCGATCGCGCCGGGAGCGCCCTCGAGCAGAGCGCCGTCCTGACGTTCTCCCTGGGCGGGCTCTCGAAGGAGGCCGCGCTTCCGCAGGTGAAGCTCGCGTGGATGGTCGTGGGAGGCCCGCCGCCCGCCGTGGACGAGGCGCTGGGGCGACTCGAGGTCGCGGCCGATGCGTACCTGTCACCGTCGGCGTCCGCGCAGGTGGGCCTGGAAGACCTGCTGGCCTGCACGACGGCACCCGACGCCCTTCGCCGGCGGGTGCGCTCCAACCTCCGGGCTCTTCGCGACGCGCTGGCGGACACCGCTGCGACGGTTCTCGCCGTCGAGGGTGGCTGGTCGGCGATCGTACGGCTCCCCGCGGTGCTCACGGAGGACGACTGGGCGCATGCGCTGCTCGAGCAGGACGGCGTGCTGATTCAGCCCGGGTGGTTCTTCGACGTGCCCTTCGGCCCGCACGCCGTGGTGAGCCTCATCACACCGGAAAAGGTCCTGACGACGGCGAGCGCGCTCCTCGCGAAGCGACTGGCCGCGGCGGGCACCGACGCACGCGAGCTGCCGTAGGCTCGCCGCACGTGCTTCGCCGGGCGCCGGTGGAGGAAGAGCGGCGACCCTCAGGCGGCGCGACGACGACGGCGAAGAACGAGCAGCGCGGCGAGCGGCAGAACGGCCAGCGATCCGGAGGTCGAGGGCGTCTGCGTGCGGCAGCCGCAGCCGCCGGGCTTCTCCTTGATGGGCTCCGGGCCACCCGACGCCGGATCCTCCTCGCCGGGCTCCGAGTCCGACGACCCCTCGCTCTTCGCAGCTGCCGGCGCCGGCGTCTCCTCTTCTTCGTCGTCCGTCACGCCCGTGAACGTGCCCGTGCCACCCGCCTCTTTGGGCTCGGCGTCGTCGTCCTTGATGTCGCCGTCGCGGTTGACCTGCTTCATCTGCTTCTTCTGCTTGACCGTGTTGCCCTCGTCGTCCTTGATGAAGCTCATCGTGCGCCGATCGATGACGGGGTTCTCGCCGTCGAACACCAGGCGGGTCGGCTGACCGACGATTCCGCCGCTCGAGTCGCGGATCTTCACGTCGTACTCACCGGCCTCGAAGCCGTGGGCACGCGTCACCTTGAAGCTGAACTTGGTTCGCGACTGCGTCTGACCGCTGGCGGGGTCGAGGAACCCCACGTCCACGCTCTCGATCAGCGCCTGGCGGTGCTGAAGCGGCACCGTGCGCTCGATGAGCTTGCCCTCCTTCGTGTCACCATCCACACGTGACCGCTCGTAATAGGCCACCGGCGTGAACTCGAACTTCATGGGCATGTGGGCGACGGACGGTGCCTTGGACAGGAAGATCTTGATCTCGATCCGCCACGACTGGGAGTCGGCCCGTTCCTTCAAGGTTCGGGACGCCCACTCCACACGACCCGCGGCGAAGGCCGGCGTCGAGAACGAGAGGAGCAGGGCCGTGAGAAGTGGCATCATCCAGGCGCTGCACTTCGCCCGACTCGTGAACGCGCTCATTTCGACCTCCAGCGGCGGGGACCGTACCATTTCTTCGGAGCCGGGGGGCGGGGTCGAGGCCGGCCTGCGGCGGCGCACACGGGTCGCCGTGGCGCTCCTCGCGGTGGCATTTTCCTGCGCGGATGGATGCGCCGGCGCAGCGAGTGTCCCGTACCCCGCGCGCGACGCGCCGGTGGTCGCGGACGATGGCGGCGTGCGCACACTCGACGCCGGCGACCGCCCAGCGACGGCGAACGCGAGCCGCGAACCCGAGCCCACGGCGGACGGGGGCGCGCTGGCCGACACACGGTGCGACGGAGACAGGGGCGGTCGCCTCGCGTGGATCACCTGCGCGGGCGATCGCATCGACACTGCGTCGACCCTCGTCTTCCACCCCGAACGGCGACGACCCCCTGCACCCGTGCTGCGCGTGCTGCGCGCCGTGGCGCGCCTCCTCGTAGAGCATCAGGAGGTCTTGCTCGTCCGCATCGAGGTCACCACGAGCGCGACGGATGCTTCGCCGGGCGCGCGGCGAAGGGCCACCGAGGCGGCCCAGGAGCGCGCCGACGCCATTCTGCGCCACCTGTTTCGGGCAGAGGGGATCTCGGCGGAGCGGCTCGAGGCGCTCGGGCGGGCGTCTCCTGGGCAGGGATCGGCGCCGAGGTTTCACGCCACGCTGCGCATCGTCCAGCGCGCTCGCTGACCCCGGCTCCCGCGGGAAGGCGGCCACAAATTGCCGAAATTGCCGTGAAATGAGCGGACCCCATGGCCTCTTTTCCCGCTTGGGGTTCGGGGGAAAGCGACGTACCCTGCCGGCCCATGCGGCCCGGGAAGGCATGCGCGATCGCGGCGTTAGGCGGTCTCTTGCTCGCGCCCTCACGGGCAGACGCGCAGCGCCAGCGCGACATGCCGCTCTATCCCACGAAGGCGGGCAACTTCGTGATGCTCGACGCCATCGTGCTCGGCGCCCAGGCCAGCTACGAGAACCGGACGGATCTCGAAGAAGGCATGAGCAAGATCACGACGCGCGCGAGCGGCCTCTTGAGCACTCCGTTCGCCGAGGCGAGCCTGAACGTGGACGTGAACGTGTTCCTCTGGTCGTTCGGCGCCAGCGCCGGGTACCAGAGCGTTCACCACAACCACCAGGGGCTGAAGACACGCGCGGACGGCTCGCAGGTTCCCGACAACGACGCGAACACGCTCGACGCACGCGTCGAGTCGGACAAGGCGTTCCGCGCCGGCGATCTGCCCAAGGGCTTCTCCGACACCCAGGCGTTCCCCTGGGCCGAGGGCCGCATACAGCTCGCGATTCCGATGCTCGAGGCGACGGAAGCGCCGTCGTTCATGCCGCCCCTGCTGTTCCTCAACAAGGTGACGGCGCGCTGGGAGGATCGAGACGCGGCGACGTTCGACTGGTACAACGTCACGCCCCACGACGAAGGCGTGCTGCTCAAGTACGACGGCACCCTGTTCTACCGGAACAGGGACTTCGGCGCGATTGGCCCGTCGGTGCGCTACCTGAACCTCCCGCGCGGCGGCTCGCGCGAGCACGAGCTGCACTACGGCCTCACGCTGGTGACGTCGCCGGGCTGGCAGACGTCCGACATCATCCTGTTCCAGCTGATGTTCGACTTCGGCAACGACAAGTTCGGGCAGCATCCGTACCAGGAGCTGATCTCCGAGAGCCTGCCGCCGGCCCAGATCCTCGCGGTGTATCGCTCCATCATCGAGCTCTGATCCACCGCGAGCGGCAGCCATGTCACGCGTGCTCGCGACGCTCCTGACGGCTTTCCTCATGGGCTGCGGCGCGAGCGCACCGCCGCCACCGAAGGACCAGATGCCCGCACCTCCCGCTCCCACAGCAGCGACGCCCGCGCTCGAACCCGTGGTGCTCCGTACCGACGACCCCGTGGCGAACGCGATGACCGTCGAAGGAATCACGCGGCAGTGCGACGCTCACCTCGCGCGAGCCGCGCGCATCCTGGCAGAGGTGAAGGCGCTCTCGACCGCCGCGGACGCGGCGCTCACCGAGGACACGGTCCTGCGACGGGTCGACGATCTGGTGTTCGAGATCTTCTTCGCCGGCGGGTTCACGGGACTCATGAACGTGGCGCACCCGGACAAGGCGGTGCGGGACGCCGCCAAGGACTGCCGACCCAAGGTGGACGAGTTCCACACCAACCTGATGCTCGACGCGGAGTTCGCCGCCGTCATCCAGCGCTACGCCGCCGGCGCCTCGTCGCTCACGGGAACCAGCAAGCGCCTCCTCGAAGAGCTCCTGCGCGATTTCCGCCGCAACGGTCTCGAGCTTCCGCCAGCCGGCCAGGACGAGCTGCGCGCGCTCAACGAGGAGCTCTCCAGGCTCGAGCAGGACTTCACCAGCAACATCGCGGACACGGTCCTGACCCTGGAGGTGGACCCGAAGCAGCTCGCCGGTCTGCCCGAGGAGTTCGTGAAGACCCACCCTCCGGGCCCGTCCGGGAAGGTGGAGCTCACCACGAACACCCCCGACTACTTCCCCGTCGTGACCTACGCGGAGGATCGAAGCGTGGCGCGAGAGCTCGCCCGGAAGTTCGACAGCCGCGCGGCGGAGCAGAACCTGCCCATCCTGCGCCGTGTGCTCGCGCTCCGGAAGAAGAAGGCCACGCTGCTCGGTTACGAGTCGTGGGCGCACTACGCGGTCGAGCCGCGCATGGCGAAGTCTCCCCACGCGGTCCGGAAGTTCCTCGCCGACGCCGCCGCGCGCGTGAAGGGTCCCGCGCGGGCCGAGTACGCGGAGTTCGTGGCGGCGCACCGGCAGCGCGGGGGCGACGTGAAGAAGCCCCTGGAGAGCTTCGAGCGGCCGTTCCTGGAGCAGCTCCTGCGCAAGAAGAAGTACGGGTTCGACGCGAAGGAGCTGAGTCGATACTTCGAGATGGACAGCGTCACGAAGGGGCTCCTCGCGATCCTGGAGAAGCTGTACGGCATCCGCTTCGTGGACGTCCCCGACGCACCGAAATGGCACACCGACGTGCGGGTGGTGGACGTCCACGACGGCGACGCGAAGCTGGGACGCATCTTCCTGGACCTCTTTCCGCGTGACGGAAAGTACAAGCACGCGGCGATGTTCGATCTCAGATCGGGCAAGCGGCTGGCCAGCGGGGAGTACGTCCCGCCCATCGCGGCGCTGGTCTGCAACTTCCCGAAGCCGGGCGGCGCGGCGCCGGCCCTGCTCACGCACCAGGAAGTGGAGACGTACTTCCACGAGTTCGGCCACACCGTTCACCACGTGCTCACCGAGGAGCCGCTGGCGGCCTACTCGGGGACGAGCACGGTGCGCGACTTCGTGGAGGCGCCCTCGCAGATGTTCGAGGAGTGGGTCTGGCGGCGAGAGACGCTGGACCTCTTCGCGAAGCACCACGAGACCGGCGAGCGCATTCCGGAGAAGCTCTTCACGGCCATGACCAGGGCGCGCGCGTTCGGTCGCGCGCTCGCGACGGAGCGCCAGATCTCCCTCGCCACCCTCGACTTCGACTACCACGTGCTGCCGCCACCCGACGACACCGGCGCGATCTTTCGTGACGTGATGAAGCGCACACAGTCGTTCCGGTACCTGGAGGACACGCACTTCGAAGCGACCTTCGGTCACCTGATGGGCTACGACGCGGCCTACTACGGGTACCAGTGGGCGCTGGCCATCGCGCGCGACGTGCTCACACGCTTCGAGAAGGAGGGCTTCCTGAACGAGGCGGTGGCGCGGGACTGGCGAAAGATGGTCCTCGCGAAGGGCGCCGGCGCCGACGAGGCCGCGCTCGTGAAGGAGTTCCTGGGACGCGAGTGGAACCTGGACGCGTACACGCGTTTTCTGGGGGGAGGGTGACCGTGTCGGGTTCGTCCGGCGACGGCGACACGCCCGTCCTGCGGACGCGCGAGGACCTGCTCCGCGCCCTCGACGTCGCGTCCCAGCTCGAGCACCTCCTGCTCTGTCAGTACCTGTTCGCCGCGCTCACGCTGAAGCGGTCGGCACGCGAGGGCCTGAGCGAGCCGGACGTCGAGCGCGTTCGCCGGTGGGGCTCGAAGGTGACGCTGATTGCCCGTCAGGAAATGGAGCACCTGGGCCTCGTGATGAACCTGCGCTCTGCCATCGGCGGCATGCCCTACTTTCGCCGCCCGAGCTTCCCGCAGCGACCGAGCTACTTCGGCCCCGCTGCGCTCGACCAGGAGCTCACGCGGTTCGAGCAGAGCACCCTCGAGCGCTTCCAGTGGGCGGAGCAGCCCCACCCTGTGCCCGAAATCCCCTGGTGCTCCCTGGGCGCCGAGGAGGTCGCACGGGAGCGCGCGCGCCTCATGGCGCCGCTCTCGAAGCTGCCCACGGCGGGCGGCGATGCCGGGCGCCTGTCGCCGCCGACCTTCGAGTTCGACTCCGTCCAGGCGCTCTATCTCGCGCTCCGCGACGGATTCGCCCGCGTCACGTCTCGCCTGGGCGAGGACGCGCTCTTCATCGGGTCGCTCGGTCAACAGATCTACGGTGGTGCCGGAAGCCCGTACGCGGGCGGGATGAACGACCTGAACCAGTACGGACTCGATCTCGTTCCCGTGACGAATCTGCAGAGCGCGACCAGCGCCATCGACCTGATCTTGCTGCAGGGCGAGGGCCTCCTGGCGCCTCCCGACTACGTCGAGCACACCCACTACTGCCTCTTCACGTCGATCCTCGACGAGATGAAGACCGTTCCGGGGCTCGACTGCGCGCGACCGGTCGTGCGAAACCCGCTCACCGCCATGCACCCGGACATCACGGCTCCGGAGAAGGTCAACCTGATCACGCGCCCGGAGACGCTCGAGGTCGCCGTCGTCTCCAACCGTTGCTACGAGCTGATGCTGTCGATGCTCCTGTGGCTGTACGGCCATCCCGAGAAGAGCGCGTCCGAGGGGGCCGCGCTCACCGACGCGGTGTTCTTCCCGCTCATGACGATGTTCGTCCGCCCCCTCGGCGAAATCCTCACCGAGCTGCCCGCGTTCACCGATCGCCCGGGGAACGCCGGCCCCGGCTTCGAGCTGTTCAGCGACGTGCTGGTGCTGCCCGCGACCGGAGATTGCTGGGCGCTGTTCCAGGAGAAGCTGGACGGCCTGGTGTGGGATTTCGCGAACCTGCGGATCCTGGGGATGAAGAACGACTACCCGCGCATCGTGGAGCGCCTCGGCTACCTGGGTGAGAACATGGGCCGCCTGGCGATGGACTGGCGCACGGGCTGGAAGGACGTCGGCCGCGACGGCTGACGAGGACACGACGGTGCTCGAGCTCGAGTTCGAAGGCTGGTTCCAGCTTCGCATGGCGACCGATCCCGACCCCACGGACGAGCCGCGCGGGCTGTCGGGCTACACGTTCGCGCTGCCGGGCGAGCCCGACTTCGACGGCCTGCTCCACCTGCAGCCGGGCGAAGCCGGCGTGTGCGAGCGGCGCTACGGACCCGAGCCCGACGCGCCGGGACCCCGCGTGGGCGTCACGGTGCGGCGCGCGACGCGCAACGGCACCCCCCTGCCCGAGCTCGTGGGAGCCCCCATCGCGATGCCCGGCGCACGGCTGGTGGAGCGCAACGGCCTCGTCGTGCGCAACGACTACTTCGCCATCGATCCGCTGCGCGTGACGCTCACCTCGGGCTGCGTCGTGATCCTCGATCGCACCGACCTGCTCGATCCCGCGGACCCCACGCTCACCATCGACCGCGCGGGCTCCGCGGCGCTCGAGAGACGCCAGCCGACGACCTGGACGCGCAACTCCGACGAGGTGGCCGCGGCCACGGGCCTGCCCGTGCCCGTGACGGACGACGCGCTGATCGCCGACCGACGCGCGCGACAGGCGAACCTCCAGGCGCTGCTGGCCGTCACGACCGATCCCGTGGAGCGCGCGGGGCTCGAGACGCGCATCGCCGAACTCCGGATCCTGCACCAGTGGTGGAATCAGTCCGGCGGCCAACCCATCGATCGACGCGCGTACACCCTCGCGCTGCAGGCGAGCGGCTGGTCGGTGGCCATGAACGGTCCCGTCCAGGCGAACGACGTCGGCGCCGATCCGGACCAGCCGTGGAAGCTGGCGTTCTGGCTCGGGGGATGGGACGGCGACGCGCTCGCGGGGTACCTGCGCGGCAGCTGGTCCGTGCCCCTGCGCTAGGCGTTCGTCGTCGCCGCCACCCAGGGGCGCGGCGCGGCGGCCGCAATCCGGGTAGATTCGCGCGCGGATGGGCAGCGAACCGGCCGCCAGAGCCATCGCACCGGGCGTCGTCGTGGACGATCGCTTCGAGGTGGAACGCGACGTCGCGTCGGGCGGCATGGGGAGGATTCTCCTCGCGAGGGACCGGCTCACCTCCGAGCCCGTGGCGCTCAAGGTGGTGCTGCTGGACGACGAGGACGCGGAGCGCCGGTTCACGCGCGAGGCCGTCGCGCTCGCGGAGGTGCGGCACCCCGGCGTGGTGCGGTACGTGGCGCACGGCAAGACACCCTCCGGCGAGCGGTACCTCGCCATGGAGTGGCTCGAGGGGCGAGACCTCTCCGCGCTCCTGCGCGAGCGGCGCGCGAGCGTCGCTGCCGAGGGGGGCGATGCGACGGTGGCAGCCGCGCCGGACGCTCACCCGAAGTCGTCGGTCACGCTCGGCAGCCGCACGGTGGTGACCGGCCTGTCCGTCGCAGACGTCCTCGTCATCGGACGGCGCATCGCCGGCGCGCTCGGCGAGCTGCACCAGCGCGGCGTGGTGCACCGGGACGTGAAGCCGAGCAACCTCTTCCTGGTCGACGAGGCGATCGACAAGGTGAAGCTCCTGGACCTGGGCGCGGCCAGGCTCTCGCAGAGCCACACGCGCCTCACCATGAGCGGCGCGCTGGTGGGCACGCCGGCATACATGGCGCCCGAGCAGGCGCGAGCGGAGGAAGGCGTCGGACCGCCGACGGACGTGTGGGCGCTCGGCTGCGTGCTCTACGAGTGCCTCACGCTCCGCCCGCCGTTCACCGGAGGTTCGCTGCTGGCGATCCTGGCGAAGATCCTCCTCGAGGATCCGATCCCGCTGCGCACGCTGCGCCCGGACGTTCCCGCGGTGCTGGACGAGCTGCTCCGGCGCATGCTGGCGAAGGACGCGTCGCACCGCCCCGACGACGGGGGGGCCGTGCTCGACGCGCTCGCCGCGCTCGCGCACACGAGCGGATCGGACGCACCGCCGACGACCTCCTCGGTCCCCCCGCGCAGCTCGGCGCTCGGGGCCGCAGAGCAGCGTGTGAGCTCGCTCGTCCTGGTGAGCGGTGTTCCACAGGAGCGCGGTTCGACGCTCACCGCCGCCGTCGAGCGGCTCGGCGGCTCGGTGCTGGCGCTCCCCGACGGGAGCCTGCTCGCGACCACGCCGCCAGGGGACGCCCCGGTGGATCAGGCGATTCGCGCGGCGCGCATCGCCCTGGCGCTGCGCGCGGAGGTGCCCACGCTGCGGCTCGCGCTCGTCACGGGACGCTCGGGCGCCGGCGACAAGACGCTCGGCGGCCGCGCGGCGCATCGCGCGACGCAGACCCTCGAAGACGCGGCGAGCGGCGAGATCCGGCTGGACGAGCTGACCGCGGCCCTGCTCGACGCTCGGTTCGAGCTGGAGTCCGCGGGGGACGCCCCACGCCTGGTTCGCGAGCGCTCGACGGAGGCGACCCGGACGCTGCTCGGGAGACCGTCGCGGTGGGTGGGACGCAAGCGCGAGATCGCGACCCTGATGGCGACCTTCGAGGAGTGCGCCGAGGACGGGGTGGCGCGCGCCGTGCTGGTCACCGGACCACCCGGGATGGGCAAGAGCCGCCTGCGGCACGAGCTGGTCGTGGCGCTGCGCGAGCGGCGCGAGCCCCTGCTGCTCCTGCACGGTCAGGGTGACGCGATGAGCGCCGGATCGCCCTTCGTGATGATCGCCCCCGCGATACGGCGCGCGGTGGGGATCACCGAGTACGACGCGCCGGCGGCGCGGCAGAAGAAGCTCTTGCTCCGAGTCGCCGGCGTCGCTCCGGCCGAAGACGCCCAGCGCGTCGCGGAGTTCCTGGGTGAGCTGGTGGGCGCGGCCTTCCCCGAGAGCGACGCGCTGCGAGCCGCCCGCGCCGATCCCATGCTCATGGCGGACCGCACACGCGCCGCGTGGGAAGAGTGGCTCACCCACGAGACCGCGCGTCAGCCCGTCGTGCTCATCCTCGAGGATCTGCACTGGGGAGACCCGCCCTCGGCGCGACTGGTGGACGGCGCGCTGCGCGTCCTGGCGAACCGGTCGCTCTTCGTGCTCGCGCTCGCCAGACCGGAGGTCGCCGAGACGTTTCCGCGGCTGTGGGAGGGCCGCGGGCTGCAGGAGATCCCCCTCGGCCCGCTCGCGCCTCGCGCGGCCACCGAGCTGGTGACCGATGCCCTGGGCGACGGCGTGAAGCCCGAGGTCGTCCAGGCCATCGTGGAGCGCGCAGAGGGCAACGCCTTCTACCTGGAGGAGCTGATCCGCGTCGTCGCCGAGAACGCGGCCGTCAAGCTGCCCGACAGCGTGGTCGGCATGGTGCAGTCACGGCTCGATGCGCTCGGTACCGAGGCGCGCCGTGTGCTGCGCGCAGCGAGCGTCTTCGGCGAGGTGTTCAGCACGGAGGGGGTGCGCGCCCTGCTCGGTGGCGACTCCGGCGCGTTCGACGTGAAGGAGTGGCTCGACGACCTGTCACAGAAGGAGATCGTGTCGCGCCGCGCGGAGCCGCGCCTGGCACGGACGACCGAGTACTCCTTCCGGCACGCGCTGGTGCGCGATGCGGCCTACGCGCTCCTGACCGACGAGGATCGCCTGCTCGGACATCGGCTGGCCGCCGCGTGGCTCGAGGGCGCCGGGGAGGTGGATCCGCTCGTGCTCGCCGAGCACCACCTGCGCGGCGACGCCCTCGAAGGCGCCGCACGCTGGTTCCATCGCGCCGCGGAGCAGGCCCTCGAGGGAAGCGACCTGGGCGCCGCCATCGAGCGAGCCCAGCGCGCCGTGGACGCCGGTGCAGCGGGGAGGGAGCTGGGCGCCCTGCGCACGCTGCAGTCCACCGCGCTCTACTGGCAGAGCGACTACGCAGGAGCAGCGCGGCGCGCTGCCGAGGCCGCGGAGCTCGTCGACCCCGGCGGCGCCGACTGGTTCCGCGCCAAGGCCAACGCCATCGTCTCGAGCGCCCGCCTGGGCGACACCACGGGCGTGGACCGTCACTTCGACGAGGCGCTCGCTTCGGAGTGCGCGAGCGGCGCGGAGGCGGCCCGCCTGGTGTGTCTCTGCCGCGGCACGTTCCAGCTCGTCTTCGCCGCGCGCTTCGAGCAGGCCGATCGCGCCCTCGAGCGGATCGCCTCCCTCGCGGCGGAGGCGCCCTCGGTGGACGCCCTCACGTCCGCTCAGGTGAGCCACGTTCAGGGCGTGCGCGCGGCCCACGTCGGAGACGTGGCGACCTTCAAGCGGCACCTCGAAGCCGCAGTGGAGTCCTTCGAGCGCGCGGGGGACGCCCGCAACGTCTCCCTGGAGCGCACGACCGTGGCGTGGTGCTGGGCGGAGCTGGGCCTGTTCGACGAGGCCGAGCGGCTGTGCCGCGCGAGCCTGGACCACTGTGAGCGCATCGGGGCGCAGCAGGCGCTCACCTACGCCCGAGTGAACCTCGGGTACATCCTGACGCACCGGGACGGCAAGCTGGACGAAGCAGAGCGGACCCTGGAAGACGCGATCGCGGAGTGCCACACCGCGGGTAACCCACGCCTCGAGGGCTGGGCCCGCGCGCACCTCACCGCGGTGGCTCACCTGCGCGGACGTCATGCGGTGGAGCACGAGCACGCGCGCGCGGCAGCGACGCTCCTTGCGGTCTCGCCGGGCCTTCAGTCGTGGGCGCTCGCGACGTGGGCGCGCGCCTGTCTCGCCACCGGGGAACCCGAGGCGGCGCTCCGCCACGCGCGCGAGTCGTTCGCGATCCTCGGACGTCTCGGCGGGCTGCTGCAGCGGGAGTCGCTGCCGCCGCTCGTGCTGGCGGAGGCGCTGCACGCGAGCGGGGACGTCGCGGCGGCACGCGCCGCCATCCTCGACGCGACGGCGCGCCTCGAGCGCAGGACGGCCCGGCTGCCCGAGCCCTGGCGCGGCCCGTTCCTCGCCCTCGCCGATCATCGGCGCACGGTCGAGCTGCGCCGCGCCTGGGGCGCCGGCTGATCCGTCACTCCCGCGCCGCGTCCGCGGACGACTCGCTCGGTGAGTCGCTCGTCGCATCGGCGAACGCGCCGTCGCTCGCGTCCGAGGACGCATCGTCGCTCGCGTCCGACGGCGCGTCGTCCCTCGCGTCCGACGGCGCGTCGGCGCCCGCGTCTTCGACGGGCGCGCACGCGCACGCCCCTGGGGCGACGCACAGCGGCGGGCTCGGCGAGCGCAGGCAGCACGCCCGCCCTTCGGCGCAGCGCTCGGAGCCGCAACCCACGCCCGGCTCTGCCGCGGCAGACGCGTCCGGTGGCTCGTCGCCGTCCACGTAGCAGCGGAAGAGGCCCTCGGGGAGCTCGGGGGTTGCCAGGCAACGATGGCCCGGCTCGTCGCACGGCGAACCGGGGTGACAGATCTCGAACCACAGCCCGCCGCTGACCCCCGCCGCCGTGGTGCACGACGCGAAGCAGGCGAGCCGCTCGAAGCGACCGGCGCGAAGCTGGCCGCAGCAGCGACCGGTGCCGCAGTCCTCGGGACCGTCGCACGCCAGCTCCAGCAGCGACGTACACGCGGGGCCCGCGTCCGGCTCGCAGGCCTTCGGCTCGCGACCGAGAGCCTGCGCCGGAACGCAGCCGAGCCCCACGGCGTCGTGCCGCGCTCCGCACTGGCCCGCGGGCGTGCAGCAACCGCGGAGCGCGCCGCTGGCGACGGCCACGTCGGGACACGAGGGGTCGAGCCTGCCGGGCTGGTCGGCAAGCAGGCACCCCGACGTCACGGGCGTCTCGGCGCCGCAGAGGCCGCCCGCCGTGCAGCAGCGGGTCACACCCTGCGCGGCGACGTCATCGTCCAGAGCCGGACAGTCCGTCGTGCCGCATCGCGTGGGAGCGGCGCTTCCCTCGAAGCGCTCGACGTCGAGGCCGGCGTCCTCCGGCTTCGCTTTCTCCGGTCCCGGCGTCGTGGAGCACGCCGCCACGACGCCGACGAGCGCCGCCGACGTCAGGCGCAACCACGGCACCGAACGCATGTTCCCCTCCTTATACAACGGTCGCCCGTCGCGGCGGCGCCGGGGCGGCGCCTTTGCCGACCCTCCACAAACAGCTACCGTTGCCGGAGCGCGACCGGCTGGTCGCGGGGAGCGTCGCGTGCGTCGTCTCGGATCCTGGATCATCGTCATGGTCGTCATCGCCGGGCTCGCCAGCGGTTGTGGCGCGCGCACCGGCTCGGAGCTGCTCGGCGCGGGCGGTGCGCTCGGGGAAGGCGGAGCGTCTGCCGCGGGAGGCGACGCGGGGAGCGGCGTCGGCGGTGTCGGAGTGGGCGGCGCTTCGGCGCAGGGCGGCACCGCGGGAACGGCGCAGGGTGGCGCCGCGGGGTCCAGCGTGGGTGGTCAGGGTGGCGTGAACGCAGGGGGCGTGGGGGGGGACGCAGGCTTCGGCGGCTCCGCGGGGGGATGCTCCAGCTTCCCCGACTGCAGATTCTGTCCGGACTGCTTCACGTCGTGCTTCTGCCAGACCGGTGATCCGGTGATCTGCGCCGACGCCTGCGGCGGCGCCGGCGGGCAGGGCGGCTTCGGCGGCGGGACGGGCGGGTTCGGCGGAAGCGTGGGCGGGTTCGGCGGGAGCGCCGGAGGATGCTCCAGTTTCCCCGACTGCGACTTCTGCCAGGACTGCTTCTCCGCGTGCTCGTGCCAGATCGGCGATCCGCTCGCGTGCCGCGACGCGTGCGGCGGCGGCGTGGGTGGTTTCGGGGGACAAGGCGGGTTCGGTGGCGGGACCGGAGGCTTCGGTGGGTCGAGCGGCGGCACCTTCTGCGGTGGGCAGCTCTGCACGGACGTCGACGTGCTCGGCTTCACGACGCTGCCCGCGTGCTGCCCGCAGAGCGCGCCGAACCAGTGCGGCGTGGACACCACGAGCATCGCGTCCCTGGGGAACCTGCCGCCGGGCTGCCAGCGCAAGCACCAGCCGGGGATCTTCGACCCTTCGTGCCCGGAGCAGTTCGTTCCGGTGGCGGGCCTCGTGCTCCCCGGCTGCTGCAAACCGAACGGCATGTGCGGCAACGACGTGTCGATCATCCAGCTCGGGTGCGTCGATACGTCTCCCTTCGGGGGCCCGCCCGCCACCAAGTGCGGGGGCACCGGGGGATCCGGCGGGGTCGCCGGGGCAGGCGGCTTCGGCGGTGGCACGGGTGGGTTCGGCGGCAGCGCGGGCTCCACGGGCTTCGGCGGCTCCGCAGGCTTCGGCGGCTCCGCGGGTACGGGCGGCTCCCCCGGAAGCTGCTGCGTCGCCCACGACACGCCCCGCTGCGACGACTCGTTCATCGCAGAGTGCGTCTGCAAGGGAGATCCCTTCTGCTGCTCGACGTCGTGGGACGGCATCTGCGTCAGCGAGGTCGAGTCGTTCGGATGCGGTCGCTGCAGCGCCGGCGTGGGCGGCTCCGGTGGTTTCGGCGGAATGGGCGTCGGCGGCTCGGGCTTCGGCGGCGCGGGCGCCGGCGGGTTCGGCGGCAGCGCGGGAACCGGCACCGGCGGCTCGGCAGGCAACGACGCGTGCGCGGCCCAGTTCGGCGACCCCTGCGGCAAGTGCCTCTGCTACCAGTGCTTCTCGCAGCTCGGCGCGTGCATCGCGGACTTCGGCTGCGGAGAGATCCTCGACTGCGCCGACCGGACGGGCTGCTCCGGCCAGGGCTGCTACCAGAACTCGACCTGTCGAGGCGTCATCGACAAGTTCGGCGGACCGTTCGGGCAGTCCGTCCAGCGGGTGATGCAGCTCACCAGCTGCGCGGCGAACCAGGGCTGCCCCTGCTGAGCCGCGGCAGATCCCTCAGTGCTTGACCACCGAGGGCGCCTGCGCCTCGGCGAAGATCATCGGCCACGTCGCGGCGTCGCGGTTCCAGTCCGCGTGGCCGGCCTCACGCCAGTCGACGCGCAGCTCGTACTCGCCGGTGACCGGCGGCAAGGGCAGCCCGAACGTGCGCGTACGAAAGCGCGGCGTCGTCCAGCGATGCAGGAACGGATCGCTCGGAGTCTCCAGGCCGGAATCCGCGCACATGATGTAGCGCACCTCGAACTCGCGGCCGACCTCGCCGAAGTTCAGCCGCCAGTAGGCGTGAACCTCCAAGGGTAGCAGGCCCTTCGGCGGCTGCGGCGCGCCCGGAGGCACGTTCACCTGCTCCACGAGGTTGAAGAGCGAGAAGTTGTTGCTGTGCCCGTCCAGCGACGAGCCGCCACAGCAGGTGAGGAGGTAACACCGCGGCACGAGCGGCGTCGTACACCGCTCCGCGCCCGCGCCACAACCGCCACCCCACGACGACTGGCGCAACCCCGTCGCCGCTGCGAGAATCGCCGCCGAGCGGCGCCCGTAGCTCAGCCGGATAGAGCGGTGGATTTCTAATCCACTGGTCGCAGGTTCGAATCCTGCCGGGCGCGCCAACCTACGACGCGGGTGCGAACTCTACTTTGCGCTGGCTCAGCCACCGCTCCTTCGCCAGGGTCGATCGGCGCGGGGCTGGCTCCGGCGAACCGAGTCGGCGAGATCGCGATGGGTGGTCGCGACGAGCTGGAAGTCGAAGCGGGGCGCGTCGGTCACGCGCGCGTCGCGTTCTCATGCCCACAGCGTCGCGATCGGCGCGGCGAGGATCCGGTCTTCGAGCTCGTACGCGCGCGGGCCCGTGTGAAGCACGACTCCCCGTTCGAAACGCTGGCCGAGCTGACTGCGCAGCCAGACGAGGTGACTTGCGGCGTCGCCTCGTGGCGAGGCGCTGGCCTTGACCTCGATGGCGATGACGCGCATCCCCGAGGCCTCGGCGATCAGGTCGATCTCGTGCCGCCCCTGCTCCTGACGCAGGTGGTAGAGTCGCGGGCGGCACTCCGCGATCGCGAGCTCTGCGCGGAGCTGGGAGGCGACGAACGTGTCGAGGACTCGCCCGAGTAGATCACCCTCGCGGATGATCGCGTCGGAATCGAGCCGCAGGGCACCGGCCAGGAGTGCGGCGTCGACGAGGTAGCGCTTGGGAGATCGCACGAGCCGCTTGAGCCGGTTGGACGTCCAGGCCGGCGCGCGATCGATCACCATGAGGTTGATGAGGAGCTGCTCGTAGGCGAGGGCCGTCTTGCGATTGAGTCCCGCCGCCTCGAAGAGCGTCTTGTCCTCCACGACACCGGCGGAGTTCAGCGCGTAGGCTTCGAAGTAGCGCCGCAGCTTGGCCGGATCCCGAGGGCCCGCGATGAGCGCGGCGTCCCGGGTCAGGAGTTGGTCCAGGTAGCTCTCGATCCAGCGAGCTCGTGTTCTCCCGGATAGCGTCAGTGACGCCTCGGGGAACCCGCTCTGCAGCGCAAGCTCCACGTAGCCCCGCAGGTCGGGTGCATCGCGCGGGACGACGAGAGCATCTCCGCGCGACAGTCGGTCGAGGAGGGGAGCCGCTGCTGGCAATCCTCGCTGTTCGGCCAGGGTCATTCCGAACAGCGGCACCCTCACCAGCCGCCCCGTCCCCGGCCAGGTGGGCGCGTCGAGATCCGCACGCGCAGACCCGGTCAAGAGGAAGCGGCCGGCTCGCGGATCGGCGTCGACGGCGCGCTTGACGGCCCCGAGGACCTCGGGAACCGCCTGCCATTCGTCCAGCAGGACGGGTTCCTCCAGACTTCGGAGTGCCGCGTCCGGATCGGCGCGAAAGGCCGCGGCCTCGCCGGGGCGATCGAGGCGAATCGTCGTGGCCGCGTGCCGGGTCGCCGTGGTCGTCTTGCCCGTGGCGCGCGGGCCAACGATGAGGAGCGCGGGCACCTCCTCGAGGAGCTCGCCGATCAGGCGGTCTGCCGCACGCTTCCTGTAAGCGCCCACCGCCCGATTACCTCCTGCCCCCAGTAGGTAATACCAGTCTCACGCGCGGCTCATTACCATTTTCCCACACCCATGAGTACCATTTTCCCGCGCCCGACGAGGACCTCTGGCGGCACCTGAGCCAGTGACTCCACCCGCGCGACGCGCCGTTGCGCCGAGCGCGCGGAACTCCCGTCTGCTCCCTCGGACGACACCAGCCAAGCGGACTGGAACAGCCGGGAGCGAAGGGTCCCGAAGGCGCCGTCGTGCTGCTCCCAGAGCGCGACCCATCGATCCGCGCGTGCCTCGGCCCGCAGCGGACGGCGCCGTCCTCGCCGACGCGAACGACCCAGCCGGTGCTCGACGTGGTCCACTTCGCGATGATCGTTTCTCCGAGCACTCGACCTCGAGCACCGGGCCCATCGGCTCGACCGGCGCACCCGGAACCGCCGGCTGCGAGACCCGCAGCACCGCCGGCGCCCGCAGCACCGTCGGCCCTGCCGCGCGGTCTGTCCATGCTACCCTCCCGCGCGGTCCTCGTGGACGAGACCGCCGAAGCGCCGGCCATGCCCCGACGGACGAACGACGAGCGCCGCGTCTCGCGCGGAGCGGTTGGAGCGGCGCACGGATGACGGCGCCGTGAGCGAAGCGGTCGAGCGCGTGCTGGCGCTGAAGGACGCGGCGGCGCGACGGCGTGCGCTCGCGGAGGTGTCGACGGACGACGAGCTCGGCCTCGTCGCCGAGCGCTCGGCGGACGCGGAGCTTGCGAAGCTCGCCGTCCGGCGCATCGAGGCGCCCGGCGTGCTCGCGAGCGTGGCGCGGTCCGCGCCGAGGAGCGTCGCTCAGCTCGCGGTCGCACGCCTGACCGACGACGAGCTGCTGGCGGCGGTCGCCCGCGAGGCCCGCGACGTCGTGGTGGCGAAGACGGCCGTGAAGAGCATCGGGAGCCAGCGCCTGCTCGGCGAGCTCGCTCGCTCGGACGCCCACGAGCTGGTGCGGGGGGCCGCCGCGAAGCGGATCAGGGACCCGCGGCTCCTCGGCGAGGTGGTGCGGCACGACCAGAGCGCCGACATCCGCAAGCGCGCCCTCGAGAAGACCAGCGACCCGACGGTCCTGGCGGAGGTGGCCTGCGCCGACGGCGACGAGGCGACGTGTCTCGCAGCCCTCGCTCGCATCGAACAGGAGCGGGCCGTGGTCCGGGTGGCCCTCGAGGCGCCGTCGGCGGCGGTGCGCCTGGCCGCCGCGGAGCGCGTCCGCGACGGCACCGTCCGAGCGCGCTTGGCGCGAAGCGACCCCGATGCCGGCGTGCGACGGGCCGCCATGGCGCGCCTGCGCAACCCGAAGCTCCTCGCGGACGTGCTCACGAACGGCGAGCACGTCGACGCGAAGCTGCAGGCGTTCGAGCAGCTCCGCGACCCTCGCTGGACGGCCATGGCCCTCGCCGACGGCGCGTGGCCGCTGCGTCTTGCCGGCCTCGCGCGCCTCGAGGATCCAGAGGCGGTCGCGCAGCTCGTCGTGAGCGACCCCGCGTGGCAGGTGCGGGTGGAGGCGCTCCGACGAGTGCCGGACCCCGCCATCGCCGATCGCCTCGCAAAGGAGGACCCGGCCTGGCAGGTGCGGGAGGCCGCCGTGCGCCGCTCGCGCGATCAGGGCCTCCTGCGCAACCGCGCCGAGTGGGACGAAGCATGGCAGGTGCGCCACGCGGCGGTCGAGCGGGTGAAGAGCGACGAGGTCCTCGTTCACCGGGCGAGGAACGATTCCGAGTGGCCCGTCCGTCTCGCCGCTGTGAAGCGGGTGCGCGAGCCGTCGGTACTCGCGAATCGAGCCCGATACGACGAGCACGACGAGGTACGGGTCGCCGCCCTGGCGCGCCTGGACGACGTTCCCATCGTGCGGACGCTCGCGCGAGAAGCGGAGTCCGACACCGTCCGGACCGCCGCAGCAGCGCGCCTCGCGACACTGACGGGATCGGGGTGACGCGACGGCGTGGGGAGGGGGTGCTCCAGCGTAGGCTCGGCGAGCCTCGGCGGGACTCGCAGTTGGTCCTCAGGATTCGTGCCTGCGGCGCCGCTTGCCTGCCCGCCAGAGCGCGCCCGCGATGACCAGCAGGCTCGAAAGTGCAGTGCTCCGCGGTGCGCTACCCGGCGCACGACAGCCGCAGCCTCCATCGTCGGTCGCGGTCGGGGCCGACTGCACGCAGCGGGCCGTGTCCGGATCACAGACGTAGCTGGACGAGCAGTCCGTCGTTCTCGCGCACGTATCGAGACACGCTTCGCCCTCGCAGCGGTACGGAAGGCAGTCTACATCCACGCCGTTGGGGTCGCGGAGCGTGAAGTCGTCGACGCAACGCGCCGTGTCCCGCGCGACGCACTCGGAAGTCGCCGTGTCGCACAGGAACTTCGGCCCGCAGTCGTCGTCGTCGTCGCAGCTGGTGGCGCAGCCCGTTCCGGAGCAGGCGAAGGCACCGCAGTCCGAAGTCTTGGCGCCGGGGCACGCGCCCGAACCGTTGCACGACTCCGGCAACGTCGCGATACCGGCGTTGCAGGACGCTTCGCGACACGAAAGGCCGAGCACGAACCCCGCGCACCCGGCACGCACGGTGCCATCGCACTCGCGAGCGCCGCACGGGTCGGAGCCACTCGCGGCCTCGCAGGCGGGTCGTCCAGCATGGGGTGCGCCCAGGACGGCGACGCACTTGCCCTCGGCCTGCGCCACGTCGCAGGCCTCGCACTGCCCGGAGCAGGGGCCGTCGCAGCAGTAGCCGTCCACGCAGTAGCCGGAACCGCATTCCTGAGCCGTTGCGCAGGACGCGGAGTCGTTCTTCTTCGGCACGCAAGAGCTCGCGATGCAGTAGGCGCGGTCGGAGCAATCCGCGTCGCCGGCGCAGCTGGTCGCGCAGTCGGTCCCCGCACAGTTGAACTCACCGCAGTCCGCGGCCAGAGCGGTGGAGCACGCGCCCGCGCCGTCGCAGGCATGGCCAATCACGTCCCAGCGCCCGGCAGGGTCCTGGACGCACGCGCGCGGTCGATCCGCGCAGCCCCCGTGCGGATCGGTTCCCGCAGCAGCCGGACCACAGGTTCCGTCGGGCCCTGCCCCCGGCGCCTTGAGGGACGCAGCACAAGCGCGGCAGAGCCCGTCGCACGTCGTTCCGCAGCACACGCCGTCGACGCAGAAGCCCGATACGCACTCACCGGCCGCCGCGCAAGCTGCACCGTCGACGCGCTTCGGCTCGCAGCTGCCCACAGCGCAGAAGTGCGTTCCCACGCAGTCGCCTGGGGAGCTGCACGGGCTGGCGCAGCCGTTCGCTCCGCACGCGTAGGGCGCGCAGTCGAGACCGCCCGGGTCCGCCTGGCACGTCCCGGTTCCGGTGCAAACCTGACCGCTGACCACCGTACCGGTACACGCCGTCGCTCCGCAGGCGACACCGAGCACGTACAACCGGCAGCCGCTTGCACCGTTGCAGCTTCCGTCCTGCTGGCAGGTGCTCGCAGGATCCGCCGCGCAGTCGGAGCGGGGATCGGTGCCGGCCCGGGCAGCGCCACAGGTCCCATCGGAGCCACCGCCTTCCTTCAGTGACGCGGCGCATGCCTGGCACAGACCTCCGCACGCCGTGCTGCAGCACACTCCGTCCACACAGAACCCGCTGAGGCACTGCGACCCGCTCGTGCAGCTCCCGCCAACCGGAAGGTCCGGCGTGCATCCGCCGGGACCGCAGAACGCAGCGGCAGCGCACTCTGCGTCACTCGAGCAGGTGGTGGCACAGACGCTCGACGAGCCATCGCAGAGAAACGGAGCGCACGATGGGACACCCGCCGAGCCGGAGGCGGCAGGTGTACAGGTTCCATCCGTCGAAGCGCCGAGCGCGGCGGCGCAGACGTCGCACGCGCCCGAGCAGCTCGCGCTGCAGCAGAAGCCATCGACGCAGCCGCCGGCCGACGAGCAGACCCGGCAGCCGCCTACCAGACAGTCCGCCCCCGCCCCTGCGTTGCACGCCTGTCCCTGAGCCTTGCGCGGCTGACAGCTCCCACCGACGGCGCAGTAGTGAAGCGGCCCGCACTCGAGATCCGAGGTGCAGTTCGTCGCGCAGGTTGGTGCGGCCCCGTTGCAGGCGTAGGTTCCGCAGGGAGGCTCGCCGATGAAGCCCGCCGGTGCGTTCGCGCAGGTACCGTTGAATGCGCCGGCCCAGCCGAGGTCGGCGCCACGACATCCGTTGCACGCCCCGGAGCACGGGCCATCACAGCAGTACCCGTCGACGCAGTTGCTGCTGCTGCAGTTGCGGCATCCCGCGACGCGGCAGTCCGCACCGGCGGCCGGGTTGCAGGCGGCGCCGGCGCCCTTGCGAGGCACGCAGATCCCGGCCGCTCCGCAGTAGTGCGTGTTGGCGCAGCCGCTGTCCGCGCTACAGGTGACCGGGCAGGCGGCGCCAACGCCATCGCACAGGTACGGCGCGCACGAGGGCCCGGCACCCGCAGTTCCCGCCGCGACGACGGTACAGGTCCCCGGAACGACGTTACACACGTCGCAGCCCCCGCTGCAGGCCGACGAGCAGCAGCGACCATCGGCGCAGAAGCCGCTGGCACACTCCCAGGGGAGCGCGCAGGTGAGGCCGACGTCCTTTGCGCACGCACCGGTTGCGTCGCAGGTACTGGCACCCGCGCACGAATCGGGATCGTCCGCACTGGTGACCGGCGTGCAGCTACCCGGAATCGCGGCGCAGGTCCGACAAGGGGTATTGCACGCGGTGTTGCAGCAGTATCCGTCCACGCACGATCCGCTGGCGCACGTGCTCGCAACGCTGCACGGGCTGCCAGCGGCGAACAGATCCTGGAACACGTAGACATACGCGGCGCCAGCGTTGGACGCCTTGGCGAAGTCCCGGTCGGCGCCGAAAACGACGGTATCGCCAGAGCTGGTGGCCGACCACCCGAGGCGGTTCGACAGAGGCGAGATCAGCTTCTGAGTTTGCGTCCAGACGGCGCCCGAGCGCGCGAAGGCGTAGACGGCGCCGGCGTCCGGCCCGCCATCGTCGTCGTAATAGGCTCCGACCAAAGCCTTTTCGTCGATCAAGGTCACGGAACCGCCGAAGTGGTCGTTCATGGCGACCTCCGCGGGGAGCAGCTTCTGTTGCAGCGCCCAGGTCGTTCCGGTGCGCACGAAGACGTACGCGGATCCGCTCTCGGCGCCCTGATCGTCGTCGTCCGGTGCTCCCACGATGACCGTGTCGCCCTGCAGCCCCAGCCCAGAGCCGAACTGATCCCCTGGGGCGCCGTCGGATGCCGTCAGCCTCTGCTGCAGCGTCCATGTCGTGCCGGAGCGAACGTAGATCAGCACCGCTCCGGTGTACGCGCTGTCGATGGGGACCCCGAGGACTAGGGTGTCTCCTTCCAGTGCCATGGGGCCCCTGTTGATGTCGACTCCCAGCGCCTGTTGCTGTGTCCAAGTCGTCCCGACGCGAACGTGGACCTGGACGTCGCCGGTGCGCGTCACGAGCGTGTCGTTCGAGACGACCGGAACGTACCCGGGCAGCGTGGCCTGGGGGCTCCACGTGGTGCCCGAGCGCGTGTAGACGTACGTTCCGGATCCGTAATTTCGACCGACGACCAGCGTATCGCCGGAGACGGAGACATACGTACCGAACCCGTCGTTGGTGTTGACGCCCGGGCTGGGCAGGACCTGCTGCCGCACCCATGTCCCCGCCGCGCGCACGAACACCTGCGCGGAGCCGCACGCTTCGCAGCCCGGCGGATCGTCATCGTCGCCCGGGAGCCCGACGACCAGGGTGTTGCCTGACAGCGACGCGGCATAGCCGAAATAGTCGTCACTGGCAGATCGCGAAGCGTACTGGCTCGTCGGGCCCGACCAGGTCGTGCCGGATCGGGAATAGGAGCGTACGTGGTTCTGCAACGTAACGCCGACGAATGCGTCGTCGCCGTCCAGACCCACTCCGGTTCCGAAGCTGTAGCCGGCCGTCCCACGAGGAAGCTTCGTTTCCTGTACCCACGTCGTGCCCGCGCGGACGAACACGTACGCAAAGCCGGTACCGTAGCCATTCCCGAACGTCCCCGCACTGGCGCCAATCAGAGCCGTGGTCCCGGACAGCGCCAAGGAATAGCCGAACCTGTCGTTGGCGACGCCGTCCGCCGCCAGCATCTTCCACTGCTCGGCCCAGGTCGTGCCCGATCGAACGAACGCGTACACCGAGCCGCTGTCGGTGCCGAGATCGTCGTCCCGCGAAGATCCGATCAGTGCGACGCCGCTGGCATCCATGGCAATCGCCAGACCAAACTCGTCTCCGCTCGACGCGTCCTGGGGGCTCAGCGCCTGGTAGTTCGTCCAGGTGGTCCCCGTGCGGGAATACGCCCGCACGCGGTTCTCCAGGCTTCCAACGAGAGCCTCATCCCCGGAAATCGCGACCGCCGAGCCAAAGCCGTTCTCACTGGGGATCGGCGAGAGCTTCTGCTGCTCGGTCCACGTCGTGCCTGTCCTCTTCCAGGCGTAGGCCGCCCTCGCCACGGGGCTGCCCACGAGCACGGTATCGCCGGATACTGCCACCGCTCGACCGAATGTGGCTCCGGCCTGGCCGTCGCCGGCGCGCAACTTCTGCTGCTCGGTCCAGGTCGTTCCCGAACGTACGAACACGTACGCGGCACCGGCATTCGACCCTTGGTCGTCATGTTCGGGTGCACCAATGACCGCCGTATCCCCAGAAAGTGCGACGGCCGTGCCAAAGCGGTCTCCGCTCACCCCGTCCGCTGCCAGCAGAGTCGCGTCGAGCGTCCACGACGAGCCGACTCGACTGAAGACGTATGCGGCGCCGGTCGCCACGTCGTCGCCGGCACCTGGCGCACCCACCAGCGCGGTGCTGCCGAGCAGCACCACACTTTCGCCCAAGATCGGATCCTGCGGACCGAGGGGAAGCAGCTTCGCTTGCGGGAGCCAGAGCATGGGATCGACATCGATCGGGAAGGTCGCGTCGGCGACGGCGACCTCGATGCGGATCGCGCCGGGACGGGCCGCGAGCACCGCGCGCAGCGGCTCGCCGCGGGCGTCCTGCACGAACAACTCGGCGTAGCGCGCCACCGTCGCTCCGTCGGGTGCGATCAGCTCGATGCTCCCGTCCGTGGCCGCCGGTTCCAATCCTTCGACCGCGAGTTCGAGTACGAGCTGGTCTCCAGCTCCTGCGGGCGGTGCCGCTACCGAGAATCCCTGTTCGAGACCCAGAGCGCCGTTGACGTACCACTCGCTCAGCGCAGATCCGCGATCCAGCTCCAGCCGATTCGCCCGCGCACTCTCGCCATCGACGCCCGGGACGGTCGAAAGCGATTCGTCCCAGCCCCACCTCTTCAGCTCGAGCGACGCCTCCACGGGCTCTCCGATCGATGCCGGCACCCACCCCGGGCCCCGTGCGGCCGTGTCGGACCGCACGCTCAGGCGCGCTGCGCGAACGTCTACGGCCATGCCCCACGGCGCGCTGAACGCGGCCCACCGACCCGGACCGCCACGTATCGCATACTCGGGGTTCGCCGCGCCCTCGGCCTGTCGCGTGGCAATCCAGGCCGCGCGCAGCGCGGGATCGGCGATGGCGGGCACCGCGGGATGCACCGAAGTACGCACCGGGACGTCCGTGAAGCGCGCGGGCCGCGTGTGCCCCGACTCCTGCGACGAGGCGCGCTCACGCGACGAAGCGCGATCCGAGGCCGGCGCGCACCCCGCCAGCAGCACGACGAGCGTGGCGAGCCCGACCGTGACGATCCACGACGACCGGCAAGTGGGAACGCTCACCCAGCCCCCTGGACGAGGGACGGCGACGGGTCGATGCGCATCGCGAGCCCTCACCACACGCGACGCTATCGCACCGCGGTGGCGCTGCCAACCGGCGGGAGTAGCTGCGCCATCCACACGCGTGAGCCGGTCCCTGCGCGACGAACCGCGGTGTCGCCGTTCCCTATGGGCAGCGCCGCGCGTACGCGGAGAGGGACTCCACGTACTTGCCGAGCTCGGTGTCGGCGTACGCCGTGTTCGCGGCCACGTCCGTCCCCACGAACGGCGCAGATGTGGGGCTCAGGCGATTTCCGAACGCATAGTGGGTCGAGCTCGCGAGAATGCCCCCGACGCCGGGCTGATCCAGGTCAGCGCGGACCTCTGCGCACGTCTTGCCCGGGTCCGCGTCCGGAGGCCAGAGACCGTAGCGCACCTGGAGCGTCTCACTGGGCGTTCCGGAAAGCTCCCAGCGACACAGCCAGCTCACGGCCAGGGCACAGCTCGGTCCGTACGAGTCGCAGCGCGAGTAGAACGCCCTCGGCGTTTTTGGTGCTCCGGTAGCGGTGTCGAACTCCGAGGAGCGCAGCACGTAGGTGGCTCCGCTCGGGAACACCAGAGGCGGGGTTGGACACGGGGGATCCGCCAGCATGGTGGGCGCGCCTTCGACCACGAGCGGCAGAGCGGCTTCGTCCTCGCGCTGACCGTCGCGCTCGACGAAGAGACGGAGCGTGTACGCGCCGGGACCGCGTACGAGTGTGCCGACATCGACTCCCCCAGCGGGCGACACGCGCTCGACGGCCCACGCGCCGGGGAACGGCGCCGTGCTCGCCTTCTTGGGTGACGCGTACACGATCGACCCGCTGGCGTCCTCGACCTCGTATCCCAGATCGACCCGCGTGTCGCCATCGCGTTCGTTCGTGGTGAAGTCCGCGTACAGAAAGCCCCGCATCTCTTTCGTCGTGCCCGTCGGCGCGCCGGCGGAGTTGGCGAGGCCGTGGCTCCTCGGTGCCTCGAGGTACCAGCGAAACGCCACGAGGTCGTCCCGCACGAGCTTGCCGTCGCGTCGAGGCATGAACGTCACACCGGTGAGCGGCTTCTCGGCATCCTTGATGCCGACGCTCGCCCGCTGCCTGAGCGGGCCCGCGGGGCCCGTGAGGGCAAGTGTGTGGGTGCCGTCCGGAAGCCACCCGAACGCCAGGCCCTCCTCCAGCTCTGCCCAGGTCTTCTCGGCATACCCCTGCACGGCGGGGTCGTGAACGACGTACGTCGATCCCTCGATGCCCAGGAGCAGCAGCATGTGACCGTCGGCGAACTCCTGCCGCTGGAACCACATCATGATCGGGCGCCGCTCGCGGAGCGTGGCATCGACGTAGCGCTTCAGTGAGTCCGAGCCGAGGGATGTCCACCAGGAGCGACGCTCGACCTTCGCGCCCGGGACGGTCGCTGCGACGCGATCGACGATCTTCCTTCCGGACATGAACGCGTGCGGCGTCAGGCCGTGCTCCGAACTCAGGCCGAAGAACGCGTTGTTCTCCCAAGGCTGCATCCGTGGGGCTGCAAGCGTGTTCTTCACGCCGCCACCACCGTAGGCGCGCAGGAGCATGGTGAGCGCGACGGACCAGCAGTTCTGCGTCTCGCCCTGGTTGTAGTACGGCGCGTCAGTCACGACGTCGCGGGGGGTGGCGTCGAGCGCGTCGATGGCGCCATCGTTGAACGCCTGACCCGCAGAGAAATGGGCGACCGGCACCGTGAGCGTGCCTGCGGTGACGTCCACCGACCCTGGCAGCGCCTCGAGTTCGGGTTTGCCGTCGGTGGCGACACCGTGCCACATCGCGTAAGTCCTATCTGGCACGACTCTCGTGAGATCGCCGGGGATGGGGAACGTGAGCGCAACGTCCGAGGTCGGCTGTACCGGGCTGTCGATTCGGTAGAAGTCGCTCGCGGAGTCGAGTGGCGCACCGGTGAAGGCGTAGCGGCGAATGGTGACGAGCGTGCCCGAAGGGAGTGCTCCGCCAGGGACCGCGACGTTGAATCCGTCGGAGAGCGTCACGCTCGCGCCGGTGGCGTCGATCACCACCGTCGTCGTCTCATCAGCGGTCTCCGCGTCGAGCACCTCGTCGATGTTGGGCTCGCGCTCCGCGCCTTGCTGTGCGGGCGAGCCCGTTGGCCAGGGGACGCAGGCGTCGTTCGGACAGTCCGTGGACCCCGTAGCCTTGCTCGGCGCCCCCTCGGTGCAGCCGAAGAGAAGGACGGCGACCCAGCCGACCGCAATGCGCCGTGCAGTGTTCACGCGCTGTAGGCATTGCGTCGAGTGTTCGTCCACGTACGTGGGGGCCGCTTCCATTCCCTGCGGCGGCGCGCCAGGTTTCCGTCGGTCGAGCAGCGCCATGTCACACTTCACCGTGGGTCGACTCCTCGCGCAGTCCCGGCGCGAAGACAACCCTACGGAGACTGGTCGCGCCGCACGAATGCAGCGAAAGTCGGATCGCGGCTTCGAGGCCCGTCACGGCGTGATCCCGTAGCGCCCCGCGAGATAGCATTCTGCGGCGAAACGATCTGTGGCGTCGAGCGCCCGCGCGTACAGGACAATCTCCGCGAGGTCCGCGGCTGCAGCTTGCGTGCCGTTCCACGCCCCGACCTGGAACCTTTCGGCCACGAAGGCCGTGCCATTCGAGGGGCCCGTGACCAGCTGGTCGACATGGTTGAACGAAATGATCGTGGAAGCGATGGGGCCCGCGTCTTTGATCATCGTCACGAGTGCGGGTCGCATCGCGTAGGGCGCGAACGCGTCTGCCGGCGTCACGGCATCGAACCCGAACCCCGTCGCGAAAACCAGCGACCCGTTGAAGCCTTGCAGAACGCCGCCCGCTCGCGCCTGGCCAGGTGCGCCCCAGACCGCATAAACGGGCACGCCGCTGGGCGAGGGGGAGACCATGACGACGAGGAGCGTGAACGGCGCATCATCGACGAACGAAACGTTTGCGGTCGTCGAGAGATGGTCGTCGGCGCCGTCGAATCGCACCGCCGGGCGACCACCGATGGCGGCGGCGATCAGCAGGGGCTGTTGGGCGGGGTTCGGGTTCGTGACGTCGAGCCCGTTCGGACCCGAGTCGGGCCAGGTCGTCACGAATCCCCCCGCACCGATCGCCTCGGCATCGAGGTGAATCTCGATACCCGACGACGGCAGCGCTTCGCCCCCCGCGCACGGGGTCGGTGCCCCGCCGCTTCCGCCGGCTCCGTCCGGGGCAGCATCGACGCCCGAGCCACCGGCTCCGCCGGCACCCGCTGTCGCCCCAGCGCCCGCAGAGGCCCCGGTCCCCGCGGTGCTTCCGCCGATGCCGGCAGTACCCGCCCCAGCGCCCCCGGTCGATGCATCGGGTCCGGCATCGATGGCGCCACCGGCGCCCGCGGCAGCACTGTCGAAGCTCGCGTCCATCTCGAGCACGTACGGCGACCCGAAGAACTCGTCCTCGAGGTAACTGTCGCAAGCAGCGACGCAAGCGAGGGCGGCACACGCGGTCGCCGCACGCATCACGAGTCGCCTCCGAGCAGGTTCGGCCCGCCGATCACGTCTCCGTTGCAGGTCGGTCCGCATCCGACGGCGCAGTCATCAAGCGTCTTCTGGCAGGCCTTGCAGGAAGGTGCCGCCGCGGCCCCGCACTCCGCAATGCACGATTCGGCGCCCGCGCATCGACATACGCAAGCGGAATAGGCGAAGCAAAGCCCCGAGGGATCGTACCGCACGTGCCAGTTGGTCCCCCAGCAGTCTGCGGCCTCCGTCGTGCACGTCGCCGAGAGGCAGGACCTGCAGACGGCGCGATCCTGACCGAGGTTTGCCGGACCGACCCCGCAACGGCGTGCCGGCGGATCACCGTCGGTGGCGCCGGTGCACGCACTGCCGACCAGCGCGACGAGCATGGTGCTGCGCACGGCTCGCGAGAGACGTCGGCAGGCGCGCCGAACGGCGCACTCTCCCGTCCCGGACCGGGTCGGCAAGGCGGTGAGATCTTCCCTGCTCGACATCAGAAGGTCGCCGACACTTCGTAGTACCCATTCCAGGCGTCCACGGCGTAAGGGAAGAGGGCGAATGTATCCGGGTGATTGCGGCGGATGCCGAACCTACCTTCCCCGATGTTGCTGCCTCCGGTGCTGCCGGTGAATTTGCAGCCAGCATCGACAGTGACGCGCGGCGCGCCTTCGACGCCGTAGTACCACATGTCCGGCATCTGAACGACGCCGCCCCACACGCCGCAACCCACCGCGAAGTCGTCGGTTCGCTCGTCCTTCTTGGCTGGTCCAGGGCTGCGATGGAAGCCGAGGGTGTGCGCTCCGGCGCGCAACTCGTGCAGGGTTGGCTCGGGCTCGACGGCGTAGGCGGCCATCACGTCCACGTAGCCTCCGATGCTGAGCACCTGCGCATGCGCTGACCAGAACGAGAGCTGTTCCGCCGGCTCTCTCGGCGTCACGGTTGAAGGGTCCACGCGCGGAACCGAGACGAGCGGTAGCTTGCGACCGAACGCCGAAGTGAGGAGGCCGGCGATGGGTTGACGGTCGACCCCAGCCGCGAAGTAAGCGAGACCGAGCTCGTCTTCCACCATCGACGAGACGAACGCGCGGATCATCTTTCCTGTCACGTTGGAGTAGACGCCCGTCGAACCGACATAGCCAGCACGGGCCACACCCACTTCGCCGAGATCCACCTGACCTCCCCCCACGTAGTCGACGACGAACGACTGCGGACCCTTGCTGAAGCCGTCCGCGCCGAACGGCGCAGCGTAGCTGTAGGGCAACGCGTACGTCGCGAACATCATCGGCACGAGCACACCGCGATACGTGATGTTGCCGAGTTCGCCACCCCCCAGTCCTGGCGGAATGTACGACGCCGTCATGCCTGTCGCGTAGAACAACCCGAATGGTCCGAACTTGATGCCGACGCCCTGGGTCATCGCGATCAGGTCGAGCGGCCGGGTCGCGTAGCGGAGCTTCTCCGGGCAGGACACGGCCACGTCCACCGTCGGGATTGCCACCGCGTCGATCAGGGAAGAAGCGCCGAACCCGCCCACGGCCACGGTGTCCTCCGTCTCCCGCTTCCGATCGAGCTCGGGGAAGATCGTCACTTCGGCGAAATGCACCGCGCTGAACGCCTGGGTGTTCGTACGGCGCGCCTGCTGGCCGAGCTCGTAGCGCACTGTGCCCGCAATGGGGCGTGGCGAAGCGCAATCGCGAACGTCATCGCTCTGCGCCACCGCCGATTCCGTCAACATCGCCGTGGTCGCGACGATCGAGGCCCCAGCAAGTACGCGCGGGAGACTAGTCACCGTCGGGCGCCTCCCCGCCCTCGGTGAGGCCTGCGGCGTCGGACTCCGCGGCCCCGCCGTCGGCGCGCGAGCCCGCTGCCCCGAGAGTTCCGCCGCGGAGGAAGGCGGGGCACGCCGGGGAGCCGTCGAGCCACCGATCCAGGTCGTCCCCGAATCGCTTCACGTCCGCGCACGAGAGCGAGCCGACATGAACGACACATCGGTAGTACTCGTCGATGGGTTCGCGGTCGGGGCGCCGAACGAGGCACTCGTAGCGCTTCGCGTAGCGCTCGTATCGCCGATTCGCGAGCCCGGTGTCGCCCGTGCAGTCCAGCGTCCGGCTCGCGATCGAATACCCGACGTCGTTGCAGACTTCCTCCGGCTTCGCGTCCTCGATCGCACAGGCGAGCAGTGCGGCGAGCACGAGACAGAGGGCTGCCCGGACGTTCCAGATGCTGCTGCCACCGCGCGCCATCGATCACGAGACCTACAACAGATGAGTGGGCGGGGGTTCTCCGAATCTGAACTGTCACTCGGATTCCGCCGGACACCAGCCTCGGGCGCTTCCTGGCTGCCCTCGATGACGGCAGGGTCGCCGTCTCGCGACGGGCTGCTTCCGCACGCGACCAGCGCCAGGGCGAGCGCGAGGCTGCAGATGCTATCGGGGTCGCGAACGAGCACCGTCGGGGTCGCTCGGAGCGTTTCGGTCGTCTGGCGCATTGCACGGCCTACGGCGTGAGCTGCAGGAGCAGCCCGTTCGCGTGATCGGCAAAGTAGACGGCCTGATCGTCCGCGGCCACACCCGTCAGACTCGCGTGGCCGGTGGACATGGCGACGTCCCCGGTGCCGTCGATCGCGACACGTCGCAGCTCGCCCGCGGCTTGAAGCGTGTAGTAGACGTGACCGGCGTGGAGGGCGACCCCCGAGGGGAGCGCAGCCGCCGGCACGAGCGTTCTCGGCGCTCCGGTGAACGGTGCGAAGCCCATCTCACCGTCCTCGAAAGCAGCGAAGTACACGCCGTCGGTGGCCACGGCGATTCCCTCCATCGCGCCTCGGCCGCCCACGAAGGTCTCGACCGCTCCGCCGCCGAGCGGCGTGGAGCGGATCTCTCCCGCGGGCGACGGCAGATCGAGCGTCCAGTAGAGCACCGTGTCCGAGGCACCGACCCCCACGACCCGACCCTGTCCGGACACGAGCCGGACCGACGCCGAGCCATCCAGGTTCGAGCGCCAGACTTCCCCGGTGTAGTCGCCCCAGTACAGGCTCTGGTCCCGGACCGCGACCTGCTGATAGTGCCCGGTCGCGCTCACCACGCTCTCCTTTTCGCCGGAGGTTCGGTTCAGCCTGGAGATCCCCCCGAACTCTTCGGAGAAGTACACGTGGGTCGGTGTGAGCGCGACGCCGACCGGGACGCTGAGACTCTCGAGGACGACCACGGCCTCGCACGGTGGCGTCACGCACGGTACCGGCGGAGGCACGGCGAGCGCGTCTTCGTCGCACACGCCGCGCGTGGCGCACCGCGATTCGCGGAGAATCTCCGCCGTCGCACATGCGCCGCCCTCGACGCACGTCGTCGTCGCGCCGCAGGGCACGTCTCTGCATTCGCTTCGCATCGTGACGGGGACGAAGAGCGGGGTGTGCGGGACGTACCGAAGGGCGCGCCGGGCGACGATGCAGCCCGTGAACGCCGGCGGTGCGCAGGACTCGGCGTCCACACCGACACCGGTGGCCATGCGGATGCCGATTTCGGCGTCGGTCCCGGAGCTCGGGACGACGACTATCGAGCCGATACGCCCGTCCACGCACCTCGTCGTCGCGGTCGTGGACGTGTCCTCGACTTCACCTGGGACTCCCACGGCGATCGACGTGTCGTTCACGTCACCGCACGGGACGTCGGTCGTGATCTCGAAGGTGATCTGCGTGGGATCGCGGCACGCCGACAGCACGACGACCGCGAGCCACGTGACCTGCGATTGAAACTTCACCCGCGGCGATGGTCACCTGAAGCGGCTACGGTCGCAACGAGGGCCACGCGGGTGCTTCGGTTCGCCGTTTCACTCCCGTCGGGCGGTCGCTGATGACGCCGGTCGAGCTGGGCGTTCACAGGAACGATCGCGTTTCGTCCGCGGTAGCGTCGCCAGGGACGGTGGCCAGGCGCACGATCGAGTGGTGGCGGTGGATGGTCGGCCTCGCCGTCGCGGGGTGCGGCGCGACCTCCGACCCGGAGGCGCACGGGGCGACGGTCGGCACGGCCGTCCGCATCGCGGAGGTGCGCGGACGTTTCGCCGCGTCGTCGATGCCCGGCACCCTCAGCGCTCGTCCGCGCCGATGTCCACGGCGGCACCCTTGGGCCGCGCGTCACCGTCCATGTCGTCCGGGGGCGCTTCCGTGGCGGTGCCGGCGTCCATGGCGGGCGAGCCGGCGCCCAGGTGGTACGTGGCGTCGAGCAGGGGGTCGCCCTCGAGGTTGCCCGAGACGTTGCCGCTCGGGATGGACAGGCCGTTGACGGCCGCGAGGGTGCGGTGCAGCGTCGGCTGGTTGCCGCCCCACTCGCGATAGAGCGCGCTGGCGCCCGAGGGCGACGCGCCGAGCCAGAGCAGGTTGTTCTCGAAGGCTTCCGGCTCCTGGGTTCGGCCGCTCGGAGCTTCTTCCCAGACGCCGAACCGGTCGGGAGCGGCGCCGCCGAGCAGCACGTTGTTGCGAATGCGCCCCACGCGGGCGTTGAAGCCGCACATGGTGCAGGTGCCTATGGTGAGCACCATCGCGTGGCTCCTGCTCCCGCCCGCCGTGTTCGGCGAGGGCCCGCTTCCGTCGATGGTGTTGCCGTTCAGGACCACCGTGCCGGCGGGCATCTCGAACTCCGCGAGCATCACCCCGACGCTCCGCGGCGAATCGACGCCCCGGATGACGTTGTTGACGATGCTCGACGTGGAGCTCTCGCTCTGAAGTCCGCCGCTGAAGTTGGTGCTGGCGCAGGCACCGGCCGTGGCGGCGTCGAGGTTGACGCGGTTACCCACGACGTCCAGCTCGCTGCCCACGATGATGCCCCACGCGCGGCCGTTCGAGCCGATGCAGCGCCCGGCGGAGACGTCGTTGTCCACCACGAGCGTGCCGGCGCCGCTCCGCCACGCCACAAGTCCGTTCGCTCCCCGCCCCTCGCCGCCGAGGATCAGGTTCGAGCGGATCTCCGCCCAGCCGGTGGCCATGCCGCTCCAGTCGAACGCGAGCGCGTCGGAGCCGTTGTCCGACGAGCGGCCGCCGTGGATCTCGTTGCCCTGGATCAGCGCACCCGGTGACGCCCCGGTGCCCTGCAGGAGGATCCCGAAGGACCGCCCGGTCCTGAAATCGCCACCGCTGACGTCGGGTCCCCGGATCACGTCGTTGGTCACGGTGGGAGAGCCGCCGGCGATGCGCAGCGCCGAGCGTCCGTCTCCGGTTCCGGCGCCGTCCTGCCCGACGATCTCGAAGCCGTCGATCGCCGTCGCCCGCGTGATGGACGAGCCCGCAACGACGCCTTCGGCGTCGGTGGACTGGATCGTCGACACGGTCGCCTTCGGATCGCGCGCCCAGGTGCAGGAGCTGGTGTCGCACGCGTGGCCCCCGAGGAGGCTCACCCCCTCCACCAAGGTGACCTTCTCCGCGTAGGTGCCCTCGGCCACGAACACGTCCACACCGCCGCCGATGGTCTGCGCGTTCGCCATTCCCTGACGAAGGCTCTTCACGGGGCTCTGCTGCGTGCCGGGGTTGGCGTCGCTCCCCACCAGGTCGGAGACGTAGGTGCCGAGGCCTCCGCACCCCTCGTCCGCCATGGTGTCGCAGTCGTTGTCCGCGGCGTCACCGCACTGCTCGAGGTTGCCACCGAAGTTGTTCGGATCCCCGTCGTCGCAGTCGCCTTCGCACGTCGTCTCCCCGTCACCGTCGGCGTCGGGGCACGACGTGGAGCCGTCGGCAGCGGCTGCGCCACCCGAGGCGGCGTCGGCGCCCGTGGCTCCGGATCCGTCCACGCCGCTCCCCGCCGCGCCGCCCGACGCGGCGTCCGCGCTGCCGTCGGGGCCTTCGCGGAACAGGGCGCCGCTCTCGCCGGAGTCGCCGCACGCGGTGGCCACGACTGCCCCGCCGGAAACGAGCAGCATCCACGTGCCCCAGTTCACCAGGTGTCGCATCACGGCCCTCCGTACCCGAAGGTGACGAGTGTGACGGAGGGAGCGGCGCCTCGCAAACCAGGCGTGGCGCCGACGCGCCGATCAGAACACACCGGAGAAGCGCGCGCCCATGTTCGCCGCAGATGGAGGTGCGCTCGTAGAGGTTCTCGGGCTATCGTCACGGGGCGGGATGGGACCCCTCGAGCTACGACGGATCCGGCCGGAGTCGGTCGAGCGGGCGCTGGAGAAGGCGGACCGCTACCGGCTGCTCAACGAAGCGGAGGAAGCGGAGAGCATTTGCCTCGACGTGCTCGACGTCGAGCCCGACAACGTCCACGCGCTGCGAACGCTCCTCCTGTCGCTGACCGATCAGCTCGCGAAGGTTCCGAGCGCCGGCAAGCGCGCGCGCGAATGCGCGGCCAGGCTCCCGACGGAGTACGAGCGGGTCTACTATGCGGGCCTGGTGTGCGAGCGGGAGGCCATCGCGCAGCTCGAGAAGGGCATGGCCGCGTCCTTCGCCTACGACGCCTTCGTGGACGCCATCGAGCTCTACGACCAGGCGAACGAGCTGTCTCCGCCGAGCAACGACGACGCCCTCCTCCGACGCAACAGCTGCGTGCGCACCATCGAGCGCCACGGCCTCGCGCCGCGCCTTCGCGACAGCGAGCTTCCCCTCGAATGAGCAGCGCGGGCGAGTCCGAGCTCCGTTACACCGACACGACGCTCGGCAAGAAGGCGCTGCTCGCCGTCACTGGCGTCGTGCTGTTCGGGTTCGTCGTCTCGCACATGCTCGGCAATCTGCTGGTCTTCGCGGGGGCCGACGCCCTGAACGCCTACGCGGCCGGCCTCAGGAAGGTGCCGGCGCTGCTCTGGGGCGCTCGCCTCGTGCTCCTCGCCAGCCTGGTGGTCCACACGGTCGTCGCCGTGCAGTTGGTCGCACTGTCGGCGGCGGCGCGGCCGGTGGCCTACCGGAAGAAGGCCAGCATCGCGAGCACCTACGCCTCGCGGTGGATGAAGGTGAGCGGCCCACTGCTCGCGCTCTTCATCCTCTTTCACCTGGCCCACCTGACGTGGCCGGGTACGGCGGTGGGGCCCTACGAGCACGATCCGCACGACGTGTACTCGAACGTCGTGCGCGGGTTCCAGGTCGGATGGGCCAGCGCGATCTACCTCGCGGCACAGGCCCTGCTCGGGCTGCATCTCCACCACGGCGCGTGGAGCCTCTTGCAGACCCTCGGCATCACGCATCCGCGGTACGACGCGGCCGGAAGGCGGGCGGCGCAGTCGCTGGCCCTCCTCGTGGTCGCCGGCAACGTCGCAATTCCGCTCGGCGTGCTCACCGGGGTCGTGCGCTGATGCGCCGCCGGACGACGAAGGCGGCGCCGTGATGGAGCTGCGTGACGGTGCTCCGCGGGGCCCGCTCGAGACGCGCTGGGCGCGCCACCGCTTCGACATGCGCCTGGTGAACCCGGCGAACCGCCGCAGGTACACGGTCATCGTGGTCGGCACGGGCCTGGCCGGCGGCGCGGCGGCCGCCACGCTGGGCGAGCAGGGCTACCGCGTGAGGTGCTTCTGCTACCAGGACAGCCCGCGTCGCGCGCACAGCATCGCCGCCCAGGGGGGGATCAACGCGGCGAAGAACTACCAGAACGACGGCGACAGCGTGTTCCGGCTCTTCTACGACACGGTGAAGGGCGGCGACTTCCGCGCGCGCGAGTCGAACGTCCATCGCCTGGCGGAGGTCAGCGTCAGCATCATCGACCAGTGCGCCGCGCAGGGCGTGCCCTTCGCGCGCGAGTACGGGGGCCTGCTGGCCAATCGGTCGTTCGGCGGCGCTCAGGTCTCGCGCACCTTCTACGCTCGCGGGCAGACCGGGCAGCAGCTCCTTCTGGGTGCGTACCAGGCGCTGGCCGCGCAGATCGAAGCGGGGACCGTGGAGATGCACGCGCGCACCGAGATGCTGGAGTTGATCGTCGTCGACGGCACCGCCAGGGGCATCGTGACGCGCAACCTGGTGAGCGGAAGGATTCAGGCGCATCTGGGCGATGCGGTCGTGCTCGCCACCGGCGGGTACGGGAACGTGTTCTATCTCTCCACCAACGCGAAGGCCTGCAACACGACGGCCATCTGGCGCGCACACCGCAAGGGCGCGCTCTTCGCGAACCCTTGCTTCACGCAGATTCACCCCACGTGCATCCCCGTGAGCGGGGACTACCAGTCGAAGCTCACGCTCATGAGCGAGTCGCTGCGCAACGACGGCCGCGTGTGGGT
>CAZARU010000057.1:0-42496 GCA_964487605.1 uncultured Polyangiaceae bacterium
CGGCGTGCTCGGGGCGGGCGCAGCCTTCGCGTTGCCCCTGCTGCTCACGTGGCTCGGCGCCGGGAAGCGCCGCCTCCGGATCGCCGGTGCCGCTGCGGGGCTCGCCGCCTGCGTGCTCGTGGTCGTCGGGCACGGGCACGCGTTCGACGCCCAGCCCACCGGGCGCTGGCTCGCGTGGGTCGCGGCGACGTCCAGTGCCGCGCTCGCCGTATGGGTGTCGATCGCTCGGGTGGCCGAGGCGGTGGTGTGGGGCCTCTCGTTGGTCGTCGCGTTCGGCGCGGCTTCGGCGTTCGCGGGGAACGTGACACCGACCGAGCGCGGCCATGCTCTGCGCCGGCCCATGGCGGATGCGCACCTGCGGGCGGCCGCTCGCATCGCGGCCGCGCTCGGCGTTCGTCGCGCGCCGCTCCCCGTGACCGTCGAGGGGGTGACGCTCGGGTTCCGCGACGTTCGGGAGATCCCCGGCAACGGTGTCGACGAGAATCGGCTCGGAGGCGATCTGTCGGCGCCGATGTCGTTCCCGCCATCGCGCGCGACGGCTCCGTGCGCGCCGTTCGACCGCGTTCACAACGTCGTGTGGATCTCCCTGGACGCGCTTCGTGCGGACGTCCTCGAGCGCGGCGACTTTCCGCGGCGCGCCCCCACGCTCCACCGGTTGCGCACGGAAGGCGTTTCGTTCAGTCGCTACCGTACCGCGTCGGCGCGGACGGATCTGTCCGTGCTCGCCGAGCTGAAGGGGGACTTCGCCGTGGCCGGGTTCGACGATGCGGATCGCTTCGGTCTGCTGCGCCTGCGGCGGAGCGGAACCTTCGTGTTCGTCGCGGGTTGGTTCCACGCGCCGCCGGCGTTCTTCGCCGCGGTGGACGATCGCCTCTTCTTCGAACCCGGCGGTTCGGGGGTTCGCGAGGCGATCGATGGCGTCGCCCCCTCCGACTACTTCGAGCGGTTCGACCACTACGTGGGCCGCCTAGCCGAGCCCCGGCGACCGTTCTTCACCTTCGTTCACTTCGGCGACGCCCACTGGCCCTACGCCCGGGGATCGTCCAGCGAACCCTTCGAGCGCTACCTGGAGACCCTGCCGGTCCTCGATGCCTACGTGGAGCGTCACCTCGAGATCCTGCGCGCGCATTCCCTCCTCGAGTCGACGATGGTCGTCGTCAACGGCGACCACGGGGAGGAGTTCGGCGAGCACGGCGGGCGGTTTCACGCCACGAGCGTGTACGAAGAGGTGATTCGCTCCCCGCTCGTCGTGCACGTGCCCGGCGCCATGGCGCGCGCCGTCCACCACGACGTCCACGCCGTCGATCTGATGCCGACGCTGCTCGACGTCCTGCGACTCCCCCCGCTCGTTCGCCCCCCGGGCCAGAGCCTCTATCCCGCCTTCTGCGGGCGCCCCCTTCAGGACCGCTCGGTGGCGGGCCGGACGTTCCACCCGTCGCCCCTCGACGTTCCCCTCGAGCACGTCGGGGTCCATCGCAGCTACGTCGTCACGGGTTCGGGCAAGCTGATCCTGGACCACCACACGGGCTCGATCGAAGTGTTCGATCTGGCGACCGACCCGGCCGAGACGACCAACGTGCTCGGCCAGAGCGCCACGCGTGACGGCCAGTTGCTCGCGGCCCTCGACGGGTGGCTCCACGCCTTCGACGATCCACGCGTGTTCCCGCTCCGCGAGGCGCCCGTGAACGGGCCGCCGGTCGTCATCTCCGGTACCGCCTCCGGACGCGCGGACTTCGCGCGGACCCTCGTGCCGCTGCTCGGCGCAGATCGCGACGCGCGCGTCGAGGCGGCCGGGTTCGCGCCGGTCGATGCGGACGGCAGGTCACGGCGTATCGTCGAGGCCGCCACCCTGCGCGTGGCGCGCGCCGCGATCCCGTCCGGTCGCGACTGTCGCCTGGCGCTTCGCGCGGATTCGCCCCCGCCCGAGGTCTTCATCGCGGGCGTCATGGTGCGCCCATTTCCCAGCCGGTCGACCACGTATCCCTTGTCCGTCGAGGGAGCCGCCGCGGAACCCGTGGAGATCGAGCTGCGTGGCGCGGGGCGCCTCGTTCGTGCCGCCACTCTGGTCTGCGAGCGGGCTCCGGCGGCGGCACCGCGGACGGCGCGTGGCCGCGTCGAGGTCGAGCTCTTCCGCTTCGACCCCGCCGTCGAACTCCACGGGTTCTACGATCCCGAGGGTGACGCCGAGCCGTTCCGCTGGACCGACGGGCACGGCTCCGTGGTCGTCACGGGCCTCGAGTTCGAGTCCGGGCGGCCCTGCCGCGTGGAGATCGCCGCACGGGGTGCCGACGTCGAGGTCCGGGTGAACGGCGTCCTCGTCGCCGGGGACGGTGGGGTGACCGAGATCCCGTGGGCAGCGGTCGCGGGCCGCCGCGCGCACGAGATCGAGATCTCGAGTCCACGCTTCAAACCGAGCGTGCGCGACGGCACGGGCGACACTCGCGACCTGGGCGTGCAGGTGCTGGGCGTTGCGCTCGCCTGCGCGCCCTGACCGGGAAAGGCCGCCCGGCCGAAGTCGCCGCGGGCGGTGGTCGCCCTCGGTGTCCCTGTCCAGGACATCGAGTGCGGAGATGTGACCCACGGGCGACGGGCCGTGTCCTTCTCGTGAACCTCGTAGATTCACCCGCCAGTGCCAAGGAGATCCTGCCAGATGACCGCCGCCCATCCGCCCGCCACCACCGTTGCCCGAGTCCTCGTGCTGGGCGCTTCCGTCGCCATCCGAGAGCTGGGGCACGCCCTGAGACACGCGGGGCACGACGTCGAGCACGCCGACCCGCGCCACCTCAACGGCGAGATGAACGGTGCGGATCTGATCCTCCTCGACGTCGGGATGGACGGGGCGCGCGCGCCGGCGCTCGCCGAGATCGGGCGACGTCGAGCGACGTTCGGAGCGCCGCCGTTCGTCGTCCTGGCGCCCGAGATAACGGCCGAGCTGGCGCTGCACGCGCTGCGCGCGGGAGCTCTGAACGTGCTTCGCCACCCCGCGCCGCTCGCCGCCGTGCTCCAGGCGCTCGGTTCGGCGCGCGAGCAGGGGGCCCCCACGAGGCTCGTCCCGCTCGAAGTCGTGGAGCGTGAGCACATCCTGGCGGTCCTGGGTGCGCTGGACGGGAACAAGCAGAAGGCCGCGCAGCTCCTCGGCGTCGATCGCAAGACGCTCTACCGCAAGCTGAAGCGGTACGAGGCCGAGGACCGCCGGGCCGCGCCCCACGAACGGCAAGTGGCCCGATCCGCGGCGCACGCGAACGCCGCGCACTGACGCGCGGACGTCGAGGACTACGCTCGGCTCGGGTGCGGCGCCGTCTTTCCGCCGGGCACGTCGAAGCCGACGCGGGCACCCCCACCCGGGAGGTTCTCGGCGCGCGCCTGCCCGCCGTGGGCCTCGGCGATCCGCCGAACGAGCGAGAGTCCCAGTCCGAGCGCTCCCGCGCGTTCGCCCGGGCCGTCTCCGGCGTGAAACGGCTCGAAGGCGCGCGGCAGCACGTCCGCGGCGAACCCGGGCCCCGAGTCCTCGACCTCGAAGGCCACGCGGTCGCCGCGCGGACGGACGGCCATGAGCTCCACTGCGCCACCATGGCGACGCGCGTTGTCGAGCAGGTTCGCGAGCGCGCGGCCCAGCAGCGTCGGATCGGCCAGGACGTGCGCGCCGCTCGTCTCGTCTTGCAGTCGCTCTGCCTCGACGCCGGCCCGTTCGAGGGCGCGGAGCGCGAGGTCGCGCGCACTCAGCTCGATGGGCGCCGCGCCCTGAAAGTCGAGGCGCGAGCTCGCCAGCAGGTCCCCGACCAGGTCGTCGATCTCGCGGACCTCTTCCTCCAGGCTCGCGAGCGTCTCCGGGGTCGTGCCCCGCTCGCGGAGCAGCTCGAGCAGCACCCGCAGCCGCGTCAACGGCGTGCGAATCTCGTGGGACACCGCCGCGAGCAGCTCCTTCTGCGCCACCAGCTGCCGCTCGATGCGCACGGCCATGTCGTCGATCGCCTCCGCCAGCTCGCCGATCTCGCCTGGCGCGTCGCGGCGCAGGCGCGCGCGGCTGGAGAGGTTCCCCTTGCCAATCTCCTGCGCGACGCGACCGAGCTCGGAGAGCGGCAGTGCGATGCGCCGTGCCACCCGGCCGGCGAGCGCCCAGAGCACGACGGCCGCGGCGACGAGCGCGGCGGCGAATGCGGCGGGCGCCATGGCCGAGCGGGCTCCAGTGAAGCAGACCGAGGCGCGGCCGTAGCGCCGTCCGTCCTGCTCGACGTCGAGGGTGTAGCGCGGCGACCTGCACGCCCCTCCCGCTTCGGACAGGCGCGCGCCGGTGGGGTCCTCCAGCCGGACGCCGATCTGGAGATGCTCCGCCAGCGAGCGGGTGAGTCGCTCGCGCGCGTCGTCGTCGTCCCAGACGTCGGCGAGCTGGCTCACGGTGAACGCGCGAAGCCCCGCGACGTGCCGAGTCCAGCTCTGCTCGGGCCGTAGCGCGCGGAAGACCAGCGCCACGACCACCGTGGTCACGACGATGGCGCCACCGAACCACCAGAAGAGGCGCTGTCTGAGTCGCCTCTGCCGCCGCCGGGAACGCACTCAGCCCTCCCGCGCGAACACGTAGCCGACGCCGCGAACGGTCCGGATGAGCTTGGCGTGCCGGCGGTCGTCGCCGAGCTTCCGCCGCAGGTGGGAGATGTGGACGTCCACCGTGCGCTCGTTGACCGCCACGTCGCCGCGCCCCGCCTCGTCGAGCAAGCTCGCGCGGGGGACGACGCGGCCGGCGCGGCGCAGGAGCGCGACGAGGAGATCGAACTCGAGGCCCGTCAGCTCGACGAGCTCGCCCTCGACGGACACGGTCCGCGCGCTCACGTCCGCCACGATGCCCGAGACCGACAGCCGCTCGCCCCGCAGGTCGGGCTGAGTGCGTCGCAGCACGGCGCGAAGCCGGGCCAGGAGCTCCCTGGGGCTGAACGGCTTGGTCAGGTAGTCGTCCGCTCCGAGTTCGAGTCCGACGACGCGGTCGGTCTCGTCGCCCTTCGCCGTGAGCATGATCACCGGCACGGAGGCCCGCGTCCGCAGGCGGCGCAGCACCTCCAGGCCGTCGATGCCCGGCATCATCACGTCGAGGAGCACGGCGTCGTAGACGGTGCGCCCGAGCTCGGCGAGGCCCGTCTCGCCGTCGGGCGCGCGTGTCGCCAGGACGCCGTTGTCGTCCAGGTAGCTCGCGAGGAGGTCGAAGAGCTTGGCGTCGTCATCGACCACCAGGACTCGGACCGGCATCGTTCGACTGTACCAAGTTCGCGTGGCATGCACCGGCGGCCGATCCCGCGTGATTCTCCCCGGGACCGCCTGCCGGGTGCACCGGGCTAGGGCGCTTTCTTCGCGCGCTCGTCGAAGACGTCGTGGGCAGCGCGCGCGCACGTTTCGGCGACCCGCCGCTCCCAGTGCCCGCGTCCGAATCGCTCGTGGCGGTCGTGGGCCTGCTGGTGCAGCCGCCGAAACCCCGAGGCGAAGCCGATGATCGCACCCACCGCCAACAGCCCGATCAGAACTCTTCGTTTCACGTGTGCCTCCTTCCTCTAGGCGCAAGCGCGATGGCGCGGGCGAAAGCCCCCGCCCGCGCCCTTCTCGAGGAGATCACCCAGTCGTTCGCGCTGCGCCTCGTCCAGCGTGGCGTGCACTCGCCCCAGGGTCCCGACCACTTCCTTGCGCAGGGTCTCGATGACATCGTCCTGCCTCGCGAAGAGCTCTCCGAGGAGCGTCTCGTCGAAGTAGTCCTTGCGGACGGCCGACGCGATCTCCTTCCGCCACTCCCTCGCGCTCTCCCTGGCGCCGGCCGCCGTCTTCAGGAAGTCGTCCACTGCGTCGCGGATGACCTTCTCCTGTCCCGGCGTCGTGTCCAGGCGCTCGAACACGCTGCGCAGGACCGCTCTGCGCCCGAACGCCCACGGACCGCGGTGCCTCCTGACTACCCAGTACAGCCCGACCAGACAGGCCGTTCCGAAGATGAATCCAAACATCCGTAGCTCCTTTCCACGGCACTCTGGAGGCGCACCGTGAAGGGAGTTCGCGGGTCTTCGTGAAGAAGTGTGAAGACGGTCAGTTCGGCGGCGGAAGCCCGAAGCCCATGCTGATGCCGCACATGCCCTTGCGCCCGGTGATCTGCGAGTAGGAACTCACGGCGAACGCCTCGCACCCGAGCTGGGCGTGGCTGCAGTCGGCGTCCGTATCGCAGAGCTCGACGCACGCGCTCAGGTCGCCCAGGCCCGGACCGCCGCGCGTGAGCACGGGGAGGAGCGGCAGGAAGCAGAATGCCTCGGGCAGGCCCGTGCCCGGGCCCGCCCACCCGCAGCCGAATGCGGCGCCCGACGTGCACCACTCGGTGCAGGTGCGCGACAGGAACGACGCGTCCGACCCGAGGCACTCGCCGAGGCACTCGTCCGAGGACGAACACGCCGCGCCGGTGGGGAGCCCCTTGCGCGGGACGTCTCGACACAGGCCATCCTTCGGGTCGCAGTGACGTCCCTCCGGGCAGTCGCCGTCGGCGTTGCATTGGGGAAGGCACGTCGGGCGGGCGGCGCTGGAGCCCAGCGGGCTGCACGCGAACTCCTCCCGTCCGTGGCACTTTCGCGGGTCGAACTGCATGAGCCCGAATGGGCCCACCGTGCAGCGCTCCACGCAGAACGTCCCGCCGGTGCCGAGAGCTTCGCAGCGCGAGTCCTCGTCGATGGCCTCGCAGTCGAGGTGGTCGGAGCAGGGTAGGGTGCACAGCCCGCCCGGGGGACCGCCGCCGTCGAGCGCCGTCGAGGTCGCCGCGAGGCACGTGAGCGGCGTGCCGCAGTCCGACGCGTCGGCGCACCGCTTGCCCAGCGCGGCGTTCGTGGGCCCGCCTCCGCCGGTTCCTGCGGTGCCACCGCCAGCGCCGCCCGTGCCGATGGGTCCCACCTGAGCGCACCTGGCCGACACCCGGATGCGCCCGCGGTCTACGCCTTTCGCGTCGAGACAGGCGCGCTCGCACAGCGAGACGCGGAAGCCGCCGCCCGCGGACGAAGCCAGCTCCCACCCGCCGCGTGCACACCCCGGATCGAACGGTAGCGTGCGCTCCGTGCCATCGCCGGCGTCGAACGTCACGGTGACGTCCGCGGGGGCGAGCTCCTCCACGCCGAGCACGTCGTAATCGCACGCGAGCCGATTCCGGATCTTCTCGAAGGCCGCGGTCAGCGACTCGGTGATGCTGTCTCCCTCGATGAAGAACGCCTCGCCGTTGCCGCGCTCCGCCACCTTCTCGACCAGGACGTCGCTCGCGCCCTCGAGCCCGATGGCGAACGAGCGGATCTTCGGCGAACCGCTCGCGGCGGCGCCCGCGAGCTCGACGACCCTCGGCGTCGTGTTCGTGCCCTCGCAGCCGGCCGGTTCGCCGTCGGTCACGAGCACGACGACGACCGTCTCACCGGGGCCCGCCTCCCGCGCGCGTGCCTTCGACGCTTCGATGGCGCCAGAATAGGCGGGCAGCATGGGGGTGCTTCCGTTGGGTTCCACCCGCGCCAGCAGATCGAGCAGCGCTTGCTCCTGGGCGTCCGCGGGGGCGGCGCTCGCGGCGAGCTGCCCGAAGGGCACGTCCGGCACCAGGTAGCTCGCCTCTTCGCACACCGCGCCCCCCGAGGTCGCGGGGAAGAAATCGAGGGCCACGCGCAGACCCGCGGACGCCGGGTCCGCGAAGAAGTCCCCGAGCGCGAGGCGGACCTCGGGCCAGAACACGAGCATGGATGTGGACCGGTCCACGGCGAACGCCAGGCTGAGACCGGTCGTGCGCGCGTCGTAGATCTGATCGAAGCAGACGGCGGCGTCGACGGGCGCGCACTGGCAAGCCGACCAGTCCGCGTCCTCGCACCGGCGCGAACCCTGGCAAGACCCCGGGCCTTCGCACGGTTCGACGCTCCCCTCCGCGCACACGGACGCGTCGCTACCGACGGGGAGCTGCGTGCGCGCGCCGCAGCCCGACGACGTCGATGCCGCGCCGCCGGCCGCCAGAACGGCGGTCGCCAGCAACAGGTCGCGCGCGCGCACGCCGCGGAGCGTAGCAGATTGACCGCCCTGCGACGCCGGGGCAGATCGCCCTCGCCGTGAACGCGCCTCCGTCCGCCGCGCCGCGAAGTGCACTCGTGTCCGACGCGTGGGGAGGCTTCGCGGCGATGCTCGTCGCGCTGCCGTCGGCGGTCGCGTTCGGCGTTGCCATCACCTCGCCCCTCGGCGGCAGTCTCGCGGCCGCGGGCGCCGTGGCCGGCATGGTGGGAGCCGTGCTCCTCGGGGTCATCAACCCGCTGCTAGGCGGCACGCAGCGGCTGATCTCGGCGCCGTGCGCGCCAGCGGCTGCAGTGATGGGCGCGCTCGCTGGCGAGCTGGCGAGCCAGCACGACGCCACCACGGCGCTGCTGCTGATGACCGCGGTCGCCGTCGTCTCCGGTGGGCTGCAGCTCGCCTACGGCGTCATCGGCGGTGGAAAGGTCATCAAGTACATCCCCTATCCCGCGGTGTCCGGCTTCATGAGCGGCGTCGCCGTGCTCATCTTCGTCAAGCAGCTCCCCGGCCTCCTGGGCCTCCCCGCCGGGACGAAGCTGGGCGCGGCCCTCAGCCAGCCCGGGAGCTGGAACACCTGGTCCATCGTCGTCGGCGGCTCGACCATTCTCGGCGTCGTGCTCGCGCCGCGGCTCACCAGGCGGGTCCCCGCCGCCATCATCGGCCTCTCCGCGGGCGCTCTCGCCTACTTCGCGCTGTCCCGCATCGACCCGGCGCTCGCGACCCTCGAGGGCAATCGCATGGTCGTAGGACCCATCAACGCCTCGTTCGGATCGCTCCTCGCCGGGCTCGGCGACCGTGCCTCGGCGCTGTCCACCCTCCGCTGGCGCGACGCCGGTGCGGTGATCGTCCCCGCGCTCACGCTCTCGGCGCTACTCTCCATCGACACGCTGAAGACCTGCGTGGTCGTCGATGCGATGACGCGCACTCGCCACGACTCCAACAAGGAGCTCCGGGCACAGGGGATCGGGAATGCCGCGAGCGCCATCTTCGGGGGCATCCCCGGCGCCGGGACCATGGGCGCCACGCTCGTGAACGTGACGAGCGGGGGGATGACCCGCCGGTCGGGCGTCATCGAGGGCGGCCTCTGCCTGGTCGTGTTCGTCCTGCTCGGGTCGGTGGTCTCCTGGATCCCCATCGCCGCGCTGTCGGGAATTCTGCTCGTCATCGCCGTGCGCATGGTCGATGCGAAGAGCTTTCGCCTCGTGCGCCAGCGCTCCACGCTCGTGGACTTCGGCGTGATCCTGGCCGTCGTGGTGGTTGCGGTCAGTGTCGGCCTCGTCGAGGCGTCGGCCACGGGTTTCGTCCTCGCCGCGCTGCTCTTCGTGCGCGAGCACATGTCGGCGTCCGTCGTGCGCCGCAAGACCGACGGCAGCCGGGTCTTCTCGAAGCAGCGCCGTCTCCCCGACGAGATGGCGGTGCTGGAGCGCGAAGGGCGGCGCACGACGATCTGCGAGGTTCAGGGCAACCTGTTCTTCGGCACCACGGACAAGCTCTTCACGGAGCTGGCCCAGGATCTGGGCCGGCAGGACTACGTGGTCCTCGATCTGCGGCGCGTGCAGGGCGTGGACTTCACCGCGGCGCGCATGCTCGACCAGATGGACGTCCAGCTCGAGGAGCACGAGGGGCGCCTCGTGCTGGCCGGCGTCCCTGCCAACCTGCCCACCGGACGCGACCTGCGCGGGTACTTCGCCGACCTGCGAATCGGCAGCGGAAGCGGCGGCATCGAAATCTTCGACGACCTGGACGCGGCGCTGGAGTGGATCGAGGATCGTTACCTTCTCGAGCAGCTCGGCGAGCGAGCCGAAAGGAACGTTCCGCTCGAATTCGCCGACATGGATCTCTTTCGCGAGATCGAGGAGCGCGGGCTGTTGCCGAACGTCGTGGAGTGCGCGGACCAGCGGTCGTTTCGCGCGGGCGACACCATCTTCCGCAAGGACAGCGAGGGCGACGAGCTCTTCGTCATCCGCCGAGGCACGGTGCGCATCCTCGTCCCGCTCGATGGAGCCAAGGGCCTCCACGTGGCCTCGTTCGGCCGTGGCGACTTCTTCGGCGACATGGCCTTCCTGGATCGCCAAGCCCGCTCGGCCGACGCGGTGGCCCTGACGGACGTCGATCTCTACGTGCTCTCGCGCGAGCGCTTCGATCGCCTTTCCCGGGAGCACCCGGTGGTGGGTGTCCAGGTGTTCGCACGGCTCGCGCGGGCGCTGTCGATCCGGCTCCGGCACACCGACGCGGAGGTCACCGCGCTCATGGAGTCCTGAGGCGGCCGAGGTCGGGCGGGGGCCGCGTGTCACCCGGGTGCGGGGACATACGCGGCGCCGGGCGCGTGCCATCCTGGTTGGACCGTGGACGTCTCCCTCCCCGTTGCGCTGTTGCTCGTCGTGCTGGGGATTTGTTCGTACCTCACGCTGCACGAGATCTGGCTGTGGAGTGGAGCGCGCCGGGCGGACCTCCACTGGCGCGCGGCGCTCTGGTGTGGAACCGCTTCGCTGTTCATCGCGGGTCGCCTGCTTCAGCGCCTGGCCGAGGATCCCGACCTCGTGACGCTCGCCGCACGCATTCAGGTGGCGTGCGCCGTTCCGATGGGAGTCTTCGGCATCCTTTCACTGCGCGCCATGCAGCCGGTTGACCGACCCATTCCTCGCGACCGGCAGCTCGCCTGGAGCGGGGCGGCGCTCTTCCTGGTGACGCTCGTGTCCCCCGTGATCATTCGTGGCGATGTTTCGTCTCGCGTCGACGCCTTCGGTTACGAGTAACTTCGCGGCGGCTCCTTCCTGGGGCATGGCCCTCGTCGGCGGTTGGTCCGTGCTCGTCATCGGGCGCTGCGTCGCGCTGGCACGCGGGATAACCTCGGCAACGGCAGGCTCGCGAGGGGGCATCGCGGTGATGGTCGGCCTGCTCGCGGCGTCGGGTTTGAACGACTTGCTGCTTTCCGCTCGCGTCGTCGTCTCGGTCCAGACCATGGAGTACGCCCTCGCGGTGTTCGCGGTCTGTGCTTCGTTCGTATCCATGCGGCGCGTGGATCAGCTCTACAGCGGGCTGGAGGCCACGGTGGACGAGCGCACGCGCGACCTGCGGGAGAACGGTGAGCGCCTCGCGGAAGCGCTGGCGCGCCTGGGTGCCAGCGAGGCGCGGTTTCGCCGGCTCGCAGACGCTTCGACGGACGGCGTCGTCGTCGTGGAGGGCGGGTGCGTGAGCGACGTGAACGCGGCGCTTGCACGGATGGTCGGCGCCGAGCCCGAAACGCTCGTCGGACGGCGCCTCGAGTCGCTGTTCGTGGACGAGACCGGGGAGTCCCTGGCGAGTGCCTTGACGTCGGACGGACCGCGAGACGTGCGGGTTCGCCGGGCAAACGGAACGGAGTTCCTCGCCGAGATCACCGGCCGCTCGGAGCGTCGACAGAGTGAACCGACGTTCCTCACGGTGCGGGACGTGGAGGAGCGAAGGGCCGCCGAGTCCAAGGCGATCACGACGGACCGCCTCGCGTCCCTCGGCCGGCTCGCGGCGGGAGCTGCCCACGAGATCAACAATCCGCTGACGTATGTCTCGGCGAACCTCGACCTCCTGCTGGAGCGAGTGAACGGCCTGGCGCTCCCCGCCGCCGTCGTGGCCGATCTCCGCGAGCTCCTGTCCGAGGCTCGCGAGGGCAGCGACCGCGTCGTCAGAATCGTCCGAGACTTGCGCTCGCTGGCGCGAGAGTCCGACGACGCCACGAGTTCGGTACGCGTGGAGGACGTCGTGGACGTCGCGATCAAGATGTGCGCTGCCGAGGTGCGCCACCGGGCGCGGCTCGTCCGCGACTACGCCGCCACACCCCCCGCGAAGGGAACCGAAGCGCGGATCGGCCAGGTGCTCATCAACCTCATCATGAACGCCGCTCAGGCGATCCCGCCCGGGAACGCCACCGCCCACGAGATCCGGATCGTCACGCGGAGCGTTCGTGACGACCTGGTGACCATCGAGGTGTCCGACACGGGATCGGGTATCGAGGACGACGTGCTCGAGCGCATCTTCGAGCCCTTCGTGACCACCAAGTCCGGCACGACCGGGATGGGCCTAGGGCTCTCGATCTGCCACAGCATCGTAACGTCCCTCGGAGGAACCATCTCGGCGCGCAACCGTCCCGAAGGGGGCGCGACCTTCCGCGTCGAGCTTCCCGTGGGCGCGCCCCTTCGAACCACCCTTCGGATACCGACGGCGGTCGAGGCACCCACCGGGCGCGCTCGGGTCCTGGTCGTGGACGACGAGCCGGTGGTGGCGCTGGTGTTGCGGCGCGCCCTGAGCCAGCACGACGTTCACGTTGCGCCGAGCGGCCGGGACGCCCTCGCGCTCTGCAGCGAACGCTCGTTCGACGTCGTCTTCTGCGACGTCATGATGCCGGACCTGTCCGGGATCCAGGTCTACGAGCAGCTCGTCGGGTCGGACCCGGACCTCGCGGCCCGGGTCGTGTTCATGACGGCGGGTACCTTCACCGAGGGGGCTCGCGAGTTCCTCGCGCGCGTCACGAATCCGTGTCTGGAGAAGCCGCTGGACGTGACGCGGGTCCGCGCCATCGCAGCCGACCTCGCCGGACGCGCGCCCTCCGGCAGAGTGCACTGACCCCGCTTGCCGTGGGGCGCGTCGCGGACGATGATCGCCGTCGTCGATGCGCGTCGCGCTGCTCTACCCTCCGCCGTGGAAGATCGCTCTGCCCGGCGATGCTCCGTACCCCCGCGGAGAGGGGCCGCCGAAGGACCACCGGGAGGGGGACCTCGATCCCGACTTCTGGCAGGCGCCGTACGGCCTCCTGTCCCTAGCAGCGCAGGCGATCGCCGCGGGGCACCAGGTGAAGGTGCTCAACCTCTCCTCCTACGCGTGGCCGAGGGTTCAGGAGGTCCTGCGCGGCCTCGAGGCGGACCTCTGGGCCCTCTCCTGCTGGACCGCGAACCGCCGCGGTGTGGCCTTCGTCGCGCAAGCCATCAAGCAGGCCCACCCGGGCACCCACGTGCTCGTCGGCGGTCCCCACGCGACGCCGTTCGCCGAGGAACTCCTCGCCCATCACGAGCACATCGACACGGTGTCCGTCGGTGAGAGCGAGGAGCAGTTCCTCGAGCTGTGTGCGCGCATCGAAGCCGGAGCCTCGCTGGGGGCCATCGCAGGGACGGTGTACCGCGACCGCGGCGCGGTTCGTCGCGGACCGGCGCGGGCGGCGATCCACGATCTCGACACGCTCGAGTCGGTTCATGCCCACTTCGACACGCACATCGTCATGACGTCGCGGGGATGTCCGTGGGCCTGCACTTTTTGCGGCGCGGAGAACACGTGGGGCAGAGGCTTCCGCGGTCAGTCCGTCGCGTACACGCTCGACGCGCTCGAGCGCGCCCTCGAGCGGGCTCCGGTGCGGATGCTCCAGATCAAGGACGACACGTTCACCACGAACAAGAAGCGCGTCCTCGAGCTGTGCCGAGGGATCCGGGAGCGACAGCTCCGCTTCCTGTGGAGCTGCGACACGCGCGTGGACGTTCTCGACGAGACCCTGCTCCGGGAGATGCGCCTCGCCGGGTGCCAGCGCTTGAGCCTCGGCGTGGAGAGCGGCAGCCCCTCCATCCTCCGTGCGGTGGACAAGAAGATCACGGTGGAGAAGATCCTCGCGTCCGCCGACCTCGCCAAGAAATACGGCGTGAAGCTCCGCTTCTACATGATGCTCGGCACCCGCGGCGAGACCGCCGAGACGTTTCGCGAAACCCTCCAGTTCCTCGAGCGCGCGCGGCCGCATCAGTACCTCTTCTCGTGCCTGTCGATCTATCCCGGCACGCGGGACTTTCAGGAGGCGGAGGCGGCGGGCACGGTGAAGCGCGAGTGGTTCTTCACCGACGACTTCCAGGAGCTGAAGATGCCCTTCGACGCGCCGCCGGAGCTCGCGCGGACGATGAACGACTGGTTCGCGAAGAACAAAGGGCTCCGTACGGCGTACGAGGAGACGGCGGACGAGTGCCGCGCCGTCCTCGCTCGGCTCGACGACCACCCTCCCGCCCATCTCGACGTCGCGGGCGCCTGCCATCGTGAGGGTGACCTGGAGGGGACCGAGCACCACGCGAAGCGCGCGCTCGAGCTGGGTCACCCGTGTCCGGGGCTCGCCCACAACTACCTCGCCTGCGTGGCAGCCACCCGCCGTGATCTGGACGCCGTGCAGGAACACCTGCGCATCGCGCTGCGGACGGATCCGCGCCACTTCGTGGTCGCCCAGAACGCCGAGGCCCTTCGCGTGTGGCTCGGCGCAGGCGGCCCCATCCAGAACCTCCCGCTGAATCTCGTCGGCCGGCACGACTTCCAGATCTTCGAGCGCACCGTGCAGCCCGCGCTGCCGGGCCCCCTCGCCGACGACTGGGCCGAGTGGCCCCCGCCCGCTCCGCCCCGCCCGCGCGCGGAGGGATCTCCCTCGCGCGAACCGTCGACGAGGAGGCTCGACGTCGTCGAGTGAGCGGGGGCCCACGGGGGTCCGATCCGGCTGCCGGCCGACGTCGGTCGTCGGAACGAGTCGCTTCCCGTCGGGTCCCCGCGTCGACGGAAGTCGCGCTCGGTGCCCAATGGCACGGCATGCGGCCGACTGGGTGGATGGCGGGGCTCGGGATGGTCCTCGGCGTGGCGTGCAGCGACGAACGGGGCGGAAGTTGGGTCCGGCAGGATCCGGTGGCTTCGGGCGAGCTCGAGGCTCAGGCGTTGCGCGTGCGATTTCCCGGGGTTGCCGCGCGGGTGCTCGACGTGCCCCTCGCGTTCGCCCCGGATCGGCAGGGGTTCGTGGTGACGCGCGAGCCGGACGCTGCGGCCGGCCGGCTCGACGCGGTGATGCCGAAGGGCGCCGACGGGGACGTGCGCTTCACCCTGCCGGGGCTCGACGTCCGGGTCCGCGAGCGTGGCGTCGTCGGCGAGGGCAGGCTCGTGGGCAGCTCGGTCGCCTACGACCGCGCGGGAGGCACGTCGTACTGGAGCGCGACGACCGACGGGTTCGAGGAGTGGCTGCACCTGGACGCCAGGCCGCCCAGCGTGGACGAGGTCGTCGCCACCTGGGACGTCGAGGGGGCCCGTCTCACGCAGGCGGGCAGCGTGGTCGTGCTCCACGACGCGACCGACGCTCCGCGACTCGTCGTCGCGGCGCCCGAGGCGTGGTCCTCGAGCGGAGCGGCCGTGCCCGTCCGGCTGGTCGCGCGCGACGCGACCCTGGAGCTGCGAATCGACGCGACGGGAGAGCCAATGCTCGTCGATCCGACCTGGTCGGCGGCGGCGCCGATGAGCTTCCCGCGGCAGTATCACACCGCCACGCTGCTTCCGAACGGGAAGGTGCTCGTGACCGGCGGGCGCGGCGTGGGCGGATCGTTTCTGACCTCCACCGAGCTCTACGACCCGGCGACGAACACCTGGACGAACGGTCCCTCCCTGACCTTGGGGGGCCGCATTCAGCACACCGCCACGCTGCTGCAGACGGGCAAGGTGCTCATCGCCGGTGGCGAGGAAGGCAACCTCAGCAGCGCCCTGCTCTACGACCCGTCGCTGAACACGATGTCCGCGACCGGATCCATGGGTGCGCTGCAGCTGCACCGCGGACACACGGCCACTCTCCTGAACGACGGCAAGGTGCTCGTGGCCGGGGGGACCAACGCGGTCAGTCCGACCAACACGGCGACGCGCTACGACCCCGCGACGGGCACGTGGATGTCGGTGCCGTCGATGGGGTCGAATCGGAACTTCCACACCGCGACGCTCCTCGACGGGGGTCAGGTGCTCGTGTGCGGCGGTAACGACGGCACCGGTACGCTCGGCTCGTGCCAGCGATTCGACCCGGTGACGGCCACCTGGGGCTTCACCGTCTCGATGAACGCCCTGCGTCAGTACCACAGCGCAGCGAAGCTCGCCGACGGGCGCGTGATGCTCGCGGGAGGCTACGCGGGAGGCATCAACTACCATTCCAGCGTCACGCTCTGCAACGCGGCGGGGACGAGCTGCCCGCTGACCACGCCCATGCCCGCGGTGCGGACGGACCACAGCGCCACGCGGCTGACGAACGGCCGCGTGCTCATCGCCGGTGGGCGTGACCCGAGCTTCAGCGGCGCGACGCAGGTGGCGACCTTCCTGTTCGATCCTTCCACGCAGCTCTGGTCGAGCGCGGGGAACCTGCTCCAGTACCGGTCGCGTCCCAGCGCCACGGTGCTGCAGAACGGCTTCGTCCTGCTGGCCGGCGGAGAGGGGCTCTCCGGGAACACGGCGCAGACGCTGTCTACGGTCGAGCTCTACTCGGCAACCAGCGCCCTCGGAGCCGCCTGCGCGGTGGCCGGCGACTGTGCGAGCGGGTACTGCGTCGACGGCGTGTGCTGCAACACGGCGTGCAGCTACGGCGTGTGCGGAGCGTGCACGGCCGCGAAGGGCGCGTCGGCCGACGGCGTGTGCACCGTGCTGACGGGAAACCCGTGCAACGACGGCAACGCCTGCACCCAGACCGACGCCTGCCAGGCGGGAGTCTGCACGGGAGCCAACCCCACGGTGTGCCCGCCTCCATCGGCGTGCCACCTGCAGGGAACGTGCAACCCGGCGACCGGCGCGTGCTCCACCCCGTTCGCGCCGAACGGTACGGCCTGCAGCGACGGCAACGCGTGCACGCAGACGGATGCGTGCCAGGCCGGCGTGTGCGTCGGTGCCAACTCCGTCGTCTGCCCCGCGCCGGGTTCGTGCAAGCTGCCGGGATCTTGCGACCCCGTGACGGGCGCGTGCTCGGATCCGGACAAGCCCGACGGCAGCGCGTGCGGCGACGGCAACGCCTGCACGCTCACCGATACGTGCCAGGCGGGCGTCTGCACGGGCAGCAACCCGGTGGTGTGCCCGCCTCCGACGCCCTGTCACGAGACCGGGACGTGCAACGCGGCGACCGGGGCCTGCGTGAACCCGCCGAAGCCGAACGGCACGCCTTGCGACGACGGTGATCTCTGCACGCCGACGGACGCGTGTCAGGCCGGCGTGTGCACGGGCCAGAGTCCCGCACCGTGTCCGCCACCCGGACCCTGCGAACAGCCCGCCGTCTGCAGCCCGAGCACCGGCCTCTGCACGAGCGCGCCGAAGCCGAACGGAGCGCCCTGCGAGGAGGGAGACCTCTGCACCCTCGGCGACACGTGCCAGGCGGGAAGCTGCGTCGCCGGCGCGCCTCGCGCGTGCCCGGCGATCGACGAGTGTCACGCACCGGGCGCGTGCAACCCCGCGAGCGGCGTGTGCTCGACGCCCGTCGTAGCGGACGGCACGCCGTGCGGCGGGGCCGGCACCTGTCAGCGTGGCGTGTGCGCGGTGCCCGCCGACGCCGGCGCTTCGGACGGAGCGGGAGCGGGCGGTGCGGCGGGGAGCGAGGGCGGCGCAGGGACGGGCGGATCATCGGCCGGGAGCGGTGGCGCCGGAGCTACGGCGGGCGTCGGTGGCGCGGCGGTAGGTGGCACTGCGGGCGTCGGTGGCGCGACGGGCGTCGGTGGTGCGACGGGTGCCGGTGGCGCGACGGGTGTCGGCGGCACGCCGGGCGTCGGTGGCGCGGCCGGTGCCGGCGACTCCGGGGCGAGCGGGGCGTCGGGCTCCGGCGGTGGGCCTCCCGAGGTCGATGCTGGGCTCGCGACCGGCGGCGTGTCCGGCACCGGCACGACGGGCGGCAGCGGCGGGCGCTCCGGATCACCGGGACTCGGTGATGCCTCGGATGGTCACGCCGGGACGCTCGCCGTCATGGACTCCGGCGCCGGCGGCACCGCGCAAGGCATCGACGGGAGCCTCGGCGCGCCGCGAAGGCGAGCGGCGGGCGACGACGCCGATTGCGGCTGCCGGTGGGTCGGGCGCAGGGCCGCGGGCGACGCAAGCCTGCGGGCCCTCGCGTGCGCCGTCCCGTTGTTGCTGGTGGGTAGGCGGCGGCGCGCGGCCCGTCCGACGCCAGGTGCTGCGCGGCGAGCCGCGCCACCTGCCAGGTAGCAGGCCATCGTCCCTCCGCGGCGCTCCATCACGTTGGCGGGTTGGTGCGCGTGGGCACCGCGCCGAGCCCTGCTCGTCCGGCTTCGAGGGGTTCAGCTCGGGCAGGGGCCGTTGCACACACCGAAGAAGCAAGTGAACAGGTCGTTGGTGCCGCCGTCGAAGTAGAACTCGTACTTGCAGGTCGCTCCCCGCATCGCGTCGTTGCACGCGCGAAACGTCGCGTACTGCGTGGCGCACGTCGTGCTCGCCAGGCAATCCGCGAGCGCCGCGCAGCACTGGGCGGCGACGCACGTATCACAGGCGTCGGCATCCCCCGGCGGCGTGCACGCGGGCGCGCCTCCCCCGCCGCTTGCTCCGCCCATCCCCGCCTGACCGGCGGCACCGGCCTCCCCGCCGTCACCTCGTTCGCCGGTGGCGTCCGCGACGCCGCCGTCTGCTCCACCCTGCGCGCCAGCGTCCAAGACGCCGGCGATTCCACCGCCACCACCGCCACCGGCGATTCCCCCGTTCCCCGCAGCGCCACCGCCGGCTCCGTTCCCACCGCTTGCCTGCCCTGCGCTCCCCGCGGCGCCACTCCGTCCGCCGGTGCCAGCGTTCGCGGCGACGTTCCCCGCGCCGCCGACGCCCGACGACGCCGACGCGCCGCCCGCGCCGCCCGCCGCCGCGGCGGCACCGCTGCCCGCCGCACCCGCAGAAGCATCGAGGCCCGCCGTTCCGGCGGAACCGGCTGCAGACCCTCCGTCCGCGTCGGCCCCGCAAGCGGCGAGCAGCACCGCGAGGGTCGAGATGTCCGCGAGTCGCTTGGCGTTGCGCATCGAGTGTCGTCCTCCCGCCGAAGGCAGCGATTCCCGCGGTCCGACTTGCCACGCGCGGGGCGTCTTCGCAATCCGTCGCTCACCGAGGGCTCGCGCGACGAGTCGCGGCGGCGGCGACGACGCGCCGGGCGAAACCGATGTCGTCTGCGCTGTAATGGGTCGAAACGTGACAGCCTGCGACGTGGGTGCCCACTTCCCGCGGGTGCGGTCCTGCCCCGTGCATGAAACCAGCGCAGGGCCCCGATCGATTTGCTGTTAATGTCTCGCCCCCAAGCTCGGGTTGGAGGTTTGCTCATGGCTTCTCTTGGAACGGTCTCGTGTTTCGCCGGAGTCTGCGCAGCGCTGCTCGCGGGAGCGTGCTCGGACGAGGACGCGAAGAAGAACCCCGGCAAGGGGGGCAGCTCCGGGACCCAGAGCGGTGAGGCCGGGCCTGGCGGCGCCGGCGGAACGGGGGCCGTGGGCGGAGCCGCCGGCGCGAGCGGCAGCGCGGGGGAAGCGGGTAGTGGCGCAACGGCGGGAGAGGCCGGAACGGGTGCGTCGGCCGGCGCGGGAGCGGGCGGTGTCGGCGGAAGCGGGGGCGCGCCGGACGCAGGGGACGCTTCCGCGGATGGCCCCGGTGGCGACGGCGGCGGGTGTCCCAGCGGATTCGGCGACTGCGACGGCAACTCGACGAACGGGTGCGAGACCCCCGTCGACACGGTCACGCAATGCGGCTCGTGTACGACCGCGTGCGACGGGACCAACGGCACCGTTTCTTGCCAGAGCGGGGCCTGCGTGGTGGAGAGCTGCACCGCGGGTTTCGGCGACTGCGACGGCGACCCGAACACGGGGTGCGAGACGTCGCTGGTCTCCAACGATACGAACTGCGGCGAGTGCGGCCGCGACTGCACCGCCGCGAGCACGACGTGCAGCACCGACGCGTGCGTCGCGGTCCCGCTGCAGCAGGGCGTCCCGATCGGCAGCGACAACGGCAATGCTCGGTCGTGGGCATTCGACGGATCGGCGCTGTACCAGGTCGGCTACTACGGCTACACGGTGCGGCGCCTCCCCGTGAGCGGCTCGGCGGCAACGACCGTCTGGACCGCCCCAGCCGCCTACGCGGGAACCGAAAGCCTGCTGGTGCAAGGCACGGACGTCCTGTGGGCGGAGCGCGGGACGCCGAGCGTCGTTCTCCGGAAGAACACCACCGCCGCCGCCGCGACCTTGCCGACCGTCGTGTTCACCCCGGCGTTCCAGCCGCAGTACCTGCGGATCCAGGGCGGCAACTACTACTGGGCGTCCGGCGACTACCAGTCGGGGGACACGAACGGATTCATCTACACGCGCCCCGTGTCCGCGCCGGCGTCCGATCCGGGGACCGCCATCGTCACGGTCAACCAGGGCGTCCATGGCGCGATCCTCGGCTTCATGCCGACCTCCGACGCGCTGTACTGGGTGACGAACGACGCCGGCACCTACGAGCTGCGAACCGCGCCGCTCGCAGGGGGGACGCCGACCGCCGTGCCGGGTGGCGCCGTCAGCGAGTTCTTCGCCTCCGGCATCGTCTCCCTGCAGCCGGCGGGCAACACGATCTACTTCAACCGCGTCGTCGGCACGTCGTTCCTCAACGGCATCTACCGGTTTGCAGCCGGCGACGCGACTCCGACCCAGCTCGTGGTGGCTCCCGGGGTCAACTCGCTCCTCGTGGACGCGACGTCCATCTACTATTCGCAGCGCAGCGAGGGCGGCGTCTTCAAGGTGCCACTCGCCGGTGGCGCCGGGGTGCAGATCGCGGCGACGACCGGCGTCACCGAGCTGGTGGGGCAGGACGCGACGTACCTGTACGTTGCCGCGAGCTCCTGCTGCGCGACGGACGTGTTCAAGATCGTGAAGTAGCGCGGCGTACGACCGTACGCCGCGAGGCCGCGCCGACGCCGCTCGGCACGGCGGGGAGCGCCTACCGCCACTCGTACACGAACTCGCCCACGGCGTCGCCGCGGGCGAGGTCGCGCGTCTGGACGGCGCGGACCACGTTGCCTCCCGCCTTGACGACCACCGCCTCGATCGAGTGCAGCACGACCAGCCCGTACACGCGCGTGAGCTCCGGAAAGTCGAAGAGCTCGATGCGGGCGTTGCGCCGGGTGACGTGGGGCACCATGTGGCCGCGCGAGTAGTACTTCTTCCACACCTGGTCGGACTTGCCGACCATCAGTTCGGGCGATCCCAGCTTGAAGATCGCCTTGAAGACCAGGTTCGTCGCGTAGTCGAGGTTGAAGAACGCGATCTCGCGCAGCACCCCCACGTCTCCGCCGGCGAGCCGCAGCGCCGAGTCGATCATCTCGAGCGCCGCCGTGAACGGGTACCAGGAGACCGGCAGGATGGGCGCGGCGAAGACGTCGCGGGTCTGCTCCGAAAGGGGTTCCAGAAAGTCGTCCCACCGCTCCTGGCCGAAGCGGGTCATGACGAACTGCTTCGACGGTGCCAGCGCCGTGCCTCGGATCATCGTGCCCGCGACGGTCACGGCTCCTCTCCGGGCAGCACCCGGCGCAAGCGCAAGATGGCGTCGCGGTCGCCGTACGCCACGGCGGACCACGCCGTGCGCAGGGCGACGGCGATGGCCTCGAACGTCTCCGATCGCGCGGCGTCGTTCACCGAGACCGCCGCCTGCTCGGCCTGCTTCAGCAGCTCCAGCAGCACCGTCCTTCCCGGCGCCACCAGGTGGAGGCTGGTCCAGGCCTCCCAGTCGTTCTGCAGCGCCGCGGCGTCTGGCTTGCCGAGGCCAGCGCGCTCGCACAGCGTGGCCAAGGCGCTCCACTTGGGCGCGGGCGCGCCGGCATCGTACTGGTCGCCCGAGGAAATCCACGCGTTCACGGCGTCGTCGATCGTGTCCGTGTCCAGGCGCGCCGCGCCCGCTGGCGAGTGGGCAGCGAACGCCGCAATCACGCCGGCCGGGTCGAACTCGGGAACGCCGGCGGCCGCGGGCGCGCGCTTCCAGAGGACGCCGTCGTGGATCGCGTCGGCGAGACGGATTCGCTCGACGCGCTCCGCTTCCCATCCGAGCAGCCTCGCCCAGAGCGTGTCCGAACCCGGCCGCTTGAAGCGCTCGGCCGACGACTGGCGACGGAGCGCGTCGCGGCTCGCCGCGGGTCGTGGCGCCCCGCCGCGGCCCGTGGTCTTCGCCACCTGGGCGCGCTTCAGCTTCCGGTTGGCTCCCATGGCGGCCCGACGGGCCTAACGTCGCGCGGTTCGGCCGTGGTGTAAACGCCCCCGTCCGGGCCCTCGACGCCTAGGGCTCGCGCGGATAGAACGACGCGACGGTGAACGAGCTCCGCGCTGCCACCGACGCCTTCCACGCGCTGATGACGCGGGACCCGAACCGGTGCGTCGGACTCGGCGTCGATCGGAACCTGGACGCGCTTCCCGATCCTAGCCTCGACGAGGTCGGGCGAAGGGCGGCGCAGGGCAGGGAAGTCCTCGCGCTCTTCGACCGCGTCGACCCGAGCGCGCTCGCCTTCGACGACGCCCTCGACGTCGATCTGGCTCGGCTCGTGGTGGAGGCTCGCGCCTTCGACGACGCGTACTCGATGGGCGGCGCTACTCGCCTCGAGCGCTTCCCCACCGCGGGCCCCGACGTCGGCGACGGGATCTACCAGCTCTTCATCGCCGATCCGCGACCGCCGGGCGATCGCCTCGCCGACGTCACGGCGCGGGTCGAGGCCGTGCCGGACTACGTCGAGGCCTTGCTCGGGCGCCTGCGAGAGCCCGTGCGACGGTGGGTGACCGTGGATCGGGAGCGCGTCGAGGGGCTGCCCTCGCTGTTCCAGACGCTCTCGGCCTGGGCCGACGGCGAGGGGTGGGCCGACGCGCCGCGGTTGCGGGCGGCCCGCGCCCGCGCCGAGGAGGCGCTGGCGTCGTACTCGCGGCGCCTGTCCGAGCTTCCGACCACCGAGAGCGTGGTGGTGGGTGAAGAGACGGCGCGCCGCATCGTCGCACTGCGCGGCATCGAGCCGCCCCTGGAGGAGCTGCACCGCTACGCGAAGGACTTCCTGGCCGAAACGACCGCGGCCATCGCCGAGCTTCGGCCGCGGCTCGCGGCGCGCCACGGGCTCGATCCGCAGACGCCGACCGCGGCGGTCCACGAGCACTTGAACGCGCGGTTCCGCGTGGCGCTGCCCACGGGGAGCCTGAACGACGTCCTTCTGCGGTACGAGACCGAGCGCGAGCGCGTGCTCGCCTTCGTCGAGGAGCGCGCGCTCTTTCCCATCCCTGCGCGTCAGGACATGAAGATCGTCCGGACCCCGGACTTCCTGGTGCCCTCCATTCCCGCCGGCGCGATGGTCCCGCCCGCGCCGTTTCGCGAGGGCGTGCGCACGAGCATCGTCTACCTCACCCTCACCGAGGAGCTGCTCGACGAGCACACCGAGCTCGGGATCCCGACCATGATGATCCACGAGGGGATCCCCGGCCACCACCTCCAGCTCTCCACGGCGTCGCTGCATCCGTCCATCATCAGGCGGCACGTGGACGCGAACGAGCTGGCCGAGGGCTGGACCACCATGCTCGAGGACTACATGCTCGATCAGGGCTACGCGGCCGACGTCGCCGACGAGGTGCGCTTCGTCGCCAAGCGCGAGATCAGCCGCATTGGCGCCCGCGTCGCCATCGATCTCTACTTCATGACCGGCGACGCGAGCTACCTGGAGGTGGGGGTGGACTTCGATCGGTCGGACTCGGATCCCTTCGTGCTGGCGGGCAGGCTGCTGCAGGCGGTCACCGGGTTCGGTCCAGGGCGCGTGGAGGCGGAGCTGAACTGGTACTCGCAGGAGCGCGCGTATCCTCTGTCGTACCTGACGGGCAATCGCCTGGTCTGGAAGCTGAAGGAGGACGTCGAGCGCCGTCATGGGCACGCCTGGTCCAGGGCGGAGCTCGACAGGCGCTTCCACGAGACGTTCCTGAAGGCGGGGAACATGCCCGTGAGCTACCTGCGACGGGTCTTCGAGCACCAGGGGCTCGTGTGAGCTCGCCGCGCGCTCGGGGATCCGGCGCGGCCGCGCTCCACGTGGCGGCGTGAGTGATGAGGCGCGCGAGGACCGTGCTGGTCGCCGCGGTCTGCGGCGTGAGCGCGTGCGGCGGTCTCACGGGTGAGGCGTCGCAAGGAAGGGACGCCGCCCACGTTGCACCCGACGCGGCGCCGCCGGACGCCACCGAGGCGAACGCGGGCTCCGGCGGCTCGCAAGGGACCACGGACGCCACGACCCGGCCCCGCGACGTCAACGCGGAACCGGTGTCGCGGGAGGACGTTCGCGTCACCGTGGACGCGCCGCTCGACGTCGGAGTCGTCGCCGACGTGGTCGTCACCCTCGACGCGGCGGACACGACGCCCGTGATAGAGGCGGGCGGTGTCTGCGGCTGCTCGACGACCCACGCGTTCGTCGAGCTCGGAGAAGGCGACGCGGATCCGAGCCGGCTGGCATACCCCTACGCTCTGGCCATCCACTGTCACGAGGACGCACCGCTCGTGACCCTCGACGAGTGCAGCGGCGTGGTCCGCCTCTCGGCGTGCGCCGGGTCGTCGTCCGCTCCGCCCTGCGTCTACTTCGGCCTCGACGGCACCGCGCTCAAGCTCGGACACTTCGTCGACGCCGGGGGCGTGACGGTGGGGATCCGGGCGGCGTCGCTCCACTTCGCGACGGTGCTGGGCGGTATTCGCACGGGTCAGTGGCTCGCCACGCTGGACGACGGCCGCTCCCTGGGGGGTGCCTTCAGCGTCTGCGCGCGGCGGATCGCGTGCTGACCGACCACGGCGACGCCGCCCCGAGCGCCGCGCCTCACCGCCCCCCGCGCCCGCTGCTCTACGCGGGCCTGGCCGTGATGGCCGTCCTCGCCGCGACCGCGCACGCCATCGAGGGCGACTTCGTGTGGGACGATCGCCCGCTCATCCTGAACCAGGCTCAGGTTCGGGAGCTCGGCTCGCTCACCTCGTACTTCTTGCGGCCCTTCTGGGAAGCCTCGCCCGATCAGCCCGAAGCCGTCGCGTTCTACCGCCCGCTGACGACGCTGTCCTACGCGCTCGACCACGCCGTGCACGGTCCGAACGCGACCGGCTTCCATCTGACCAACCTCCTCTTCCACGCGCTGAACGTGGCGCTGCTGTTCGCGTTCGCGCGCCGCCTGGGCGCTGCCGTCGTTGCGGCCACCCTCGCGTCGGTGGCGTGGGGCGTGTCGCCCAGGCTCGCGGAGAGCTTCGCGTGGGTTTCGGGCCGCACGGACGTCCTGGCGACGACGTTCGCGCTGGCGGCGCTGCTGGTCTGGGACCGCGCGAGCGTCCGTCGCACCGCGGCCAGCGCCGTGCTCGTCGCGCTCGGCGCTCTGGCCAAGGAGGTGGCGCTTGCGGCTGCCGTCGGCATGGCCGTCGCGGGGGTCGCCGCGTGGCTCCGCGTTCCCGCGGAGGCACGGGAGCGCGCTGCGAGCGCCTTCACCCGGGCCGTGGCGCCACTCGTCGTCGCGCTGGGCGTCAGCGTCGGGCTGCGTGTCGCCGCAGGGATCCCGTTCGCGGGGGACACGCTGGCGCTCGGCGCCTTCGGGCGAGCCTGGACCGTGCTCGAGGCGCTCGGTCGCTACGCGTTCATGCTCGCCACGCCGTGGGCGGCCCACGCGCAGCTCGGCTTGCTCGGTGTCCTCGACGCGCGCTTCTGCGTGCTCGGTGCCGCCGTGCTCGTCGCGCTGGTCGCGCTCGCCGTGCGCTTCGGCCGCCGGTCGCCTTCTGCGCAGGTGCTCGCCGCGTGGGTGACCGTCGCCGCGGCCCTCGGTCTCGTGCTGCACGTCGCTCCCCTGTCGGGGCTGGTCGTCGCCGCCGATCGCTTCCTGTATCTGCCGACGGCGCTCATCTGCGCCCTCGTCGCGCGGGGCGCGGCAGCCGTTGCCCCCGCGCGTCGTCGTGCCGTCGCCGGCGTCGCGCTCGCGGCCACCTTGCTCCTCGGAGCGACGGGCTTCGCGCGCGTGAGCGACTGGCGTGACGAGGCGGCGCTGTGGGCGTCGACCCTCGACGGCACCCACCCCGCGAACGGTCGTCCGCGCTACGAGATCGGCTCGCTGTACTTTCGGGCGGGCCTGCACGCCGACGCCCTCGCCGCCTACGACGCGAGCGCCGCGGCCTATGGCCGTCACCCCGAGAAGCGCCTCGCCTGGCAGGCGGAGCTCGCCGCGGTCCGCGTGATGCTCCTCCTGGGTCGGTACGACGATGCGGTGCGGCGCCTCGCGGGGCTCGCGGAGGTTGCCCCCGTGGCGGCGCTTCACGTCGAGCTCGCGCGCGCTCACCTGGCTCGTTTCGACTTCGACGCCGCCGAGGCTGCGACGGCGCAAGCTCTCCGCCAGCATCCGGCGTTCGCACCGGCGCTCGCGCTGCACCGTTCCGTCCGCAACGCCCGCGAGCTGCATCGAGGCTTGCGCGACGCGCCGCCGGACGCGAGCTGGACGCTCCCTCGCCGCGCGAGCCTGGCGGCGAGCGCCGGCCGACTCTCAGAGGCCCTGGACGGCTACCGCGCCGTGCTCCGCGGCGGGCGCGCGACCCAGGTCGAGACGGGCGAGGCCGTCCTGTTTCTGGTGCGCTTCGGCGAGCCGGAGGAGGCGACGGAGCTCTACCTCGAGTGGGGGCCGATGCTCCCCGACGCCGAGACGCTCGCTGCCGGGATCCTCGAGCGGGAAGAGCGCCGGCGGCGCCTGGGCGAGGTGTTCGGAACCGGGCGCTGACGCGAGAGCGCCGGGCGACGACGCGGTGGGGCCAGCGTGGCGCGAAGCCCGTGTCACGGCCCCGAGCGCAGTCCGGCTCCGTTGGCACAGCTTGGCGCAGGTTCCAGACGCAGCGCGCCGCCGAGGGCTGGCACCGGCCTTGCTATTCCCCCGGACACGGAGGAACCCCACCATGCTTCGCAACCGAAAGTCTCGCGTCACCACTCTCGCGCTCTTCACCTCGGCCGCCGCACTCGCCACGGCCTGTGGTCGCGTGAGCGTGTCGGACGGAACGGACCGCATCCCCTCGGATCTGGTGCAGGCGCAGAGCTGCGACCACCTGCTACAGATGATCCGCGACGACGCGACCCGGAAGATCGACGCGCAGGCCGATGCCGCCCTGCGCGGTGGTCCGTACGGATACGGGATGCCGGCCGGCGTGGGCGGCGCGGGCGGAGGCTTCGATGGAGCCGGCGGCACCGGCGGCGGTGGACTGGGTGGGCCACCGGTGTCCCAGCCGACCGACCATTCCACGACGAACAACCAGGTCGCGGGCGTGGAGGAGGCGGACATCGTGCAGTCGGACGGTGAGCGGCTCTGGCTGCTGCACGGCTCCGAGCTCCAGGTGCTCCGGACCTGGCCGCCCCAGTCGCTCGCGGTGACGTCGTCGCTGCCCATCGAGGGCGCGCCCCTCGAGATGATCGTGTCCGAGGGCCGCGCGGTGATCTTCTCGCAGACGTGGAGCGAGTCGAGCGCCGGCGACGCGGCTCCCTGCTACGACGGTGGCGGCGGCATGGGCGGCATGGGCTGCGGTGCCGGCGTGGCCTCGACCAAGATCACCGTGGTGGCGCTCGACGGCGAAGCACCGCGCGTCGAGCGCGAAGCCTGGATCGACGCGGACTACCGCTCGGCTCGAGGACACGGCAGCGTCGTGCGAGCGATCGTCTCAGGCGGCCACAAGGCACCGCCCGAGACGTACCCCGACTACGAGTACGGCGCGTGGTACGGCGCGGCGACGGAGTCCGAGTGGGCGCGCTCCATCGAGGGCTGGCGCGCCCGCGCCGTCCGCGCCGTCGCGGCCGCCCCGCTCGATGCGTGGCTTCCCGTCGTCAAGGAGCGGCGGGGCGCCGCCGTGGAGGAGCTGGCCCACGCGTGCACGAGCTACTTCGCGCCGCCGCCCGGGCACGCCGGCAACGGGCTCACGAGCGTGCTCGCGCTGGACCTCGCGGCGCCCACCGCTCCCGTCGGGGGCGCCTCCGTGCTCGGTGCCACGAGCGTGGTCCAGGCGAGCAAGGACGCCCTCGTGCTCGCTCACCCCGAGTACTTCGATTCGTGGAACGGCGGAGCCGAGACGACGACGATCCATCGCTTCGATCTCGGCGCCGGCGGCGGCGTCACCTACGCGGGCTCGGGCGCCGTTCCCGGCCACGTGCTGAACCAGTTCTCCCTCGACGAGCATCGCGGGATCATCCGCGTGGCCACCACCGAGACCACGGAGACCGCCGACCTGGGATTCACCACGGTGACCCGCGTCCTCACGCTCGCCGCCGGTGCCACCGGGCTGGACGTGGTCGGGAGCACCGAGCCCCTCGCACCCGGCGAGCGCGTGTACTCCGCCCGCTTCCTCGGGGATCGCGGCTACGTGGTCACGTTCCGCCAGGTGGACCCGCTCTTCGTGGTCGATCTGGCCGACCCCACCGCGCCGACGGTGCTCGGCGAGCTCAAGATCCCCGGGTTCAGCGAGTACCTCCATCCGCTCGGTGACCAGCACCTGCTGACCATCGGGCGGGACCTGGACGAGGACGGCGTCGGCACCGACCGCCTCGCGCTGCAGATCTTCGACGTCTCCGATCCGGTGGCACCCGCCCTGGCGCACAAGCACGTCTTCGTCCAGGAGGGGTACTCGGAGGCCAGCTACGATCACCGCGCGTTCACCTACTTCGCGGCGCGCGGTCTCCTGGCCTTTCCGTTCCAGGCGTGGACGCACGACGGGAGCCGCGCCTCCCTCGAGGTGTTCGGCGTGGACACGAAGACCGGCTTCACCGCGCGTGGCGCCGTGGCCCACACCGGCATGGCGCACGACCCGGCCTGCGATGCATGGTCGGGTCCGTGCTACGCGTCCGATCCCCAGATGCGGCGCGGTGTTTTCGTGGACGACTACGTCTACTCCATCAGCGACGCCGGCGTCGCCGTCCACGCGCTCGGCGATCTGACCGCTCCGGTGGCGGCCGCCGCGCTGCCTCCCGCGTACTGATCGCTATTCGGGTCCAGCATCCCGCGTCGGGCGGGGCGTCTTGTCGAAGCACTTCGCGAGCGCCCCGTCGTCGGCGTCGAAGCAGCCCTCCGCGGAGTAGCCGATGCAGTACCCGAAGGCCGCCAGCGCCTGGCCGCAGTCTTCTTCGAAGCAGCTCTCGGTCCTGCAGCCCTCGATGCAGCACATGAACTCCGCAATCTGATCGGCGCAGCCGCGCTCCCACCCGCAGGCGAGCAGCTCGTTCAGCGTGCAGCCGCTGCAGGTGACGCCGTCGGCGTCGGGCGGCGTCGTGTCGGCCTCCTGGCACGCCTCGCGGCAAGCGTCCGTCGCGTCCTCGTCGTCGGGGTGGTCGAGCGGGCAGCGCAGGGTGCACGCCCAGGTCTCCGCGCTGCACCGGGGAAGCGCCGCGGCGCCCAGCGGCTCGCGCCGTTCCGCGCAGGCACCGGTGGGCGGCTTCCGTGCGCCCGCGTCGAGCGGCACCGGAGGGGCGAACCCGTCCGTGGCCGCGGGCGCGCCGCACGCCAGCCAGCGCCCCAGCAGCTCGCGGTCCGCGTCGTGGGGACCGCCCGCCGGCGGCATCTCGGTGGCGTGAACGGCGCGCAGCCGAATCAAGCCGCTGTGGGCGCGGATGCCCTCCAGCGTGTCGAAGTTCACCTCCAGCGGTGCGTCCCCGCGCACGCCCTCGGCGAGCGCCGAGCTGTGGCAGCCCGTGCACCAGTTCAGGAAGAATGGGCCGCCGAAGTTCTCGAAGCTCAGGGGGGGGTCGGTGCCGCACGCGGGTTCGGTCCGGGTCGACGTGGCGTCCTCCCCGGTCGAGCAGGCCGCAAACCCGACGGATGCCGCGACCGCGAGGGCGACGGCGTCAGGCGCCCAGCGCACGAAGCGGCTCCACGTCGGGGAACTGCGCGGAGGGCTCGACGCCCACGAGCGCGAGGAGGCCGGCGACGAGGTTCCCGGTCTGCAGTTGCTTGCCACCGGAGGTCGGTGCGCCCGTCCGCAGGTCCAGCGAGCGCGCGCCGAGCAGGTCGTCCGTGGCGCCCGTGGTCACGCCCCCGCGAACACCAGCGCCCAGGACCAGCGCGCTCGTGATGGGCCAGTGGTCCTTGCCGAGTCCGTCGTTGAGCTTGGGCGTGCGCCCCATCTCGCTCAGCACGACGACCACCGTGCGGTCGAGCAGCTTCGACCGCTGCAGGCGCTCGACCAGCGTCGAGAGTCCCGCGAAGAGCGACTCCCAGAGCGCGTCCTGCGCGCCGTTGCCCTGGTGGGTGTCCCAGTCGCCGGACTCCAGCATCACCGAGTGGCACAGCCCGCCGGCGAGGGCGTTGACGGTCACGTCCACCTGAACGCCCAGGTCGGGGGTGTACTCGCGCTCGCCGAAGCCGCGAGAGCTGGCGAACTTCCGCAGGCGTCCCTGACGCTCCAGGGAGTTCACGAAAGCCTCCATCTGCCGGGCGTTCGCGCCGGTCCTCCCGCGCGTCGCGCGCACGCGCTCGCTCGCCGCGGCGAGGTAGGCCTGCACCCGCGCCTCCTCGGTCGCCGTCGGTGCGAATCCCTCCGGCGTGAGCCCGCTGGGATCCGCGTAGCCCGACCCGGCCGTCAGCAGCGTCGCGATCTGGTTCGTGGTGCCCGCGCGGCCCGTGATGGACGCCAGCGGACCGCTCAGGGCGCTGTTGCCGAGCACCAGGTACGGGACCGGAAGGTCGCGGCCATGCGCGAAGGCGGCGAGGGCGCCCAGATCGGCGTTCGCGTCGGAAGGGGTACCGGTCAGGATGCGCTTGACGCAGTCGGAGTGCACGAAGGACCGGACCTGAATGCCGTTGACGATCTGCGTGATGGAGCCGTGAGCCTCGAAGAAGCGGGTCACGCTTGGGCGCGTGGCCGCCGTGAGCAGCTCGCTGTCACCGAAGCGGCGCAACGTCCCTTCGGGGGCGTCGATGCGGGCGCTCCCCGGCTTGGGATCGAGGGCGTAGGTCGTGTCCCACCCGCCGCTCGCGAGGACGACGATCAGGTTCCGCGGCGGCGTCGACGCGGGCGCCGGCTGCGCCCACGGGGCCAGGGAGGCGGCCCCCGCGAGCGCGGCGCCCGCTCGCAGGCATTGGCGTCGGGTGATCTTCATCGGCGTGGCTTTCAGTAGTGCACCAGGCGAGGGTCCTGCAGCAGGGCGAAGAGGGTGGTCTTCCATGCGCGCCGCGCATCACCGCCGGCCTCGCCGAGCGACTGCTCGAAGAGCTCCCATGCCGCGGTGATCTCCTGCGAGCTCTCGGTCGCGAACTGCCCGTACAGGTCGAGGAACAGCTCGACCAGCTGCGCGCGGATCGCCGCCTCGCTCGTGTCGCCGCTCGCCGCGAGGCGGAGCAGCTTCGCAGACCTCGGGTACGTGAAGTCGCCGTCGACGACCTGATCGGACGCCAGGGACGCCAGCCCCCGGAGCACGAGGCTCGACGACGCCGTCATCGTGTGCGCCGGGAGCGTGACCTGAACGGAGTCGATGCCGCCCCACAGCACCTCGTAGCCGAAGAGGCTGTCGGTCATCAGATCGATGGCGCCGACGCGACCCGTGCCCAGGTCTGCGTCGACCCAGGCCTCCCATCGAAAGCCGGCCACGTCGGCGAAGGTCTCGGCGATCTGCCAGGGACGTGCCTTGAGCAAGGTGAGCCGGTCGTTCTCCGGATGCGCTTCGTCGACGTGCGACACGCGAAAATCGTCGTCCAGCACGATGGCGCGAGCCAGGTCCTTCGCGCTCCAGCGCGAGGTCAGAACGTCGCGCAGCCGACTGACCCGCGCGAGCGGGACGTCCTGCAGCGGCACTTGGTGGAAGTACGCGTAGAAGCGCCGTGCGGCACACATCGCGAAGCGCGGATCGTCCGCGATGGCTTGCCCCAGGTGCCGCAGGCCGCCGCCCTGGTACCCGTAGTAGCCGGGGCTGGTGGTGGTGAACACCTGCGCGAGCCCGGGCAGGTGGAACTCCACGGGGTACCCGTCGATGTCCGAAGGGACGTACGTGGGGCTGAACGCGCCGAAGTACGACGCGAGCGGATCGAGGGTCTGGTGGCAGCCGGCGCACGCGGTGTTCTTCTGCACGGCGTTCGCGACCTCTTCGGGGTTGGCGAGGTCGATGGTGGCGTCCACCTCGATGTCGCGCGTGATGAAGTCGTAGCAGAGCAGCGCGCGTGACACGGCGTTGGCGCGGCCGCGATTCCTGTTCGAGAACGTGGTGGAGTGCCGCGTGAAGAACATCGAGTCGCTGAGCACCCCCGCGTGTTCGCGCCCGTCGCGGTAGCGCGCGGTCGTCCAGCGCTTGCCGGACTCGTCGCGGTCGAGACCCCACACCTCGGCGACCACGTCGTTCGCGACGGTGTAGTCGGCAGTGACGATTTCCGTGTAGGGGCGGTCGCCGCGGACCACGTGCTCGACCAGCCGGAGCGGCGCCTCGGTGACCGAGACGTTGATCGCCTGAACGTCACGGTCGGCCAGCGCGCCGAGGGCGGGGAATCCGGCGGGGTAGATCGCCGCCGCCACCCGCACGTTCAGCGACTCGTTGTGCAGGTCGCGCAGCGCGCGGCCGAAGCCGTCGGACTCCAGGTAGCCCTCGACGATGCCCCCCAGGGCGTGCGGGCTGGCGCGGACGGCGCGCAGCTCCTCGCGGTTGGGTCGCGTCCCGGTGAGCGCCATGGCGACCCGCACCAGGTGATCGGTGGGCGACAGGTAGGTCGCGCCATCGAGCGACGGCGGGTCCGAGCCCTGCGGCTCGTCCGACGCGCACGCTGCGAGGGCGATGGCCGCCAGCGCCGAGAGCCCTGCGCGCAGCACGTCAGCCGCAGCCACCCGCGGGCGCGCACTTGCCCCCGACGCAGTGCTCGCTGAGGCAAACGTCGTCCGTCTCGCAGCTCCCGCCGATCTTCTGGCGCTCGCGGCAGCTTCCGCCGTCGCAGCGGGTGTTGGGCGCGCAGGTGTCCGGCGCGTCGCTGAACGGCCCGCTCGCGCACGGCGACCCCGCGCCCGGACGCTTCTCGCACGTTCCGGAGAGCATCATCGTCTCCGCCGCGCAGAACTCGTCGGACGGGCACGGGTCGGGGAATCCGATGTTGCAGTCTGCGCCCGCGGCGAGCTTCTTCGCGCAGGTCGCCAGGAGGGTCCCGGTGGTCTCGTCGAAGCCCTCGAACACGCAGCTCAGGCCGGCGCCGCACAGAGGTCCGCTCAGGGGATCACAGTCGTCACCTTCCTTGCCGCTCAGCAGCTCGTCCAGCGCGCGGCAGTTGCCCGAGGTCTGAGCCTCCTCGTCGGCCCCGACGCAGATCAGGCCCGGGGCACACTCGGGGTCGCTCGCGCCGCCGCAGCGGTCGCCGCTCGCCGCCGGCGCCTGGCACTCGCCGCCCTCCGAGCACGCGAGGCCGTCCCTGCAGTCGTCGTCGTGGGTGCAGCGGCCGCCCGCGCCCTCGAGCGGCGCGCACTTGCCCGGGCACGCCCCGCTCGCCTTGCAGTAGTGCTCGGCCACGCATTCCTCCGAAGCTCCGCAGTCGCCGCCGGCCGCGACGGCTCCCTCGAAGACCGCCTCGCACGCCTCGGGCTCGTCCGTGAAGCCGCACCCGCGCGCCTCGATCGCCGCGAGGCACGCGTCCACCGCCTTGCCGTCGTAGGTGAGCTTGCCGTCGTCGATGCGGCGCTTCAGATCGCCGATCAGATCGTCCACCGCCGCCATGGCGCTCCCTTCGCAGCTCTCCCCGCCGAGCAGCGCGTCGTACGCACCGCCGAAGCACGCGCGCACCGCCTTGCAGCTCGCATCCGCGAAGCGCGCTGGGATGTCTTCGAGAGGGACGCCGCCGCCGCCACTGCCGCCGTCACTGGTGCTCCCGCACGCGACCGCGGCGCCTACCGCCAGAAAGCCCACCAAGCCACCCATCCGTCTCATGCGTCGATCCTCCGCGCGGCGCCCGAGCAAGGGGCGTGCCGCGGGCGCGGTGCGGCTCGCGTGGCGACTTCGGGCGGGAACTTCGGCGGTCCCCGTGGCCTGCGGCCCTGCGAGCTTCAGGTCGCTCGTGACCCGCAGTTCACGGTGAGCGTGGCCCCGTGATCTCGCAGATCACCGGCTTGTGGTCGTACGAGGGCAGCTCCGTGACCGGCGGGTAGCCATCCGTCACCCCGGGGATGACGCACGCGCCCTCGAAGGCGTCGCTCACCTGGTGGTCGATGTTGAACAGACCCGAATAGGAAGGCGCGGCGTCGGGGCCCACGTCACTGAGGAAGTGGAAGCGCTTTCCGTCGCCGACGTGCTCGTTCCAGACGATCGCGCTGTCCTCGTCGGTGAAGCGCCCCGGGTCCGTGTTGAAGTCGCCGAGGACGAGGTTCCGCTCGCCGTTGGCGGCCGGGCCGTCGCCCAGGCCGAAGTCCACGAAGATCTGCGCGACCTGCCTGGCGCGGCATTCGGAGTCCTCCGACGTGGCTCCCGCGGTGCCGTGGAAGTTCACGACGGTGAGCTCGCCGCCACCGACGAGCTCGATGACGCCGCGCCCGACGCGCGAACCTCGACCGCAGCCCTCGACGGCCACGCCGTCCAGGGCGTCCAGGCAGAAGTCGGACTCGCACCCGCGGAACCTGCCGAAGTCGCGGTGGACGGCCAGGCATTCGTCGTTCTTGCCCAGGTGGCAGACCACCTGCCAGTCGTCCCCGAGGAGCGTGCGCGCCACGGTGGGATCTCCCGGTCGGTGCGTCTCGCAGACGAAGCCGGCGTGGTACTCCGGTGGGATCTCGGCGCAGTCGTCGGTGTGGAAGATCTCCTGGAACCCCAGCACGTCGAGGTCCAGGCCGCTCAGGTACGTCCGCGTCGCGTCGATGATCGCCGGCACCGCGACGCCGTTGCCGTACCACTGGTCGGAGATCTTGCCTGGCTCCCCGGGTAACCGTGAGATGCCCGTGTTGAACGTCATCGACGTGAAGGTGAGCGTCGGCGGGGCTGCATCCCGCTCGCTGCTGCCGGCCTCGTCCGCGTCCGAGCACGCGACGAGCGTGCCGGCAATCGCCAGGCAGGCGGCGCGCGCCGTCGGGTTCACGGTCGGTCATGCTAGCCGAGAACACGGACACGCACCGGGCTCGCGTCCGGCCCGCGGCCCGGCTCGTCTGCGCGCGTGGACGGCATACCGCGCCGGCGAGAATCGTCGTATCCTCCGAAGCCTGGGCTGCGGCGGCAGAGACAGGGACGAGGTGGTGCTTTGAGTCGACACAATTCGTGGCTTGGCTGCGTGGGCATGGGCTTGTTGCTGCTGACGGCGTGCGGCGGGAGCGACGACGGCGGCGGCAGCGGCAGCGGCGGCAGCGGCGGCACCGGAGGTGGCTCGGGCGGCAGCGGTGGCTCGGGAGCGACGGGCGGCAGCGGCGGCTCTGCGGGAGGCGGAACGGGTGGGGCCGGCGCGGAGAGCGGAATGGGTGGCGCCGGCGCGGTCGGCGGTGCGGCGGGGATGGGGGGTGGCACGGGCGGCACCGGCGCGACGGGGCCCGTCTGCGAGGCCGCGACGGGCGCCGTCGACCTCACGGGCCAGTGGGCGGTGCAGGCGAACCTGCTCGTGCGCATCGACGGGAACGCTTCGTCCCTCGTGCTGCTGTGTCCGAACCCGCAGATGCAGACCGCGAGCTTCACGCTGAAGGTGGACATTGCGGGCTCCGGGGCGAACCTCACGCAGACCGTGAGCGTGTGCGATCTCACGCTGCCGACGGTCACCGGTGGCGTGGGCGCGTGCCCGATGGACCCCGGTCAGGCCATCGAGACGATCATCCAGCTGGGACCGGGTCTGCAGGCGCTGCTGCCCACGATCACGACCGCTCCCATTCCCGCGACGCTCTCGAGCTCGGACGCCGGCGTTCCCTACGAGCCTCAGCCGTTCGCCGTCATGCTCGGGGCGAACCTCGCCAACCCGCAGACCGATCCCCTGCCGTTCTGGGACACGAGCAAGTTCAACTGCGGCACCCTCGCCCTCGGCCCGCAGCCCTCGAACTGCGTCGTGAACTTCGACAAGGTCATCGACGAGGACACGGACGGCAAACCCGGCGTCACGCTGCAGGCGACGGCGCTCACGCCCCAGGGCTCGTCGGTCATCGACGGAGACGGCTACGCCGTGTTCCGCGTGGCGCCGGCGCTCCACGGCACGGTGAAGAACGACCGGTGCATCGAGGGCACGCTCGACGCGAACCTCGAGTACTCGCTGGTGGACAGCAACATCAAGCTGCAGGGCTTGCCGATCACGACGGGCGCGGTGCTCGAGCAGCTTCCGCCGTTCGCCGTTCTGCCACAGAGCACGTTCAAGATGCTCCGCGGGGACGGCTCGGGCACGAACGACTTCGACGACGACGGTGACGGCACCGTGACCTGCGGGGAGATCCGGGCGCACGCGGCGGCGTTCGCGCAGTGAGCGCGTGACGCGGGCCCGGCTCCTCGGAACCGGGCGCTCCGGAGCCGGGGTCGGCTGCGCAGCCTGCGCCGTCGTCCTCGGTCTCGCCCGGGGCGCGGCCGGAAGTGCGGCGGACGTCGTCGGCGTCGGGTCCGAGGCCATCGCGCGGGGCGGCGCCGTCACCGCGTCGGCGACGGGTCACGAGGCGGCGTTCTACAACCCCGCGGGTCTCGCGCGCCATGGCCGCACCGAGCTCACCCTGGGTGGCCTGTACCTCGTCCCCGACCTCGAGATCCGCACGGCGACCCGTGACTTCGACCAGGAGGTCGTGGAGCCGGGCCTGGTCCTCGTCGGGGCGGTGGTGCCGCTCGGGAAGTACTTCGCCTTCGGGTACACCGGGTACGCGCTGCCGACGAACCTGATGCGCGTGGTCGCGACGTCGCCGGAGAAGCCCTCGTTTCCGTATTACGCCAACCGCACCCAGCGCTTGACGGCCATGCCGGCGATCGCCGTCCGCCCGCTGGACTGGCTCTCCGTCGGCGTCGGCGTGAACTTCTTCGCGGGGCTCACCGGGACCGTCGAGGCGTCCGAGGGGCCCACTCGCGAGGTGGAGCCCGTCGTGGCCGAAGAGCTGCCCTCGACGCACGCGCTGCACGCGGGGATCCACGTCGCGCCCCTGGACGAGCTCTCCTTCGGTCTCGCCTACCGCGATCGCTTCGTCGCGCCGTACGCGACGCAGACCGAGAGCTTCGTCGCGGGCACGTCCCTCGACGTCGCCGTCGACGCCCAGGCCCTGCAGACGCCGGAGCAGATCGCGGCGGGGGTCGCGGTCACCCTCGGGGACCTGCAGCTCGGCGCGGACGCGACGTGGCTCCGCTGGTCGGGGCTCCGCGGCCCTTTCGTGCGCGTCGAGGCCCTGGTCAGCGGCGTCCAGATCGATCAACCGCCTCCGGAGGGGCAGTACCGCGACACGTACAACGTCCGCGTCGGCCTCGCGGTGGAGCGTCCCCTCGGGCCGCGGGCGACCATCACCTACCGCGCCGGGCAGTGGTTCGAGCCGACGATGCTCGGCGACCAGCCCGGCCGCGGCAACCTCCTCGACGGGGACAAGCTCGGGTTCTCCGCCGGCGCGGGCGTCGAGCTCGAGGACGTGCTGCCGAAGCCGTTCCGCGTGGACGTTCATGGCACGGTCGTTCACGTCGCCTCCCGCCGGCACGTCAAGCGCGTCACGCCGCTGGAGGAGCTGCGCGGCAACCCCGACGCCCTCGCCGACGAGGACGCCTCCGCGCCCGGCAGTCAGATCACGAACCTCGGCTATCCGCAGATCAGCGGTGGCGGGCGGGTGTACACCGTCGGGCTCACGGCGACCTTCGAGGTGGGGCGGTGAGCGTGCGCGCAAACCTGGGTGGGCTCGCCCTGGGTCTTTCGGCGGGGCTCGCCTCGGGCGTCGCCGCCGCGAGCCCGACGGACACCTTCGGCTTCGGAGCGCGGGGGCCGTCGCTGGGGAACGCGATGGTCGCCAGCGACGACGCCCTGTCCTCGCCCGTCTACAACGCCGCGGCCGGTGCCCTCGGCGAGGAGCTGCAGCTCGGCCTCGGCTACTCCCGCGCGTGGCTCGACCTCGCCATCGACGATCGGGATCTCGACCTCATGGACGCCCGCGGCGCGTTCGGCGCGCTCACCGTGCCCTTCGATCTGGGCAGCGTCGCCCTCGCCGTCTCCACCGCCGTCTACATCCCCGATCAGTTCGTCGCTCGCCTCAGCACGCTGCCGCCGACCCGCCCGCAGCTCGTCCTGTGGGACAACCGGCCGCATCGCATCACCTACGACACGGCGCTCTCGGCACGGTTCGCGCGGCGCGTCGCCGTCGGTGTGGGCGTCTCGGGCCTCGGTGACGCGGAGGGCGACGTCGGGCTCACCCTGGGCTCGAAGCCCGGGCGCACGGTCTCCGACGCGGACATCGACGCGAGCCTCCCGACGCGAACGGCGCCCATCCTCGGCGTCCTGGCCACACCGACGGACGACCTGCGGCTCGGCGCGCGCTACCACGAGGAGATCGCCATCCACGTGAAGCTCGACGTCGCCGCCGAGACGAACGTGGAGGGAACGAGCCTGTCGGGAACCACCCTGGTGCGCACGGAGGGGCTCGGGTACTTCACGCCGCGGGAGGTCGCGGCCGGCGGCGCGTGGGATCTCGACGCCTGGACGTTCGCAGCGGAGGTCGGCTGGAAGCAGTGGTCCCGCATCGAGAGCGTGGCCTTCGCCGTCGAGGTGGACGTCGACATCGGCGTGGACGCGCCCGTGTACACGTTCGAGTCGCCGGATCCCGGCTGGCGCGACACCTGGAACCCGCGCGTCGGCGTCGAGCGCCGCTTCGCCCTGAGCTCGGAGCGCGAGCTCGCGGCACGGGTGGGCTACGCCTGGGTGCCTAGCCCGGTGCCCGAGCAGCCGGGGCTCACGAGCTACGGGGACGCCAGTCGCCACGTGGTCGGGCTCGGCGCGGGGCTGTCGCTGCCGGACCTGGGGTCGCCCGTGGAGATCGAGCTCGCGACGGGGATGCAGCAGCTCGAGCACCGAACGTTCCGCAAGCGAGACGTCCTGCAGCCGAGCGGAGGCTTCAGCGTGTCGGGTCGTGTCTTCACCGCGTCGCTCGGTCTGCGGGTGACTCCGTGAGCGCCTCCGCGATCCTGCGGACGCTGGCCGTGGCGCTCGGGGCCGTCGCGGTGGCGCAGGCGTGCGCGTCCCTCGACCAGCCTGCCATCGACAGCCCGCCGCTCGCCGACGGTGTGGCCCCCTACCGCGGGGATCTGCGCGTGGAGGTGTGCTTCGGCTCGGCGCGGGTCGTCGAGCGCGCGCCCATCACCCGCGCGGTCGGTGCGTGTCGGCCCGAGGACGCGACGCCTGCAGCCTGCGCCACGCGTGCGGACTGCAGGGAGCGGGAGTCCTGCGTGTGCGCGCGGTGCACCGCGCAGATCTGCCAGTTCAACAGCGACTGCCCGACGGGGCTCACCTGCGGAGGCACGGGGACGCGCCGCTGCATGGTGCGCTGCGAGAACGACGCCGACTGCGCCGACGGCCTCGTGTGCTTCGAGACGGGCTGCGCCGCGCCCTGTGCCGATACGGCGGAGTGCGTCACGGGCGAGCTGTGCCTCGGGGGGCGGTGCACGGTGATCGGCTGCGGCGATCTCGCGGCGAAGTGCGGGACGGGCGAGGTGTGCGACGCACAGGTCCGTGAAGGGAAGCTCTACTCGCCCTCGGTTCACCAGCAGGGAGACGAGAGCGTGCTCTACGTCGAGGTGGAGGAGGCCCTCGCGCCCCGCGCGATCCTGCGCGCGACGTCCCGCGACGGGCTGCGGTTCACGGCGGCGCCGGACCGGCCCGTGCTCTCGGCCCCGGCGGGCTGGACGGCGGTGGGTGCGCCGGCGGTGCTGGTCGGCGACGGCGTCACGCTCTACGTGGAGCTCGACGGTGGCGCGGCGCTCGGCGTGACCCGCGCCGCCGACGGCGTGTCCTTCGGGGCCGTCGAGCAGATCCTGGCGCCCTCGGAGGCGTGGGAGGACGGCCGCGTGGCGGCGCCGTCCGCCGTGCAGGTCGGCGGGCGAACCCTGCTGTTCTACGAGGGCGGCGCCGGGGCCGGAGTGGGCCTCGCCACGGCTCCCGGGCCCGTGGGTCCCTTCACGCGCCAGCCGGGCGGCCCGCTGCTCGCGCCCACGCACCTCGAGGATCCCCGACACTGGAACGACCTCTCGCGCATCGGAGCGCCCGCTGCCCTGGTGACCACCACCGCCGTCGGTGATCGGGTGCTGCGCGTGTTCTTCGAGGCGGACGGCGTCGAGGACACCGCGGCGACACCGCCGGACGCCGGTGGGGCGCCATCGAACGCGTCCATCGGGGTCGCCATCACGGAGGCGCCGGGCGCCGGCGCTGCAGTCGCGCTCGCCCCGTTCCTGCACAACCCCGTGCTCGGCCAGGTGAAGAACCTGGCCCCCGTGAGCGAGCACGGCCCGGCGGTGCTCCGCGTCGGGCACGAGTGGCGGATGTACTACGAGTCGGGCGGCGTCCTGCGCCTCGCCACGCACCCGCCGCGCTGAGCCGCGCGCTCGCGGGCTCGCGCAGCTCGGCGGCTGAGATCCCCGCCTACTCGACGAGCCGCCGAAAACGCGGATCGCCGCGCAGCGACACCAGATCCTGCTCCGAGGCGATGAGCCGCTTCTGCCCTGGGGCGAGCTGCAGTGCGCGCGCGAGCGCCTCGAGCGCCTCGTCGTGGCGGCCCATCAGGGCGAGGGTGCAGCCGCGACAGTAGAACGGGTGCCAGAAGTCCGGCTTGGCCGCCATGGCCTTCGACTGAGCCGTGAGCGCCTCGTCGTACCGGCCCAGGTTGGACAGCGTGCTGCCGAGACCGGACAGCGCGTGCGCGTCGTCCGGCGCGACGGCGACGGCGCGCTCCAGCAGGGCGAGCGCTCGCTCGTGCTCCCCGCGGGCGCCCAGCGCGGTGCTCTTCTCGACCAGGGCGGGGACGTACGCGCCGTCGATCTGCAGCGCCTCGTCGAGCGAGACCTCGGCCTCTGCCGCACGGCCGAGGCCCTTCAGCGCCAGCGCTCGCCCGGTGAGGGCGTTCGGCGAGCGCGCGGCCTCGGAGAGCGCCGCGTCGTGCCACTCGAGCGCCTCGGCGTGGCGTCCGAGCTCGACCAGCGTGTTGCCCAGGTTGAGCTTGCAGCCGAAGCTCGCGTCGGGCGCCCCGGCGATCAGCTCGCGGTAGGCCGCCGCCGCCTCGCTCAGCCGCCCGCTCTCCTGCAGCGCCAGGGCGAGGAAGTGACGAGCTTCGACGTCGTCCGGGGCGCTCGCCGCGGCGTGCGCCGCGTGATGCAGCATGGCTTCGAAGTCTCGACCCCGACGCGCCATGGCGGCGCGGAGCCGCGACGCGAGCACGCTCTCGTCGTCGCTTCGCGCGCCGACGAGCGAGAGGCAGCGCTCGAGGTCCGCGATCACGGCGTCCCGCGTCTCCGACGGGCTCCACTCGAGGACCGAGAGCAGGCGCGCCCTCCCGGCGTCCGCGGGCGTGCGGCCCAGGTTATCGCGCACCGACACGTCGGCCCCCGCGCGCAGCAGCGCCTGAAGCTTCGCGGAGGAGTCCGACTCGAGGGCGTGAAAGAGCAGCGGTACCGAAGGGCAAGGGTCGGTTCCGCAGGCACGTGTCGGGGCGAGGGCGTTCACGTCGGCACCGAGCTCGCACAGGACGCACACCTCCACGTCCGTGCCGACGTGCACGGCGCGAGCGAGCGGCGTCCATCCGAGGTGATCGCGCCCTTCGAGGGCGACCTTCCGCTTCGCGAGGAAGCGCATCGTCGCGCGGACGGAGCGCTCGCGGTTGGCGGCGCCGTTCACGTCGAGGGCGGCGTGGAAGCCGCCGTAGCCGAGGTCGGTCACGGCGTGCGGATCGGCGCCGGCACGCACGAGGCGCTCCAGGACCTTCACGGTCCGATCCATCGCGCCGAGGGCGGTCATCAGGACCGTGTAGCCGCGATCGTGCCGCGCGTTGGGATCGGCGCCGACGGCGAGCAGGGCCTCGATGCGCGCGAGGTCTCCGTCGCTCGCGGCGCTGGTGAGCGCGTCCTGGTCGAACTCGTTCCTGTGGTCGAGATCCCCGCCGGCGTCGAGGAGGGCGCGCGCGACGGTCGCCGAGCGAGCCTCGAAAAGCGGCGTCTGCCGTCCGCGACAGAGCGCGCGAGGGTCTGCCCCCGCCGCCAGCAGCGCACGCACCGAGGTCGGGTCGTCGGCTCGCGCGGCCACGAAGAGGGGGACCTCGTGCGGATACGGGCCGTCGGCGAGCTCGGCCTCGGGGTCGAAGCGTCGATCGCGTTCCCTCGCCGCTTCCGGGTCCCACGGCGGATTGGGCGACGCACCGCGCTCGAGGAGCAGCGCGACGCACCGCGCACCGGACCGCGCGGCGGCGGCGAGGAGTGGAACTCCGCGGAGGTCTACCGCGTCGGGATCGGCGCCGGCGTCGAGCGCGTCGCGCAGGGCGTCGACGTCTCCACGGTACACCGCGCCGAACGCCTCCTTGCCACGTTCCTCCGCGGAGAGCGAAGCGGCTGCCGGCGGATCCGAGGTCAAGGAGGGAGCGTACCGCGGCGGAGCCCGTGGCTCACGCCCCCTCCACGGCGCCGTTGTTTGCGTTTAGGCTGGGGTCCCATCCGGCAGGGAGTGGCACCGATGCTGCACGCACGCACGCACGCACGCACGCACGCACGCGCGCACGCGCGCACGCACTTCGGTGATGCGTCTTCGCTCGGAGGAGCGAAGCCATGGCCCGCGTGATGCTCGTCGACGACGACGAC
>CAZARU010000058.1:0-42467 GCA_964487605.1 uncultured Polyangiaceae bacterium
CCGTTCCACCTGCGCCGCCCGTGCCGCCCGTGCCGCCCGCTCCACCGTTCGCGCCGACGCCTCCGGCGCCACCTGCCGCGGCGGTGCCGCTGCCCGCGCTTCCGGCGGTTGCGGCCGCGCCGGAGGCACCCGCTGCGCCGCCGCTGCCCGCGTCTCGCTCCACGTAGACGCGATCCGGCGAGGCGCAGCGGAGCGCGCCGACGCTCGCCGCCAGGCCCAGCCACACGAGACCCCGCGTCATCGTGCGGATGTAGCACGCCGTTCACCGGGTGCGCGACGGGCGCCCCTCGCGTCGCGGCACGGGCCGCGGGTGACCTCGCATTTGCCTCGTGGTCGCGGGCGGCGTACTCGCGGAGCCCATGGACGCGATCCGGATCCGCGGTCAGCGGCGACTCGCCGGCGAGATCCGCGTCGGCGGTGCGAAGAACGCCGCGCTGCCGATCCTGTGCGCCACCCTGCTCTCGGATGGGGCGAGCCTCCTGCGCAACGTCCCCGGGCTGCGCGACGTCGACACGACCGCCGCCCTCCTGCGTTTCCTCGGCAGGGACGTGCGCGTCGCCGCGCCCGAGTGCACCGTCGCGGAGGCGACCGGCGCGCTGCGCCCGGAGGCGCCGTACGAGCTCGTCCGCCAGATGCGCGCGAGCGTGCTGGTCCTCGGCCCGCTGGTGGCGCGTCACGGTCGCGCGAAGGTCTCGCTTCCGGGAGGCTGCGCCATCGGAGCCCGCCCGGTGGATCAGCACCTGAAGGGGCTGGAGGCCCTCGGCGCGCGCATCGCCGTCGAGCACGGGTACATCATCGCGGAGGCTCCGCGCCTGCGCGGTGCCGAGGTCGTCTTCGACGTCCAGACCGTCACGGGCACCGAGAACCTCATGATGGCGGCGGCGCTCGCCAAGGGCCGCACCACGCTCGTCAACTGCGCGCTCGAGCCCGAGGTGGAGGAGCTGGCCCGCGTGCTGAACAAGATGGGCGCCCAGATAGAGGGCGCGGGAACGGACACCATCCACGTCACGGGACGCGACGAGCTTCAGCCCTTCGACCACGCCATCATCTCCGATCGGATCGAGGCGGGGACGTTCATGGCGGCGGTCGGCGCCGCGGGCGGCGACGTGCTGCTGGCGCACGCGCCCATGGAGGACCTGGCGCCGGTCATCACGGAGCTTCGCGCCGCGGGCGTGGGCGTGGAGCGCGAGGGCGACGGCGTGCGAGTGCGCCGCGAGGGCCCGCTGCGCGCGGTGGACGTGACGACGGCGCCGCACCCCGGCTTCCCGACGGACATGCAGGCTCAGTTCATGGTGCTCATGTGCACCGCGTCGGGGCGTGCGGAGCTGCGCGAGACGATCTTCGAGAACCGCTTCATGCACGTTCCGGAGCTGCAGCGCATGGGGGCCGGCATCGAGGTCGCGGGCAACACCGCCGTCGTCACCGGTGGCCAGCCGCTGTCCGGTGCCAGCGTGATGGCCACCGACCTGCGCGCCAGCGCGTCGCTGGTGATCGCGGGCCTCGTGGCCGAGGGGGAGACCCACGTCCGCCGCGTGTACCACCTGGACCGCGGCTACGAGCGCCTGGAAGAGAAGCTGGCCGGCGTGGGCGCCGACGTGGCGCGGGTCAGCATGCAGGAGGAGTGGTGAGCGCGCGCCCGCTGTCCGTCGCCATCCCCAAGGGACGGGTCCTGCGCGACCTCTTGCCGCTGCTCGAGCGCGCCGGCGTGGCGGCGCCGGGGCTGGCCTCCGACGATCGGCGGCTCGTGCGCGAGAGCGAGGACGGACGGCTCCGCTTCCTGCTGCTCAAGCCCGACGACGTGCCCACCTACGTCGAGTACGGGGCCGCGGACCTGGGCGTCAGCGGTCGAGACGTGCTCCTCGAGCGCGCGTACGACCTGTACCAGCCGCTCGACCTGGGCATCGGCGCCTGTCGCATGGTCGTCGCGGCGCCGCGGGGCGCCCGGATCCCCGACGTGCCTCGCGTGGCGACGAAGTACCCGCGCATCGCGGCGCTCCACTTCGCGCGCAAGGGCGTCCAGGCCGAGATCATCTTCGTGCAGGGGTCCGTGGAGATCGCGCCGGCCTCCGGCCTGGCCGACGTGGTGGTCGACCTCGTCGAGACCGGCTCCACGCTGGCCGAGAACGACCTGGTGGAGCACGAGGTCATCGCCCGGATCACGAGCGTCCTGGTCGTCAACCGCGCCGAGTACAAGCTGCGACGCGCGGAGGTGGAGCCGCTGGTCGAGGCCCTTCGCGCCGCCGTCGGCCCCGCGTAGGCGCGCCGGCGGGGCGGCTACGGCGCGGGCGCCGTGCCCTCGAACGGCGTTACGCTCGCCGCGTCGGCGCAGCACCGGAACGAGACGAAGTAGTACCGGAACTCCGGCTCGTGACTCGTGGTGACCGGCCGGCACGCGTTGCGCACGTGGCCCCACGCGCCGCCCTTGAGGGCGACGAACACCGCGCGCTCCTCGGGCCGATCACGATCGGCGATGGCCCACTCGTCCATGTTCCCGGTCAGGTCGAAGACGCCGTAGTCGCTGACGCAGCCCTGCATCGAGCCGCTGGGCTTGCTGCGGTCGAGCCGCGCGAGCTCGGCCTCGCTCACGGCGCGGTCCTTGGAGTAGACCTTCTTCAGGCTGGGCTCGACCCACGCGTTGTCGATGTTGCACTTCGTCGGATCGCGAGACCAGCCGTACGGGAAGGGCTTCTCGTCCGGACCCTCGCAGGCGGCCACCCACTCGCTCTCGTAGCAGAGTCGCTTTCCCTTGGTCGCGCAGTGCCCCATCGCGTCGTACCAGTCGACCATCCACGGCGGGTGCGCGCCCTTCTGGTTGGGGAACTCGTAGTGGTCGATGCAGAAGTCCAGCTCGACGCGCTTGCCGACACAGGACTGGCGGCCCTCCTCGAAGCGATGACAGATGGTGATGCGGTTCGCCTTGTCGTACTCCGACTTCAAGCAGCGGCGGTCCATGTCCGTACAGAAGCTCTTCTTCACGTGCGCCATGTCCGGCGGGCACTCCGGCGGTGGTCCCGCGGCGGCGTCGACGCCGTCGGTGCCGGTCACGCCGGACGCGCGCTCGGGCGGCGGGGCAGGGGGCTTCACCGGGGGCTCTCCGCCCGTCCCTTCGGGCGCTCCGGGCGTCGGTTCCGCCGGCGCGGTCGTCGTGGCGCCGCAGCCGGCGAGCGCGAGGCACAAGGCGGCGACGCCGTGCGCGGGGAGGTGATGTTCGAGCACCGCGCCGGGCCATACGCGATCGGACGAGTTCGCTCAACCTGGTGGCGATGGGCCATGAGGTCGAGGCCCACGAAATTCTCGCCCCCGGCGAGCGCTCGATGCCCATGATGTCTGGTGCTCAGCGCCAGGCGGGTCGAGGACCCCTACCATCCGGTGGAAGCTCGTGGGTTGGGGAGGGCTGTCAGCTTCCTACTTTGGGCTCGCATGGGCCGCCGACGTGGTGACATGAGGAGGAGGATTCGATGAGGCGAGCAATGGTGTGGGTCGAGAAAGTTTTTGCGTTCGTCGCCCTCCTGGCGACCAGTTGCGTGGCGGACGGCGAGTCTGAGCGGCAGACCGCGCGCCTCTCCGACTCGGGCTCGCCGGATGCCCGCGATGCGGGGCCAGGCGGTTCGCCGCACGCGTCGTGCGCGGGTTTCGCGACGTGCTTTCATGCGGGCAAGAAGGTCGACGCGCCGCCGGACGGCGAATGCTGTGCGGTGACCGGGTCGCGCTTCGATGAGGCGCTCGGCTGCCGCGCGCGCGAATCAGAGACGTTCGGGTGCGTCTCCGGGTACGACGAGCGCCCTTGCGGTTCCGAGCCCGCCGAGGCGTGTCTCATGGGGTCCGGAGCAGATGGTGCGCGCGTGGTGGTGCACGGCCAGACGACGTGGTATCCGCCATTCGCCGCGGCGCGCGGGTGGCAAGAGTGCGACGAGGCGCTGGCGTCGGCCGTGGTTCCCGGGCGGGTCTGCGACTGAGACGCGGCGCCTGTTCACACCGGCCACGGGCGTCGGCGGATCGAGCACGGCGCTGGCGACCCGCCGCTGGTCCTCCATCGACAAGCGCACGATCTCGGCTTCGGAGATCGCACGGCAGGCAGCGGCCGCGCGCTCGGGTGAAATCGACCCGCACATCACCTACGATGCGACGCGGGAGCTGCGGAGCATGGATCTCGACGAGCTGCGTGCCTTCGTCACCGTGGCCCGCGAGGGATCGTTCCTGGCGGCCTCCGCGGCGCTGGGCGTGCCGCGCACGTCGCTCCGGCGCCGCGTTGAGGCGCTCGAGGCTCGCCTCGGCGTGCCGCTGCTGGAGCGCGAGCGGACGAAGGTGCAGCTGACCGAGGCCGGCCACGCGCTCCTGGACGAGGGGTCGCGCCTTCTGGACCACTCGCGGGCGGCCATGACCGTCGCGCGCGAAGCCGGGCGCCGGCCGCGGGGCCCCGTCGCCGTCGCGCTCCCCACCGGCGTCGCGCCCCAGGCGATGGCGCCGCTCTTCAGCCTGCTGCACGAGCGGTACCCTGACCTGCGGCTCCACGTGAAGATCCACGACGACCCGGTGTCGCTCCTGCTGCGCGGCGCGGACGTCGCCCTGGATTTCGGCTTCACGGATCCTGCCGGGCCGTTCCAGAGCCGCGTGATGATGAGCCTGCGCGAGTGGGTCGTGGCCAGCCCGGAGTACCTGGCACGCATGGGCACCCCAGAGCGTCCCGAAGATCTGCAAGCCCACACGCTGCTCGCCTGGGAGGGCCCGAGGACCGATCCGAGGCGATGGCCACTGCTCGGCGGTGGCCACATCGCGGTCGATCCGGCGCTCATCGCGAGCGACATTCATCTGCTGCGTAGCCTCGCCCGCGCGGGGCAGGGCATTGCGTTCGTCCCCGACGCGCTCCTTCCGGAGGACGCGTCCGTGCCCGGCACGGAGCTGGTGGCCGTGCTCGAGCACGTCGTCCTGCGCGAGCGGCAGGTGCGCCTGGTGATCCCGAGCGCGCTGCAGCGCGTCCCCGCCGTCCAGGCGCTCGAGACGCTCGCCGGCGAGCTGCTCGCGGTCGTGTCCCAGATGCAGCGGGCTCACGCCGGCTGACGGCGGGCTCGTGCCCCTACCGGCAGGTCCCGTGCCGGCAGACCTGGGGTGGAGGACAGGGCCCCGGACACGCGGCTGCGACGCAAGCGCCGGCGGTGCACGCGTCCGTCGGCGCGCAGTCGGCGTCCTGCTCGCATCCGGGAACGCAGCGCTCGACCCCGTCCAGGTGCGGCGTCGACGCGTCGCAGAACGAGCCCGGCGGGCAATCGCGCGCGGAGGCGGCGCAGGGCTGACAGCGGAGCGCCGCCTCGGGGCACGTCGCCGGGTCGAGGGCGCACAGGGTCGCCTTCAGGGCCTTCTCGCACAGCGCATCGCCGGGCGCGCACGCGTCCCACGCGCAGGGGCCGCCCGAGCACTTCTCGTCGCAGGCCTCCACCGCCGGGTCGCACACCGTGACCAGCTCCATCATCCCGTGATCCTCGTGATTCAGCTTGTGACAGTGGAAGACGTAGGAGCCCGTGAACGCCCGGTACTCGCTCACCACGTCGACGACGCGGTCGAGATTGACGAGGTACGTATCGCGCCAGTGCGCGAAGGGCGGTTCGAAGATGCGCCCGCTGGCGTTCCGGCCCTCTGCGGGCAGGGGGCAGACCAGGAACGGGTTGATGTGGAGGTGAAACGGATGGCCGTCGAACCCCGAGGTGAGCCGCCAGTGCTCCACGGCTCCGAGCGGCAGGACGCGATCGAACGGGTACGTGTCCCGGTCTGTGTACTCGAAGTTCTTGCCGTTGACGTTGTGGTCCGGCAGCCCGCACGCATCGACGCCGTCCGTGTTGTAGAAGAGGAGCCAGAGCGCGACGAGCTGGTCCACGCTCCGGGGGTCCGTCACCGCCTCGAACTCGCGGCACTTCTCCAGGCCGTCCACGTTCCCGTCCTGCAGGGTCAGCGGCGGCGCGAGCGCGGCGACGGCCTCGAGGTCCGGCATGCTGGTCTCGCTGGGAGCGCCGGCGCTCCGGGCCACGTTGACGATGCCGATCAGGTCGCCGTTGGTCAGCGCCTGCAGCAGATCGTCCAGCGTGGGCGCCGTGGGGAAGCCCACGGGGAGGCTGGTGGTGCCCGTGGTGTCGGCCTGCAGGAACCTGGCCGACATCATGCAGAGCGTGTCTCCGTCCGCGAGCTGGCTTCCGTCGAGCATCGCGTCGATGCGGTACCCCGGTGACAGGAAGAGATACGGCGGCGCGAAGGGCCAGTCTCGACCGTCCGCGGGTCGCGGCATCGTGATGCCGTCCCGGCTGATCTGCGTGAGCGGCACCGGCCCGGCCTCGAAGTCGAGCGACTTGCAGTTCGCGTCCTTGCCCCGGAAGAGCGCGATGTACTGCTCGTCCAGGAAGGAGCCGTGCAGAAACCGCCAGCGCTCGATCTGCCCCGGCGGCATGACGATGCGTGGCTGGCGAATGCCGTTGATCAGGTTCGTCTGCTTGTCGGAGGTGCCGCCCAGCACGTGGAACGCATCGAACGTGATGTGATCCTCGTCGCAGGCCTGGCCGTCCTCCAGCGGCGGGAACGTCAGCGGCGGCGTCATGATCACGAAGATCCGCTCGGTCGCCTTCGCGATGCCCGGCACGTCGTCCACCGGACCGCGGACCACCCACGCTCCCGTGGCGCCCGACGCCACCTGGATCGCCGTGCTTCCGTGAATGTGCGGGTGGTACCAGTTCAACCCCTCGTAGGAGGGGTGGTCCTCGTCGATGTCCCAGCGGTGCTGCACCCCGCCGCCGGCCTCGACGCGGCTGATGACGTCGTCCGCGAAGTAGCACTCGCGCGCGCCGCCCGAGTCGCTCCCCTGGCAGGCGCGGCAGCGCAGGCCGTCCTTCTCCACGCAACCGCCCCCCGTCGCGTAGTCGGGTCGTACGTGGGAGCCGTGCGCGTGGAGGTTCGTCACGTTGAAGTCGAAGAGGTGGCACCGCTTTCCCTCGTCCGTCTCGCACGTGCATGCCGAGTGCGCGCCGTGCCCCGAGGGCATGCAGCTGCTCCCGTTCCCGTCCGTGCAGGTACAGGTACCGTCGCCGCTGGTCGTGCGCATCGCGCTCTTGGTGAAACGATTCCTCAGGTTCACGCGAATCTGACGAGGCTCGTTCCCCACCTGCCGCGGCGTGTCGATCGTCGGGGCGGGATAGAGACCGTTGTAGGCCCGAACGCAGTGACGCTTGCCGTCCACGACGATCTCCGTCGGAGCGAGCTCGAGCTCGAGAACGCCCTCCGCGTTCGGCTGCAAGACGGCGGGGTTGCGGAACGTCTCGGTGACGCAGCTACCGTCGGCGAGCTGCTTGCAGCCGGCAGCGCGCTTCGCCGCAGGGTCGCTCGAGCAGTGCAGGGCGAGCAGCGCGCCCAGCGCCAGAACAATGGGATGTCGCATCGTCGTCTCCGGTGAGGCGTTCGGCGCTCAGGGTACGAACGAGGGCGACCGCACCGGTGGCCGTTGTCGGCCGCAGGGTGGCCACGCGCGGACAGCGAGGGGTTCGGTCCGAGGGATCGGGACAGACTTCTTCATTCGGGAATCTCGTGAGAGGGGACAGGGCACGAGTCAGCGACCCGTGCGCGGCACGCTACGACGGGCGGAGGCAGTCGCATACCGGGAAACGAACAGGTCGACGGCGGACGCGACGCGACGAGTCATCTCGCGAGGCCCCGGTGGATCGCAGATGCGCATCGCGACCTTGTTCTGGATGTGCCCCGCGATGGCCGCGATGAAGTGCTCTGCGGTGAGCTGGGCGTCTTCGAACTCGATTTCGTTGCGCTCGCGCCTTCGCTCGAGAAACCGGATGAACGCGGCGTAGGTGACCGCAGGCCCGTGCGCCCACACGGTGCGCGCCAGCTCCGGAAATCGGTCCAGTTCTGCCAGGGACAGCCGGTACAGGTCGATTCCCGTTTGGCTGCACACGCCTTCGAGCGTCGCGCGTCCGATCTTGGTGAGCGCGGCGCGCAGCGGCATCGAGTCGAGAGAGGCGTCGGCATGGTCGCGGTTCATGCGCTCGGCAACCGCCTCCATGAGGCCTTCGACGAGCTTCTCCTTCGTCGGGAAGTACTTGTAGAGGGTCGCCTTCGAACCGCCGGCCTCGGCGACGATCATGTCGGTCGAGGTTCCTGCGAAGCCGTGCCGCGTGAACAGGCGCTGAGCGACCTCGAGGTAGCGAGTGCGTCGATCGGAAGGTTCTGGGATTGACTCGACCGGCATCTTGGGTGTACTGAACGGTACAGTTCACTGCAGGAGGTGTCAAATGTCAGGTGAAAATGGTCAGAGTTCGCTTCCGACGGGGCCCATCGTGGTGCGCAGCGGCGAGTCCCCCAGCTACTCGCTGTCCCCCACCGATCGCTACTCGTTCCCGTTCGCCGGATACCTGGGGCAGCCGGAGGTGTTCGACGCCCACCTCGGCAAGGGCGACGGCACCCCCATGCACCGCCATCCTTGGGGCACATGGGAGATCGTCGTCGAGGGGCGCGTGCGTTTCTGCGTCGCGGGTGAGGAGTTCGTACTCGGGCCCGGAGATTTCGCCTACACGCCTCCGAACGCGCCGCACGCGTTCGTCGTCGATAGCGACACGGCGCGAATGATCGGGATCAACCATCCGAGCGGACCCTTTGCGGAACTCACCCGCAAGGCCGTGCCGCTGTTTCGTGCCGAGGGTGGACCCGACATGGACGCGATCGCCAAGCTCGCAGCCGAACACCAGGTCGAGGTGGTTGGCCCGCCCCTGGCGCCAGCGTGACGGACCTGGAGCGCGTCGCTGCAACGCGGTAGAACCTGCGGACGGGGCGCTCGTTCAGGGGGAAGTCTGAACGTAGACGGTGTATCCGCCGGTCGTGCCCGTCGGGGCGTCGCCGGCCACACCGACGAAGAGGTTGTACGGGCCGGCCGTGCTCGGAATGCTGAACCCGACTTGCTCCACCTGGCCGGGATTGGGCGGCGGGTACACTCCTACCGGGTAGCTCGCTTCGCATTGCAGCACGCTCGGCACCCTCGGCGGCACCATGAAAGAGTTCTCTCCCATGATGTAGGCGTACAAGCTGACCTCGACACCGGGCTGCGGCTGGACGGCCACCGTCACCTCCGTTCCGCCCTGAATCGCGCGATCCAGCGCGTAGAAGACGTGGTTCCCTTCGAAGAAGTAGTTGCGGGTCGCAGGGAAGCACGCGACGGAGCTGTCGTCCGCCCAGTCCAGGTTCATGCAGGTCCCGTTCGAGAGGTTGCCCGTTGCCTGGGCGAGGCCGCCGCTGGGTGTGAGTAGCGTCACTGCCGGAGGCCAGGCCGAGTACACCGTTCCAGGGAGCGAACCCGGACAGTGCGGAGTGCTCGTTGCCAGGCTCCAGTCGATGGCGAAGCCGCCGGTCGTGCCCGTCGTGGCGTCACCCGCAACGCCGACGAAGATGTTGTACGAGTTGCCGGTGGGGTTCTGGAACTGAAGCGTCTCGACGGCGCCGGGATTCGGCGCTCCGCTCGCCGGGTAGCTTGCTTCGCAGACGGGGACGCTCGTCACCTTCGGCGGCACGTAGAAGGTCTGCGTCCCCGCCTGGTAGCCATAGGCGTTCACCTCGACCCCCGGGTCGGGCGTGACCGTCACATCGAGGATCGACCGCGGCGGCATGGCGCCTTGGAGCGCGTAGAAGACGTGGTTGCCCTCGAAGTTCGTGTTCCGCGTCGCGGGGAAACATGCCACGTCGCTGTCGTCGGCGAACGAGAGGTTCGTGCACGAACCGGTGGAGAGGTTGCCGGTCACTCGCGCCTTGCCGGTCGCGTTGAGCGGTACGGTCGTCACTTTCGACGGCCAGCTGCTGTAGCTGGCGCCTGGCAGCGAAGAGCCGCAATGAACCGGGGGCGCGGTCGTCACCGTGACGTCCACGGTGTAGGCACCTGCCGCCCCGGTCGTGTCGTCCCCGGCGACTGCGAAGAAGTAGTTGTAGGAGTTGGCGCCGACGTTCGAGAACGTGATGGTCTCGGGCTGCCCCGGATTGCTCGCGGCGGTGGGAGTTCCGTACGACGCCTCGCAGGCTCCCACCGACGGAACGAAGGGCGGCGTGTAGAAGTCGGCGACCCCTGCCCACCAGCCGTACAGGCTCACTTCGACGCCGGCAGCGGGTGTCACGGTGACCGTCACCTCCTGGCCCGCCGTGAGGGGATCGCGCAGCGCGTAGAAGACGTGGTTCCCCTCGTAGAACGCTCGCGCCGTGGCCGTCAGCGGGAAGCACGCGACGTTGCTCTGCGCTGCCCAGTCGAGCGAGCACAGCGACGCGCCCGCTGCGAGATCGCCCCCGACGGAACTCGTGCCGCTCGATAGATCGAGCCGCGTGACGCTACCCGGCCACGCCGTGGGGCTGCTGCTCGGTACGCTGCACGTCGGCTGGACGATGAGCTGGGCATCGATCGTGTAGCCCCCGGTCTTTCCAGTCGCCGCGTCCCCCGCGACGGCGAAGAACACGTGGTGCGAGTTGTTCCCCGGATTCTGGAACTGAATGGTCTCGGCTTCGCCGGGGTTCGCCGGCGCACCGACTGCAACGGGATAGGAAGCTTCGCAGGAGTTGACGCTGATGCTGGGCAACGGCGGCGTGTAGTAGTCGGTCGTGCCCATGCGAATCGCGTAGGCGCTGACCTCGACGCCCGGGTCGGGCGTGACGGTCACGTTCAACACGCTCCTGCCGGGGATCGGATCGCGGAACGCGTAGAAGACGTGGTTGCCCTGGAAGTACGTCTCTTCGTTCTGCGGAAAGCAAGCTATCTGCGAGCTCCACGCCCAGTCGAGGGGGCAGACCTCGGCGCCGTCGTCGAGCTTGCCGACGAGTCGAATCGACGAGTTGGCGGCGAGATCAAGCTGGGTGACGGTTCCTGGCCACTGGGTCGGTGCAGGCGCGAAGGGGTCGCGAGGATCGACGCACCGTTCGCCTCGCACGAGCTTGACGTTCACGTCGTACGCGCCGCTCGCTCCTTGCGACTGGCTGCCGGCCACGCCCCAGAGGATGTTGTACGGGTTCCCCGTCGGATTCAGGATCTCTATCGACTCTGTCGCCCCCGGGTCGGTCTGGCCGGCGCCGGGAGTGATGTCGTAGCTCGCTTCGCACGACGTCACGCTCGGCACGTTCGGCGGCACCATGATCGTCGTCGCCCCCATCCGGAGCGCGTACAGGGAGACGTCCACCGCGGAACCGGGAACCGCCTCGACGACGAGCTGGCTCTTCGGAGGCATCGGTTCCTTCAGGGCGTAGAAGACGTGGTTGCCCTCGAACCGATCGAAGCGCGTCGCCGGGAAGCACGCGACGCTCGAGTTCGCGGCGAACGCGAGGTCTGGAGCAGCCTGCCCCATGGCCAGGTCGTGCGCCGTGAGCGTCGCCTCGTCATTCGAGTCGAGCTCGACGAGGATGACGTTGGTCGGCCAGGGGTTCGACCAGGGCGGAGGACCAGCATCGGCCCCGGCGAGCCCTGCCGCGCCGCCAGAACCTGCCATGCCGCCGGAAGCTCCGGCGTCCCCGGCGGCGCCTCCGGTGCCGCCTGCGCCGGCGGTACCCGCGCCACCTTCTCCAGCGGCCGCGCCCATGGAGCCGTCGAGTCCCGCGTCTGCGCCCGCGCTCCCCGCGACGCCCGAACCGCCGGCGCCGCCCGTGGGCCCTTTCTCGTCGTCACTCTTCTGCGTACACGCCGCGACGATGGCGACGAAGCCAGCTCCCAGTGCGAGGGTACGGATGCGCATCGTCTTCATCCTCCAGCTCCGCGGATTGGATCACGCGACGCCCGGCGCGCCCATAGTCAAAGGCGCGCCCCGATGCGTGGGCGCGGTGCGCGCGTCAGCCCGCCTGCGATTGCGCGCCGAGAGCGTGTACGAGGCGGATCAGGTCGAGTCGCGTGTTCACGCCCAGCTTCGCCATCGCCGTGTCGAGGTGTCCGCGCACCGTGGACTCCGAGAGCCCGAACTCGTATCCGATCAGGTTCTCGGCGTGCCCCATCGCGGCGAATCCGACGATCTGCTCTTCTCGCTTCGAAAGCGCTCGGTACCCGCGCACCGGCGGCTCGTTCTCGTGGGCGACCATGAATCGCCTGCCGTCCGTATCGAACGTCTCGACCAGCGACCACGTGCCATCGCAAAGCGCCCGCCAGAGTTCGAGCGCGTCGTCGGCAGTGGTCCCCCTGGATCGGGCGCGATCCACGGCGACGGCGCTCGCGCGCAGGACGTCAGCCGCTCCCGCAGAAGTGGCTGCTCCGCGCGCCTCGACGATGCGGCCGTCCGGGTCCAAGATCGCGTTTCCGCCAGCGAGCTGCGCCGCCACGCTGGAGCCCGCGAGTCGTGATCGGAGGCGCAGTCCGGCGGTGACGTGCGCGGCAACTCGGTTCCACCGCGCGCGGAACTGCGGGTGCAGCGCGGCGGCGTCCAGTAGCGGGACTCCGACGACCACCGCACTGCCGTCGAGATCGACGCCCTGCACACCGAGCAGATCGACCACGCCGAAGGGATTCTCGGGGAAGGTGAAGGAATCGCGGAGGTCTTCCGGGATCAGCTCCGAGGCCTTGGCGCAGCCTACGGGGACCTGGAAGAACGACTCCGCCACTCGGGGCGGCGTGCGCCCGATGAGGGCGCGAGCGAACGTCACGAGCTCGGGGCTCTGCTGCACCGAAGCGAACTCCGCGAGCTGCGGAACTCCGCCCTCACCCGCGCGCATCGTCCAGGCCGACACGCCGACCCCGGCGTCCAGGATCGGCGAGGCCGCCGACGCGATCGCGCGGAGCCATCCTGGTTCGTCGAGGTCCAGCAGATAGGCGGCCTCGAGCACCGCCACGACGTCGGACGAAGCCATGCCTACCTGCGCCCCACGAGCCTCTCGGCCAAGTTGGCGACGAGCTCTGCTTTCGACGCGACGCCGATCTTCGTGAAGATCGACCGAAGCTGGTTTGCGACGGTGCGCGCGGATCGAGCACGAGCCGCCGCGATCTCGGCGTTCGATCGACCCTCCAGGACGAGCTGGCAGATGGCGCGCTCTGCCGCCGTGAGCTCGGGCAGGGCGTCGGGGTCGACGGTCATGGGCACGCTGACCACCGCGAACGGCCGATCGGCGACTTCGAAGCGCGACGCGCGGGGTCCCTCTCCCATCCCGACTCGAAACCCTACCGACTCGGAGCGGAGTGGTCGACGCTCGGGGACCCGCCTGAAGCCGGAATCTCCGCCGATGGCCTGATTCTTCGACCGAATCGCGCAATTGACCATGGAGCGCCGCGACGCTGCGCGGCACCATCTCAGCCCCAGCGACCCAGGTTCTGCGTTCGCCCAGCTCGAAGGAGACAGTATGACACACCGCATCATCGTCCGGCTCGTGTCGATGGTCGCTGCTCTGACCGCGTGCGCTGCCGTCGCGGGCGCTCAGGACCGCGACGTCGATGTACTCGTCAAGGGGAAGAAGGCGCTGAAGCGCGGCTCCATTCAGTCGCTCCGCGGGCACAAGATCTCGATCTCGGGTCGCCGCACGCTCACCGTCGGTCAAGTAGCAGACCGCGTGTTCGCCGATGACGGCGAACTCGTCGGGCAGTTCAAGCGTGGACGAAAGGGGCTCAAGAGCGACCCGGTCGTTTCGGACGAGGTGGTCGAGCTCGACGACGCGACCGTGCTGTCGACGACCACGACGATCACGGTGACCGACCCGGACGCGGTACGACAGTCCTCGCCGGAGTTCGCGAAGGTGCGTGGCGGTGGCGCACGCGGCGTCAAGGTCGCCGACCTCAGTGCGCAGGCGAGGTCGGACTTCGACGCGTTCAAGAAGAGCACGCAGAGCCTCGCCGCGGATCACCCGTTGCGGAAGGCGGCGGAAGCAGGCGAGCAGCAGCTCCTCGACGCCATCGCGTCCGGCCAGGGAGACTTCACGGTCTCGACGACGATCGTCATCCCGAAGCGCCCGCTCGGTCGCAGCGCATCCGGCAAGGCCATTGCCCCGAAGACGACCGCGGACGGTTCCCTCGACTACGCCGGCTCGACGATGGGATCGGTCGCGGACGAAGAGCGGCACGAGCGCGAGCGCGAGGCGAAGAAGGGCAAGACGGACGAGCCCAAGCCGCCCAAGGTGAAGGAAGCGGGCAAGGTGACGCACCAGGCGGGCTTCGTGACGGGGTTCACGAAGGGCGACAGCTTCGAGTGGTCCCGCCGCTGGGACGTTCCTACCGGTTTTTTCCGCGTGAAGGCGGTCGCCTGGTACGACTACGGACTGCGCGTGCCGATTCGCATCGACGGCACGACGCGGCCCGGGACGATCACCACGAAGGGCACCGAGGACGTAGACAGCGAGTATCGGGTCTCGTTGAAGGCCGCGGCCATCGACGCCGACACGGCGTTCTATCGAGAGGCGGGCCTCGCCACCTCCGACCTCCACGACGGCCAGGAGCTCGTGCTGGGTGCCGGCTTTCAGGTGACGCTGACGCTGAAGGTCATGGGAATCGACATCGCCAAGACCCTTCCGAAGAACGGGGGCTTCGACTTCGGACAGGACTTCCGTCCACCGTTCGGGGACTGCGGCACCAAGTGCGGATTCGACGTGTGGGTTCCGTCGAGTGTGACGCACACCGGAATCGACATCCTGGGAATCCTGAAAGGGTCGGCCCGTGTCGGTGTCAACGTCTCGGGCGATGGCAAGGTCATCGTCGATTACACGGGGAAGTACGGCAACGACGAGGTGAAGAGCTGGCTCTCCACCAAGAACGAGCGCAGCGCCCAGAAACGGCACGAGCTCGCGTTCCGCGGTCCCGGGGACGAGCACATCCTGGTTCAGAAGGCCGACGCGATCGACCGGAACCAGGGCGGTAGCAAGTTCTACGGTTACGAGGTCTCGAAGCCTCGGTACGAATGGAAGGTCGCACTGACGCCGGGCGTGCGCGCGGACATCAGCGTGAACGCGAAGCCGATCTTCTCGGACAAGTTCACGATCGGGCCCCTGTGGTTTCACGATCTCGCGATCGATCTCGGAACCGTCAAGCTCGGCGCCCACGGAGGCGGCAAGGACGCCTACACCGTGAAGCACGGCGAGAAGACCTTCGAGAAGCAGTAGTCGAGCGAAGGATCCGGGACTCGAGCGGCGGCCGCAGCAGACAGCCGTCGGGTCGGGCGACCGAGGGACCACGCGGCGCGCCCTTGATCGCTCGCGCGCCTCCCGATAACCTCGGCGCATTCCCTGTCCCAACGCGGCCATGATGGATTCGTGTGAGCACCCAGGAGCGCGCTCCGGGGCACGTCGCCGCGTCGGTCGCGCGCTCGCGTTCGGCGCCGTCTCGCTCGCCGCGGCCGTAGCGGGGCTCGTCTCGGGCAGCCTGCGGGACGCCTTGGCGCAGACGCCGTCGCCCAGCCCGTTGCTCACCACGATCAGCCTCATTCCGGGCGCGCAGGCCGACGGCAGTCCCTGGCGGACCGCCGCGCCGGGCAAGAACGGGTTTCAGGCGCTCCCGGAGAAGATCGTCAAGCTGAACTTCGCCGGCGCGCAGTACCCGGTGTGCGTGTCGCCGCCGTCGAACGGCCAGCCGCCGTGGGTGGGGATTGGCCTGGCCGTCGCGACGCCGACGCGCCTCGGCTGCAGCACGTACCTGAGCACGCCCCTGGGCGGCAACGTGTTCGAGCGAACGTCGAACACGCTGGTGCCCATGTGGCTCGCGGCCACGGCCTCCGTTCCCGAGCCGAGGGGTGCGCTGACGCTGAGTGTCCAGCCCGGCAGCCAGAGACCGCTGTACGCCTGCACGTTCGAGAAGGATCAGGCGCTGTTCATCGGGTACATCGGCGACGACGGCTGGTGCTACGCGAACGGGACCACGGGCACCGGGACGCGGAAGGATCGCGCGAACAGCTACCTCGTCCTCGTCTCGAGTGGGACCGGTCCCGATGCCGTTCCGCGCAGCGGCTGGTCGACGGCGACCTCGGACTACAGGCCGCACGGAACGCTCGCGGCGCACACCGTCGATCCGACGAAGGACCACGCGCCACCTCGGCGCGTCGTCCCGCCAGACGCGCACGCTGTGCAAGGTGCGCGAGGCCGACGCGGCCGGCGTGATGCACGACCGTCCAGGGTGGTTGTCGGGGACGCAGTGCGAGTATTTTCGCTACGAGTCGCGCGTCGGCGACTCCTTCTCGCGCCACGTTTCGAGCAACTACCAGGTGTTCCGCCTGCCGCAGAATCCGAGCGGGTGGTCCAGGCACGTCTTCGAGGCGAGGGGCTTGCTGAACGTGTACGCGTGCGCCGGCTACGCCATCGACACGGCCAGCCCGCAGAGGCCGGTGGTCAGTTACATTTTCGGAGGCACTCACAGCGCCAGCACCGTCGGTCGAGACGGAGCGCCGCGGACGGCGAAGTGCTTCGACGGCACCCGGCGAGTCGGCGACAACTTCTCCGGTGATCCCATCCGGTGGTACGTCGACGTCGCCGAGCTCCCCCAGGTCCCGGCCGCCGGCTGAAGCGCCCCGGGGGTCACGCGCGTCGCTCACGCGTCGAGGGCCGTAGGATGCTGGTGTGATTCGTGTAGCCTGCAGTGCCGCTCGATGCCGGCGCGGTCGCGACCGTGGACGCGCTGGCGCGCATGCACGTTGACGCCAAGCGCCTCGGCGACGGGGTCGAGCGGGTCGTCGTGGGGGTGGTATCGCTGCTTGGGTGAGCATGCTAGCGTGCGCGAAGGTCAGGCGATGCGATGCAGGAGATGGATCCAGGCCGCGGCCTGTGTTTGTTGGTGGGCCGTATCCGGCTGCGGTAGCGAGGACGCCGCGTCGTCGCAACAGGCGGGAACGGCCGTGCTCGGCACCGCGTGCAGCGAGGCGGACTTCGAGGCCAACACCAAGCCCTGCTCCGCCTCGGGCGACACCGTGCTCGAGTGCTACAACGCCGTGGGCGATCCGGCGGCGCCGCCGTACACCTGGAACCTCGACAAGGACTGCAAGGCCGACGGCAAGGTGTGCGCCTCGGGCAGCTGCGTGCTGGCAGCGGGTGGGGGCCCGAGAGCCGGTGATGCGTGCAGCGAGGCGGACTTCAAGGCCAACACCAAGCCCTGCTCCGCCTCGGGCGACACCGTGCTCGAGTGCTACAACGCCGTGGGCGATCCGGCGGCGCCGCCGTACACCTGGAACCTCGACAAGGACTGCAAGGCCGACGGCAAGGTGTGCGCCTCGGGCAGCTGCGCCGCGCCACCCTGACGCCGCACTCGCCGCCCACACACGACGACGTGGCACGCGTCGCTGCGCGCACCGCCGCCGATGTCGTGCGCGTGCTCGCGAAGCGGCGCAGAGGACGCATCTCAGCGCACCGCGCTCACGACCCCGGATCGGTGCCAGCGTCCTTCCGAAGCGCGTCGGCGAGCCCGTCGAGTGGCGGCCAGCCGGCCTTGTCGAGAAAGTAGAGATCGACGAGGTCGCGAAGTGTCGAGCGGCCCACGATCGCCGCGAGCTTGTTGGCGCGCTGATCGCGCAACGACTCCACTCGGATCGCGCCGGCGAGTGTCGGCTCCGGAACGAGGACGGGACCGGTGTCGCGAGCCACGTAGATGCGGACCGGCGCATCATGCGACCCAGAAACTCGCTCGGCGACGCTAGGCAGCGTTGCCGGCATGCTCCAGATGGCGCGCACGCAGTAGCGTCCACATCGGTCGTGCTCGACCGAGCTTGTGCTCGACGCGCTCCCAAGCCTCGTCCACCATCGTCCAGGTCACGAACAGCCAGACGTCGCGCGTGTTCGCCTCGCGAAGGATCCGCGCGATGAGTTCGTCGCGAGCTGCCCGGTCGCCTTCCGCGAGCACGCGGCGGGCTTCTTCGACCGTCATCCGATCGTCCCACAGAAAATAGGGGACGGTGCTCGCCTCGCGAAGCCGTTCACTGGTGGGCGGCAGCATGGCTCGCAGATTCTAGCGCGAACGCTGGACCTCGTCGTGCCGGTCATGCCACGGGCTGCATGGGCACGACTCGCTCGCGCAGCTCGTCGGCGACAGCCAGATGCAGCGCCGTCGCGACGCGCGGAAGAAATCCGAAGCGCGGGAGCGGTAGTGTAGGGGGCAAGGAGCATGAGAGGCGAGTCAGGTTCGTGATCGACTATTAGTGGCACTGGAATAGCTGTCAGCGTGGCTCGATTCGTCTTCTTCTGCTCCCAGGGGTGCCTCGCGGGGAACCACGCCGAGCGCCCGCGGTGATCGCGTGCTGCAATCACCCAGCGACCGAGGCCGTCACACGGTGCGCGAGCTGCCGTCGCGGGCTCTGTGACGCCTGCTGGCGCCACACCATCGACGAGCCAACGTTCCACCGCGTGCGCCGAATCGTCCGCCACGGCGCCGTCGACGACGCGGTGCAGGGCGCTGGCGGCCGCTGCGAAGTGGGAAATGATTGCGGGACGATGCAGTGCGCTTCGGGGACACTGCAGTGCGTCGTCGACTCTCCTTGCGAGGTCTGCAACGGCCTGGATGACGACGGTGACGGCCGGATCGACGAGGGGAACCCGGGCGGAGACCAGCCGTGCGACGTGCCCGTCAAACTCGGCGTGTGCCGAGCGGGCGAAACCGCCTGCAGGAACGGTATCATCGTGTGCGTACAGATCACCCAGCCCAGCGCCGAGGTGTGTGACGGCCTCGACAACAACTGTAACGGGGGCACCGACGAGGGCTGCTGAGGGACGAGGGGGCGGGGTCGTTCATCCGCCGGCATCAGCCCGATCCAGGCACTCCGTAGATCACGTCCGATCGCATCGCGTACTTCGTTCCACGCACGACGGGGCGACCCTCGTGACGGAGCTTGTGCTGGAAAATCGCCACGCGGCCCGCGCGAGGCGTGAGCGTCTGATCGAACTGCTCCATGAAGCGCGTCTCGCCGCCGTCGAAGTCCTCGTTGAAGTAGGCGAGGACGGCGTGCAACGTGATCTGCGAATCGTTCGGCCGATACCAGTGATCCATGTGCGGCTCGAATCGCTGGCCAGCGCGGTACCGATACATGCGGAGGCGCGGGTTGAGCCCTACGAGCACCAGGTCGCCCATCTGCGGCGGCAAATGCGGCCGAAGTCGACCGAACAGGTCGTCCGCCAGTGCAGGGTCGTCGCGAATGATGCGGTCCTGATCGCGATAGAGTGGATTGTTCGTCGCCAGCGTCGGACCGGACGCTTCGATGAGCGCGATGAACCGATCGCATTCGTCCGGCGTGTACGCGTCGTCGATCCACCAGAGCATGCGCTCGGACTCGTAGCGGAAGGGGACGTCGACGGGCATGGAGCGCGCGGGCCGAGCCGCCTGGCGATCGTAGCGCAGGGGAAGGAGGTCCGTCCGTCTCCAAGGCGGCGGGCCTCTTCGTGGAGTTCGCCCGCGCCAGGGAACGGGCGCGCCGCGCCCGACGTTGCGGTGACGCGACGCACCTACCCGCGTCATGCGAACGCGACGTACGCGCCCCACCCGCCCTGGACGAGCCACAGGACGTGGCAGATGGGGATCCCGGGTCCGTAGCGCCGGGAGATCGAGGCGGCGATGGCGAGGAGCTCGAACGCGCCGTAGGCGTACACGTCGCCATAGACCACGAACCTCGCGTACGCTTCGGGCCAACCCGCGGCGACCAGGTTGATGGGGCCGAAGAAACCCGTGCCGATGATGGCCCACCAGAGCCAGATGCGGCTGTCGGCGCTGTGCGCGAAGGGGCGATCCTTCGGGACGATCTGCGTCCACCGGCGGAGCAGCCCGTCCGAGAAGTCATCCGACAGCGCGCCCAGGAGGACGAACACCCCGAGGACGTTCATCGCGCCGATGAAGTACAGGTACGTCGCCAACGCTCGAGGCTCACCTGGTGCCGGCCGGACGACAAGCGGTCCGGGATGCCCGTGCCGGCCCCGACCTCGTGGCCAGCGATGCGTCGCACGGCAGTCCGCGGGGCGTTCCGTCGAATTCCCGAAGGCATCGGGCGCCGATCGAGTAGCCTCGTCGATCGCGCGCGCCGCGGGGGCGCCGAGTGTCGGGAGGCTTCACGGATGCGAGAGTGGAAGGGTTCGGGCGCGTTGCCCCTGGTCTGCGTGATGGGCGCGCTGCTCGCTTGCAAGGGCAAGAGCGAGGAGGCGCCTCCTGCAGCCTCCGGCGCGGCGGCGTCGGCGCCCTCGCCGGCACCGGCCGCCGCTCCGACCAGCAAGCCGCGGCCGAGCGTCGCGTGCAAGGCGGCAGGGACGAAGAAGACCGCGCGGCTGCTCGCATTCAGCGGAGACTCCCTGGGGCGAGTGACGGTCGATCCGGGGTCGGTCTACTTCGGTGCGCACGAAGGCGGCGCCTGGGGCGTCTACGCCGTGAAGAAGGACGGCACGGGTAAGACGAAACTGGCGGCGGGGATCTCTCAGGACACGCACCTGGTGAACGACGACGACCACGTCTACTGGGGGACGCACGACGGCGGGCTGAAGCGCGTCTCGAAGGACGGCGGGGAGCCCGCGGTCGTCTCGCCCGGAATGGCGAGCGCGCGTGCGATGGACGGCACGCACGTCTATGGTTCGGACAAGGCGGGCGCCCTGGCTGCGGCGCCCAAGGCGGGTGGCGAAGTACGCGTGCTGGCCTCGACCAAGCTCGTGGCGGGCATCGCCGTGGACGACGATGCCGTCTACTTTGCCGATGGCACCGGCGGCACCATCTCGAAGGTGCCCAAGGCGGGCGGCACGCCCACGCAGATTGCCAAGGCCGCTCGGCCCATCGCGCTCGCCCTGGACGACACCACGGTCTTCTTCGCAACCGGGACCGGCGGGCGCCGCCTGCTGGGCGTGCCCAAGGCGGGAGGCGACCCCGCCGAGCTCGCGCGCGGCGTGAACGACGAGACGCTCCTCTTCGCCGACGCGAGCGGCGTCTACGCGATGTACAGCGCGGAGTACGAGGAGTCTGCGTACACCTACGGTCCCCAGACGCTCATTCGCTCGCCGAAGACCAAGGGCAAGCTCGAGAGGGTGTACGGCGTCGGCGCGAGCGAGAAGTGGAACGGCATCGCGATGGACGGCGAGTGCGCGTACATGACCGTGCGCGTCGCGGCGGATTCGAGCTTGTACGCGATACCGAAGTAGGGGTGGGGCGAGCAGCCCGATCAGCGATCTTGGGACGAGCCATCGACTGGACGCGACGGTGCCATCCCCGCGGACGCCCGCGGTGATCGCATGCTGCAATCACCCAGCGACCGAGGCCGTCACACGGTGCGCGAGCTGCCGTCGCGGGCTCTGTGACGCCTGCTGGCGCCACACCATCGACGACGCGCCCTTGTGCGACCGGTGCGTCCATCACGCGACGTCCAGCGGCAGCGCGGTCGCGGTCGCGGTCGCCTTCGTGTTCGTGACGGCGTCGGGCGCCTGGACCGCGTTCAACCGGGACTGGCTGGGGCTGCGCGACGCTCCCTGGTACGTGTGGTTCGCGCTGCTCGTCGGCACGGTAGCGGGCGCGGCGTTCATCGGTCAGGACGAACCGCCGAAGCTCGGGAGCCGACTGCGTCCTCGCCGCAGCCACGCGCGGCCCACGCACGCGACCGTGCGGACCGCGGGCCATCCCTACCGAACCCTGGCGCGGCGCGCCTCTCGTGCCGTGGCGTCGCCGGTGTCCGGTCGGGCCACGGTGGCCGTGCTCATCGGCTGCATGGCCGTGGTCGCGGCCGCGCTGCCTCGCTGGCTGCGTCTCTCTCCCTGGATCGAGACGGAGGTCGTGCTCGGCGCGTGGTGGCTGCTCTGGACGGTGGTGCTGTCCACGCTGCTCCACCGCGGGTGGCGGCTCTCCGACGATCACGTCCTAGGACCCTTGCACCCCCCGCTGCCGAACCTCGAGGGAGGGAGCCGTGCTCGTGGAGGGGAAGGCGGGTGCGGAGAGCTGCTCTTGCTCCCCGAGTTCCTGATCGTCGTGGTGCTCGTCGGCGGCTTCCTGCTGGGCGTCTGGTTGGTGGTCGATCTGCTCGTCCCCGCCGCCGTCTTCGGCGCGTACGCGTGCGTCCGCGCCGCGCTGGCTCACGTCGCGAACGACGAGCACGGATGCGAAGGGCGGCTCGCTCGCGCCATCGCCTGGGGAGCCGCGTGGAGCACGGCGTACCTGGCGCCGTTCGCGCTGGGCGTCATCCTCTTGCGACTTGCACGGGGGGGATGACGAGAATCTGCTCCGGCGCGTAACCTGGTAGGCTCGCGGACTCGACGGAGGACCTTCGGGATGCGTGCGTGCGGCGTGGTTCTCGGGACTGTCGTGTCGGTCGTCGCGTGCGGCTCGGACGGCCGGAGCGAAGCGGGAGCGGGTGGCGGTGCGGGTTCCGGCCCGACCCTAGCGGGGACGATCAGCGTGTGGAACGGTCCGGCGCCGACTCCCGGCGACGCCCCCATCGCCGACGCGACCGTCTGCCTGCGTGGAGTCTCGCCGCCACCGTGCGACACGACGGACGCCACCGGGGCCTTCGTGCTCGACGCGCCGCCGGTGCACTCGGACTTCGGCATCAGCATCGAGGCGCCTGGGTACCTGCGAACGTTGATCCTGAAAAAGATGCTCAGCGACGCGATTGACGGCCTGAACGTGCGCGTGGTCACCAGCGAGGTGGCGGCGGCGAAGTGCGCCGCTGCCGGCGGCTCGTGCCCCCTCGAAGGCACCGGCATCGTGGAGGTGGGCGTGAACGCGCAAGTGGCCGGACGGTGGGGCCCAGCGGCGACGGCGACCGTGGCCATGGATCCCCTCGCCGGAGTCGGCCCCGTTTACCTGGGTCTCGACGGCTATCCCGATACGCAGCTCGCAGAAACCTCGGAAGTCGGAAGCGCAATGTTCGTCAACGTTCCCCCGGGCGACGCGAAGCTCTCCATCGCGTTGGAAGGCAAACAGTGCGTGATCCGATTCGACGGCTTCCGAGGAGACGAGCCCGGTACCGTGCTGCTGCCCGCCGAGCCCGACACGCTGACGTTCATGGGCGTCGGCTGCGAGTAGCGCGCGAGAGCGTCTGCACGGCGGGAACTTCATCAAGGCGCGAGCGCGGCGCGGGGCGCCGCCCGCTCCGGCGAACGCACCGGCCATCCGCAGCGGTGCTCGTGGCGTCCCGCTCGGGCACGGCGAGCGCCGCCGACGCCCTCGACTCCTTCGCCGAGCTCCGCGGCGTCAACGTGCACGCTCGCCCGCGCACGCCAGATCGTCCTCGACCTCGGCGACGCGGCGACGCGCCGCCCTCGTCAATCTGCCGTTCCCGCGTCGCAGGACTCGAACGCGCTGCTGGACAGGTTGCAGCCCGACCACCGCTGACCGTCGCATGAGCACTGTTGCCACAGGCCGAACCCGCAGTCGCGGGTTGCTTCGGGCGTGCACGGGCCACGATTTCCCTCGGAACAGTTGCAGCCCAGTTCATTGCTCCCGCTGCACGTATCCAGGGGCTCGAACGGCGTCCTGCAGGTAGACCATCGCGTGCCATCGCAGCTCCGACTGGCCGTCGGCGCCGCTAGGGGCGCGTGCGCCATCTTGCCCGGAGCAGCCCGTCGCCGCCACGGCGATGGCGGTCGCGATGGCGACCAGGGACGCGAGTCGAAAGTTCATCGCGAACGTCCGTCAGGGTAGCACCCTGGCGCAATCCCGGCGTCCGCCGCACTCGACCCCACCGTCGGCAAGTCTCCATGTCCCACCACCACCGGCTACTCGGCTAGGATGATCCCATCGCGACTTCCGCACGCTTCTGCATTCTCCGTCGGGTACTGGTCGTGGCGTCCATCGTTGCGGGGTGCGGCGGTGTGGCGTCGACCGACGCAGGGCGGGGCGATGGTGGGGCGGGGTCCGGTCAGCTCGACGGTGGCGCCGCAAGTGGGTCGGACGCAGCCACCGGCGGGACGGGCGCCGGCTCGGGAGGAGCCGGTCCTGCGGGGAGCGCGGGATCGAGCGCCGGCGGGGCCGCGGGTGAGGCGGCAACGTCGGGCGCCGGAGGTTCGACGCCGGGCGAATGTGGCGACGGCGCCTGCGTGGGCGAGGACTGCAACGACTGCCGGATCGATTGCGGCGCTTGCGAGTCCTGTCCCGATGGCGCCTGCAACGACGGCGAGACCTGCACTTCCTGTCCGGAGGACTGCGGACTCTGCAGCTCGTGCGGCGATGGCAACTGTGACCGCTCGGTCGAGAACTGCGTCTCCTGCGAGCCCGACTGCGGCAAGTGTGCGTCGTGCGGCAACGGCTCGTGCGATGGCTCGGAGACGTGCTTCACCTGCCCGCTCGACTGCGGCCTGTGCGCGAGCTGCCCGAACGGCGCGTGCGAGCCGGCCGAGTCGTGTACGTCCTGCCCGGACGACTGCGGTGTGTGCTCGAGCTGCGGAAACGGCTTCTGCGACGCAGCCGAGAACTGCCTGACCTGCGCCCCGGACTGCGGCACGTGCCCGAGCTGCGGCGACGGGAGCTGCGCTGCCGGCACCGAAACGTGCTTCTCGTGTCCCACGGACTGTGGAAAGTGCGCCGGCTGCGGGAACGGGTCGTGCGCCGGGAACGAGACGTGCGCGTCCTGCTCCGCAGACTGCGGGGTCTGCGACTTCTGCGGGAACGGCACCTGTGAGAGCTACGAGTCGTGCATCGGTTGCCCGTCCGATTGCGAATGCCCCGTCGCGAGCTGCCAACCCATGCTCACGTGCGCGTTCGGGTGCATCAACCGCGACAACGACCCACCCACGTTCCGACCGAGCTGTGCAGCGGACTGCCTCGCGCTCGGGTGTCCCGATCTGAAGTTCTTGTTCGACAACGCGTTCGAATGCATCGTCCTCGCCTCTCGCGACTGCGGGGGAAACATGGGATGCATCCAGATGGAGTGCAGCGAAGAGTTCATGGCCTGCCTGGCCGTGACCTGCTGAGTCCCGGAGCGCTGGCTCAGCCTGGCGACGGCGCGCGCGGGCGGGGGGCGTCCGCTCCTGCGTCGGAGGCGGGCGGCGGATCGAGCACCAGGTGGGGCTTCAGCTTGGCGAGGCTTCGGGGGCCGATGCCGCGAATTCGCAGGAGATCACTGAGGCGCCGGAACTTCCCGAGGCGGGTGCGCAGCGCGACGATGGCCTCGGCTCGCTTGCGGCCGACGCCGGGCAGACGGTCGAGCTCCTCGGCGGTGGCGACGTTCAGCACGATGCGCCCGTCCGCGGTGACGCCCGGGCTCGGTGGCGGAGCGTCGCCCGTGCCGTGGGGATGCGCGAGCGCGCTCGGGGCCTCCGGGCGGCGCGCGGGGCGCGAGCCCGCGTCGGGGACCGCGGTGATCCACGTGCCGGCGAGATCAAGGGCCGACGCCTGCTCCGGTGCGCCGGCGGCGACGCCCTTCGGGGCGGCGAGGGACGCGGCGCCGATGGCGGCGAGGGCCAGCGTGCCGCCCGCCGTGACGACGAAGCGCCACACGATGGGCCACCACACGGAGGTCGTCAGCGTGGTCCAGCGAGCGCGCGCGACGGTCGCGAGGGCAGGGGCGACCCGCCGGGACGGCGCCGAGATCGACTCGGCGCCGCCCCTTCGAGCCGGGGCGTCGTTCGCCGGGGACGCGCACTCGGCGGCCTCCCCGACGGGGCCTTCCGGCCCCACGCCCTGCGCGGCGAGGCTCGGCGTGCGAACGGCCGCGTTCATGGCTCCTCAGCCCAGCTCTGCGAGCAGATCGCTCGAGCCGTTGGAGCCCTTGGTGAACGACACGTCGTCGCCCGTGCCCGCGTCGTCGCGGCTCGGCACGTAGTCGCGGATCTGCAGCTCTCCGCTGACGGGCACCGCCTCGAGCTTGGCGTTGATCGAGCCGTCCTTGTTCACGAAGGCGACGCCGATCCGGCTCCAGTAGCTCTTGTTGCCGCGGGTGTTGATCACGTAGACGATCTTCATCTTGCTCGGGTCCATTCCGGTTCTCCTTGGGTAGTGCCGGCTCGGTGGAGCGCGGCGACGGACCGTGATTGCGAAGGGCGTGCCCCACGAAACGCGGCCGAACCGGGGAAACCGCGGTGACCGCGCCGCCGCGGCCGGCCGTGGCCGGGCGCGCGCCTCCCCGTGGCCCGCTCCGCGTGCGCGTTTGCCCGGACCCGATCCGCGTGTTACCGCACTCCAGGCAGCAAGGGTTCTTCAGGAGGCAAAGCGCATGGGCCGAGACATTTCACGACGCGGGTTCCTGGGCGCCGGCGCTGCGGGCGCCGCCATGGCGTCGCTGCCCGCCCGAGCGTTCGCGGAGGGGGACCCCCTGGTCGCCAAGCCGCCCGCCGGCTTCTCGCCCATGTCGGCGCCGGGGAAGATCGTGAAGGTGACCAAGGGCAACGACTTCGCGTCGCTCATGCAGGAGAACCTCTTGTGGCCGAAGCCGGAGGCGGCGAAGGAGATGCTCGAGCGCGCCATGACCGAGCTCACGGGGGCGCCGAACCTCGTGGAGGCGATGAAGAAGTTCATCCACAAGGACGACATCGTGGCGCTCAAGCCGAACGGCATCGCGGGCCAGAAGGGCTACACGATGGCCTACAACTTCGAGCTCGTGCTGCCCGTGGTGGAGGCGCTCATCGCGATGGGCGTGCCGGAGAAGAACATCACCGTGTACGAGCAGTACCCGTCGTTCTTCAACGGCACGCGGGTCAACGTGAAGAAGTGGAAGCTGCCGAAGGGCGTGCAGACGGGCACGCACAACAACGGCCGGCACCGCATGAAGGCCGTCCGCGTCTTCAAGAACATTCCGACGAAGTACTGCGATTACTTCGTCGACGCGACGGCGGTCATCGACATGACCATGATCAAGGATCACTCGATCTGCGGCTACACCGGGTGCCTCAAGAACATCACCCACGGCACCATCGACAACCCGCACGATCACCACGCGCACAACGCGAGCCCTCAGATCGCGATGCTGTACAACCACCCCATCGTCACCAGCCGCGTGCGGCTGCACATCGTCGACGCGTTCAAGATCATGTACGACAAGGGACCCCTCGACAAGGATCCCAAGACGCGCGTGGCGCACGGCGCGGTCTACGTCTCGACCGACCCCGTGGCGATGGACACCTACGGCTGGAAGGTCGTCGAGGACGAGCGCGTGAAGCACAAGCTCAAGACCCTCACCCAGGCGAAGCGCGAGCCGAAGTACATCAAGACCGCGAGCGAGCTCGGCCTGGGCGTCCACGACATGAACAAGATCCGGGTGAAGGAAGTCGCGCTCTGAGGGGGCGCCGGCCTCGCGCCGGCACGCGGGCGCTGGCCGTTCCGCGGCCGGACCACTAGGTTCCGCTCGTGACCTTTCTCGGCCTGAGGCAGGAGGACCGCCGAGACACCTGGGTGGCGTTCGTCACGTTGCTCGGCGTGATGACCGGGCACTCCATCCTGGAGACGGCGCGGGATGCGCTCTTTCTCGCGAGCTTGCCCGCGGCGAAGCTGCCCTGGGCGTACCTCGCCATCGTCGGCCTCGCCCTCGGGGTGACGGCCGCGAACCGGCGGCTCACGGCCCGCTACTCCAAGCGGCGCATCCTGGCTGCCACGCTGCTGCTGGGTGCGCTGGGGACGGCGGGGTTCTGGGCGCTGTGCTCGGGCTCGACGGCCTGGGTCTACCTGGCGCTCTACGTGTGGACCGGGCTGTTCGCCACGGTGGTCGTCGTCCAGTTCTGGCTGCTCCTCACCGACTCGTTCGACGTCGGTCAGGCCAAGCGCAGCTTCGGCGCGGTGGGCACCGGTGGGCTCGTGGGCGCCGTGCTGGGCTCCACGGTCGCGTCCGGTCTGCTCTTCGTGATCGATGCGCGCTCGCTCCTGCTGGTGGCGGCGCTCGCGTTCGCCGCGGCGAGCCTCGCGCCGGCGCTCTTCACGCGGCGGGTGAAGCGCGAAGGCCGTCGCCGCGGGGTACCCGCCACGCTCTCTCGCGGCGCGTGGCGTGATCTGGTCGCGGACAAGTACCTCGCGCGGGTGCTGGCCATGCTGCTCGTCGCGGCCACCGTGGCGACCAGCATCGACTTCGCGTTCAAGTCCGCCGTCGCGGCGCGCTTCGCGGCCGCCGATCTCGCGCGCTTCTTCGCGGCGTACTACGCCCTCACCAGCACGCTCGCCATCGTGGTGCAGCTCGTGGTCGCGCCGCGACTGCTCGGTGCCGCCGGCGTGAGCGGAACGCTCCTGCTCCTGCCGGCCTTCCTGGTGCTGGGCTCGGTCGGAGTGCTGCTCGGAGCGGGGCTCGTCTCGCTCGTCGCGCTGAAGGCGCTCGACGGCTCGCTGCGCCACTCCGTTCACCGAACCGCGGTGGAAATCCTCCACCTGCCCGTCGCTCCCGAGGTGCGAGATCGCTTCCGCGTGCTCGGTGAGACCGTCGGGCAGCGCGGAGGGCAGGCCCTCGCCTCGGTGGCGATGCTGCTCGCCCTGGCCGCCGGCGCGAGCGCGGAGCACGTCGCCGCAGCGATCCTCGTCCTTGCCCTCGTGTGGCTCGCCCTCGCCGCGAGCTTGAAGCCGCTCTACCTGGACCTCTTCCGGCAGCAGCTCCGGGAGGCCCGCGTGGACACCGACATCGACGTGCCGGACCTGGACCTGCACTCCATGGAAGCGCTCCTGGCCGCCCTGAGCTCGGAGGACGACAACGAGGTCATCGCCGCCCTCGATCTGTTCGAGCAGCACGGCAAGACCGCGCTGCTGCCGGCGCTCATCCTCTACCATCCCTCCCGGGACGTCGTGCTCAGGGCGCTCGCCCTGCTGGAAGGTCAGGAGCGCGCCGACGTGCATCGTCTGGCAGGTCGCCTCGTGGAGCACGAAGATCCGGAGATCCGCGCGGCTTCGCTGCACCTGTCCGCGAGCGCGCGTCCCGACGCGGAGCGGCTGCGGTCCCTGCGCGGAGCGGAGTGTCCGTCGCTGCGAGCGGCGGCGCTGGTGGAGCTCGTCGCCTCCCAGCACCTTCGCGCAGGCGAGGCCGAGGTCGAGCTCCGGCGGGTGGTGGAGCACGGCACCGTCGAGGAGAAGATCGGCCTCGCCCGCGCGATGCGTCACCTGGATCCCGAGGCGTTCGGCCACGTCGTGGGCGAGCTCGCCCAGGACGAGCACCCGGACGTGGCCCACGCCCTCGCCACGTCGTTCGCCGCGCGCCCTCACCCGCGGTACCTGCCCCTTCTGGTGCGAATGCTCGGCGCCCGGTCGTCGCGCTCCGAGGCGCGGGATGCCCTGGTCGCCCTCGGCGACCTGGCGCTCGAGTACCTCGACCGCGCCCTGGCCGATCCGACGCTTCCGCCGCCGGTTCGGCGACACCTGCCGCGCACCATCAGCCGGTTCCCCGGCAAGCTGCCGGCGCAGGTGCTGCTGAACCGGCTCCCCCACGAGACGGACGAGGTGGTCGAGCTGAAGCTGCTCCGCGGCATCGGCCGTCTGCGGAGCGACGATCCGACCATCCCCGTCAATCGCGCCGCCCTGCTCCGCCTGGCCGAGGCCACCGTCCGCCGCGCGGTGCAGCTCCTGCACTGGCGCTGCTGGGTGGAGATCGCCATCGAGCGCGAGCCGCGCGCCCACACCGATGCCTCCAGCCTGCTGGTGGCCCTGCTGCGCGAGAAGGAGACGACCGCGCTGGAGCGCGCGTTCCGGATGCTGGGCGTGCTCCAGCCGCGCGAGGAGTTTCGCATCATCTACGAAGGGCTCTCGAGCGCCGACGTGAAGGCGCGCGCCGGGAGCCGCGAGCTGCTGCAGCACGTCGTGCCCGAGATCGTCCGAGGCCCGCTCCTGGCGCTGGTGGACGACGTGCCCGACCGGGAGCGGCTCCGAGGGGCCGCGCAGTGGATGCGGCCCGCGGGCTTCGACCCGGACGCGTTTCGCGCCGAGTCGCATCGGGCTGCGGCCGGCCCAGGAGCGGACCTGCCCGCCGAGTACGGCGAGCGCCTGCGGGAAATGCTGCACGATCCTCCCGGCGCGCTCCGGAGCCTCGCGAGCTACCACATCGCGGAGCTGGATCTCGAGGCGCTGCGCCCGGACGTCGAGGACGTTGCCCGCGGGCACGAGCCCGACGCCCTCGGCGCCATCGCGAGCGGCGCGCTCGACCTGATGAGCCGTCCGGCGTTCGGGGGGGCCGGCTGACGTGGCGCTGAGGACGCGGGACAACGCGGTCAGTCGCGTCCAGCGCGTCCTGGCGCTCCGGACGTTCCCCGGCTTCGCGCGGCTGCCGCCGAAGGATCTGGCGGTCCTCGGGGAGTACCTGCGCCCGCGCTCGTTCGCCGCCGGAGCGACGCTCCTCGAGGCCGGCGCCGCGGTGCGCGCCATCTACCTGATCATCGACGGCAAGGTGGACGTCGTTCGTGACGATGCCGTGCGCCGCACGTACGTCGCAAAGGAGGTCGTGGGTGGCCTCGCGGCCCTGGCGGGCCAGCCCCAGGCTCACCGTGCCATCGCCGCGGAGGACACCGTGACCCTCGAGTTCCTGGAGGAGGACCTGCGCGAGATCTTCGAGGACAACTTCACCATCACGCTGGCGGTGCTTCGCGCCCTCTCGCGAACTCACCTGCAGCTCCGGATGGAGCTCGGTGAAGCGTGCGGCTACCCTCCGGTGAACGACGACGACGCTTTCCCGCCGCTGGGGGATCTCTGGCTCGTCGAGCGCATGCGCCGGCTCAGGAGCACGCTGCCGTTCGGTCACGTGAGCGTGGAGGCCATCGCCAGCCTCGCCCAGGCCGCCACGGAGGTGCGCGTGGCGGCGGGCTCGGTGCTCTGGCGGGCCGGAGAGGCCTCCGTCTCGACGCTGACGCTCCTGCAAGGGGTGGTGGCGTGCGAGACGCCCGACGGGGCGCACCGCTTCCGCTTCGGTCCAGAGTCGGTGCTGGGCGCCATCGACGCGATCGCGCACGTGCCGCGGTGGTACACCGCGACGGCCGCGACGAGCGTCGTCGCGCTGCGCTCGGACGCGGACGCGCTCGTCGACTTCATGGAGGATCGCCCCGGCATGGCGCAGGCCATGCTGCGACTCTCGGCCCGGAGCATCTCCGCGCTCCTCGATCGAGCAGCCGACCTGCAGGCGCCCGCCCCGAGGGTCGAGCGGGCCAGCGCCGCCGCCGCGCCGCCCCCGTGACGCGCCGCGGAACCCCCGGGGATCCGTCGGCTTCTCGACGGCGTGGGCCCCTCGGGTCCATGATCTCGGCCCCTCCGACGTCGAACCTCGTGGTGCGCGCGCTCCTCGTTCCGCTGCTCGGTGCACAGGCGCTCCTGGGCTGTGGCTCCGCCGTGGCGCGCAAGCCCCCGGGCAAGCCGCCCACGCCCGCGACCGTGACCGTCGCCGCTCCCGGTGGTGACGCGCACGATCCCCACGCCGCGGCGCTGCAGCGCCAGCTCTCGGAGCCGTGGGGCCGGCGCAACGACAAGGACGACCAGGTGCACGCGCCCACCCCGGACTGGGAGAACTGGAAGCGCGTGAAGTACTGGGGCGTGAAGCACTTCACGGGCTTCCGCTACGGGGACGACCACCACGTCATCGGGCTCGTCTTCGTGCAGGCGGTCGAGGACGGGGAGCCCACGGACTCCGAGTCCTGCATGCGCCGGTTCGAGAAGTGGGCGTGGCCGCAGGTTCGAACGTACGAGGTGCAGCTCGGCCGCATCGGTGTCCGGCAGAGCCAGTGGCGCGACCACCCCATCACCGTGCGGTACGTCGACGGCAGCGTGGACCTCGGCTTCGACCACTACGACTTCTCCGCGGCCTGGGCGACCTACCCCGCGTACCCGGACGCGTGCCTGGCGTACTCCGTCGCGGTTCCCTGGCGCGGTCACGGCGAGCTCGCGCGCAAGGTGCGCGATCGCTTCGTCGACGAGGGCTTCCAGCAGATGCGCGTGCTGACGGAGAAGGGGCCCCGCCGACAGTGAGTCGGCGTGATACACTGCGCCCGACATGCACCGAGCCACCCTCATCGCGTGCTTCGCCGTAGCGTGCTCCGCCGCAGAGGAGGACGGTCGCGGCCCGGCCTCCGGGAGCTGCGGCGCGTGCGAAATCCCCAACCTGGACGGGCACTGCGTCCCAAACCTCGCGGGCTGCGACAGCACGGAGGGGTATCGCGGCTACTACGGCGACGACGTGGGGGCGTTCAACCCCGTCGAGGAGCGCGAGGGGATCTACATCGACGGTGGCACCTTCGACGTGCCGGCGGGCGAAGAGGTCACGAAGTGCACCTACGTGAAGCTCGACGCCCCGGGGGACTTCATCCTGGGTCGGTACGAAGTGCGGATGAACCCGAACAGTCACCACTTCAACATGCTCCGCTACGACCCCGACGTGGTCGATCAGATGGGGGTCCCGCTCGGTGTGCCCGTGGACTGCATCTCGGCGGGAGTGCCGTACTACGTGGCAGGGTCCGAGTGGCAGTACGTCGATGCGCCGCTACCCGACGGGCTGGGATCGAAGATCCCGAACGGCGTGGTCCTCGAGCTGCAGACGCACTACGTGAACACTTCGCCCGAGCGCATCGACGGGCGCGTCCAGGTGAACCTGTACGAGCGGGCGCGCGCGGACGTACGGCACTTCGTCGGCCTGTACTTCAACGTCATGACCGGCTTCGAGGTGGCGCCGATGTCGACCGCGACGCTCAGGGCGAGCTGCCCCGCCGCGGAGGGCGTGAGCGTGGTCCTCTTGACGTCGCACATGCACCGCTTCGGACGTCGCTTCACGGTCACGCTCACCGAGGACGGCGCCTCGCGCCAGCTCTACGAGAGCACCCGGTACGATCACCCCCTCATCGAGGACTGGGGCAGGGACCCGCTCGTCCTCGGCGCCAACCCGTCCTTCGAGTGGTCGTGCGAGTTCGAGAACGCGACGCCGAAGGTGGTCCGCGAGGGCGAGATGGGGCTCACGGACGAGATGTGCATCATGATCGCCTACTACTTCGACGATCCGGGCGGCCTGCCGTTCTGCCTTCAGGAGGGCGTGCCGGTTCCGTGACCGGGCGCCCCGCTCTCAGCGCATTCGCGACGCGGCCTTGAGCTTCGAGGCGCCCACGCCGAGGAGGGCGAGGGCGAACGCGCCTGCGACGACGCCGCCGACCTCGGCGCCGCCCTGCGTGAAGGCGAAGGCCGACACGCCGCACAGCGCCAGGCCCACGACGAGGGCGATGGTGCCTCCCCGCTTCGCCTTCTGCTTCTGCTCCTGGCGAATGGGTAGGGAGAGCGGGGAGACGCTGTAGGGCCCTTGGTCGTCGTGCATGGTCGCGGATGATCCCCCAGGTGGGCGCCGGGAGTCCACCCGGGAGGCGCGGCCACCTGCTCGCGGTCAGCCCTTCCCGGTCGCCCGGAGCACCTCGTCGATGAGCGACTGGGTGTAGATCCCGCTGCGCATGCGCCCGACGGCGCGCAGCCAGAGGCGATACCACTCGACCTTGTCCGCCGTGGACGGCGTCACCAGCGTCATCTTGGCGCGCAGCCGCTCGTGGGCGGCGTGGTCGAGCTTCCGGATCCGGTTGCCGTTCACCTTCTCGTAGCGCTTCTGCAGCTTCACCAGCACCGCCCGGACGTCGCCGGGAAGCGCCTCCAGCTTCGCCCTGCGCACCACGGTGGCCCCCGCCGCACAGACGACCACGTTCTCGTTCAGGTGATCCAGGAACGGCGTCCACTGAAGCTGCTCTGCCGCCAGGCTGGGCGCGGCCAGCACGTCGATGGAGCGCGAGCGGAGCTGGGGCAGCACCTCCAGCACGCTCGTGGGCACGGGAACGACGCCGCCGATGAGGGAGTAGAGGATCGGCCCCACGGGCTCGTTCCGCCAAACGGCGGGCCGTCGCCCCTTCAGGTCGTCGGGCGCTCGAATGGGCGCGCCCTTGCTCATCTGATGCACCAGGCCGACGTCGCCCCACCCGAGGATGGTCAGGCCCTTCTGGTCGAACTCCTTCTCCAGCCGCGGCCCGACCAGCTCGCGCACCATGTCGAGCAGCTCCCAGGAATTCACCACTCCCGGGAGCTGCATCACCCCCACGTCGCGCTCGATGTGCGCGAGGCCCGTCGAGGACAGGGACGCGCCGTCGAGCTGCCCGCTCTTGAGCTTGGCGACCATGGCCTCCTCGTCGCCCTGCACGGCGTTGAAGTAGACGTGCACTTCGAGGCGCCCCTCGGTCTTCTTCTTCACCACCTCCTGCCAGACGCGGAACAGCTTCCCCCACGACGAGTTCTTCGGCGCGAGCGTCGCGAACCGAAGCGTCTGCGGGGCGTCGGCGCGCGCCCCGGCGGGCCCCAGGAGCGTCGCGGCCACGGCGACGGCGAGGAGGAAGGCGCGCACGGGGCGAGAGTGTGGCATCGCACGTTCGCGGCCGGAAGCGGGTGGGGGGGGCGCGTTGCCGCGGGAGGTGGAAGGCCGGCGCAGCGCCCGGGTGCGCCGTTCCGGCTACTGGCTGGATTCGTCGGGGACGATGGCGGCGTCGATCGCCTGCGCCAGCTCCACCACCAGCGACGAGCCCGCGAGCCCGGCGCTCAGATCCGCCGGGCCGATTCGGGTGAACACGATCTCCCGCCCCGGGTCCACGCCCACGATCTGCGATCCCAGGCCGAGCGCCGCGTAGATCCCCATGGGCGCACCGGGGATCATGGGGCCCGTGCCTTCGCTCCGGCTCGGCGCGGACGGCAGAACGTACGGACCCGGCTGATTCAGCCACCAGAGGTAGCCGTAGGCGGCGTTGAGCGTCTGCGACGGCTTCGTCGACGCTTCCACCCATTCGGGCGAAATGACCTGAACGTCGTTCGCCCACTTCCCGCCACGCAGGTAGAGATAGCCGAACCGCGCCAGGTCGCGGCACGAGGCGTTCAGGTCCGAGAACATCAGCGTGTTGCCTGCGGCGTCGTGAGAGAACGATGAGCCGCTCCCGATGGGGTCGAGGAGGTGCTCCTTCGCGTACTCGGCGGCGTCCTTGCCGGTGGCGCGCGTGAGCACGCGGTCGAGGGTCTGGATCGCGCTGTTGTTGTACTCCCAGAACGTCCCGGGCGCGTGCTGCTGGCCCAGCTCCACGGAGAACTGTGTCTTGTCCATCTCCTGGATGGCCATCGTGAGGTAATCCGTGTTGAAGTCCCAGAACCGTCCCGAGTCGTTGCTCAGGAGATGCCGGATCGTCACGGACGCGCTCTCGGTATCTCGCCACTCTTCGATGTACTTCGACGCAGGCTCCTCGACGTCGAGCTCGCCGCGGTCGCTCGCGATCCCGACGACGGCGCTCGTGAAGGACTTGGTCACGGAGAAGACGCCCTGCTCGGTGGTGGCAGTCCAGTCGTTCCAGTACCACTCGCCGACCACGCGCCCATGGCGCGTGACGAGCAGGCAGTTCGAGTTGGCCGTCCGAGCGATCTCGGCGACCGCATCCAGGCCTGCAGCGTCCATCGACTCGTCCGAGGGCGTGGAGGTCGGCCAGTCGGGATGCGGATAGACGACCTCCGTGCCGGCGGAGCCCGCGGCGCCGGCGGAGCCCGCGGACCCGCCGGAGCCGCCGTCGTTCCCCTTTCCGTCCCCCGAGCCGCACGCGACGACGGAGAGGCACAGTGCGACGGCGAGCGTGGAGCAGTCCGACGCGCTCTTCATGGTCGGAAGGTAGCACGAAGGGTGCGGTGTCGCGTGCGGGACGATGGTGGGCTGCGCGCCCAGCCTCCCGCCGGGGCCCTGTTGAACCCATCGCGCCTGATGATGACGAATGCGCCAGCTGTTCGCCCGCCCGCTACGCGTTCTTCTGCCCCGATCTCGAGCGAGGGGGCGTCCGGGTCGGCATGTGCTTTCTTCGCTCCGAACACCCGACGGGGCGGCTCCACTGCTGCGTCGAGCCCGCGTGCGTTCCGATGAGCGAGTTCTACATGGCGACCGAGCGCTGCCTCGAGAAGCACGGGAGCGCGCAACCCATCGCACCGCGTGCCGAGACATGGCGCACACGCCCCGCGGCGGGCGGCGCTTGCCAACCATGCTAAGTTGCTCGCATGAGCGAGGAGACGAACCGCCGCCGAGTTCCGATCACCGTCACCCCCGCCGGCGCGTACGATGCGAACGGAGTCGATCGCTCGTTGATCAGGGCGAGCCTCGCGCAAACCCCATCGGAGCGGCTGCAGATCCTGGAAGAGCTGCTCCAGCTCGCCGAGTCGGTCAGGCGTGTCGACCAACCGCTTCGTTAGAATCATCGAGGCGCTCACGCGCCACGACGTGCGCTTCATCATCGTGGGCGGAATCGCCGCGGTGCTACAGCGTGTCCCGGTGATCACCGAAGATTTCGACATCGTGCACGACCGCTCTTCCGACAACGTGGCGCGGCTTCTCCGTGCGCTTTCGGATCTCGATGCGATCTATCGCGACGACCCGAGGAACCTGCGCCCCTCGGCGTCACATCTGGTCGGCACGGGGCATCAGCTCCTCGAGACGCACGGCGTGCACTTCGACGTCCTCGGGACCATCGACCCCGACCTCGGCTACTCCGACCTGATCGCCGACAGCGAGCTGGTCGAAGTGGCGGGCCACGAAGTGCGCGTGCTCACGCTCGAACGCCTCATTGCGCACAAGCGCGACCTGTCGCGCCCGAAGGACAAGCTCATGCTGTTGCACCTGGAGGCGACGCTCGAGGAGCGCCAGAAGTTGCGGCGTGGCAAGCACTGAGACCGCTCCCGTTGACGCCCGCGCTTCGGCGACCGCTGGGCGGTACTCGACCTCGAGGTTCGCGCCGGCGAGCCGCTGGTCATCGTGGGCGAGAGCGGCTACGGCAAGACGACATCGCTGTGGATCAACCGGTTGATCGAGCCGGACGCGGGGCGCGTGTCGGAGCGGCCCCGCCCGCGGCTTGCTTGCGGGCTCGTCGTCGTCGAGGGAGTCGTTGCCGACGTCGAGGGCGAGTTCGTCGCGCGTCGGCGAGCCGAAGAAGGCGCTCCATATCATCACGATGGGTAGAAACAACCTCCGCGACATGGCGCAGGGCAAGGATCCCGCGCGGTTCCCGAATGGCTCGTGATCTTTCCTGCTCGAGACGTTCTGCGGTCAGGCCGCTGGCGAACCTGTTCTTCGACGTCGTCAACGAGTAGACGGTCGCGGCGACACGGGCTCGAGGCCGCTACAGCTGGTCCCACGGGATCGCCGTCACGCGGTCGGTGAGCTGCTGCCGTGCGGGGCAGCGGCACACGACGTACCCCTGGTTCGCCCGCTCGGGGAACGAGTCGAGGAAGCGCTCGACGTGGCGCGCGTCGGTCGGTCGGGGACGATCGGTCCACTTCACCTCGATGGGGATGTCCCGGCGTGGAGACTCCCAGACGAAGTCCACTTCGACGCCGGTGGTCGTGCGCCAGAAGCTCACGCGATGCCCGCGCCCGAGATAGCTCGCGCGGGCCAGTAGCTCCTGCGCCACCCAGCCTTCCAGCAGAGGTCCGCCGAGGGCGGGAAGGATCCTTGCGTCGAACGGAACCTCCGCGGCGGCGTTCCGGACGCCCACGTCGAAGAAGTAGAACCGCGGCGTCACGAGCAAGCGTGTCCGCGCCCGACGCGCGTACGCGGGCACCCAGTGGGCGACGAACGTATCGACGAGCACCTGCTGGTGGCTCTTCAGCGTGCTCGCTGGCACGCCGCTCTCCTGAGAGAGCTTGGCGATGTTCGTTTGCCTCCCGGATTCGGCGGCCGCCAGGCGGAGGAACACGAGGAAACCCCCCATGTCGCGCACGAGCGCCTCGCGGCGGATCTCTTCTTCCAGGTAGGCGTCCACGTACGTGGAGAGGGTCTTCTCCGCCGTGCGCGGGCTCTCGCCGAGGACGCCGGGAAGCCTGCCGAACCGCAGCACCCGCCCGAGGTCCTGCTCGGGGAAGATGGAGTCTCCCGGGGACGGCTGCGCACGTCCCGTTCGGCGCGGCGGCGGAACGACCAGTGGCTCGGCCGGGCCTGCACACTCCCAGCTCGTCACGGGGTGAAGGCGCCACTCGTGGGCTCGTCCCGGCAGGAGGTTCGCCGACTGCCGGCGGAGCTGCCGCGCGGAGCTGCCGGTGAGGAAGAACTGGCGTCCTCGCGGCGCGTCGTCGTGGAGCGCCTGCACCTCGTCGAGGAGCGCCGGCACCTTCTGGATCTCGTCCACCACGACGTTCTCGACGCTCCGTGGCAGCGACCGAACTTCTCGGCGGAACGACCCGGGATCGACCTCGAAGCGGCGACGCAGATCGGTCTCCTGGAGGTTGAAGAACCGTGTCCCGTCCCTGGGTAGCAGGTGGCCGAGAAGGGCCGTCTTCCCCGCTTGTCGCGCGCCGAAGAGGAGCCGAACCTTGTTCCGCGACACGCCGCCCGAAAGCACCCCCTCCAGCCAGCGACGCCGATACATCACCGTTGTTTATCATGGATAATCAACATGTCGATGTGGATTATCCATGTCCCCCCCCTTGCTAGGCTGGCGCCCCGCGATGAACACCGAGATCGTCTTCGTCGCCCTGTTCGGCGTGGCCGCGGCGGTCGCGCTGATGGCACGGCGGCTGCGCGTTCCGTACACCGACCCCGTCGGTCCCGCTCACCATCGAGGACATGCTCGCCCACGGCGACGCGATTCCCGATCCGGCAGCCGAGGTCCACTCCGGCGTCGCCGTTGGCCCGTAGAGTCCGGTGGCCGCTCACGGTTCCAGATCATCGCGAGCTGAAGACGGGCCTGCTACGCAGGCTGATCCGAGACGCCGGAATGACCGTCGACGAATTCGTTTCTGCAGCGAGGTGAGAAGAACCCCGCCCTGCGCTTCCACGCCGGGTTTACTAGCTCGCGGCGCCGTGCAACCCTCGTCCCATGCTGCTGTCGAGAACCCTCGTGGTGCTCGGAGTGCTCCCTCTGGTCGGCGCCTGCTCGGGCGACGACAAGACGCGCAAGAGCCACGGTTCGCGCGATGCCAGCGCCGACGGCAGCTCCGGCTTCGGCGGCAGCGGCGCGTCTGGAGCGGGTGGTTCGGGTGCCACCGGCGCAGCAGGATCCGGCGGGACCGGCGGACCACGGGACGCCGGCCTGGATGCAGCAGGCGGCGGCGGAAACGTCGCGGGAGTAGGCGGCAACTTCGGCGGCTTCGGGGGTGAGATCGCCGGCGCCGGCGGCATCACGGACGCCGCGGGCGGCGCGACGGACGCCAGCGACGCCGGTGACGCCAGCGACGCCAGCGATGCCAGCGACGCGGGGACGGACGCCGGGGTCGGGCCGGCGCTGTGTGCGGTCGACGGTGGCTGCGCGTGGACGAAGAACACGCCCGCAGGGTCACCTCCACCGCTCGCGTGGCCCGCAATGGCGTACGACCCCGCGCGTGACCGAACGATACTGTTCGGTGGCGCGCCGTCCATCTTCGGCGGCGGGCTGACCAACCGAACGTGGGCGTGGGATGGCTCCACCTGGACGGAGCTGTTCCCTTCGAGCAGTCCCTCCGCCCGGTGGACGCACGGCATGGTCTACGACGATGCGCGGCAGCGGATCGTGCTGTTCGGCGGCCTGTCGGGAAGCGGCTCCGGCAGCGAGCTTTCCGACACGTGGGAGTGGGACGGTGCGAACTGGACGCAGATCACGACGAGCACGTCGCCGCCCCCGCGCGGCGTCCACGGTGCGCTCGCGTACGATTCGACCCGACGCCGGGTCGTGCTGCGGGGTGGCGGCGTCGTTCCGGGCGTGTCCCCGCTCGGCGACACGTGGGAGTACGACGGAACGGCGTGGACCGAGGTGACCGGCACCGGCCCGAGCGCGCGCGTCGCGCCGGGAATGGCGTTCGATCGAACGCGCGGTCGGGTGGTGCTCTTCGGCGGCGGGAACTGGAACCCGTACTTCTCCGACACCTGGCAGTACGACGGCACGACGTGGACGCAGCACTTCCCCACCACGAGCCCATCGAGCCGCCAGAGCGCACGCATGGTCTACGATCGCGCCCGTTCCGTGGCCGTGCTGTTCGGCGGCGACGACGGGGCCGCGCTGAACGATCTGTGGGAGTGGGACGGCTCGAACTGGGCACAAGTGAGCGTGTCGGGGCCGCCCCCGCGATGCTGCTATGCGTTCGCCCACGACACGAGTCGCGGTGTCGCGCTGCTGTACGGGGGCGGGGACCTGTCGACGACGTATGGCGAGACGTGGTCGTTCGGTCAGTGAGGTACCGCGCTGCGAGCGGCGCACTCGGGGTCATGGGGCCGGAGAGCAGCAGGGGCCCGAGAATCGCAACCGTGGGGCGTCAGCCGGGGACGGGCGGGCCACTCCGTGCCGGGACGGTCTTCGACCTCCTACATCGAGGCGAGCCCGACGGCTCTCGGCGCCGACGGCGCGCGAGGCTCAATCCGAGAAGGCAAGGAATGCCCCACCAGCGCGTGCCAGCCGTGCGATCATCGGTGGTTCGGCACCCGCAGCCGCCGTCCTCTCCGGAGCTCGAGTCCTTTCCGGTGCTCACGCAAGTCGAGCGAATCGAATCGCAAACGTAGCGCGTATCGCAGTCGGACGAGGTCGTGCAGGCGTCGAGGCAGCGTCCGCTCTCGCAGAGGTAAGGTGAGCATGGGACGGTCTCACCGTTCGGTCCGATCGACGTGCGACCATCCGGGCTGCACTCGAGGCCTTCGGCCTTGCACTCGCCGGAGACCGGGTCGCATGCGAAGCCCTGAGCGCAATCGTCGGAGGTCGTGCATTTCGTGATGCAACCCGCGGCGTCGCACGCGAACGGCGTGCAGTTCGAGACTCGGGTGGCGCAGGCGCCCTGGTCACCGCAGACCGGTGCGGAGAAGAGGGCGTTCTCACACGTGGCCTCGCCGCAAGCACTCCCGGACTTCGCCCCGGGATCGCACGAACCTGCACCGTCACAGAGCCCGTCGCATGACGCTGCCGAGGTGCTGGCGCAGTCCCCGTGCGGGTCGGTGCCGGCCGCGATCGGTCCGCACACGCCGTCTCGCGCACCCGTGGCCTGTTCCGCTGCAAGGCAGCTCTCGCACACGCCGTCGCATGGCGCGTCACAACAGATGCCGGTCGTGCCCGTCGCCATCGCGCAGTGGCCTGACGTGCAGTCGGCCGGCAATCTGCACGCCTCGGGAGAGCACCCGGGTGCCGCGTACGTGGCGCAAGCCCCCGCCCCGTCACAGAACCCATTCTGACCGCAGTCGGGCGAACCATCGTCCGTGCACTCCGCCTCCGGGTCGGTCCCATCGGGAATGGGTGTACAAACCCCGTCCGTGCCGCCGGTGAGAGCCGTCGCGCACGCCTGGCACGCGCCGTCGCAGAGCGCGTCACAGCACACCTGGTCGACGCAGAAACCGCTGCCGCACTGGTCCCCGAGCGTGCAACTCGAGCCGATGGGCGCCGGTGGCGCCCCATCGTAGACGTATACGGCGCCCCTCCCACCCCGATCCCCGGGTCTGCCCAGGGCGATGGTCGACCCCCGGACGGCGACGCCGAAGCTGAAGAGGTCCGGCGTGCTCGGATCGCTCGGCAGAAGGCGGGCATCCTCCGTCCAGCCGCCGGACGCGCCGTCGTACTGGAAGACGTAGGCGGATCCGCCGGATGGCTGAGAGAACACGTTCGCAGTTCCCACGACGAGCCGATCACCGTCCATGGCGACGGTGCTCCCGAAGAACTCGCCCGGGGGCGCGGCGCTCGGCGACAGCCGCCGGTCCGTCCAGGTTCCGTTGCTCTGGCGGGTGAACACGAACGCCCGGTTGACGCCGCCACCTGGCGCACCCGCCACGAGTCGTTCCCCCGAGAGTGCGACGCGCGAGCCGACGCGCCCGGCGGATGACGGGCTGGTCGTGATCAGAATGGCCTGCTCGGTCCACGAGTCGTTCGGCTGGCGCTCGTAGACGAAGACGGCGCCGGAGTCTCCTGCGCCCGGAGCGCCGACGACGAGCCGCGCGCCCTCGAGTGCGACGCTGTCCCCGAACTCGAAGTCCTGCGTAGCGATCGCCGGACGCAACATCTCGGACTCGGTCCACGTTCCACCGGCGCCGCGCCGGAACATGTAGACCGTGCCCGTCTTCGAATCCGCCTCGTCGGCACTGACCGCTGCCCAATCGCCGGAGATGGCCACGGACCACCCGAACTGGTCGCCGTCGGATGCGGTGGAAGGTACGAGCGCGCTGCGCACCCACGTGCCGTCGGTCTGGCGCTCGAAGGCGTACGCGGCGCCCGTGTTCCCGCCGCCCGGCGAATCGTTCGCGGCGCCGACGGCGAAGCGATCTCCGTCGAGGGCCACCGTGTAACCGAACTGGTCGTTGCCGGTCGTCGAGGCACCCGTGACACGTGCCTTCTCGACCCACGCTCCCGCCTCCATCTCGAGGACGTACGCGAGCCCCGGCTCTGCCGTGTTCACGGCTCCGACGATCATGCGCCCGACACCGAGCGCGATGGAGATTCCGAACCCGCGGTCCATCCGTTCGTCGCTCGCAGTGAGCTTTGCGACCTCGTTCCAGACGAGTCGCTCGGAACGGCGCTGTGTCGCGCCTTCCTCCGTCGGAGGCGGACGGTGTGGTCCGCCGTCACACGCCGTGGCCAGCGCGACCGCGAGGAGCGCGCGCGTCCGGTACGCGAACGTCATGGACGCGAGATCTACGACATTCTGGACTGCTGCGACAGATGGAGCGCGAAGGACCTCCGGTGCGCCAGGCAAAGCCTGGGTGAGGAGGAAGTGATGTAGACGA
>CAZARU010000059.1:0-41893 GCA_964487605.1 uncultured Polyangiaceae bacterium
CCGCCGCGCCTGCGCCGGAGCCGGCACCGGTCGCGGCGCCCTCGCCGCCACCTGCCCCCGTCCGGCCACCGCCGCGCCCCGTCGCCGCGCCACCCAAGCCCGCACCCGCCGTGCGCCCTCCCGTCGCGTCGCGGCCGCCCCCGCGGCCAGCACCGCCGAAACCCGCGGCGGCCCCCCCTCGCCCACCTGCCCCCGCTCCGGCATCGGGCTCTATAGTCCGTGAGACGCCGTTCTAGCCGCGCTCGCTTCTCCATCAGCAACACACTTGCCGAGGCCGACCATGAGACTGCACCTGACCCGCCCCGCCGCCGCCTTGTGCGCGATGCTGTCCGTCTCCGCCGCGGCGTTCAGCCCAGCGACGGCGATGGCCCAGGGCGACGCGATGACGGAAATGGCGCGCCAGCGCTTCCAGGAGGGCGTCAAGTTCTACGATCAGAAGCAGTACGAGCAGGCTCGCGCGGCGTTCCTTCAGGCATGGGCCCTGAAGCATCACCCTGCTGTCCTGCTCAACCTGGCGCAGAGCGAGCTGCGCTCGGGCCACGAAGCGGACGCCGCGAACCACTTCGCGCAGTACCTCCGCGACAACACGAACGCCACCGCCCTCGAGCGCCGAGAAGCCGAGAAGGGGCTGTCGGCGGCCAAGGCCCAGGTGGGTGAGGTCACCGTCAACGCCGAGAACGGCGCGGAAGTCTTCGTCGGCGACAACCCGCTCGGGCGTTCGCCGCTTCCCGGAAGCGTCTTCGTTCGTCCGGGCGCACACACCATTCACGCCAAGCTGGGCGGGGACACCAAGAGCGCGACGATCAACGTGGCCGCCGGGCAGGCGACCACCGCCAACCTGCTGGCGGCCGGGACCCCGCCGCCCGTCGCTGCGGTCCCCGACGGAGCAAGCCCGCCGCCCGAGGGAACGGCGCCCGTACCCACCGAACCGGGACAACCTCCACCGCCTCCCCAGGAGGATCACGGGACCGAGACGTTCAGCACGAGCGACTCGCGGTACGAGCCGGTGCCGAAGTGGTTCGTTCGCCAGAAGCTGGCGTGGGTCGGAGCGGGCGTGACGGGTCTCGGCGTCGTGGGCGGCATCGCGTTCTCGCTGTCGTCCAAGAGCGACTTCGACCGCGCGAACGACATCAAGGCCCAGATCACGGACAAGTTCGCGGAGCGGGGGCTCCGCGGCGCGCCGTGCAATCCGCCACCGGACACCGACTTCCAGGCGGCCTGCAGGAAGTTCCTCGACGCCGAGGACTCCGCGGAATCGGCACGGACCGCATCCGTCGTCAGCTTCGTGATCGCCGGCGTCGCCGCCGCCGGGACCGTCGTGTACTACTTCGTCGACCGCAAGAAGACCGACGCGGGAGCGACGGCGGTGATCCCCGTGGTGACCCCCGAAGGCGGGACCCTCTCGGTCATCGGCGCGTTCTGAACGACTCGGCGAGCCTTCGCCGATCAGCCGTCGGGCGCGCCTCCGTCGTCCTGCAGCAGCCGACGAAACGTCGAGCGGGGCACACCGGCGGCGCGCGCGGCGGCGGCCTTGTTGCCGCCATGGCTCGCGAGCAGGGCGCGCAGCTCCCGCTCGGTCGGCCGTGGCGCCCGGCTCGCCACCGTGACCCTCTTGCGCGGAAGGTCGAGCATCAGATGCTCCGGCTCGATGCTCTCGCCCGGCGCCGCGACGGCAGCGCGAAAGAGCACGCTGGACAGCTCCCGTACGTTGCCCGGCCACCCGTGCGCGGTGAGACGCGCCAGCGCCGCCGACGAGACGGCGCGCTTCCCGACCTCGGCCTCGATCCGGCGAAGCAGCCCGGAACACAGCGCGGGCATGTCCGTCCGTCGCCGTCGGAGCGGTGGAACGCGCACCACGAAGGTGGAAATTCGATGGTAGAGGTCCGGACGAAACTGCCCGTCGGCGACCCGCTCCGCGAGATCGGCCCACGTCGCCGAGACCAGCCGCACGTCCACGCGCGTGGTGCGCGCAGACCCGACGGGACGAACCTCTCCATCCTCGACCACGCGGAGGAGCTTGGCCTGTAGCGACGCTCCGAGCTCCGCTATTTCGTCGAGAAAGAGGGTGCCACGGTGCGCCGCCTCGAAGGCCCCGGGCCGCGCTTCGAGCGCGCCGGTGAACGCCCCACGCTGGTGGCCGAAGAGCTCCGCGTCCGCAAGGCTCTCCGCGATCGCACCAACGTTCAGCGGGATGAACGGGCCCTCCGCGCGCCCGAGCTCGTGCAGGGCCTTTGCAACGAGATCCTTTCCACTGCCCGACTCTCCCTCGACGAGCACCGGCCGCGACAGCCGCGCGAGGCGCCGAACCTGCGCCGCGACGGCGAGCATCGCACGGCTGCGGCCGATGAGGCCGGGGAGCGGCTCGAGCGCGAGCGGTACCTCCGCCGCGACGGCCGGCAAGACGCTGACCGCCGTGTTGCCCAGCACCAGAGTGGCGCCGGCGCGACCGACGAGCGCGCGCTCCACCCGAGCAGGCCCGAGAAACGTGCCGTTCTTCGAGCCGAGATCCAGCACGCCGAGGCTGCGTGCGTCGGCGTGGAGTTCAACGTGACGCGCACTGACGCGGGGATCGTGCACCCGCAGATCCGAATCGCGCGACGAGCCGATGCAGAGGCGACTGCCCGGCGCCAGGAACCGCTGGTGCGCTTCTCCCGCGCCCCCCACCTCGACCAGCCAGGGGCCGGCTGCGTCGTGCCACATCGCGCTCAGAGTCCGTTCTTCCGACACGCCGCTCATGGGATGCGCCCCTCGTCGGTCCTTCGCCGGACCAGTTGCGCGGGAAGCGGCGATCCCGGTAGAAGACCCCTCGATGACGCTCCGACCGGCGCTGGCATTCCTCGTCCTGTTCGTCGTCGCGCCCGCCGCGGCTCAGGAGGGTGACGCGCCCACCCCCGTGGAAGCGCCCGAGATCGACGAACCCGAGCCCCCCGTGGTCCCGCTGGAGAGGGACACTCTCGGCGGCCACTTCTCGCTGGCGCCTGGCATCGTGTGGGCCGCACCCTCGGGCTCCTTGGAGGAGGGAGTGGAGACGCCGGGCTCGGGCCCGGGCGCGTCGGTGGAGCTGGGGTTCGGAGTGAGTCGCAGCGTGGTCCTGGGCGCGTGGGGTCAGCTCCTCTCGCTCGACGGCGCGACGAAAGCCTGCCCGGACTGCGCGGCGAGCAGCTTCGCTGCTGGAGCGTTCGTCCGGTACCACCTGGTCCAGGGCGTTCGGTTCGATCCGTGGATGAGCTTCGGCGTCGGCTACCGGTCCATGACCATCGAGCGCGCCGGCGCCGGCGACATCAGTTACTCGGGTCCCGAGTGGATCCGCGCCACGGTCGGCGGCGACTGGTACCCCGCCCGCGTGCTGGGCCTCGGTCCATTCCTCGAGGCCGACTGGGGCATCTTCGGCGGTCGCTCGGAGGGGAGCGTGCGCGAATCAGCCGGCCATCTCACGCTCCTCGTGGGCGCCCGCCTCGTGCTCGACCTTCCCGGGAAGTGACGCCCCCGCTCAGTCGGCGCCGATGGCGACGCCGAGCGCCTTGCGGAGCTGCGAGTAGCTCTCCGAGACGCTGAAGATCAGGAGGTCCTTCATCTTCTCGGCCGCCGACAGGTCGCCTGGGTTCACCGGCTCGGAGCTGACGATCTTCTTGGCAATCTCCATGTCGCCGCACACGAGGAGACCCGCGCGGCTCCCCGTGAGGTCGGCGGCCTGATGCCACCGCTTGACGTTCGCCTTCGCTCCCTCGTCGATGAACCTCTTGACCACGACGCGCAGCCCTTCGAGCTGCTGCGGCTGCATGTACTTCATGAGCTCCTGGGCGGTCACCTGCACCTGCTGCTGCATGTCGGCGGGTAGCGGCGTCTGCGGCGCCGCAATCATCACGCCGGCGAAGAGCATGATGGTGAGCTCGGTCTGGGTCGGGAAGAGATTGCGAATGTAGAGCTCGCCGCGGTATCCGGCGAGGTGGCGCCCGCACACGAAGGTCAGCTCTTGCGGCTGGAATCCGGTCAAGACGGTCTGCCCCGCCACCGAGGCAGGCGGCAAGGCGGGAACCGCCACCACGGCGCCCGGCACGTCGTTGCGGACGTACAGCTCCGGGGCCTGAACGCCGAGCACCTGGCTCGCCCATCCGAACGTCTTCGCGAAGGTGACGGTCGAAGACGCGGGATCCTGCTTGAACCGCTTGTCGAGGTTCGGCAGCTTGTTCTGCGCCTTCAGCTGACTGATCTTCGCCTGAAGCGCAGCGGGGGCGATCATCTCGAAGATCTTCGAGACGTACAGGTTCAGGTCCGGGTGGAACAGGTGCTTCACCCACAGGTCGTTCGCGATGCGCCCCTTCACCTGCAGCATGCCGTCGGGCCGATAGTCCTCGAAGAAGCGCTTCTCTTCCTCGTCGGCCTTGCGCATGAACGCGATGGCCGCCGCCACGCACCAAGCCTCGTCGTAGGCCCGCTTGTGCAAGTACAGGCGATACAGCGCCCGATACGGCTCGATGCGGAGCGCGTCGCTCTCCAGGATCGCCCTCTGCTCCGCGATGGCCTCGTCGTACCGCTCCGTCGACTCGAACAGCTCGGCGAGAATCTGTCGCTGGATCATCTCGCCCGGCTTCGCGTTCGAGGCCATCTTGAACGCTTCGATCGCGGTCTCGGTGTCGCCGATGCGATCGCGATAGATCAACCCGAGTTGATGCCACAGGGTGTGCTCCAGGTCGGGCTTCCCCTTGCCGGCAATGCGGTGGAGCATCTTGCGATAGGACCGCTCCAGCTGCTTCCAGTCCTTGTCCTCGGTGAGGATCTTGTTGATTCGCTCGAAGGCTTCGAGGTGGTCCGGGTTCAGATCGAGCGCCTCGTTGAAGAACTCGACTGCGCGGTCCCGGTCCTGCAGTTTGTCCCGGTACAGCTGCGCCATCGTGTACGAGTAGCGCGCCTTGGTCTCCGGCTTCTCCTCCAGGTCGCTGATGGCCTGGACGGTTTCCACCATCTTCTCCCAGTCCGACGACTTCTGATAGAGCTGCAGGAGCTTGTGCAGCAGGCGATGATCCTCGGGCTTCAGCTCGAGCGCCTCCTGAAGCGCCTCGATGGCCTTCGCGCTGTTGTTCTCCTTGTCCCCCCACAAGTCACCGATCTCGTTCAGGATTACGAACCGCTGCTCGCCGTCGAAGAGCGAATCGAGGATCTGCCGCTTGTACGCGGCGACCTGCTTCCAGTCGTTCGCGGAGCCGTACACCTCGACGAGCGCGTCGAGCGTCGCGCGGTGCTCCCCGTTGAGCGCCAGCGCCTTCTCGAAGTTGTTGATCGCTTGCTTCGCCTGGTTCTGCTCTCGCTTGATGCAACCGAGCCGGAAGTAGACCTCCGTGCGATCCTCCACCTGCTCCTCGCCCAGCGCGGTGAGCACCTTCTGATAGTTGGTCAGGGCGCTGGGCCAGTCCTTGAGGCGGAACGAGACGTCGGCGATCCCCCGAATCGTCTCCTGGTCCGTGAGATCGAGCTGGTGCGCGGCCTGGTACGCCTTGAGCGCCTTGTCGTCCTTGCCGAGTGAGGCGTACACCTTGCCAGCGAGGTTCTGAAGCATGTGCTGCTCTGCCCGCTCGCGGCTCTTTGCCTTGCGCACGAGCAAGTCCGCCAGCGGCTCGGCCTCCTGCCACCGTTCGTGCTTTGCGTAGAACTCCACGAGCGGAAGCGCAGCCTCTTCACTGTCCGCGTCGCTCTGCAGCGCGAGCTCGTACGCCTGGACGGCGAGGTCCTCTTCGCCGAGCATCTCCATGCGCAGCTTGCCCAGCTCGACCAGCAGCTTCGCTCGGGCGCGCGGTGCCTCCGTGTTGAGCTGCTCCTGGTCGAGGTACCGCGCCGCTCGATCCCAGTCGGACTCGTCGATGGCGATGGTTCGAAGCGCCGCCAGCGAGGGGAGATGCGCCGGATTCAGATCCAGCGCCATCTCGAATCGCTCCTGCGCCTGCACTCGGTCGCCGAGCTTCTCGTCCAGGGACTTGCCGATGCGAAAGTACATCTCGACGCGCTGGGTTCCGTCGGTCGTGAGGTCCGCGACCCGCGTCATCGATTCGATGGCCCGCGCGGCGTCGTCCTGCTTCTCGTAGAGCTTGCTCAGGGCCTCGAGCGCGGGGATGTTCGCCTCGTCCAGATCGACGATGTTCTGGTACGCGTCGATGGCGCGATCGACGTCGCCGACCTCGTCGGTGTAAACGGACGCGATCTCGTCGTACAGGCGAAGCTTGGTTTCGTGCTCGGCCGCCTCCGCGACGTGTCGCTCGTAGGCGTTGATGAGATCCAGCCACTGCTTCAGCCGCCGGTAGCAACGCTCGAGCGCCGAGTAGGCTCGCTCCTCGGTCGGATCGATCTCCAGCGCTTGCTCCAGTCGCTGTGCCGCAATGTCGGATTTCAGGAACTGTTCCTCCTGGATCCCCGCCAGCTTCAGGAGCACCTCCACGCGCTCGCGCTCGGTCTCCACGACGTCCAACTGCTGCTCCAGCACCGTGACGAGCTCGGCCCAGTTGTTCAGCGACTCGTAGATGCGCTCGAGACCCCGAAGGGCATGGAGGCTCGCGCTGTCGATCTCGAGGACCTCCCGGTACTCCTTGCCCGCGCGCTCGAGATTCCCGAGCGACGTCTCGAAGAGGCCACCCATCCTCAGCTTCGTCAGGGCGATCTCCTCCGGTGCCGCGAGCGCCTTCACCTTGCTGCCCAGGATGTCCACCAGGTCGGCGTGATTCGCGCGCTCGTCGTAGATGCGCTCCAGGGCAGACAGCGCGGGTAGGCACAGGGAATCGACCTCGAGCGCCCGCTTGTAGAACGAGACTCCCTGGTCGACCTGGCCCATGTTCTTCTCGAGCAGATCGCCCAGGTCGCAGAGAATCGCCTTGCGGTCGTCGTTGGCCACCGCCACGTCCAGCGCGCGCGTGAGCGTCTCCCCCATCTTCTGCCACTGCGCCGCCATGCGGTGGATGTTCGCCATCTGGCGCAGCACCTGAACGTTGTTCGGGTCCAGCGCCATGATCTGCTGGTAGTACGGCTGCGCATACTCCGGGTGGCCGAGGTCCTCGCCGTACCACTTGCCCAGGCGCAGGCAGAGCTTGATCTTCGCGTGCGGGTCTTCCGTCCCCTGCAGCCAGGCGTTGGCCGTGTTGATGAGTTCGCCCCAGCGACCCGTGGCCTGCGCCATCCTCTCGAGATACCGAACGGTCTCGTCGTCGCCGTAGTCCTCGCTGAAGGCGTTCACCAGGGCCTCGAACGACTGGTTCTGATCGCCGAGCTTCTGCTCGAACACGCTCGCGATGCGACGGAGGAGATCGCTGCGCTCCTCCGCGGTGGCGCGCGTCTCGAGGCGGTTCAGATAGAGTTCGATGAGGGGTTCCCAGCGGCTGGCAGCGGTGTGCAGGCGCTCGAGGGCCAGGAACGCGTCGTCGTGGGCCGCGTCGATGGTGAGGATCTTCTCGTACGCCGCCGTGGCCTGGTCGTAGTCGTTGACCTCCTTCTTCCAGATCTCGGTGACCTCGAGCAGTTCTCGGATCCTCTCCGCGGGCTCTTCCAGCGCGTCTGCGCGCTGCATCTTCACCCCGACGACTTCGGGCCAGCGATCCTCCGACCGGTAGATCTTCTCCAGCTCGCTCATCGCCTCGAAATCGCCAGGATCGACGTCGAGCAGGTTTCGCCAGGCTTCGGCGGCTTCGAACGGCTGCTCGAGGCGCTCCCCGTACGTCTTGCCCAGCTCACGGTAGATGCCGACGAGCTCGGCCGGCTCGACGAGCGCTGCCGCGCGGTCGATGGTCGCGTGCAGGACACCGACCAGCTCCGTCGCGTCGGCTCGCTTGCGCCAGATCTGCGCGCTCGCCCTCAGCGCGTCGACGTTCGAGTAGTCGATGTCGAGTACGCGCTGCCAGGTCTCCAGCGCCTCGTCGTCGCGCCCCAGCTGTTCGGTGAAGAGGCGAGCGCGGCGCGTGAGCACGTGCACGCGGTCCTCGTCGCTGTCGGCAATGTCGAACTTGCGCTCGAGCACGTCCGTCAGTTCGGCCCACTGCTGCTGGTGGTCGTACAGGTTGGCCAGCGCTCCGAGCGCCTCGGGGTCTTCCCCGCGGAGGTCGAGGACTCGCTTCCAACCTTCGGTCGCCTCGGCGATCTTGCCGAGGCGCTCGGCGGCCAGGTGCGCCAGCTTGGCGCGGATCTCCGCCTCCTCGACGTCGCCGACGGCGTTCTCGAGCTGGCGCAGGTGGACCGCCTCGAGCTGAGGCCACGCCTCCTTCTGGGCAAACAGCCGCGCCAGGGCGTCGATGGCCTCCTCGTTGGTCCTCTCCAGGCCGTCGAAGATCACCCGGTAGGCACGAACGGCGTCATCGACCTGCGCGAGCTGCTCCTCGTACACCTGGCCGAGGCGGCGGTAGAGTTCGACCTTGTCGGGCCCTTCCTCGGCTGAAGCCGAACGCTGCTCGAGCACCCCCGCGAGCTCGGCCCACTGCTCCAGCGAGCTGTAGATCCGATCGAGGTTCGAGAGCGCGTCCTGGTCGCGCTCGGAGACCGTCAGGACGTACCGATACGTCTCCTCTGCCTTCGCGATGTCCGCCAGCTCCTCCTCGAACACGCGCGCCAGGCGCTTGCCGATCAGCGACTGCGTGGATCCGGCAACGCCCTCGACGCTGAGCACGTCGGCGTACGCGTTCGCCAGCTGCTCCCAGCCGCCGTCGATCATCCCGGCGAGCCGCTCGATCTCCTCGCCGGTACGCTCGTCGAGCGGCTGCTCCTTCATGGATCGCACGTACACGTTGAACGCGAGGACCGTGTCCATGAGGCGCTCCTCCGCGTCCTCGGCGATCCGGTAGTACATGGCGATGCGAGCCTCTGGCTCCTGCGTGTGAGCGAGCTGCGCCTCGTGAACGCGAATCAGCTTCTCCCAGTCGCCGGACGACTGGTACAGCGGGTCGAGGATCTCCGCGATCTCGAGCTGCTTCGTCCCACCATCGAAGAGGCCCTCGAGCGCCTGGAGCGTCTCCAGATGCTCCGGCGCGGCAGAGATGACCTCGCGATAGGCCTCGATTGCCCTGTCGAGGTTCCCGAGACGGAGCTGATACACCTGACCGAGGCGGTACTTGAACTCGAGGATCTCCTCGGGCGTCTGACCGATCTCCGCCTCCTTCACGAGCACGTCGGTCAGGTCGGTCCAGCGCTCGGTGGCCGAGAACAGGCGATCCAGCGAGCGCACGGCGCTCTGGTTCTCGGAGTCGGCTCCGAGCACGCGTCGGTAGCGTGCCACGGCCTCGTCGACGTTCTCGAGCTGCACCTCGTAGACCTGAGCGACGCGCAGGGCGAGCTCCACCAGTCGCTCGGGCGAGTCCCCCAGCTTCTCGAGCTCCTGGTCGTACAGCGCCGCGACGCGCGGCCAAGCGTCGATCGCCATGGCGAGTCGCTCGAGGGAACCGAGTGACTCTTCGTTTTGGCTGTCGACGGCGACGGCTCTCGCGTACGTGTCGAAGGAAGCCTGATGGTTCCCGAGGCTCTCCTCGTGCAGCCTGGCAATCCGGTGCAGCAGATCGACGCGAGCGAACGGGTCCTCACCGAACCGAGCCTGCACTTCCAGGCACGAGATGAGCCGCTGCCACTCGCCCATTGCGTCGTAAACGGGTTCGAGGACGAGCGACGCAGCGAGCGCCTCGCGTTCACCGTTCTTGACGCCCTCCAGCGCTCCGAGCGTGGGGGCGTGGTCGGGCTGCACCCCGAGGATGTCGCGATACAGCTCGACGGCCCGCGGGAGATCGTCGAGATGCTTCTCGTACAGCTCCGCTATCCGGTACTGGAAGCTGATGGCCTCCGAAGGATCGGCGGTCAGCTCCGCTTCGTGCTGCAGGATGCTGAGCAGCTCGTGCCAGTTCTTCGCCGCCTGGTAGAGCACGTCCAGGCGCCCGAGCGCCGTCAGGTCGTCCGGATCGAGTTCGAGCACGCGCTGGTAGGTGTCGATGGCGCGCTGGACGTCCTGGAGCTCCCGCTCGTACACCGCACCCACCTGGTAGAAGATGAGCTTCTTCTCCTCGGTATCCAGGACGAGGTCCGCCTTGCGCTGATAGACGCCGAGCAGCTCCTCCCATCGAGAAAGGCCCAGGTAGAGGTTCACCAGGGCGTCCACGGATCGGAGATCTTCCCCGTCTATCTCGAGGATCTTCTGGTACACGCCGATGGCGGCTTCCTTCTTCTCGAGAACGTCTTCCTCGATCGTCGCGGCCTCGAGCAGTGCCCGCTTCTTGTCCTCCACGTCGTCGAGGATCTCCGCCTTGCGCTGCAGAATCAGCGACATGTCGGCATATCGCTCGGACTGCTGGAACAAGGCCTGCAGCGACTCCGCCGCCGCCAGGTTCATCGGGTCGATCTGAAGAACCTTCCGGAACAGCTCGATGGCGCGGTCGCCGTCCCTCACGTCCTGCTCGCACACGCGCGCCGCGAACGTGAAGAGCTGGCTACCCAGCTCGGGATCTTCCTGCTTCTCCGCGAGCTGCGTGTAGACCTGCACCAGGTCCTGGAAGCGGCCGGTGGCGCGGGCCAGCCGATCGATCCCTTGCTGGGTCGTCTCCGCCGCCGGGTCCTCCGCGAGAGCGCGTGCGAAGGTGTCGAAGGCGCGGTTGATGTCGCCCGCAGCATCCTCATACAGCTCGGCGATCTGGTGCAGAAGCTCCACGCGTCGACTCGTGTCCTCTGCACGGCGCACCTGCACCTCGTGCACGCCGATGAGCTTCTGGAAGTCGCCCTGTTGCCGGTACAGCGGCTCGAGGATCTCGGCGATGGCGAGCTGGTGCGCCTCCCCGACCCCGAGGCGCTCGAGAGCGCCCAGAGCGTCGGCATTGGACGGATCCCGATCGAGGATCTCGCGGTAGCCCTCGATCGCGCTGTCCACCTGGCCCATCTGCTGCTCACGCAGAGACGCCAGGCGCAGCATCAGCCCGAGCTGCTCCGCGTCGCTCGCCGCGAGCCCGAGCTGCACCTCGAGGTTTTCGGCCAGCTCCGTCCACATGGATTGCCGCGTGAACAGCCCGTCGAGCGCCGTCAGCGCGACCCGACTGCCGGGGTCGAGCGCGAGCACCTCGCGGTACGACGCGATCGCCTCGTCCGGCTTTCCGAGGCGCTCCTCGTAGACCTGCGCCATCTGGGCGTAGAGCGCCTCCCGCTCGTCGCCGTCGTTCGTCAGGTCGATACGCTTGCGAAAGACGCCGATCAACTCGTCCCACCGCTCGTTCGAGCGATACAGCGCGTCCATCGACTGCAGCGCGTGGGTGTCCGACGGATCGAGCACGAGGACGCGCTCGTAGCTCTGCGCGGCCTCGGTGACCTTCCCGAGCTGCTCCTGGATCGAAGCGAGGCGGATCCAGTACTCGCGCGCCAGGCCGGGATCGTCGAGCCCCGAGGCGACTTCCCCGTAGATGGCGATCAGTTCGTCCCACTTGTTGGCGGTCTCCGCGAACTGTTCGAGCTGCGTCCGTGTGTTCGGCACGGAAGGATCCTGCTTCAGAGCACGCGCCTGGGCTTCGAACGCAAGCTGCACGTTGCCGAGCATGCCTGCGGCGGTGCCGGCCATCTTGCTCAGGAGTTCGACCCTGCGCGACGTCTCCGCCTCGACTTGCACTAGGATTTCCAGCGCGCCAATGAGCTTGGCCCAGTCCTCACGGCTCTCGTAGATGCTCTCGAGAATCGCAGCGGCCTCTCCGCGAAGCGTCGCGTCCTCCAGCAAGCCTTCGAGCGCGCCGCGCGCGCCCTCGTGGTCCTGGTTGAGGAACAGGATCTCGCGATAGTTCTCCAGACCTCCCCCGGCGTTACCGAGATGGTGCTGCTGGGTCGAGGCGAGGCGGAACTTCAGGTCGATCAACTCCTGCTCGGTGACGTCGAGCTCGATGCGCCGCTGCAGTATCTCGGCGTAGGGCTCCCAGTCCTCCGTCTGGCGATAGAGTCGATCGAGCGCGCGAAGCGCCGTCGAGTCTCCGACGTCGTCCTCGAGCACTGCGCGGTAGGTGTCGATCGCGGAACTCGGCTGGCCGATCTGCTCTTCGTAGAGAGCGGCGATGCCGTAGAGAATCTGCTTGCGCTCCTCGGGCTCCACGGCCAGCTCGCGCTTCTTCGCATAGACCTCGAGCAGGTCGCCCCATCGCTCGGTCTGGCGGTACAGGCTCTCGAGGGCCGTCAGCGCGACGGCGTTCTCTGGGTCGCCCTCGTACACCGCGCGGTACTCCACGAGCGCGTCGTCGACCCGCTTGACCTCGTCGACGAGAACGCGACCGAGTCGGAGCCGCAAGTCGCTCGCAAGGGCGAGATCCGCATCGCCCTCTGCCTTCGTGATGATCTCGCGGTAGGCCGCGATGACGTCGTCCCACTTGCCAGTTAGCTGGGCCGCGCGCTCGACGTCCACCTGGCACTGCTCGTCGCTGGCGGCGAGGCGGAACCCCTCGAGGTAGCGATCGAAGGCCATCGCCTTGTCGCTCAGCCTGCCCTCGTAGAGCTCGGCGACCTGCCGCAGCAGCGCGAGACGCGCATCCGCGTCCTCCACGTGCAGGAGCTTCACTTCGATCGCCCCCGCGAGCCCCTTCGGATTGTTCGCCGTCTCGTACAGTGGAACGAGGGCCTCGGCCGCGCCGAGGTGCTTCTCGTCGTACTTGAGGATTTTCTCGTACGCTCGCGCGGCGCGGTCGGGCTTGCCCTTCTGGGTCATCCACAGCTCGGCGACCTTCATGAGCATCTTGATGCTCTGCCCCGGATCCTCCTCGCGGCTCTCGTTGCTCTCGAGCAGCCGGATGAACTCGTCCCACTTGTCGCTCTCGGCGTAGAACTGCTCGAGGTCGTCCCACCGCCCGAGGGATACGTACCGCTTCTTGAGCTGTTCCTGCGCTCGCCGATCGTCGGGGCTCAGGATGAGGAGCTGGCGGTACGCCTCCGCCGCTCGCTCGTCGTCCTTCAGGCGGTCGCCGACGATCTGGCCCAGCTTCGTCAGAACCTTGAGCTTCTCGTCCTGATCGTAGGTGATGTTCGCCAGCTTCTCGAGGACGTCCGCGAGCTTCTCGTAGTCTCGCGAACGCTCGTAGAGCTGGCCCAGCGCCGCGATGGCGTCGGGATCCTCGGCGTCGTTGTCGAGCACGATCTGCCACAGGTCGATGCACACCTCGGGCTTCTTGACCCGCTCGGTGGCAAGCAGCGCAATCTCCTTGAAGACGACGATGCGACTCGCTTCGTCGAGAACCTGCGCTTCCGACTTTCGGAGCTCGATGAGCTTCTCCCAGTCGCGGCGCTTCTCGTACATCCCCTTGAGGTACTCGACCGCACCAGCGTGCGTCGGATCCACTTCGATGACCTTCTCGTAGACCTTCACCGCTTCGGCCTGGTTCGAGAACTTGTCGACGTAGAGTTCCGCGGCTTCGAGGTACCGGCGCAGCCGCTCGGAAGGATCCGAGTGCTCGTCCCCGAGCTCCACGAGCACCTTCACGTACTCGTGCGGGCGCCCCTCCGCCTTCTCGAGCTTCGCCTCGAGCGCCGCGACCTTCTTGGGGTCGCCGTCGCCTCTCACCGCAGCGGCACCGCTGCTCGCCGCTGCGGGCTGGTCGGCGTCGGCCTCGTCCGCGGGAGCCTCCGATGCGGCGGTCGGCTCGGGGGACGCGGGGGCCTCCGATGCGGGCGGCGGCTCCGGCGAGCGCGGAGGCTCGGACACCTTGGCCGCCCGGGACGCCTTGGCGGGGCGCGGTGTGACCGAGTCGCCGATCTGCGCCTCGAAGGCGCGAAGCGCCGGGTGCTCCGGCGCGAGTTCACCGAGACGCTCGAAGAAGCCGCGCGCCTTCATCATGTCGCCGAGTTCGCGCCAGGAGATCATCCCGGCGTTTGCCAGCAGGAAGCCCCCGGTCGTCGCCTCGTTCGACCGCTGAGAGAGGTCGTCCGCGATCCGGATCACCTTCGCCCAGTCGCCCGCGACGGTGCCGTACTGCTCCCGCAAGTAGGTGAACGCCGCCTCGTTGGCCGGATCGTGGTTCAGCGCTTCCTCGAGCAGCTGAACACCCAGCTCCGCGTTCTGGTGCCGAAGCGCCCAGCGTACGCCGAAGCGAAACGCGGCCTCGGCCTTCGCGCTCGCGTCGGCCGCGCCGTCGATGACCCCTCGCTGCGTTTCCAGGATCGTGTCGGTCCGCGCGGCGTCGACCAGGAGGCCCTCGTAGAGTGCCGCTGCCTCTTCGCTCGCCGGATCTGCGCCGTACGCCTGCGCGAGCATTCCTTCGGTCTCGTCGGGCGCGTACCGCTTGGCAATCCGTGCCGCACGAAGGAACAGCGCCGCGCGGGACGGTCCAGGGCCTGCCTCGTGTGCCGAGCGCAGCAGCTCACCGATGCGCTCCTGCCACTGCTCCTCGCCGATCTGCACGTCCTCGAGGAGCTGCCCCAGATCGCCGGACTTGCCGTCCGCGCCCTGGAGGGCCTTCGCGTAGGCGGAGGCGGCACCGTCGTAGTCGCCCTGGTCGCACAGAACGTCGCCCAGCGCTCGAAAGAGAGGCGACTGTTCGGCTGGGCTCGGGACGTTCTTGATCTGAAGCTCGAGCAGCTTCTGGACCATGTTCAGCTTTCCGAGCTCCCAGTAGACGCCGCGAGCCGCCGCGAGCGCTTCGACGAGCGCCGAGTTGAGCTTGAACGCGTCCTGAAAGTGCTTCAGCGCCTTGACGCCCTGAAGGAAGCGGTCGTGCAGGACGCGCCCGAGGCGCAGGTGCATGTGCGCCTTCTCCTCGGGATCATCCGCCTGGGCAATGCCTTGCTCCAGCGCTTCGACGACGCCGTGCCAGTCGTGATGCCGTTCCAGTTGCTCGAGACGCTGCTGAATGTCCATGCTCTCCTCAGGCCACCCGTCCGAGACGCCGAGAGGTGGCCACGCCACCGTCTCCCGTCCTTCGAAGATGTCTCACGCGCACCCGGCTGCGGGCGGCGCCTCCGTCAGCTCTACTTCGTCCCCGCGGGGTGCGGCGACGCGGTCCATCAGTCCACCTTCCCGCCCAGATCCTGAATCAGCGAGGATGACGTCTCGCACTGCGCCTTGAACTTCATCGCCTGAGCGCTCTTGCACGCACGCTTGGTGAAGGACTTCAGCAGACGCACGGCCTTCTCCTTCTGCGGGGGATTCATCACGGCGTACGTGCTCCCCAGGTTGAAGGAGATCTCCGGATGCGTGTCGCCGGCCACCTCGTTCGCGCGCTCGAGCACGGAAAGCATGGCCGCCTGGTTGTCGGCCGCCTGATGGACGTTGAAGAGCAGCGTGTACATGCCGTACAGCGCGTCGTTGCTCGCCTCGCCCGGCGGGATGACCTTGGTGCCCTCCTCGAGGACCGTCCCGGCCTCCTTGTAGAGCTTCAGCCAGATGTACAGCTCACCCAGCGGCGGGTAGAAGTACGCCGTCTGCGGGCCGTGCTCGATGGCCGCGGTCAGGTTCTGCGCGGCGTTCTGCTCGTCGTCGGTCCACAGATACGCGTCGCCGAGCTCGTGGTAGCACTCGGCCAGGTTCGGGTCCTTCTCGACGCACTTCTTCAGGGGCTCCTTGGCCTCTTCGTAGGCGTCGGGGTTGCCCTTCCGCGCCTGCTGCATCAGCGCGAACCCACGCTTGTACCAGTAGTTCGCGAAGTCCGGCGCAACCTGGACCGCGCGGGACAGCGTCGACGCCATCTTGTCCCAGTCCTCCTTCTTCTCGTACGCCTTCGCGAGCTTCCAGATGATCCGGTGGTTGGTGGGGTCCAGGCTCACGGCCTGCTCGTACTTCTGAATCGCGCCCTCGACGTTCACCTTCACGGACTGATCGCCCTGGTTGGCCAGGTTGATCGCCTCGATGTGATCACGGCTGCATCCGAACCCGACCATGGTGGAGACCGCCACGACGGCTGCCATCGCGTTGGCCCTGAGAACCTTCGTGCGACTTTGCGGCTTCATCACTCGCTTCTTCCTTTGGCTTCCGGTACGTGACGGGCCCGCCCTACCGCGGGCTGCAGAACGGCCCCCGCGGGTGCCTCGGCCTCGTTGGTGAACCATCCGCGGACCTCCCGCCCCAAAGGGGTGGGAACTCCGACGAGGGGCCGTGAGCATACGCAAACGGGGGCTTTGAAGTAAAGCCGCAAATCCGGCTGTTCTAGCTGGATTTCTTGAGGAAATTGGCGCGCGCGAGGGCTGCGATTTCGCGGCCCGGCGCTGCCCGCGCGAGAGAGAACCGGGACGGCGAGGACGACGGCGGCGCGAACGGGCGGACGCCAGCTCCGCAGGCGGGTGCGAACGGGCGGACGCCAGGTCCGCGGCGCGCCAGGGCACCGCGCGGCGGGACCCATGAAATGCAGCACGCCGGCCCATTGAGCCGGCGTGCTTCCGCATGCTTGGAGTCGGTTCCGATCAGCCGGGCGAGAACATGATCGGGTAGACGACCGTGACGATGCCGCCTTCGGGCTGGGGGAAGCTCAGCCCGTAGTAGGCCTGAACGACGCAGCCGACGACCCCCGAGTCCGGGATGTCCGAGCCACCGTTCGCGACGTTGGACACCGAGCCATCTCGCCCGATCACGAAGCGCACCGTCACGCGCCCCTCGAGGTTGGGGTTGTTCCGGAGACCGTTCTCGTAGCACATCCGGAAACGTCCGTAGTTCTGCCGAACGATGCGCTGGATGACTTCCGGCGGTAGTCGCCCGCTCACGGTCGTGGCGCCCATGCGCACCTTCGGCGCCTTGGTCTTGTGCGCGCCGCCGAGTCGCCCGTGGCCGGAACCGAAGCCCTGACCCGTGCCGGTACCCGCGCCGTGACCCAGGGTGCCGATCGACCCGAGCCCGATGCCCTCGCCGCGACCACCGCCGCCCTCGCCGATGCCGGACAAGCCGAGACCACCGGCGCCGTAAGCGTCACCGATCTCGTCGCCCCACATGTTGCCCATGGCGCTGACGTCGTCCATTCCGAGCGACGTATCGCGGCCCCACGGAGCAGTCGGCGCGTTGGGATCGCCCGCGGCGGCAGTATTCAAGAGCCCGATCATGCCGAACTCCATCGCCTCTCGCAGCGCCTGCTGGCGCGCGATGTGAGGGTCGGGGTTGTCCTTCGGCCCTTGAACGGCGTACCGCTTGTTCGTGTCGCGGCTGGTCTGCTTGCCCATCGAGCCTTCTTCGCCCTTGGCGCGCGTACCGGTGCCGCCCTCCTTGTTGTCGGCCTTGTCCTCCGTGACCTCCTCGGTCTCCTTCTCCTCCTGCTCACGCTCGGCGGCGGACTTCAGGTACTGCTGGATGAGATAGAGCTGATCCTTGCTGACACCTTCGTCGTCGGTGAGACCCAGCGGTGGCACGAAGAACGCCATGGCGGCGATCAAGCCGGCGTGAGCCAGGAACGACGCAGCGAAATACAGCGCCACGCCCCACTCGATGCCCGCCGCAATCCCGTGCTTCGACGGCTTGCCGGCGTTCACCGCGGCGACCTGAAACACGAAGTCGCCAACCTCCACACGCGCGCGAGAGCCACCCGGCAACGGGATCTGGTGCGCCCCACTCAGCTCGGCACACGGCTGTGCCTTCGCGCGAGCCTCGTCGAGCGTCATCTTCCCCTGGCCGGCGATCTCCAGCGAGCCCTTGGCGCCGGACGGCAGAACCAGGCTGATCCCGGAACCGTCCGCGAGCACGACGGGCGCCCTGCTCGTGCCGAGCTTCTCCGACGGGATGAAGAAGTCCGTCGTGAAATTCTTCCCCTGCTCCTCGCCCACGTAGAAGCTTCGCGGAGGCGTCAGGTGCGATACGTGCAGCACGTTCGTGCCCCAGAGGACCATCACCTCTACGGCCTGCAGGTGCGGGATCTCCACCTCGTCGGCGCTGACGTCGGGACCGCTCTTCACAAGCGTGTACGTGTACGTGCCGGGAGGGGCGTCGTCCGGAACCTCGAGGGCCGACCGCGCCGAAGTCTGCGCGGCGCCGGACGCGAACGGGTTGATCGCGCCAGCGTCGAAGGGGCTCACCGCCGCGGCGAACGGGTTCGACCCTGCGGCAGCAGCGAACGGGTTCGCTGCGGGTGCCGCCGCGGCGAACGGGTTAGCCGCGGGGGCGGCAGCCGCCGGTGCGCGCGGCGGAGGAGCCGCGGCAACGGCTTCCGCGGTGAACGCGTCCGCGCCTTCGAGGACGATCTTCGTACCGCCAATCTCGATCTGGTCACCGACGTGCACCTTGCACTTGTTCACACGCGCGCCGTTCACCATGGTGCCCGGCTCGTTCCCGAGGTCGATCAGTGTGATGTCGTCGGGCCCACCGACCTCGATGACCGCGTGCATGCGGCTCGCGAGCTCGTCCTCGACCCGGAGGTGGCTCTTGGGATCCTTGCCCACCTTGACGATGTCCTGGGCGACCGTCTCACGGCGCACCAGTTGATCGCCCTGATAGAGCGCAAACGTCAGCGTTGCTTTCGCCATGACTGTCTCTTCTCGCTCGCGGGGGGTGGGGGGGTCAGAGGTTCTCGACGGACTTGAGCATTTCCGGAACGAAGGTCGTCCGCGGCCGAATCAGCGTGGTGCGGGCGGCCTTCGCCCGGACTCGAATCGTGGCGTCGTTCGGCCCGAAGCCGCCGGCGTTCAGCGGGTCGTCCTCGAACTCGTACCCGTATCCGTCCGCGTCGCCCCCGCCCTCCTTGGCCCCCTGCGCCAACGCGATCGAAGAAACGAGCAAGAACGCCACCCCGGCGGAAAGCCCAACAAACTTCGTGGTCCGAACCATTTCAGCCTCCCCGGAAAAATCCGGTCAGATTACAGTGTGATTGTACTTCGTACTCAGGGTGCCCGTCAACGGGCTTCTTGCTCTCGGTGCCGCTCACTCGCGGAACCCGCGACCGATGGCCTGGGCGCCGGGTGCAAGAAACTCAACGACGGTCTGACAGCGCCAGCGGGTTCGGGTTCCGAGAAAAACGGTCGCGGGGCGCCGAATGTGCACCCTCGCGCGGCTGCCGCCGCGCCGGACCTACTTGGGCGCAGGTGGCGGAGGAGCGGCGCCATCCGGTGGGGGCGGCGGCGCAGCCTTGGCGGCGGCGGCGGCAGCCTCCTCGGCTTGCCTCGTCTTCTCGCCCTCCTCGATGAACTTGATCGTGTCCTCGATGTCCTGCGAGCGGTCCTTCGAGCGCTTGACCGCTTCCGCGAAGCCCGCATCCGACCCCGCCTTGGCGATGAAGTCGCGGTAGATCTGCGCGGCCTGCTTCAGGGCCGGAACCGCCTTGTTCTGCGGGCCTTTCGACTTGAACTCCTGAACCAGGATTGCCTCGTTGTAGTACGTCTCCGGGCGATCGGGAGCGATCTTACGGGCCTCGAGGAGGTGCTTCTCGGCGTCGGCGATGTACTTGTCCCAGTTCGAATCGCTGATCTGACCGCGAAGCGCGAGCGCCAGGCCGAGGTGAGCCTCGAACTCCTTCGGCTGGAGCTTCAGGGCATCGCGATAGGCCTTCTCCGCTTCCTCGAAACCGCGGAACGACAGGTTCGCGGCGGCGTAGTTCATGTGGGCTTCGAAGAACTTCGCGTCGAGCGACCGCGCGGTCTTGAAGCTCTGGACCGCACCGTTGAAGTTCTTGAGCTCCACCTGGATGAGGCCCGCGGTGTTGTGAATGGGCGCGTACTTCGGGTTCTTTCGGATCGCCTGCGAGGTGACGAGCGCAGCGAGGTCCAGCATCTGCTGGTTGACGTCCACCTTCTCACCGCCCGAAACCACGAGGGAGCGACGCCCGCCCTTTCCGCGTGCCTTGGCGCCGCCAGCCTTCTTCTTGGCGAGCTCGAGGTAGTAGATGGCGAGCTGATTGAACGCCGGCATGTTGCTGTCGTCGATGGCCAGCGCGCGCTGAATGTTTCGCTGAGCGCGCTCGAGGTCGTCCTTGCCATCGGAGTTCGCCTGGTCGCTGCCGCGCTCCATCTGCAGTGCCGCGACGGCGACGAGGGCCTCGGTGTTCTGGAACTTGGCGTCTCGAATGATCTGCTCGAGGCTTGAGATCGCGGTGTCGAGGTTCTGCGACTTCGCATAGTCGTAGAGCGCGAGCTGACCGCGTGCCCGGTGAAAGTTCTTGTCGGCATCCAGCGCCGACTTGAAACGAGCGACGGCTTCGGCGTCCTTGCCACACCGCTGCAGGGCGAGACCCGCGTTGTAGAGGGCCTCGGGAAAGTCCTTCCCGCCTGCGCTCTTCTGCTCCTTGGCGGCGCTGTCGAACTGTCCAGAAACGCCGGTGCAGTCCGCTTCGGTCCATTCACCCTTCTTTTCTGAAGCGATGAAGGCCTCCATGGCCGCCGTGAAGTTCGCGGCTGCCGCCTTGCTGACGGAGTCGCCGCTGCGAGTCTTCTGGCCGCTGTCCTTGGACGGGTCGAGGGCACCGCCGGTCGAACCAGCGGCACCGCCTCCGCACGCTGCGACCAGCAGGGCGAGAGCCGGGATGGCGTAGTGCTTGGCGCGAATCGTCATGGCTCGTCTCCCTACTTCTTCTCTTCAGGCTTCGGCTCGAGCCGTTCCGCCTTCTTCTCTTCGGTGGTGATGATCATGGGCTCGCCGCCGATCTGGATCGGATAGCTGCGCTCCTTCAGGACGGAGTTGACCCGGCTCGGCGCGCCGCGGAACTCGTCCATGAGGTGGTACTCGGCCTTGTAGTTCTGAGCGAGCCACTCTTCGCACGAGCGGCTGAACGCGTCGTAGTACTGGTACTTGACCGAGTAATCGAGGCAGGTCTTGTACGCTCCCTTGGCGATCTGCTTCTGCGGCTCGGACGCGTCATCGAGGGCGCCGAAGTACGCGGTCCGCAGTTCGAAGTCCTTCTTGATGAAGTCGGGAATCGGGGCGGCGCGGAATTCCTTCACGAACGTCCCCCACATTTGACCGACGCGCGACCCTGCCGCGATGACCCAGATGGGCGGCGGCACGGGCTGCAGGTCGACGATCTTCTTGTACTCGACGCTCGCCTCTTCGATCAGCGGCTTCTTCTTGCCGATCCAGTCCTTCACCTTCGTGTTGATGTGCTTGACGACCTCTTCCTTGGATCCGGCACCCTTGTACTCGGGGAACTTCACCGCATCGACCTTCGCCCGCTTCTTCTCGGCGAAATAGAAGACGGCCTCGCCGACCGCCGTCAACGCGCGGCCCAGCCGTCGCTGCTTCGAGCCCGCGTCCTCACCCTCGATCTGCTCGATGGCCTGGACGGCCTTCGCCGGGTCGGCCCATAGCTTGGCCACGGTTCCGTACTCCGGCTCGGCGTTGCGCTCGCGATTGAGCTTCACGTAGGCACGCCCGAGCAGCGTGTGCGCCTGGACGCGAATGTCGAGGGTCGCCTTGGTGTCGATGAGGCGCATCGCGCCCGCGAGGCGCTTGGTCGCGTTGTTCCAGTCCTGCTTTTCGGCGAAGTGAGCGGCCACCGCGAAGGCAATTTGCGCCGTCTCCTTCGGCTTCTTCGCACCGAAGTATCGGTTGAAGTTGTTGGACGAGCTGATCGCCTTGTCCTCCTGGCCGAGTCCGAGACGCAGCACGACGGAGTCGCTGACCGCCTGCGCGGCGTACTCACCCTTGAACTTCGTGTCCTCCGCGTACTTCTCGTAGAAGTCGGCCGCCCGATCGTAGACGGCGATGGCCTGGTAGTTCCCGCCAATCTCGTACGTCGCCTTCATGGCGAGATCCGTCTTGTGCAGGTTGTACTTGGGATTGAGCAGGATCAGTCGTGCCTGGATGGACTTCGCCAGGAGGCGACCGGCCTGGTAGGCCCGCGCCATGTTGTAGACGATCTCGTCCATCTTCCCGCACTGCACGGGCTTGCCGTCCGAGAGCTGGGTCTCGCCATACTCACGCCAGAGATCGAGGTAGGCGTCACCGCCCTTCTTGTAGTTCTCGAGCGCCTCGTTGTTCTGGTTCTTCTCGGCCTGACCGTCGGCGAGCTCGACGGTCTTCTGCGCGCGGAGGCGGCGGATGTCGCACTGAATCCGTGAGAGCAGATCGCACTGCTCCTTGTTGTCCTCGGCCTTGCTGCCCGAACAGTAGAGCTGGAGGAAGACCGGTACGTCGTCCCCCATGTCGTCGAAGCACGTCGGCCGTGGCGGATCCGCGCGTCCGCCGAGGACGTTCACGGCCTCGAGATACAGCTGGGCGGCGAAGATCGCCGCGTCCTTGTCGGAGTGGTTGATGGCGACGTCGCGGAACGCCACCGCCGCTTCCTCCCAGTGCTGCGCTTCGAAGTAGGTTCGCGCGCGCGCGTACTTGACTTCGACGTACTGCTCCTCGGCTTCCTTGTCGCCCTTCGGCGGCTGGATGTAGCAGACGTAGCGGTTGAACGCCTGGACCATGCCCTTCTGCAGATCCGTGAAGGGCTTGGGCTTCAGCTTCTCCCACTCGCCCTTCTTCGCCTCGCGATCCGCCTTGTCGGCGCCCTTCGGCCCGAGACCCTTCCCCTTGCGGTCCGAGTCGCCCTTGTAGAGCTGGTCGTACATCTTCTGGTAGCAGAGGACGGACGCGTACGCGGCCTCGGCGGCCTCGGGGGCCGTCGGATCCTCGGCGACCACCGAGTCGAACGCGGGACCGCAGTCCTCCCAGCGCTGCTGGAAGTAGAGCAAGTCCGCCATGGCGTACTTGATCTTGTAGAGGTTGGGCCAGTCGTCCTTGACGATGCGAGGGAACGTGAACTTCGTGAAGTCCTGCGACGTGAAGTTCTCGGTGACCTTCTTGTAGAGGTACGCGGCGAGGTCCATCGTCTTCTTGTCGCCGGTGCCGCGTACGCCGCCCGACCCGACCGCCTCGAGGTGCCAGCTCATCGCCGTCTCGGAGAGGAGCTCCGCGGTCTTGTTGCTGCACTCGAGCTTCTTCTCCGCGGTGTGGCTCTCCTTCAGGAAGTCGTTCCGGACGGCAATCTGCTTGTCCATCTCCTTCTTGATGGAGTCCTTGTCGCTCGACTTCATCGCCTGCGTGGCCTGAGTGATCTGCGCCTGGTAGAAGCAGAACCACGAGCCCCGGTCGCGGCTCATCAGATCGGTGTAGAGCCCGATGGCGTCGGGATAATGACCCGTGTCGATGTAGGCGAGGCCGAGCTCGCGAAGCATCTCGAGCGTCTTGACGTCCTCGCCGCCCTTGTCGCCGGACAGCGGCTTGAAGAAGTTGTACGCAGCGTCGGGACGGCCCGAGGCGGCGTACACCGGAATCAGGTCGCGACGCGCAGACTTGGCGAGCTGCGCGGAGTTCGGCAGGTTCGGGAACTGCTCGCCATACTTGATGACGTTCTTGAACTCGTTGAGCGCTTCCTTGTACTCGCCGACGTTCCAGTGGACGTACGCGAGCTTGTAGCGAGCGTAGCCGTAGACCTTGTTGTCGGGCGGCGGGTACTTGGTGACCTCGCGGTAGGCGTCGCGCGCGAGCTCCCAGTTCGCCGGATCACCCTGGGCGTCCAGGAAGAAGAGCTCGCCGAACGCGAGGTACGCGTTCGGGATGTACTTGGACTTGGGCGCCTTGGAGATGAGCTCGAAGTAGACGGCCCGGGCGTTCTTCAGGTCGCCGGCTCGCTCGTATTCGTACGCGAGATAGTAGAGAACCTCGTCGATCTTGGAGTACGTCGGGTACCCCTTGGCCATCAAGGTGTAGTACTGGATCGCGGACTTTCGGGCTGCTTCGACGATTTTCTTCGCCTGCGCCGCGTCGCGGCGCGCCGCCGCGACGACCTTGTCCTGGCCCTTCTTGCTCTTGTTGTCCTGGGCCTTGACCTCCGCCTCGATCTTGTCGCGCTCGGCCGCCGACTCCAGCTCCACGTAGCCCTCCGCCAGGCGCCGGATGAGCTGCGGGCGATCGGGTGAGTTCTTCGCGGTCCTCTTGTAGAGCCGCTCGAGACCCTGGATTTCCGTGATGAGGAGCGCGCGGGCGCGAGCCTTGAGGCGCGTGGTTCTCATGTCGCGAGTACCCGCGGCCATCTCTTCCGTCGGGTTCGTCGGCTTGACGTCCTTCTGCTTGTTCATCTCGCGCGGCGGCGGCTTGGCCGAGAACGCTGCGCTGCGCTTCTTCTTGACGTCGAACTGTTTCGGACCACCGGGGCACGCCTTGAGGTTCTCGTAGGCGGTGTCCGGGACGCATTCCTTCGACAGCTTTTCCTTCGCCTGAGCGGCGTGCGCGGTTCCGGTCGCGCTCAAGACGAGCCCTGCGGAGAGCGCGAGTACTGTCCATGCACGTGCAGCAAACATCACTTCATTACCTCCCACACGCCGACTCGACGACCTGCCGATAGTACCCGAGCTCGTCTCTCCACCATTCCCCGTTGTAGGGCCACAGCACGTGCTCCTCGTCGGGCTTGACGACGCCGTAGATCTTGGACTCGGCGGCCGTGACCTGGCCCTTCTGAAGTTTCTCGTCGAGCAGGTTGCGCTGCGCGGCGGTGACGTCGATGAGGATCTTCTCGCCGTTTCGCAGATGCTCGTTCAGCTCGTCGAGGTTTCGCTGGTAACGCCCCATGGCGAGCTCGCCGGCCTGCTTGATGGCGAGCTCGCGCGCGAGCTTCAGGGCGTCCTGCACCGTCTGGCCGAGCTGCGCGCTCTTGAAGCTGGGCGGCGCCTTCCGGAAGCGGCCGAGCTCCTCGTCCAGAACGCGGACGTACTCGATGTTGCGGAGGAGCTGCCGGTCGCTGAGTGCGTTCTCGACGATGGGGCGCACGGTGGGCGCCAGGTCGGCCTTGCCCTCGCGAACCTCCTTGAGGAACTTGAAGAACGGCTCCTCCTGGTTCGCGCCCGCGAACCGCTTGAGGATCTTCTCGAGCTCCGTCTTGAGGGGCACGTACTTCTTGTTGAAGCGCGCGACGACCGTGACGGCCGCGTCGTAGTTGCAGTTGGTGAAGTAGACGACCGCCTTGACCGTGTCCGCTTCCGGATAGAAAGCGTGCGGGAAGTACGGCGACTGGATGGTGTGGATGTTTCCGAGCGCTCGCGGGTAGTCGCCCGCCATGAAGTAGGCCCACGACTCCTCGAAGCGCGCGTCGAGCCAGTACTCGCTGGCGACGTCGATGCGATTCCAGAACTTGACCGCCGCGCTGAGCTTCTGCTCGTCCACGGAAGGTGCGTTCGTTTCGGCGTCCAAGCGAATCGACGCCGAGTAGTACGTGCGCGCCATCGACAGGTACGCCAGGTCGCGCATGCGCGATTCGTCTTCCACGCCCTGCACGCCGTCGTCGATGGCGTCGATGATCTTCTGGAACGCCTTGACGGCGGGGATCGACTTTCGAAGCTGGACGTAGCTGATGCCGGCGAAGAACTGCGCCTGCACGTAGTACGGGCTCTCGGTGCTCACCTTCTCGAAGAGGCGAATGCCCTCGCGGTACTGCCGGTTGCGGTACTTGTACCGACCGAGCAGATAGTTGAGCTGCCAGAACAGGTCGCGCTGCTGGGCGTTGTCGAAGCGGGCAACCTGCTCGTCCGAGTACCGCCCGACGCGCTCGATGATGTCCGCGGGCTCCGGAAGCTGCGTCGCGAGCTTCGACAACCACAGCAGCGTCTCGCGGAATTTCAGGTGGTCCTTGTTGTCCGCGATCATGCTGAAGAGCGCGTAGCTGGCCTGGTAGAACTTCAGCCGATAGAGCGAGATGGCGAGGTAGTACTCCGCGAGCTGGCGGTTTCCGGGATCGTCGCCAGTCTCGCCCGCGACGACGCGAAACAGGGCCAGCGCCGCCTGGCTCCAACGCTCGCGATCGAACAGCTTCTTCGCGATGGCGGCCTCCTCGGTCATCTGCCCGGCCTGTACGGGCCCCGCCTCGCCGCCGCCGCCGCCGCCTTCGTCGAGGTCGATGTCGACGTCCGAGTCGCCGGTCTTCTTCGCCGCGTCGGCCTTCTTCGGATCCGCCTTCTTTGCGGCAGGCTTCTTGGGCTTCGGCGCGTCTTCGTCCTCGTCGAGGTCGATGACTTCCTGCGCGGACGCTTCGCTCGCCACCGTCGCGGCGATCGAACTCGCCGCCAGCATGCAAAGGCCGAGAATGCGCTTACGAAACATCGTTCCTCTCCTTCGACGGCGACGCCGGGACCGCCGCGGGACGGACGGTTGGCTCACCCGTCGCCCAAAACCTCAATGAGAATCAATAGATACCTTAGCGGCGCGGCGATGTTAGATACCGCGGCCTTGCGTTGTCAAGCACGGCCGCAGCGCTCTCGACTCCGGGGGTTCCAGCGCCTCCTTCGATCGACGTCAGCGGAAATCGGGTAACGCGCCGCGTTGGCGGAGCAAGCGCCTCCGGCACCGTGGGAAGACCCGTCCGCCCGCGCCCGGATTGGGTTCCGCCCGGATGGCGACGAGACGTAGGCGTCCGAATCGTCCACCCGTGCGAGAACCACGCGCGGCCGGCCATCGCGGCAGGGTTTTCGGCGTTGACGCGATTTGCACGGCTCGACTAGCTTACGCCTCGCCCGCGCTGCTGCGGGAAGCCAGGATCATCCATGCGTCCCTCGGTTCGTCAGACGGTGTTCATCGGTGCCCTCGCGGCGCTCTCGGCGGCCTGCGAGGCCGGCGGTGTCGGCGACCCGTGCACGCCGGAGGACGAGTACCAGAACGCGTTCAGCGGCTTCTCGGTCGATGAAGTCAACATCGAGAGCCGGTCGTTCCAGTGCGAGACGCGCGTGTGCCTCGTGGACCACTTCCAGGGACGCGTCAGCTGTCCTTTCGGGCAGTCCGCCGACCAGCTGGGTCTCGCGTCCAACGACCCCAAGCGCTGCCGCATCCCCGGCACCAGCGGCGACGACCCGAACGACGGCATCACCGTCCCGGTGAACCCGCAGCGCGAAGACCGTCGCCCGAAGGACGCCGTGTACTGCTCGTGCCGCTGCGACGGCCCGGACCCGAACGCGAAGTACTGCGAGTGCCCGAGTGGCTTCGACTGCGTCCCGCTCGTCGACGACCTGGGCCTGGGCAAGGGCCAGCTCGCCGGCTCGTACTGCCAGAAGACGGGCAAGGGCTTCGAAGAGGGCACGACGGCGCCGAAGTGCGTGGCAGGCGCCGGCAACTGCGGCGACGCCACCGGTAATCCGCCCTACGAATAGGACGAGCTCTTGCCGGGCGGCAGCGCGGGCGCAGCGCGCGGACGCGCCGCAGAGGCCGCCGTCCTGGACTACCTGGTCAGCCTCGGCATGAGCATCGTGGCGACCAACTTGCGAGTCGGGCACTACGAGATGGACGTCGTGGCGCGCGACCAGGACGTGGTCGTGGTGGTCGAGGTACGCACGCGAGGAGCCACGGCGTGGACGAGCGGCTTCGGGAGCCTCGATGCGAAGAAGCGGGCCAGGATACGTCGCGCCGGCGAGCGGCTGTGGCAGCGACGCTACAAGCGCGATGCGTCGGTGCGGTCGATGCGCTTCGATGCGGCGAGCGTGACGTTCGGACCCGAGGGGCCGACGATCGAGTACGTGCGAGGCGCGTTCTGACGCCCTACGCGTCGAGCGCCGCTTCCATCTGGCGCTTCACCTCGTAGATCGGCTCGAGATCCGCCTTGTCCACCTTGGACTCGATGCGCGTCAACGCCGCGTCGAGGAGCTCGATTTCGCCCTTCTGGCGCTCGCGCAGGCTCTTCACCATGTCGGAGAACGTCTCGAAGAAGTCCACCAGCTCATCGCCCTTGCGCAGCGCGCCAGGAATCTTGAGGCTGCCCGCTCCCACCTCCCGGATCTGACGCTTCATCTTGTGAATGGGGCCGGCCACCTTGTGGGTCACCAAGATCCCGGCCGCACCGATGAACAGGACCAGGAGCGCGAAGACTCCTACCAGGGCGAACGCCGCGGTCTTCTGTCGTGCCGCGATCTCCACGGAGCGCTGCTTCAAGGCGGTAGCCTGGGCCTCCAGGTCGTCCTGCTGCTTCTGCAAGAGCTCGTCCTGCTTGCGCGCGTCGGCCTGGAAGGCCTCGAGGAGCGCCGGATTGTCGCTGTAGACCGGGTCCTTCACGATGTTCATCTGGACGACGGCGCTCACCTTCTTGCTCTCGGTGACGACCTCGCGCCCGCGCTCGACCACCTGCTCCCCCTGGCTGACGGTCTCCTCGCTCTGGCGGATCACGGCCTGGCTCGTCCGCCAGAGAATGGCGCCGAGCGAGACGCTCAGGACGAGCGCGATGCCGACGAGGTAGCTCGTGTATTTGAGCTGGAAGTGCTTGTCGAGGAGCAGGTTTTTCCAGCTCCTCTGATGACGGCCCGAAGCGCCGGCCGGTGCGGTCACGGCCTCTCCCATGGTCGACTCCTTAAGACCCTGCGCGAGCCAGGGGGCTGACGAATGTGGAAGACTACGGGGCGCGAAGCAAGGCGCGCAAGAACGAGGGAGCCGCGGTGCCCGCGCTCGGGGGCGAAACTGCCGGCAGCGGACGCGGGATCGCGAGGAGTCGCGGGCGTCACTGGAACTTACCGATGTTCTTCAGGAACTTCGACACCGCGCTCTTGATCCCCATGTCGATGAGCTCGTCCTCGGCCTTGGTGTCCGTGGAGGAGGTGCCGTCCTGGGTGAACTTCACGGGGATCATCCCCTTCATCGCCCGATCGGGATACGTGAACACCGTCAGCTGGAACTGGACGGTCAGCGATCCGTTCTCGTACTTCGGCTTCTTCACCTTGGGCAGGAGCAGGAGGCCGACGGCGCCCTTGTGCTTCGCGAGCAGTGCCTTGCCGTCCGCAGGCTTCTCCTTCGTCGGCGCGACGACGAGGCCACGCTCGCCTCGAAGCTCCGTGATCAGGAGCCGTCGCACCGCCGCGCCGATCCCTCGGTCCGTCTTGTCGGACACGTCATCGAGCGCGATGTAGTAGCGCGACGACGCATCCAGCGAGCCGAGATCCTCGGTCGGGTCACCAGCGCTCTCCAGCGCCTCGATCGACTTCTTGATGACGCTCTTCACGGACGAGCTCGACTCCTCGTCGAGCCGCTTCTTCAGGCAGTCGGCACCGCCCTTCTTCAGCTTGCCCAGCGCCGCGGCAGCGGCCGCCCGGACCGTGGTGTTCTCGTCCGCCAGCGCCGAGCAGAGGGGGTCCACCGCGTCGCCGCTCTTGGTCGAACCCAGCGCCAGGGCCGCCTGTGTCCGGACGCGGAAGTCCTCGGCACTGCGCAGGCGGTTCGCCAGCTCCGTCACGCTCGTCTGCCCCAGCGCGCTGCCGGCCATCGACAGGCCCACGCTCAGGACCGCCGCGAAGCACCACGAGCGCCGGGCCATCCGCCGGCACGATACCACGCGCCGGCGCCCTACGGCGCACCTCGAGAAGGTGCCCGGACGGGAGGGGACCACCGACATTCATCCTTTGACGGGGCGATTGCGACGAACCTTCACCGAGCCCATGCTTGCCGCCGTGCCGCGGCCGCTTCGTCTCGCGCTGCTCTCGGCCGCGATGCTCGTGGTGGCGCCGGACGTGGACGCGGCGAAGATTCGCGTCCGAGGCCGCGCGAACCTCGAAGCGCGGCTGGTGCCAACGACGGACGGCGTGGAGATTCGAGGTGTTGCCTCCGACGACGCGGGCGCGCCGCTCGCCGATGCCACGGTGTTCATGAGAGTCCGGGGCGGCACGCTCCCTCGGTCCATGGCGTGCCCCCCGAGCCCGCCCGAACATCACCGCGGCGGACCCGACGAGGTCGGCGTCGGCACCGCGCGAGACGGCGCGTTTTGCCTGCGCCTCCGCAGCGAGTCGGTCGGCGGAAGCCTCGACCTGCGGATCGCCGCAACGAGCGACCACGACGCGACGACGACCACCGTTCCGCTCGACCCGAGCGCCCGAGGCCTCCGCATCGAGTTGATCCCGAAGCCGAGCGAGTTGCCGCTCGACAGGCCGACGCACGACGTCGTCGTGCGCACGCGGCTGGAGCCTCCCCTCGCGGGTGGGATTCGAGGCCCTGGCCTGGTCATCGACCTGCACGACGAACGGGGCACAAAGCTGGACTCGCAGCCGGTCGAGAGCGGGGGCGATGTCGTGATGCGGTTCCCCTCGAAACGTCTCGATGCGCCGGGTCCCGGGCGTCTCGAAGCCCGGTTCGCGGGCTCGGCGGAGGTGGGGCGGGCCACGGCGTCGAGCGTGGTCCAGCGCACCGCACGCGTGTCCCTCGAGCTGGCGCGGCCGCTCCGCCCCGTGGATCCGTCCGAAGGGTTCGACGTCCACGTCGCGGTGGGCTCCGTCGCGGGCGCCGTTCCCGGCGGCGTCGTCGAAGCGCTGGTCGGCGCGGACTCGGTGGGGAGCGGACCTGTCGTCCGGGGCGCCGCGCGGGTCGTCGTCGCGTTCGACGCACCGGCGCGAGGCACGGTCCCGTTGACGTTGCGCTACGTTCCGGACGCACCCTGGTGGATCCCTGGGGCTCCCACCGCCGTGGCCCTTCCCGTGTCGGGGCCCTCACCGTGGCGGCGCTTGCCGTGGGTGCTCGCCGCGATGGGGATCGCGGCGTGGGTGGCCAGCGCGTGGCGCCGTCCCGCCCGCCCGCGCTCTGCGGACGGGCCAGGACGCGGCCAGAGCCCGACCGGGCGCCCGTCGATCGACCTCATCGAGCTCGGTCCCCCTGGGTCGGGCTGGCGCGGCGTCGTCACCGACGCGCACGATGGGCTCGCCATCGAAGGAGCTCGCGTCAGCGTCCTCGTTCCCGCCTTCGAGGGTGACGGCATCGCGGCGTCGGCCCTCACGGGCGCGGACGGAGGCTTCAACGTGGGTCCGCTTCCGAACGGTCCGTCCGAGGGGGCGGTCCTCGAGGTGGCGGCACGGCTCCACGCCAGCGTTCGGCGCCCCCTGCCGAGCCCGGGTTACGTCACGGTGTCGCTGGTCGCCCGAAGGCGAGCCCTGCTGGACGCGCTCGTCCGGTGGGCAGAGGCCCGCGGCCGTGCGTGGGCCCATCGCGGCGATCCCACGCCCGGGCACGTCGAACGCGTCGCTCGCCGCCGCGGCGAGCGCGGCGCGGCGCGCTGGGCCCGTGAAACCGAGCGCGTCGTGTTTGGTCCCGGTGTGGTCGACGAGGCGCGCGATCGCGCCGTACGCGAGCTGGAACCAGCGGCGCGGGACCCCGACGGCGGGCGTTGACGCCCCCCCACCCACGTCTATAGTCCGCGGCGCCCAACGGCTCCGCCATGGAAATCGTCTACGTTCTGATCGCCGTCGCCGCCATCGCGGTCGGCTACTTCCTCTTCTTCCGCAAGAGCGAGGAGGCGCCCCGCGTCGAGGCAGCGCCAGAGCGGAAGAAGCTCGCCGAGAAGCGCGACGAACCGAAGCGCGCGCCCTCCGCCGCCGCGGAGAAGAAGGCTCCCGAACCGGACGACGACGAGGAGGACGACGAAGGCGACGAGGAGGACGAAGGCGACGAGGAACCGGACGACGACGAGCCGGTTGCCGCTCGCAAGGACGACGCGCCGGCGCCAGCGGCCCCCGAGGCTGCTCCCGAGCGTCCGTCTCTGTCCGAAGCTCGGGACATCCAGAGCCTGCGGAGGGGCCTCGCCAAGTCCCGCGAGGCGGAGGGGTTCTTCGGGAAGCTTCGCGCGCTGATCGCGGGGCGACAGGAGATCGACGAGACCATCGCCGCCGACATCGAGGAGATCCTGCTGGCATCGGACGTCGGAGTGGGCACGACGGAGACCCTGCTGTCGCGCATCAAGGAAGCCCTCTCGAAATCGGATCGCGTGAACGCCGAGAAGGTCTGGGGCGCCTTGCGCGAGGAGATGACGCGCGTGCTCCACCTCGACGGGCGCGCGGGCGCGTTCGCGCTCCGCGGCTCACCGACCGTCGTGCTGATGGTGGGCGTGAACGGCGCAGGCAAGACCACGACGATCGGCAAGCTCGCGACGAAGCTGGTCGCGGACGGCAAGAAGTGTGTCCTCGCCGCGGGCGACACCTTCCGGGCTGCCGCCGTGCAGCAGCTCGTCGTTTGGGGCGATCGCGTCGGATGCGAGGTCGTGCGGGGCAAGGACGGCGCCGATCCTGGCAGCGTGGTCTTCTCCGCGATCGAAAAGGCCCGCGAGATCGGCGCGGACGTCGTGCTCGCCGACACCGCCGGACGCCTCCACACGAAGGCGAACCTGATGTCCGAGATGAAGAAGATTGCGAAGACGGCCGCCAAGGCCATGCCGGACGCCCCCCACGAGGTGCTCCTCGTGATCGACGCCACGACGGGGCAGAACGCGCTGGCCCAGGCCGCCCAGTTCAAGGAGACGCTGGACCTCACCGGCATCGTGCTGACGAAGCTGGATGGCACCGCCAAGGGAGGCGTGATCCTGGGCATATCCGACACCCTGGGCGTCCCCGTCCGCTTCGTGGGCCTCGGCGAGCGCGCAGACGACCTGCACGAGTTCCACGCGGCCGACTTCGTAGAGGCCCTGGTCGGCAAGGACGCCGACGCGGCGTGAATCCGGCGGATCGCGGGGGACCCGGAGGCCTCGCGCCGATCCGCCGGGGATTGTTCCGATGGAGGGTTGCGCCGAAATCCGAAACTTTCTGCGAGGGTTCCAAAGCTCGCGCGATGTTGGGCAGCCCCGATTTTGGTTGTTGATCGCGCGAAAATCCGCGTGATATAGTCGCGCGGCGTTCGGGGTTGACTGATTTTCGCTTTAGATTCGAGTACTTACCGAACGTACCCGAGCGGTCCCTCCACCTGAAAGCGGAAGAGTTGTCGTGATCAAGACTCGCATTGGAGCGCTCGCCGCTGCTTTCACGCTGCTCCCCGCGACGGCCTGGGCTCAGCCGGAGGAGCCGCCCGCCGAACCCCCTGCGGAGGGCGCGGGGGCCGAGGTGCCCGACGTCGAAGCACCGGAAATCCCCGGCGGCGAGGGCCCGGAGGCTGCCGGCGGTGACACGGGGGGGCTCGGCTCCATCTGTGAGATCGATCCCGCCGCGTGCCCCAAGCTGGACTTCGACAAGGAAGCCGCGCGGGACATCAAGGAGGAGATCTACTCGGTGCAGCAGATCTTCGTGCTGCGCGTACGCCGCGTCGAGCTGCAGCCGTACTGGGCGATCACGCTCAACGATCAGTTCGTGGGACACCCGGGGCCCGGCCTCGCGTTCAACTACTGGATCACCAACGTCCTGGCCGTCGGCCTCAACGGCAACTACTACGAGCCGTTCAACACCATCAGCACGTTCAACGCCGAGGTGCGCCGCGCCGGCCGTGTCGGCATTCCGCTCACCGAGTACAACTGGGGCGCTGCGCTGAACTTCACGTACGTACCCGCGTTCGGAAAGTTCGCGGGCTTCGGCGACTTCATCTTCCAGTACGACGCGTACGTGGTCGGCGGCGTCGGCGCCCTGCAGACGCGCCCCATCGCCGTCATCGACCCGGACAACCGCAACTTCGACTGGCAGACGAACATCGCGTTCAACGCGGGCATCGGCCTCCGGATCCTCTTCAACCGCTGGTTCGCCGCGGTGCTGGAGGTGCGCGACTACGTGTTCAACGACAAGCTCGAGAACACCGAAATCGACGCTGCGAACCCGCAGGACAAGGAGACCTGGTTCGGCGAGTCACGCCTCACCAACGGCGTACAGGCGCAGATGGGTGTCTCCGTCTTCATCCCGTTCTCGTTCGACTACAGGTTGCCCAAGTGATGCGCCCAGGGAAGCGAGCCATGAAGCCCACGACGAAGCGTAGAGCGGCACGGCGCGCCCTGACGGGGCTCACCGCGTCGCTGGCATTGCTGGCCGCAACGGAGCGATCGGCCGAAGCGCAGGAGATCCTCCTGACGGGCCCGCTGGCGGGGGCCCCGGCCGTTCGGCAGCTTCGTCTCTACCGAGAGGGCCGCTTCCAGGTCGCGCCGACGTTCTCGTTCACGCTCCTCGACGAGTACAAGCGGCAGATCATGCCGGGGCTCAACGCGAGCTTCAACTTCACCGACTGGCTCTCGGTGGGTGCGTGGGTCGCGTTCGGTGGCCTCGATTTCCTCAACATCGACACCGGGCTCGCGGAAGAGGTCCAGGCGGTCAACGCCGACCGCCGCGCGAACATCCCCCCGACGGATCCGCAGCGCCGCCTCACCGCGGTGAACCTGGGTGAGGACTTCACGGAGCAGACGGGCACCTACAACTTCATTCTCGCACCGCAGATCACCGCGATCCCGTTCCGAGGCAAGCTCGCGCTGTTCCAGAGCGTGTACCTCGACACCGACCTGTATCTCTCCATCGGTCCGGCCATCATCGGCTCCCTCGAGCGCGGGGACTGCGACCAAGGCGCGTGTTCGCAGCTTTCGAGCTTCGAGCGCGTGGCTCGGACGGACATCGCCCCGACCTTCGCGCTGGGCTTCTCTTTCTACGTCAACAAGTGGAACTCGATCATGTTCGAGTACCGCGGCCTGCCGTTCGCCCGGAACACGGGCGGCTTCGACACGCGCGGCGCGGATCCGGACGGAGAGTTCCCGGACCAGAAGATCAACTCGGACGATCGGCAGTTCAAGTTCAATCAGGTGCTGACGATCGGCTACAACTTCTTCTTCCCGCAAGAGCACCGCGTCAGCGAGTAGCGCGTCGCCGCGGGCACTCGGTTCGGGCTGCCCGTGGAGCCAGCGCAGCGCCGCTAGCCGCGCGCCGCCGCTCCCGCGACCTTCTCGCCCTCCACGCGGAACCCGGCGGGCAGGGCCTCCCGGACGGAGTCGAGCACCTCCGCGGGCAGCGACCACCCTCGGTCTACGAGTCCCGTCGCGATTCGGTTCTTCACGCGCAGCGACTCCTCGGCGGCCATCGCCTCGATCAGCGGGACCAGGCTGGCGGGGTCGTCCATCGCCAGCACCGTCGTCACGGCGTGGAATCGGACGGGCTCGCTCGCGTCCTCGAGAAAGGCCTCCACGGCGACCCGAACGTCGTTGCTCTTGCGCGTCTCGAGCATCATCAGGAGCTGGATCTTGGGTTCCGGATTCCTCACGTACTCCGTGTCGAACTGATCGAGGATGGTCAACAGTTCGTCCGTGAACGCCCCCTCGTCCGTCAGCTTCTCGAGAGCCTTGAGAGGCCACGTGAGGCTGTCGGCCTTCTGGCAGTAGCGGCGAATGGGGTCGAGGCCGGCGTCACCTGCAGCGACGATGCCCCTGACCGCGATCTCCTTCTCCTCCTGGTCCGTGATCGACGGCTCCATGGACCAGCTGAAGCGCGTCAGGAGGATGCCGGCGCTTTCGGAGGTGCCGAGCGTGGCAAGCTGCTCGAGCGCCTCCTGGCGGTCGTAATTCTGGGTCATCTTGTTGCCGACGAGCTTGGCGAGCCTCGCCATCTCTCGCGGGCCCTTGTTCCGCCGCCCTCCGGCTTCGGCGCTGCCGCCGTCGGTGTCCTTCTTCTTCCCGAAGAGATCGAAGATGCCCATCGGTGCGGAACCTAGTACCGCGCAACCAAAGTTCCCACCCGGTTTTCTTCGTCCCCGCGCCGCCAAGCGCCCGCGGCGAACCGGGACGCCGCAGGCGCGCGCGGCTCCCAGAGGGTCATGCGCCGGACCTCGAAACCGAGGCGCCGACCGCCCCACGCGGCCAACGCTCGGCTCGGATCTCGGCGCGCGCTCCGGCAGCGCGCGAGCCCCGCGTCACTCGAAGTTTCGCGCGTCTGCCGGCACCGAGGGGCGGCCGTCTTCGTCGGTCTCCGGGACGTCCATGAAGGCGTTCAGCAGCGAGTTGATCCGCGTGACGAGACCGCCGAGCTCGGGGTGTTCGATCTCGAACCGCAGGTCTGCGCGGCCGTTGATGATGGCGAGCAGCCCTTCCTCCATCTCCGCGATCGGGCGGGACATGTAGTTGCCGAGGAGTACGCCCCCCACGATCACCAGGAGAATGCCCAGCGCCGTGACGGCGATGATCGGCCAGAGGAGCGCCGTGAGGTTCGGCACGAGGGACGACGGTACCGCGGCGAGGATCACGGCGCGGGACGCCTTGCCGTAGCCCTCCAGGGGGGCGGCAGCCAGGGTGGTGCCAGGAGGCCCGCCTTCGAGGACCGTCAAGTTGCCCGCCCCGAGCACGGCCGCAGCTCCCTTCGCGACGGAACCCGCGCCAATGGCGCTCGTGATGGCGGCGTCCGCGGAAGCGGCCTTCGCCACGACCTCGAGGTTGTCCGCGGTGGGGACGCCAATGAACAGGGCACGGCCGCTCGTCAGCTCGCTCGTCCTGGACATCCGTTCGTCGTTGAGTGGCGTACCGACGATGACGGCACCGAGGACCTTTCCGGCCTCGTCGCGCACGGGCGCGTAGCTCGCGAGGAGCTGCTCCTGTCGCTCCCGATTGAGCCAGATGTCGCTGCTGGTGTGGCCGGTCTTGAGCGCGTCGGTGAGTGACGGATAGGCCTCGGCGATCTTGTCACCGCGCATGAGGTTCGACCCGTTTCGCCCGAGGGCGACCCCCGCTTCGTCAACGAGCACGACGACGGACGGCGCCATCTTGGCGAAGCCCTCGTCCGCGACCGCTGCGTCCCGGATCTTGTTCGCGGAAGCCGTTGCGGCGTTGGCCCGGGCATCGGTGGTGCCCCCGGTGAAGACTCCGCGGACGGCCTCGGTGGCCGCCTGCTCGGCCAGCCAGCGCTCGAGGCGCAGGGCGTCCACGGCCAGGCGGGCGTTCGCCGCTCGCAGGGCGCGCTCGGCGTCGTGCTTGGCCCGCGTGTTGTCCTCGACCAGGTCGCCCAGGCCCGTCGCCAGGAGCACGTACGAGACGAAGCCCACGACGAAGACGATTGCGGCATTGACGATGATGATCTTCCAGCGCATGTCGAAGCCCTTCCCCGGACGTACTGCTCGGTGGGACTGCTTGAAACCCGTTCAGCGGCGCGGGACCATAACACTCGCCCCGGCGGATCGGAACGCCCATGCAGACGACGCTCGCACTCGCTGACGACGCCCTTTTTGCCGAGCATCGCGCACCCGAAGCGCACCCGGAGCGGCCGGAGCGACTCGACGCTGCCCGGCGCGGGGTCGGCGAGGCCCGCATCGCGACGCGGATCGTACGGGAGCCTCCGCGGGACGCGTCCGACGACGAGCTGGCCCGCGTCCACACCGAGCCCCACCTCCGCAGCCTCGGCCGAATGGCCGGGAAGAGCGGCTACCTGGACCCCGACACCTTCGTGGCACCGCAATCGGTGGCGGCGGCCCGCCGCGCGGCGGGCGGCGCCATCGCGATGACCGAGGCGCTTCTCGGCGGCCGCGCGCAGCTCGGTGTCGCGCTCCTCCGACCACCGGGGCACCACGCGAGGCCCGAGGCGGCCATGGGCTTCTGTCTGCTGAACAACGCGGCGGTGGCGGCCGCCCACGCGCGCAGCCTCGGCGCGGAGCGCGTGGCCATCGTGGACTGGGACGTCCACCACGGCAACGGCACTCAGGAGATGTTCTACGCCGATCCCTCGGTGCTCTACGTCTCGCTCCACCAGTACCCGCACTACCCGGGGACCGGCGCCGTCACGGAGACCGGAGAGGCTGCCGGCGAAGGCTTCACCGTGAACGTCCCCCTGAGCAGCGGCGCGCACGACGGCGTGTACGCCGCCGCCTTCGAGCGGCTGGTGAGCCCCATCTTGTCGAGCTTCGACCCGGACCTCTTGCTGATCAGCGCGGGCTTCGACGCGCACGCCCGCGACCCGCTCGCGGGAATGCGCGTCACCGAAGAGGGCTTCGCGGCGATGGCGGCGCAGCTGGCACGCGCCCTGCCTCGCGGAGCCGCGGGTCGGATCGGCATCGTGCTCGAGGGAGGTTACGACCTCACCGCGCTCGCCGGATCGTTCACCGCAACGCTCGAGGTGCTCGCGGGGGCGCGTCGCGCAGTGCCCTCGACCAGCGAGCCGTCCGAGCGTCACGCCAGCGAGCTCGACCGTGCCGTCGAGATCCAACGACGGTACTGGAACGACCTGTGACTCCGGTCGCCCGCAGGCCGCGCCGGGGGATGCCGGCCATGGAGACGCGGGGTTGATGGCCGCCCCGCGGCTGGACTATATCGCCCTGGCTTCGGCCCTCGTTTCGGGCCACAACAGGCCCCCCTGGTGGGTGTAGCTCAGTGGCAGAGCACTGGACTGTGGCTCCGGTTGTCGCGGGTTCGATCCCCGTCACTCACCCCAGACCGAACGCTAGCGAGGCCTCTCGAACGTCATGACGCGCGCCGGAACGCACCTCGACACGCGCGCCATTCACGCGGGGCAGCCGCCGGACCCGGTGAGCGGCGCCGTGATGACCCCGATCGTGACCAGCGCGACGTTCGCACAGGCGGAGCCCGGCGGAACACCCAGATACGAGTACTCCCGGAGCGGCAACCCGACTCGAGAAGCGCTGGAAGCGTGCGTCGCGTCGCTCGAGGGCGGCGCGCACGGCTTCGCGTTCGCCAGCGGCAGCGCGGCGACCACCACGCTCCTCTCGGTGCTCCGTCCCGGCGACCACGTCGTGAGCGGTGACGACCTCTACGGGGGCACCGGGCGCATCTTCCGCCACGTCGTCGGCCCGATGGGCATCGGGGTGACCTTCGTCGACATGCGCAATCTCGACGCGGTGAAGGCGGCGTTCACGCCTGCGACTCGGCTCGTCTGGATGGAGACGCCGACCAACCCGATGCTGAAGCTCTTCGACATCGAGGCCGTGTCTCGCATCGCTTCGGGGCGGAGCGCGCCCGTCGTCGTCGACAACACCTTCGCCTCGCCGGTGCTTCAGCGTCCTCTCGAGCTCGGCGCGACGGTCGTGCTGCACTCCACCACGAAGTACATGAACGGCCACTCGGACGCCGTGGGTGGCGCCATCGTGACCAACGACGCGACGATGTCCGAGCGGCTCCGGTTCCTGCAGAACGCGATGGGCGCCGTCCCGGGGCCCTTCGACTGCTACCTGGTGCTCCGAGGCCTGAAGACGCTCGCGGTCCGCATGCAGCGCCACGTGGAGAACGCCGCGGAGCTCGCGCGGCGACTCGAAGGCTCGAGCGGCGTTCGTCGAGTCATTTACCCGGGCCTGAAGAGCCACCCGGACCACGAGCTCTGCAGCCGCCAGATGCACGGCCCCGGCGGCATGATCTCGCTCGAGCTGGACGGTGGCCTCGAGCGGGCGAAGCGCTTCCTCTCCAGCCTCGAGATCTTCACCCTGGCCGAGAGCCTCGGCGGCGTGGAGTCCCTGGCGGAGCACCCCGCGCTCATGACGCACGCCTCGGTTCCCGCCGAAGCACGCAACGCGCTCGGGATCGGAGAAGCGCTCGTCCGGCTCTCCGTCGGGATCGAGCACGTGGAAGACCTCTGGGCGGACCTGGCCGCGGGTCTGGCAGCGTGAACCGGGTGGAAGACGCGCGGGTTTCCGCGCGGAACCCGACGGAAGGTTTGCTCGGCCTGGCGCTCTCGGGCTAAAACGCACGTCTCAGGGCGCCAGGCGCCCAGCGAAACGCGCGGGAGTTTTCCGATGAATCTTCGAAGCCTTGGCCCCTCGGCCGTCCTCGCCATCACGCTGGCCGCGTGCAGTGATCCCGTTCCGCTCCCCGCCCAAGGCGCGTTCTCGATGAACATCCGGGCGCCGGCAGGACCCAACGCGGGCCTCTGCAAGGTGCAGCCCCACAACGCCAACATCGGCACGCCGCCCCTCTCGGCGACCAACTCCGACGTCGATCGCGCCGTGGACAAGCAGGGCAAGCCTTCCGCGGACGTGAGCTGCACGGTGAAGGGCAAGGAGACCTTCGAGGTTCAGGGCAGCCTGAAGGTCGGCTCCACGTCGTTCTTCGTCCGCCTGGTGGAGCCGCTGCCGAAGCAGGGGAGCGCACGCGCGTTCATCAGTGAGTTCGACGCGACGTCGCAGACGTCGCTGGCGTCGCCCACCGGAAACGAGTGCACCGTGACCGCGATGCCGGCGCCGCTCGAGATCGCGTCGGGTCGCATCTGGGCAACGTTCGACTGCCCGCTCATCCGCGACGACCGCAGCGTCTCGACCACGAGCTGTTCGGGTAGCGGCGTCTTCCTGTTCGAGAACTGCGAGCAGTAGCTCGGCGCCCGCGTACCGCCCCGTGACCTCACTCCGGACGTGACGGCGGCGGAGTGTCCGCCGTCGAGAAGTCCCCGGCCGGCGCGACGGCAGGCAGCCCCGCGGGAGGCGTCAGGTCGGTTTCCATCGTGTCCGAGTTGCCCACGGTGTGGAGCTGTCGCGGAATCTCCTCGGTGATCTCGATCTTGTCGGTGGGACCGTCCTGCTCGATCTTCACGAGCACTGCGGTGATGTTGTCTTCACCGCCGTGCTCGTTGGCCAGCGTGATGAGACGCCGGCAGGCCGCGGCGAGATCGTCTGCGCCGAGCACGATGTCGAGGATCCGCGCATCCGAGAGCATTCCGCTCAGCCCGTCGGAGCACAGCACGTAGACGTCTTCGGCCCGGGAGTCGTCGCTCTGCAGGTCCACCGTCACGTTGTCCTGCATGCCGAGCGCCCGCGTGATCACGTTCTTGGGCAACTCACCGCGCTGCTCCTCGGTGAGATCGGGCATCGCGAGCAGGTAGTCGTTGACGAGGGAGTGGTCGCGCGTCATCTGCACGATCTGCCGATCGCGAATGCGGTACGCACGGCTGTCGCCCACGTGGCCGATGAACATCTTGCCCTTGCGGCGGCTGAAGAGGGCGCCCACGACCGTCGTCCCCATGCCCTGCAGGTCTCGGCTGCGAATGCTCTTCTCGAAGATCTGCCGATTCGCCAGGCGAATCCCCGTGAGCAGACGATTTTCCTCCTCGGTGAGTCGGGAGTCGAAGTGGAAGGGCCACGTGGCGTCGTCGTTGGCCGTCGCACGGAAGAAGTCGGCGATGGAGTCCGTGGCCATGCGACTGGCCACGTCGCCCGCCTTGTGACCGCCCATGCCGTCGGCGACGACGAAGAGCTCGAACTCGTCGAGAACCGTGAAGCTGTCCTCGTTGTGCTCGCGCTGGAGCCCAACATCGGTGAGACCGACTGCTACGGCGCGCATGGCTTCGACGGTTCCGGGCGATAGCTACGACCCGACGTGGGCGTAACTCCTGAACTTTCGGCCCCTATCTCGGGGATGTCAAGCGGGGCGGCGACCCTGCGGGGGACCCACGGGTGACCGCACCGACCGCGCTAATCGCACCGTTTTGGCCACGGCCGCATCCGGCGGCGCCCCCGAGGCTCAAACCTCCAGAATGTCCTTTTCCTTGCTCGCGATGATGCCATCCACGGACTGGCCCGCCGCGCCGACGATCTCCTCGGCCTTCTTCTTGGCGCGCTCGACCTCGTCTTCACTCGCTTCCCCCGCGTCCTTGAGCTCCTTCAGCATGTCGAGCGCCTCGTGGCGGCACTTGCGAACGGCCACCTTGCACTCCTCCCCTTGCTTTCGGGCGACCTTCACCAGCTCCTTCCGACGCTCCTCGCTGAGTGGCGGAATGGGGACACGGATGACGTCGCCGTCCGCCATCGGATTCAGCCCGAGGCCGCTCTCCCGGATGGCCTTCTCCACGGCCTTCACCTGGCTCTTGTCCCACGCCTTCACGGTCAGCATGCGAGGCTCGGGGACGGAGACCGTCGCCATCTTCGGGATCACCGTCGGTGTGCCGTAGTAGTCGACTCGGATGTTGTCGAGCATGCCCGGATGCGCCCTTCCCGTGCGCAGCTTTGCGAGGTCGCGCCGGAGCGCGTCCTCGCACTTTCCGAGGGCTTCCCGGAGTTCCTCGAGCGTTTCGTCGATCATCGTTCGTCCAGGGCGGCGCTCTTATAGCACCAACATGTGAGGTCAAGTAGGCCATGATATCCTGGCGTTCGATGTTCATCGTCCGTGCGCGGACTGCGCTGCTCGCTGCCATCGTGGGCGCCGCCGCGACGCTGCCTGGCGCGTGCGCTGGCTCGGAGTGCGAGACCAACAGCGACTGCGCCGCCGGCTACTGCCAGTCGGGCGAGTGCAGGCGAGACTGCAAGACCGCCATCGACTGCCCGACGGGTTTCGAGTGCAACGCCGTCTCTCGGTGTGAAGCGATCGGAGCTGGAGGCGCCGCCGGAGCCTCCGTCGATGCCGGGGGCGGCACGGCCGGCGTGGGTGGCGCCGCGGCCAGCGGCGGAACGGGCGCCGTGGGCGGCGCG
>CAZARU010000060.1:0-41799 GCA_964487605.1 uncultured Polyangiaceae bacterium
CTGGGACAACGCCAAGAAGGTGGTGGAGGTCGACCTGAAGGAGAGGGGAACCCCGCTTCACGACGCAACCGTGGTCGGCGACACCGTGGGCGACCCCTTCAAGGACACCAGCAGCGTGGCGATGAACCCGGTGATCAAGTTCACGACGCTCTTCGGTCTGCTGGCCGTCGAACTCGCCCTGCAGCTCGGCACGAGCACGAGCCGCCTGCTCGCGATCGCCTTCGGCGTGCCCATGCTGTTCTTCGTCTGGCGCTCCTTCTACGGCATGCGCATCGGCGGGGACACCAGGCCTGAAGCGTCAGCGACGACCGCGGCGCCCGCCGAGTGAAGGGCGAAGCTCGGCCCCGAGGTCGGCGTCTCGGACACCACGGACGCCGCCTCGGCCGGGCGCGACTCCGTCCTGAGACGCCGGCGCTTCCGCCAGAGGGTGCTGGCGTCGATCCCCAGGATGCGCGCCGCTTCGTCGAGCGTGCGCGTCTTGGCAAGGATCTCCACGATGTGCTGCCGCTCCAGCTCGTCGAGCGTGAAGTGCCCGCCCACGCGGGGTACGGCCCGCTCGGACGCCGCTCCTCGCAGCAGGGCAGCGTCGAGCACCGGACCATCCGAGAGGACGACGGCACGGGTGAGTTCGTTCTCGAGTTCACGGACGTTGCCCTGCCAGGTGCGACGCTCCAGCTCCTCGACGCCGGCAGGGCCGAGCACGGGCCGGGGGCGCCCGGTCCCCACGGCCGCACGCGCCACGATCCGACGGGCCAGCGGCGCGATGTCTTCGCGCCGCTCTCGGAGCGGGGGCACGACCACGTCGATGACGCTCAGGCGATAGTACAGGTCCAGGCGAAATCTTCCCCGCTTGACCTCGTCGGTGAGATCCCGGTTCGTCGCCGCGATCACCCGGACGTCGGAGCGACGTGGCTTGGTCTCCCCGACACGCTCGAACGTGTGGTCCTGAAGGAACCTCAGCAGCTGCGACTGAACGCCGGCGGGGAGCTCGCCGACTTCGTCCAGGAACAGGGTTCCGCGGTCGGCGACCTCTACCTTGCCCGGCTTGTCGCGGTGGGCACTGGTGAACGCACCCCGCGCGTGCCCGAAGAGCTCGGAAGCCAGCAGGGGCTCCGACAGCGTCGGGCAGTCCACCACCACGAACGGACCCGGCCGCGCGCTCCATGCGTGCGCCTTTGCCGCGAGCACGCCCTTGCCGGTGCCGCTCTCACCGCGCAAGAGCATCGTGGTGGCCGTCGCCGCCGCGCGTCGCACGACGTCGGCGACGGCCTTCATGCTGGGCGACACGGGCTCGACCCACGTGTCGAGCGCGTGGAGGGCGAGCACCTCCGTGACGAGCTCGTCCACGGCGTCGGAAGTGAGCCGAGCGCCGGAGAGCCGTTCACCACCGGCAGAGTACGCCTCGGAGTGGCTCCCGGCCGCTCCCAGGATCAGCAGTGGCACACCGTGGTCGGCGGCGACCCGGCGTCCCGCCGCGTGGTGGTCGGGTGAGGCCAGCACCAGGGCCAGCGGGAGGGACGGCGCTAGAGGCAGCGCGTGGGCGTCGATGACCGTTCCGAGGGTCGAGAGTCTTTCGGAGACGGCGGGCAAGGCTGGCCCCAGCCAAGCGAACAGCAGATGGGACATGATGGTGGGATTCCTGGACGGCGCCGGCGTGCGGCAATCCGTCGAACGAGACCGAGTGCGTGCGTCACACGGCCACGGAACTCGATGGAGTTCGACGTGGCGACCGACGAGGTGGGATGGTGCCCGAGCGCGCTCAGGCCAGACGGACCGAGTCCGGCGGGCCCCGCGCTCGCGTGCAAGGCGGGATCGCGCAGGGTCCGCGGGATTCACGATGTTCCGTCGCACCCGCGCTCGTCGCGAACGACGGCCCCCAGGGCACGGCGCCCGTGAGCGCGAGATCCAGGCCGCGGTCGCCACCATCGCCCTGGCGGGTCTTGTCGGCGAGGGCGACGGCGCTCGACGCCGGGAGACCGATGTCGAACTTCGCGTCCCCGTCCAGCGCGGGACGCAGGTGCGGCGCGTGGGCTCCGAGCAGCGCGACGGCCACGAACCACACCGCGAGGCGGACGAGGGTGCGATGCAACGTGCACGGAGTCTGAGGCAGCGCCGGTCGAACTGCAACGTCGCGCTCCGCGGGCCGAGGGCACCGCGGGGGGACGCGCAGGAGCTTTTCACGGTGTTTCGAGCCCAGAACCCGGGCGATGCCCCCTGTCGCGTCGCGCGCACGCAAGTTGCCAGGGGGAGGAAGCCATGGCCCCCCCCAATCCCGGTCTGAAGACACCCGCGGGCACGCCCAGCGCGCCCGAACCCGAGTACGCGAGCCCCCTCGGCCCGCTCATGTGGTTGCTGATCCCCTTCGTCGGGATCATCGCGTACGGCCTGTTCACGAAGTGAGCTGAGCGCGCTGGGACCGCGCATGGGCGTAAACCGCGGCCTTCCGGGCTTCTCCGGCCTGCGGCACGGACCGTGCTAAACGCAACGGTACGGAGGACCTTCGCCCATGAACCCAGCTCGACTTTCTTTCTCGTCGCTCGCCTTCATCGCCCTCGCCTGCGGGAGCACCACGGACGGCGGCGGCGGCACCGGTGAGAGCGTACCGATTTCCGAGGTACCAAAGCTGTACGCCGAGGCGTCCTGCAGCGCCGTACGGAAGTGCCTCGGAGAGGCGGTGGACGTGCTGCTGGGCGGCGAGAGCTGCACCGCCAACACCGAAGCCGCCATCGCCGACGATCTCCCCAGGCTGGAGCAGGGCATCGAAGAAGGGAAGATCACCTACGACGGCGAGAAGGTGCGCGCCTGCATCGACGCCATCGAGACCGCCGGCTGCGACCTGCTCGACAACTCCGAGCCCGAAGCCTGTCGCGACGCCCTGACCGGTACGGTCGCGAGCGGCGGTGACTGCAGCCTCGACGCCGAGTGCCAGGGCGAGAGCTACTGCAAGTCGGGCGGGACTTGCCCGGGCAAGTGCACGAGCCGTGAGCAGGCCGGCGGAGCCTGCGATCGAGACTCCAACTGCGCGAGGGGCCTCGCGTGCTCGGAGGCAACGAGCCGCTGCGTGAAGCCCTCGGGCCCAGGCGCGAGCTGCGGCGGCGGAGTGGAGCCGGACTGTTCTGCCGGCTACTTCTGCATCGGAGAGGACGAGACCGAGGGCCGTACGGGCAACTGTCGCTCCGTCGCGGAAGTCTTCGTCGGCAAGGACGGCGAGGAGTGCAGCTTCGACGAGGGTCCCTTCTGCGCCCCGGACTTGAACTGCGTCGTGGACAGCATCGATCTGGAGGTGGGAGCCGTCGTCACCAAGTGCGCGAAGACCGCGGGGGCGGGCGGAGCGTGCAAGGTCGGCTTCCCGAACCCCTGCCCGGCTGGTGAGTACTGCAAGGCCGAACCCGACACTTTCGAGGGAACGTGCACGAAGGCGCCGGCGGCCGGCGAGCCTTGCGCCGCAGGTCCGTTCGACGAGGAGCCGAGCGTTTGCGCCCCCAGCACGCGCTGCGACGGAGGAACGTGCCGCGCGCGCCAGAGCCTCGGCGGCTCGTGCAGCACGGACGACGTCTGTCGGAGCGAGCGCTGCGTCGAGGGCGCCTGCGTATCTTCGGGCACCTGCGGCTAGAGTCTCGACGTGCGCGCGTCCGTCGTCGTCGGCCTGGGCGTCATCGGCGTACTGGCGCTCGGATGCGGCGGCGGGAGTCGCACCGCCGCGGGCGACCCGGACGGGGGGGCCGCGGGCGCGGGGGGTGCAGGACCGGACGCGGCGACCGTGCCGCTACCGACCTTCGAGAAGATCACCCTGCATCGCGAGTTCGTGTGCGAGGGCGCGGCGTTCGGCGACGTCGATCGCGATGGGGACGTGGACGTCGTCGCGGGTCCGGTCTGGTACGAGGGGCCGAGCTTCCAGACGAGCCACGAGATCTGGCCGCGCCGCGTGTTCGACGTGCGCGGCTACGCCGATTGCTTCTTCGAGTGGCTCGACGACTTCGACGGCGATGGTTGGCTCGACGTGCTCCTCGTCGGGTTTCCCGGCGACGCGGCGTACTGGCTCGCGAACCCCCGAACGACCGGCGCCACGTGGACGCGCCACGTGGTCGCGCCCGTCGTCGACAACGAGTCGCCGGAGTACCTCGACCTCGACGGCGATGGTCGCCGGGAGTTGCTCTTCACGGCCGGCGGTCGTCTGGGGTTCGCCACCCCGGACACGGCCACTCCGACCGCCCCGTGGAGGTTTCGACCCATCTCGGACGACCAGGGGTTCGGCGCGTTCACCCACGGACTCGGCGCGGGCGACGTCGATGGTGACGGGCGGAAGGACGTGCTCGAAGCGACCGCCTGGTGGCAGCACCCGGCATCGCTCGCGGGCAGCCCGACGTGGACACGGCACTCCCGGGCCTTCGGCAAGGGTGGTGCCCAGATGTTCGTCTCGGACGTGGACGGCGACGGCGACGGCGACGTCATCTCGACGCTCGCCGCGCACGGATGGGGCCTGGCCTGGTACGAGCAGGTGTCGCCGGGAAGCTTCACCGAGACCATCCTCGTGGCGGACGCCGAACCGGCCGCGGACGCGCCCGTCGTCCTGCACGAACCCCACGCTCTGGCCGTGCTGGACCTGGACGGGGATGGCGCCGACGACGTCGTCGTGGGCGAACGTCACTGGGGCCACGTCCCCGATCACTTCGACTTCGACACGCCCGCACGCGTCTACGCCTTCTTGCCGCGCCGACGTCCCGGGCTGCCACCACGATGGGACGTCGTACTCATCGACGACGACTCCGGCGTCGGCACCCAGATCACGACGGGTGACGCGAACGGCGACGGTCGGGCCGACATCGCCATCACCAACAAGAAGGGCGCGTTCGTCTTCGTCCAGCGAAGCGCCGTCGCCGGCGGCGGGTGAGTTCGCCAGGGTGAACCGCGCTTCGAAGCGTGTCACTCCACGTCGATGGGCCCGCAGCCACAAGGCGACGTCTCGTCCGAATCGAGCGAGCGGGCGCGCATCGCCACGTTCGACCCCGACGTCCGTCGCACGGTCAGGCCGACGATGTCACCTGCGGCGAAGCGCTCCGTGCTCGACGACCACGTGGCGTGCACTTCGTACACGCCGCGCAGATCACTGGCCACGGGTTGGTCCGTCCAGGTGAGCGACACCGTGACCGACGGATCGGCGCCGAACGCCCGGATCCCCGTGTCGGCGGGGACCGGCATGTCTCCACCAGCACAGCTCTCGGCACGACAGACCTGCACGTCGAGGACGTCGGCCTCGACCGGCACGCCGATCTCGCTGGTGAAGTGGAGCACGGCCACGCACGCCGCTGAGCACTGCTGATCGGAGCCGCGGGCCCCGCCCGACTCGGAGCATCCGCCGCTGCCGACCACCATGCACGCGACGAGGAGCAGGCGCCTCACGATCGACAGGCTACCTCCGAGGCACCCGCCGCGCACGGGGATCACGGGCTCCCCTGCGGACGAACGGTCTCGGCCGCCGAACCCGACGCGGGGTAGATTCCCAGCGTGCACGACTCCTCCACCGTCCTCGCCGGGAAGGTCTTCCTCGTCACGGGCGCCAACACGGGCATCGGCGAGGTGACCGCGCGACGCCTGGCCGAGCGTGGTGCGCGGGTCGTGTGCGCCTGCCGATCGGCCACCAGCGGGAGCCAGGTGGTGGAGGAAATGCGTCGCTCGACCGGCAACGATGGCGTCGAGTTGCTCGTCCTCGACCTCGGCTCGCTCGCCTCGGTGCGGCGAGCCGCCGACCAGTTCTCGTCGCGCGGTCTCCCGCTCGACGTGCTGGTGAACAACGCCGGCGTCGCCGGTCAACGCGGCTCGACCGCCGACGGCTTCGAGCTGGCGTTCGGCATCAATCACCTCGGTCACTTTCTCCTGACGCAGCTCCTGCTCGATCGGCTCCTCGAGTCGCCGGCGGCCCGCATCGTCACGGTCTCCAGCCACTCTCACCATCGAGCTCGGCGCATCGACTACGATCGCGTTCGATCGCCCACGAGGAGCCTCTCGGGGCTTCCAGAGTACGAGGTCTCCAAGCTCGCCAACGTGCTGTTCAGCGCCGAGCTGGCGCGGCGGCTCCGTGCCCGCGGCGTCTCGCACGTCCGCACGTACTCGCTCCATCCGGGTACGGTCGCGACGGACGTGTGGCGGCGAATCCCCGACGCCTTCGCGTGGGTCATGAAGCGCTTCATGCTCACGGTGGAGGAGGGGGCCCGCACGACGCTCCATTGCGCGACGTCCGACGACGTCGCCACCGAGTCGGGGCGGTACTACGCGAAGTGCAAGCCCAGGACGCCGAGTGGCGCCGCCCAGGACCAGGCCATGGCGGAGGAGCTTTGGGCGAAGAGCGAAGAGCTGGTGCGATCCTTCGCGTGAGACGTGGACGTCCACCGGGGTGCCCCAGCACCGCCGGCTCCCGCCCATGCTTCACCACCCGGCGCGCGCGCGGCCCTCCACCGTGCCATCTGGCGCCGAGATCGACTATGGCTGGACGAAGAGGGAGACGCACATGGAAGGCACGAGAGAACGACCACGACTTCGCCCGCTGTCGCGCAGGAGCGCGCTGACGGTGCCTGCGCTCGCCGCGCTCACCGCGGCCTGCGAGGCGATTGGGCTGCGGGCGACGGTCGTGACGACCAAGACGGAGAACGGACGGACCACGACGCGGGTCCGCGAGGCGAAGAACTGGGACGAGTTCGAGGATGCGATGGGGGAGGTCGCCACCGACTTCAGCGAGTTCGCCAAGCAGGTCGGCGCGACGACCGCCGAGCTCGTCAAGAAGCTCGTGGACGTTCCGCCACCGGGGCAGGTCCAGCTCGGCCAGCTCGCGACGGGGCTGAAGCCCTTCGAGGGCGACGTGCGCTACGACTACATCAAGGTCGCGCGGATGAATCCCAATGCGGAGTACGACTTCAAGTACGTCCAGATAGGCATGCCCGAGTACGACAATTTCTTCCGTGCGTCGGCCGAGATGTACGCCACGGCGTACCAGCTGGTCGAGACCGGAAGGCACGTCCACCAGGCGTTCTTCGAGACCGAAGGCAAGGACGTCCCCGACGACGTGAAGGACGGCACGAAGAAGATCGAAAAGGCCGAGGTGGACTCGCTGCTCGGCTCCCTCAAGAGCGCAGCAGGTCCCAGCGCACCGCAAAGCCTCGCCAAGCTGGAGTCCTTGTGGCTCACGACGGCCGAGCTCGGCGTCCGCGTCGCCGTGAAGGCGGCCGAGACGGCCCAGGCAGGCGTCGCGCTCGTCGCGAGCGCGCCCACACAGATCCTGAACCCGAAGCTGGTCCTCCACTTGAAGCTCATCGTGAAGGGCCTCGAGCAGAGCGTGACCATGGTGAAGGACACCGGTCGGCTCCTGGGCGAGGCAGTGGGCTGAACGCCGCCGGGCTGGACACGCCGGGCCCCCCGCACCATGGACGGCCCCATGCCACGCCTCAAGCTCACCTACTTCGACTTCCACGGCGGCCGCGGCGAGCCCGCGCGCATCGCCCTGACCATGGCGAACGTCCCCTTCGAGGACGATCGTATCCCCTACTCGCGCTGGTCCGAGCTGAAGGGAGCCACACCGTTCGGCTCGCTCCCCGTGCTCGAGCACGACGGCCGGCGTCTCGCGCAGTCCAACGCGATCAACCGCTTCGTCGGCAAGCTCACGAACCTGTACCCGACCGATCCGTGGCAGGCCGCGGTGTGCGACGAGGTGATGGACGCGGTGGAGGACGTGAGTCAGGCCATCGTCGCGTCCTTTTCCATCCGCGACGAGGAGGAGAAGAAGGCGGTACGCAAGCAGCTCGCGGAAGGTCCCATCTCCCGTTACCTGGCGGCCCTTCAGGCCAGGCTCCTGGAGAACGGTGGGGAGTTTTTCGCCGACGGCAGACTGACGATGGCCGACCTCAAGGTGTTCCTGTGGGTCCGGCACCTGCGCTCCGGCAACCTGGACCACGTGCCGGTCGATCTCTCGGATCGCGTGGCGCCCGAGCTCGTGAAGCACTTCGAGCGGGTCTCTGCGCACGCCGGCGTCGCGGCCTACTACGCGACCCGGAAGGCGCCCTGAGCGGGCGGGCGTCGGGGCCTCGTCGAGCCGCAGCGGCGACAACGCAGTGGGTCGAGGCTACGCTCGACCTCGCCGTGTCGCGGTCCAGCCCTGGCCAGCCCGCTCTCACCATGGGCGCCGTCGTGGCGTTCACGGCCCTCGGCTCCTGTGGCACACGCGCGGAACTTCTCGAAGCGACCGCGAGCGCGTGCCCCGAGGCACCGCTGAGGGAGCTGCCCGCGGCGTGTCGATTCGACGGGGAGTGTCGGTACCGTGGCCCGCGCTTCACCGGTTCGGGGGACGCAGCGGCCACGGACCTCGTTTGCACCTGCGCGTCCGGACGGTTCGTCTGCGAGGAGGGGCGCGGTGCCTGTGACTCGTGCTCGCCACCCAAGTGCCCACTGGTCGCAGCGCCCGGCTTCTCGTGCACGGTGGAGGGCGACGATCACGAACGCCCCGGAAACGCCGAGTGCCTCCTGCCGGCCAGCTCGTCGCGCGGGCACGGTCGCCTCGCGTGCGCTTGCGACGGGCCCGGACCGTCGTTCGTGTGCGTGCCACTGAACTGAGCGCCCTTCGCGCGCGCGGCGCGCTCGACGGCATGGAGCTCGATGTCCTGCGGCGTGCTCCGACGTCGCTCACCTGACGCCGAGCACGAAGGGCATCGCGACGACGACCTTCTCACGACCCGCCAGGGGCCCCATCGCGGCGAGAAACCGAAGGGTCGGCTCGGCGACCGATCCGAACGGCTGCAGCGCGAGGAGCGCGCGTCGGCGGGACAGCGCGGCAGCCACCTCGTCGGGCTCGGCGTCGTCGTCGAGCAGGAGCGCATCGAGCAGGGTCTCGCGCAGGCCCGAGACGACGACCGGCGCGTCGGCGTCCAGCTCGGCCATTTCACGCCCCATCTCGATGGCACGGAGCAAGCCCCCATGTTCGTCGATCAGCTTTCGCTCGAGCGCCTGGCTCCCGCTCCAGATGCGGCCCTCGGCGTGCTTCGTCACGTCGGCGACCCCCAGTCCCCTCCCCTCGGCGACGCGCGCGAGGAAGACGTCGTAGACGTTCTGCATCTGCGCGCGCACGCGCTCTCGCATCGGCTCGCTCCAGGGCGTGAGCGCGGAGAGATACGCCGCGCGATCCGCAGCGTCGGGAGCGTCACTGGCGGGAAAGGTCTCCGCGGAGACACCAACCCGCGCGAGGGCCTGCCCGACCACGATCTTTCCACCGACGACGCCGATGGACCCGACGATGCTGGTCCGCTCCGCGACGATGCGGTCGGCGGCGGAAGCGATGTAGTAGCCACCGCTGGCCGCCATGTCACCGACGGAAGCGATGACCTTCTTCTTCTTCGAGAGGGTCCGGACCTCGTGCCAGATGAGATCACTGGCGAGCGCGGAGCCCCCTGGCGAATCGATGCGCAGGACCACGACTCGCACGGCGTCGTCCCGCGCGAGCTTGCGCAGGGTCTTGCGTGCCGCCGCGAGCGTGATGCCGCCGTCGTCCATCAAGCCGCCGCCCGCCATGGAGATGCTGCCGGACATCGGGACCACTGCGATGTGCGGACGGCCGCCGGCGCTCTCGTCGGCGCCCGACAGGATCCGCAGGATCTCCACGAGTCCGAAGCCGCCACCGCCGGAGGCCTTCGGGCCGAAACCGGCCGTCCAGCGGTCACCGTTTCCGCGCACCTTCACGTCGTCGATGGCGTCTCGCTCGTACCCAATGTCGTGAACGAGCCCGGCCTTCTTCGCTTCGCCGGGCGTGAAGGGGCCCGCCTCCAGGGCGCCGTGCGGCGCGGCGCCGACGGCCGCGACGTCGGAACGCCAGGCCGTGCGCAGGGAGCGCAGCACGCCGAGCAGCGACTCGCGCGCCTCCTCGGTGGGGCCTTCCCGTGTCAGCGATTCCGCGAAGCTCTTGTACTTGCCCATCGCGATGAAGTCGGCCTGTACGTTCAGCTTGTCCAGCGCCCCCTTCACGTAGACGACTTGACCCGCGATGCCGACGGCTTCCACGTCGCCGAGCGGGCTCAACCAGATGCGATCGCAGCCGCGGAGCAGCATCCACACCGACGCGTTGCCCAGCGTGTTCGCGTGGCACACGACGGGGCGCCCCGTCGCTCGCAGCGACGCGAGCAATCGACCGATCTCGTCGCTTCGCGCGAAGTCGAAGCTCGTGTCTCCGAGCCTCACGAAGTAGCCGGTGGCGTCTTCGTCCTTCGCCGCCCGAGCGAGCGCTCGAACGAGCCCCACGTACGTGCGCGTCGCCGGGAGGCCGAAAAGTCCGCCTTCGGCCATGGACTCGGGCGCACCACGGGACAGGTCCACCTCGACGATCCGACCTGGCCGCGGATCGGACGACGACGACGACGACGACGACGATCGAGGCGCGGGAGCGAACGACGGGCGCCCCTCGCAAGCGGCGATGAGCGAGGCCGCGGCGACGGTGAGGGCGCCGAGCGCCCCGACGCGCGTCACTGGCCGTGCCCCGGCAGATCCGTCGTGTCGATGTGGGGTTGGTCGGGAGCGGCGGGCGCCGGTGGGTCCGGCTTCGCGGGAATCGGCTCGATGGGCGGCGCCTCCTCCCCGCTGCGGGCGCCCTCGGCGAGCCGCGCGGCAGCCCGCTGGCCGTACGAGCTCCCCGCCCCTGCCTGCTCCAGGACACGCCGGTAGAGCGCCAGAGCGCCTTTCCGGTCGCCACCCGCCCACTTCGCGTCCGCCTTGGCGAGGATGGCGGGCAAGAAACTGGGGTTCTGCTCGAGCACCTTGTCGTACTGCTTCTCCGCGGCGGCTGGGTCGTTGCGCGCCCGCGCCACGTCGCCCAGGCCGGCAATGGCTTCCGTGTTTCCAGGCTGGCGGGCCAGCACGGCGCGATAGAGCGCCTCCGCTCGATCGGGGTTCCCCCCCTTCATCGCCGCGGCTGCCTGGGTCAGCAGGGTGCGGAAGTCACCGGCGGGGGCCGCCTCTTCCTCTCCGAATGCTTCGCGATCTCCGGCGGTGGGCTTGAGCACGGGCAGCGCGGCGGGATCGACCGCGGCCACCTCGACCTTCGCGTCGGCCCCCGCGTCCGCGACGACCTCGAACCTGCGCACGAAGTCCCGAAGCTCCGAGAGGAGCGGATGTGGCCGGGCCATCGCCTCGATCTTCGCGAGTTCGCTCTGCGCGTCGCCGGGCGATCCGGCGCGCGCGAGCGCGTACACGAGCGCTCCCCTCGCGCGGCCCAGATCACGCTCGCCCGCCGCCGCCGTGCGGAGCCTGTCGACGACGGTGGACCACCCCGGCGCCTTCTCGGCCATGTCGAGGGCCGCCAGCACGTAGGCCGTCTCGGGCTCACTGCCCTGATCGGTGAGCTTCGAGACGAGCTCCCGGGCCTTGGCGACCTCCCCGAGCAGCCGGAACGCATCGACCCGCGCGCGGAGTACGACCACGTCGTCCGGCGCCACTTCGGTCGCTTTGCGTGCGACCTCGTCGGCCTTCTCCACGCGAACCGCGAGAATGCGGTGCGTCATCTTCACGAGCTCCTCGTCCTTCGGATCGAGCAGCCGGAGCTTCAACCAGAGGATGTCGGCGCGCGCCGCGTGGAGCCGAGCCAGCCCCGCGAGCGCCTTGGGATCGCGCTCGGCGAGGGCGGTCGCCTTGTCGAACTGTTCCTTCGCGCCGTCGAGATCGCCATCGTAGAGCAGCTCGTTCCCGCGTCGGACCATGCCGGCGACGCGATCGTCGTCGGGCGGACGAGCGGAACCGGCGGGGGACGCGAAGCGGTCGAGATACTTGCGCCCCACCGTGGCGCCGAAGAGGCCCACCGCCCCGAGGAGCACGACGGCGACGATCCAGCGCGAGCGAGCGCGGCGCGAGGGTGGCGGCCCGCTGAGAAATCTGGGATCGGTGTGGATCTCCTCGTAGGAGCGGTAGGCTTCGCGAACGGCGCTGGGCGTCGGAGTGAGGGTGGCGTCCTGGATCACCACCTCCGCGGGCGACGGAGGTTCGATGGGCGCGGGCGTGGGCGGCACCGGTGCAGCAACCACCGCGGGGGGCGGGTCGGTCCGGGGCAGCGTCGGCGGCTCCGGCTCGATGACCGCCGGCTCCGTTCGCCGCTGCAGGGTCGGAGGGCCCTCGTCGCGGAGGGTGGAGCCGAGCGCGGGCTTCGGCGGTGGCGGTGGTGGCCCGGACTTCGTCGTCCTGCGCTGGTTCGGGTGCGGCGGCGGCTTGCTGCGCGTCGCAGTCACCGTCGGCGCTGCCGCGAGCCGCTCCAGGGTGTCCTCGTCGTCCGGCGTCGAGCGGGGGACAGGGGGCCTCGGGGGAGGCGTCCCCGTGGGATCGACCCCGAGCCCCTGCACCGTCCGCTGGGGTGCCACCGTGCTGATCTGAGAGCCCGAGCGGAAGAACGGCTCGAGCTCGGCGATCGACTGCAGCGGCCGTGGTGCACGCCCCGCGCGTGACAGCAGATCGTCGGGACCTACCTGGCGCTGGGCGATGGCCTTCTGGAGGTCACGCAGGGAGGTGTAGACCAGCTCGCGTCCCGAGCGAGTCCGGACGATCCAGCGCTCGGGTACGCCGAGACCTGCCTTCGGCGGATGCACCTTGAACTGGTGGCCACAGTTCGTGCATTTGACGCTCGTCCCCTTCTCGGAGACGAGCGCATCGTCGAATTCGTATTCGGTACCGCATCGGCCGCACCGAACGTCCATGGAGCGTCACCGCCAGATAAATCGAGAAGCGGAACCTAGCACGCTCGTCCACTCCCCCTACGACTTTCGGGCTCAGGTCGTCGTGAACACCCCTTCACCCGAGAGGTCGTCCCGCGGGACCCGGCCGCGGACGCACCGCCGCACGGGCTCGGAGAACGGCCGAATTGCCCCGGATCGCGCGGCTCGCGTGGCGCGTCGGCCGTGTCGGGCGGGCAGGTTGTCCGGGGCACGCTGCTTGCTACCCTCCTGGGGCGGCTGTGACGGCCCGCGACTCGAAACGGAGATCTGCCATGACTCGCCCGTCGACCTGGGCCGCGCTCTCATCCCTCGCCTTCCTCCTGTCCGGCTGCCCGCTGTTTCCCGACGAGTCCGTGGGCTGCTACGCCGCCTCGGACTGCGGGCCGGGTTACTCGTGCGACCACGCGTCGGGGTACTGCCGTCGCGCCGACGGCTCGCCCCACGGCGACTCGTGCCGGCGCCCGTCGGACTGCGAACAGAACGAGACGTGCAGCGCAGCGGGAACCTGTCGCACGGGCGACTGCACGTTCCACGGATGCGTCGCCACCTACAGCTGCGTCGTGGAGGAAGGCGCGTTCACGTGCGTCAAGACGTCGAGCCTGGGGTCCGGTGGCGCCGCGGGAGCCGGTGGTGGCGCAGGAGCGAGCGCCGGAGCTGCGGGCGCACCGCCCATGGACGCCGGCGCGTCGGGAGGCGCCTCGACGGGAGACGCTGCGGCGGGTGGGACGGCGGGGTCATCGTCCGCCGGAACGTCGGGTGGCGGCGCCAGCGGAGCGGACTCGGGTAGCTCGGGAGCCGGCGGAGCGGACTCGGGCACCGCCGGAGCCGCTGCGACGGACTCGGGCACGGCAGGGACGGGCGCGGGGAGCGCGGGGAGCGCGGGCGCCGCGCCGGATGCCAGCAGCTCGTCCGACGCGAGTCCCGACTGATCACCGTCCTAGGCGCGCCGCCATTGCGGGCCTCGACGTCGGGAGCGTGCCGTCGAGCAGCCCCCGCTCGACGAACGCCAGAAGCGCGTCCTTCTGCGCCGTCGTGAGCGCGAGCCGCCGCGCATCGACGTCGAAGTTCGCCAGCTCGAAACCCAGTCCTTCGCCGCTCCCGTCCGCGTAGAAGTCGACGACCTCGCGGAGCGTTCGGAAGGCGCCGTTGTGGAAGTAGGGACCCGTGAGCGCGAGGTTGCGAAGTGAAGGCACCTTGAAGGCATGGCGGTCCTCCGTGCGCCGGGAGACACGCCCTCGGCCTTCGTCAGCGTCGAGCGCCTTCCTGCGCGGCGCCGTCGGCACGCCGATGACGCTGAGCTCCGCCGCCGAGAATCTCGGGGCCAGGGTGCCGGTGGTCAGCGGAAGGCGGTGGCATCGACTGCACCGTGCTTCGCCGTAGAAGACGTCGAAGCCTGCGTGAAGCAGGTCGTCCATTGCGGCATCCTCGCCCCGCACGAACCGGTCCATGGGAGAGGCCGCCGAGACCAGCGTGCGCTCGAACTCGGCGAGGGCGCTGCGCACCGCCGAGGCGTCCAGGGGACGCCCGAACGCGGCTTCGAAGCGAGCGACCAGGTCGCGATCCCGGGAAAGTCTCCGGACGACGTCGTCCCAGGTCGAGCCGAGGTCCGCCTCGAGCGCGATGTCCGCTTGACGCTCCAGGGTACTCGCCCGCCCGTCCCAGAAGAGCATCGGCTCGTACGCGACGTTCCAGAGCGCCATGGGGTCGCGACGCGTGGGTTTTCCCCCGACGTTCGTCGGTCGCTCTTTCACGGTGAGGCCGCGGCTCGGGGCGTGGCACGTCGCGCACGACAGCTTTCCGGTGCTCGAGAGTCGAGCATCGAAGAAGAGCTCGAGCCCGAGCCGGGCTCGCTCCGCGACCACCGGTGGACCGCGAAGGGCCGGAAACGTGGCAACGCTCACGGGCTCGGCGTGCGGCGTGTCGCCGCGCGGCACGAGCGGCGGAAAAGGCGCGCGCGGCGGCGCGCCCCCCAGGGCTGCCGCGGCGGATCTCAGGGCGGCCCCCAGGCCGCCGCTCGCTCGCAGCGCGTCGAGCTTGCGATGCGGAGCGAAGGGCTCGGTGCGCGTGGTCTCGATCCAGGTCGCCAGCACGCCTGCCGGGTCGTCGAACGCGCGCGCGGCGGCCCCGGACGAGCCGTCGCGCACGGAGAGCGATTGGTCGAGCAGCGCGCGGCCCCCCTCGACGACGTCGATGCGAGTCTCGTCGAGGGAGTCCGCCAGGGAACCATCGAGCCGACGTCCCCACTCGAACCAGGCGGTGGAGAGAGCCTGCACGACCAGCCGATCGTCGGGCGTCGCCGTCTCGAGTTCGCGCACCAGCACGCCGACGGCTCGCCGCAGCGCGATCACCGTGCGCTCGGCATCGGCCCACGCCACCGCATCGTCGCGAAGCGCGTCGCCCATGGCGCGGAGCCCCACGCCGCGGGGCAGCTCCTCGGGTTCCTCGGCGCGGCTCGGCTCGAACTGCGCAGCTCCGAGCGGAGCAAACGCTTGCGCCATGGGCTCGACGGCCCGGAACTCGGTGCGCACCGCGAGGTACTGCCGCCACCCGAGGGCGCGGTCTCGAGCCCGCACGGCTCGCTCGAGGCTCGTGGTGGCGTTGTGCAGCCGGCGGCCCCCGGTGATGGAGCGACCCAGCAGGCCCTTTGCCATCACGGACGCGGGCGCCGGCATCGAAACCACGGACGCGGCACCGGACGGGGTCGAGCCGGGCGAGTCCTTTCGCTCGGTGCAGCCCGCGAGCGGCACGACGAGCGTGCACGCGATGAGCGCGCCGAGGGCACCGCGCGCCGACGCGCTCTTCCCCACGGACGGGCTCACGGCGCTTCCAGATGGAGCGACGAGGCGAGCATCAGAGCCGGGGACGCCAGACGAACGGCCCCTCCAGCTCGGCGACCTTCACATGCTGTCCGTTGAGCTCACCGACGATGCGCGGACTCCAGCGCTCGTCGAATTTCGACAGCTTCTCGGCCAGGTTGACCTTCGTCATGCGGGCGCGCTCGGGTTGCCAGCCGCGCCCAGGCTACCACGCCCGTCGGACTGGACCGCTCACGCCGCGTCGTCGTGGAGCGGCAGGCTCTCCTACGCCAGGGTCTCCGGGCGCCGCGCCACGCGCAGCCGATGCGACCTCGCAGAAGCGGCGCGAAAGCGGCGCGCGGAATCAGACCGGTGTCGGCGGGGTGGGCGTGTCGGGCAGGAGGTAGCCGTTCGATCGAGCGAGCCAGCGAAGGACGTCGAGCGCAGACAGGATGCCCACCACGCGCCCCCCGGCACCCACGACCGGAACCCGATGGATGCCCTCGAGCACCATCAGCGCGGAAGCGAGGGCGATCGAGACGTCCTCGCTCACGCTCACGGTCATCGGGGTCATGACGTCGGCGACGGTCGACGACTCGAGCCGCGTGACGTGGAACCCCGAGCCGAGCTCCACGTCCCAGCCTCCTTCGGTGCGAAACCGGATGGGCTCGTCGCATTCCCCGGTATCGCCGCGCTCCCATCCGACGCGCAGCAGGTCGGTCTTGGATACGAGACCGACGGGTTTTCCGTCCCGTCCGATGACGGGAGCGCCGCTGATCCCGCGCTCGAGGAAGAGCGCGGTGACGGCCCCTACTCCAAGGTCCGGCCGCACGCACACGACGTTGCGCGTCATCGCATCCGACACGGGAGTACGCGAGGCCGAACCTTCACGGGTTCCGGACCGGGCTGGGGCTCGCTTCGGGTCGCGTACCCCGTCGCACATCAGGAACGAGGATCGCGAGGTCGTGTCGATCGTGAGGCCGCGGCAGTGCGCACACCGTGCGCATTCGTCGAGCAGCAACGTCTGGTGCCGGCGGGGGCAGAAGACGGTCGCCACGGTGTCGTCCGCGGCGGTCCCCACGACCCGGCTGATGCGGACCTCGAGCCGTGCGGCGTGGGAAGGATCCTTGCGAGTCATGGCGGCCTCCGGCGGTCGTGGTCGAACGGCACCTCGCCATGCGCGGCTTCACGCAGCGGCGCCCTGTCGTCGGGGTCGCAGAAGCAATTACCACGCCCGTTCCCCGCAGCGCCGGCCGGCAGGGAGCGGTCGGCGCGGCTGGATCACTTGACGACGCGCAGGTACGGCGGAAGCTGACGCTTCTTCTTCTTCCGGTTGGTCGCCTTGCTCTCGTCGGCCTCGGCGCGCTTGGTCTTGCGTCGTCGCGGCTTCTTGGCGGGAACTCCCTGCACGACCTCCAGCTTGGGCGCTTCGGGGATGCGCGCACCGTCCATCTCCTCCGCACCCGCCACGGCCGGCTGGGGTGGTGGCGGCGCGCTGCGGCGCGACGCCAGGTCCGCGACGTTCGCGTCGGGCTTCTTCGCGGCGCTCGGATCGGTACGCAGCGGTGCGCTCGCCTCCTCCGTCTTTCCGTCGGCGCCTTCGATGACCCGGAGCCCGGGCTTCTTCGAGGGAGCTTCGCTCTTCTTCCCCGCGCTCTGCGAGGCGACTTCCTTGGGGACGTCGTCGGGCCAGACCATTCCGCGGCCATCTTCTCCCACGAGCGCGTACACGGCGCCCCACGGGACGAAGCAGAAGAACGGCGTTCGACTGAAGCTCAACGTACACGACAGCGCGTCGTCTTCCAGGCTGAGATCGGGGATCGGAACGGCCATGTTCAGACCGACCTGGAGCACCAGCTGGGGCTGTCCTCGAAACCACTTGGGCACGCGAACGTCGTCCTTGCGCGGATCGAGATGGACGAACACGCTGGCGCGCTCGAGGAGCGCCAGCGCCACGTCTTTCTTCGGCGGAAGCTTCTGACCCGACATGTTCGGCCCGATCGATACCGCTCTCTTCCGAGGAGCGCCAGCGCGGCTGCGGGAGGTAGCCTCGAAGTGGTAGGCTCTCGGCATGTCGCCGACCAGACTTGCGGCAATCTCGTGCGCCCTGCTCCTCGCATGCGCGGCCGACAAGGGAAGCTCACCCGAGGGGACGGGGGGAACGTCGAGCGACGCCGGAGACGCGGCGTCGGGGACCTCGGGCGGGGGAGGTGCCGGCACGAACGCCGGAGGCAGCGGTGGCGTCGGGGGCGGCGCCGGCAGCGGTCAGGGTGGCTCCGCGGGGACGTCGGGCAGCGGCGCGAGTGCCGGTGACGCGGGCAGCAGCGGAGCGGGTGCTGCGGCGGGTGCCGCCGGACTGGGGGGTACGGGGGCAACGGACGCGTCCGCGGGCGCGGGCGGTGGCAGCGGCAGCGGTGCAGGAAGCGGCGGAGCTGCTGGAATCGCTGGCAGCGGCGGGGGCGATGCCGGTCCGCCGGCGACCATCACGCCGGGCGCCCCGGACAGGATCCTCCTGCGCGGCACCGTCGTCGCCCCAACCGGCCCCTTCGACGGCGAGGTGCTCGTCGAGGGGACGGACATCACGTGCGCCGCCGCGTCGTGTTCTTCCCGACCCGGTGCCACGGGGGCGACGACGATCGACACGAACGGCGTGATCCTTCCGGGGCTCGTGGACGCCCACAACCACGGTCTGTTCAACGTCTTCGACGAGAACGACTGGACCCCCAGCCGGTTCTACACCCATCACGACGACTGGACGGTGACGGCCAACGAGCCGCGCTACTCCCAGGTCGTGGACGCGAAGCAGCATCTGGAGGCGTCCTCGGGGGCCAACCTGCGGTGCGAGCTCGCAAAGTACGCCGAGGTGAAGGCGCTCATCGCCGGCACGACGAGCCTCCTGATGGCGCCCGGCGCCGTCGAGCCCCCGTGCATGGCGTCCGTGATCCGAACCATCGACACGACGCACAACGACCTTCCGGACGACAAGATCCAGACGAGCATCTCCGTCCCATCGAGTTCCAGCGCGAACGCGGTGTGCAACAACTTCTTCGATGGCGACACGACGGCCTACGTCGTCCACGTCGGGGAGGGTACGGACACGCGCGCCCGCAACGAGTTCAGCTCACTCATCGCCCGCGGCTCGACGACGGGCTGCAACCTCCCCGGCGGCAACTGCGCCGGCTGCCTCCTCTCGGACAAGACGGTCATCGTTCACGGCACCGCGCTGGGTACCGCCGAGTTCACGACCATGGCCCAGGCGGGAATGAAGCTCGTGTGGTCGCCTCGGTCGAACATGTTCCTGTACGACGACACGACGCGCATCGATCTCGCGATCGCGGCGGGGGTGAGCGTCATCGCCCTGGCCCCGGACTGGGCGCTCGGCGGTAGCGTGAACCTGCTGGACGAGCTGCGCTTCGCCGATCAGATCGACACCCAGAAGTTCGGCGACATCCTCTCCCACGAGCGCCTTTTCCGGATGGTGACCATCGACGCCGCGAGGGCGCTCGCGGTGGACGCCTACGTAGGCTCCATCGAGGCCGGGAAGCGGGCCGACCTGACCGTCGTCGGAGCAGGCGGCTCGAGCGCGTACGAGGCGCTGATGGCCGCAACGCCCGGTACCGTTCGGCTGGTCATGGTGGATGGCCGGGTGCTGTACGGCGACGCTGCGCTGGAAGCCGCTGGCCCGGCCACTCCCGGATGCGAGCCCCTCGACGTCTGCGGTGAGAACAAGTTTCTCTGCCTGGCCGAAGCGAGCACGCAGGACAAGCTGAATCAGACGTTCACGGAGGTCGTCAGCGCACTCGACGCAGCGACGCTGGCGTACGAGACGACGCAGGGAGTGACGCCGTTCACGCCCCTGGCCGAGCTGACGCGGTGCCCGTGAGCCGCGCGTGGCGGAGTCGTTCCTGTACTTGCACACCACGGGACGGAAGAGCGGCCTCGTCCGCACGACGGAGCTCTGGTTCGTCGAGGTGGGTGGCCTCCACTACGTCGTCTCGGAGCTCGCGGACGCTCGATGGCTCGGGAACCTCGTCGCCGACCCACGGGTGACGTTCAGCGTGGGTCCGCGGAGCGAGCCAGAGCGTGACCGACCGGACCGCCGGGCGAGCGCGCGAATCGTGGAGCGAGCGCAGGCGCCGGAGGTCGTCGCAGCGGTGCGCGCCGCCATGGACGCGAAGTACGACTGGAGCGACGGGACGATCGTGGTGCTCGAGCCGAGCGCTGGTTGACGCGGCGAGTTGCTCAGCGCGGCCTCGCGGGCCGGAGCGCCAGTGGGGCCCTGAAAGCCGCGGCCAGCGCGCCATCGCGCTCGTGCTCGATGCCTCTCCAGGAGTTGCGAACGCCGACGCGCTCGACGCCGGCGTTGGTGGCCACCAGGAGCCGGGTTCCGTCGTCCAGGAGCTCGAGGCACCGGCACGGCCAGTCCGAGGCGTCCACGGGGCCACCGAGCTCGAGCGCGACGGCACGCGCGTCGCCGGGCGCGACGCTGCCGAGAACGGCCGGCACGGCCGGGGAACCCGGCGGCTGGATCACGACGTGAACGGCGCTCGCAGCATCGTCCCGCATGCCGGCCATCAGCGCCCCGGGGGGCCACGCCGACACCTCCATACGAGCGTCCTCCGTGCCCCACACCGAACTCACGACGAGCTGCGCGGCGAAGAACGAAGCAAGACGTGGCGCATCACCGCCGAGAAGCCGCGTCCCCTGCGGCGCGGCCGCCACGGCGCCGAGGGCGGTCCAGCTCCACGACGCGCCGTCGAACTGGACGGTCCTGGCGTGGACTCGCCCCGCAGGGTGGTCTGGATGAATCACCGTGGCGGAGGCGCTCGCCTCGAGCGGAACGACGCCGGAGGGCCGCTGGAGCAGCGCCGAAGCGCCCTCCGGAGCCAGCGACGCGTTCAGCGCGTGCCAGCGCGCACCGAGCGCGTCGGAGACGACGAGGAGCACCGAGCCCATCGGCCAGATGCGCACCGTACCTTCGAAGGGCTCGGAGGTGCCGACGATGGTCGGCCACGGGTCCCACGTCACGGCATGGATGCGGCTCGCATCGAGCACGTCGTCCCTCTCGACGACCACGAGGCGCCCCCAGGTGTCATGCCACGCGAGATCCTCGATCGCCCCTGCCAGCGGCAGGACGTCGAGCTGCGCCGCGCTCCTCGGGTCGAACGCCCCGACACCCCCGGCAGCGTGTGCCGCGAAGGCGACGGCTCGCCGACCGGTGGTCGGGCCGGGAACGAACGCGTCGCGGTCGTGACCGATCCGCGCTGGGTCGAGCGTCGGAGCGGCGTCCGCGCGCGTGCCCACCGCCGCCGCGGCTGCATCGCGCCGCGAAGGCGCGATCGCCACGGGGCCGGCATCGACGTCATCCAGCGACGGTCCTCGGTCGGGCACCCAGCGAAACGGCTCGCCGCCGCAGGCATGTAGCGGCACCAGTGCGGCGAGGATCGCAGCGCGATGGGCGAGCATGCTGGCGGCTCGACCTGCCCCCGCGGCGGGTTGCGGGAAAACTTCAGGGCGGCGCGATGCGAACGATCGACCCGATGGTCGTCCCGCTGAGCAGCACGAGCACGCCACCGTCGGGGGCGACCCCGAGATCGACGACGCCGCCACCGTAGTAGCCGGGCGTGCCGCCGGTGAAGACGTACAGCGGAGGAAGCTCGGCCACGCCGCCGCCGGCGAGCGGGCGAAACCGATGCACCGTGCGAGAGTGCCATCCTCCGACGAGAACGTCGCCGCGGAGCGTCGGCATGAGGTCGGCTTCGTAGACGAGAACGGAAGTCGGCGCGACGACGTGACGAAACTCGTGAGCCGGCTCCACCGCTCCGTTCACGATGCAGGGCTCGCGAAGCGGGAAGTGGTCGCAGTGGCCGCGGATCGACGGCCACCCGTGGTCACCACCGGGGAGGATGCGATGGAGCTCGTCGGCGACGTCGTCACCGTTCTCGCCGGCCCAGAGCGTACCGTCGGCGGAAAACGCGAGGTCGAAGGGGTTGCGAAGCCCGTGAGCGTAAACGGGGGAACCCGCTCCGAAGGGGTTGTCCGTCGGCAGGCTCCCGTCGGGTTCGAAGCGCAGGATGCTCCCCGGCCACTTCGCCGGATCCGCCGCGTCGGACGCGACGTTCAGATCGCCCAGCGTCACGAAGAGCTTGCCGTAGGGTCCCACGCGGAGGTTTCCGCCGTAGTGCCGATTCGTCGTGGGGCGACTCGGTAGCACGATGAACGGATCTTCGAGCACCTCCGCCACGTCGCCCTGCAGCCGAAGGCGAACGACGTGCTGGTGGCCAAGGTCCGCCTCCGGCGCATAGACGACGTAGAAGACGCCCGTCTCGTCGAAGTCCGCGGCCAGGTCGATGCCGATCAAGCCGGACTCGTTGGCCGTGTGCGGAGAGAACTCCGCGACGGGGTCTGGAAGAACGCGCCCGTCACGCACGAGCCGGACGGCGCCTTGCTTCTGGGTGACGAGCATCGCTCCGTCCGGCATCACGGCCATGCTGACCGGGAAGTCGAGACCCTCCGCCACTTCGGTGGCCACGTTGGGATCCGGGCTGGGCCCCCGCTCGCCTGGCCCCAGGCCGGCGACGCGACCATCGACGAGGTCGAAGTAGAGCCACCCGTCGGAAGCCACGACGGGGGAGCCACCCGCGGGTAGGTCGCTCAGGCGCTCGAACTCGCCGTCCGGGTCGAACCGGAGCACGGCGCTCGCCCCGACGTAGACACCGCCGGACGTCACCGTAGGAGCGGAGAGCACGGCGTAGTCCGTTCCGACGTGCCAGCGCTCGGTCCCGTCGCGGTCGAAGCGGTAGAGATTCTTGTTGTGAGACCCGACGTAGAGTGAGCCGTCGGGCGCGATCGCCGGCGGCGTGACGACCGTGTAGGAAATCGTCTGCTGCCAGAGGACGCTTCCCGCGAGATCCATCGCGACGAGTCCGCCCTGATCGAGGCCCGCGTAGATTCGATCAGGGCCCACTGCGAACGACTCGACGACCGACTCGCCCAGCGGCGTCGAGCCCAGGACGGCGCCGCGCCGATCGAGCCTGTACACGACGCCGTCCACGCCGCCGACGAAGAGAGAGTCCCCGGCAACGGCGACGCTGCTGGTCGGTGCGACGGGCAACCGAGTACGCCAGGCGACGGAACCCGTGTCCTCGTCGATCGCGAACACCGTTCCGTCGTCGGCGGCGGCGTACACGACGGCGCCTGGACCCAGCGTGGGAGCCAGGTCGAACGGCGCCGCAGCCCCGACGCGCCATCGCGGTGCGCCGGCGCGGTCGACGGCGTGCACCGCTCCGCCCCACGATGCCACCACGACGACGAACGCTCCGACCACGGGTGGTGCGTCGATGCGTCCACCGGTCGCGTACGACCAGAGCACGTCGCCGCGCTCCGAGAGCGCGTAGAGCGAACCATCCCACGACCCCACGTGCAGCGTTCCGTCGTCGGCACGCACGGGCCGAGTGACGAAGCGTCCCCCCGGCGCCGTGAGCCAGAACGGCGCCGCGCCCGAAGCTCCGCTGGTGCCACCGCCTCCCCCCGAAGGGCTCACACCGCCGTGACCACCGGCTCCGACGCCGCTGACGCCGCCGACACCCGCGACGCCTCCGGCCGCGACCGCCCCAGAGCCGGAAGCTCCGCCCGAAGCTCGCGGCTCATCGGTGCGCAGTCGCTCGTCTCGACCGCACGAAGCGGCGCAGAGCGCGAGGACGTACGCGACCGCCCGGCGTGGAGCGGGCCGATTCAGGGTTTTCGTGGTGGAAGCCACGCGGCGCGGGTGCTCAGCGCGCTGGCGATCTCGACGCGCTCGATGTTGCCCTTGTCACACTTGACCTTCACCTTGGCGATGCCGGCCGCGACGGCGACGATGGAATCGACCTTCGCGGTCTCCCGGTGGATCTGGTCCACGCAGAACGCGAAGACCTTGAGCCCGGAGTTGAGCTTGCCGAGCCGGAGCTTCCCCCACTTCACCTTCGCATCGAGCCCGTCGGTGATCCGCTTCACCGTCACGTCGTCACCCTCGACGGACTGCACGGTGCCCAGGATGTAGGTGTCGGGCTCCTTCTCGAGGAGCGGTCCCCAGACCTGCACGCCCTTCATGTCGTCCTTGGGAGGCATCCAGTCGTCGGTGTCGTTCGCCTTCATGTTCTCGGTCGGAACCCAGCCCTCCGCCTTCTTCACGTACTCCTTGTCCTCGAGGCTGCCGGGGTCTTCGCGGACGATCAGCGCCCACGTGCCGCTGCGTCCGACGGACCAGACCTTCTGCGCATGGTTGATGACGGCGCGCTTCGACCCCTCCGCGCTCGTCGGAGGGAACATCGGAACCTTCCCCCATGCCCAGAGCGGCGCCGGCTTGCCCAGCTTGCAGCCGAGCCGCTGACATTCGAGGTTCACGACGAGGGCGTCACGAGCCTTCCTCACGTCTTCGGGAACGTTCTTCCAGGCGGCGATCGGCAGCGTCGCGTCGACCTCGCTGGCGACGTCCTTCGGATCCTTCGCCGTCAGGCCGGCCTCGAGCCTCGCGAGGAGATGCGCCTTGATCTCGTCCTGAATGATCTCGAACGCCACGTCCCGCTCGCGCGGATTCATCACGTCCTTCGCGCGCAGCTCCTCGAGCTTCGTTACCGCGTCCTTCCACTGCTTCTGCGCCAGGAGGGGCTTCAGGTCCTTCATGCCCAGCTTGACGACGGCTTTCTCGAGCAGGCCGTTCGCTTCTCGGTAGCCCTCGTTCGCGAAGGCCGTGGTCGCATCGGGCGTCTCGAGCATGGTGCGTGCCTCCTCGATGCTGCCGGCCTCGACCGAGGCCTGGATCTTCTTGTCGAGGCAGGCGAGCAGGCCCGCCTTCGTGAGCTTGCGTACTTCCGTGGTGTAGCGAGCACGCGGCTTCTTTCGGATGGTCGCCGCCACGGTCTTGAGCGCGCTGGCGCACTTGCCTTCGGCCGCGGCGGTCAGGGTCTCGTCCGCGACCTTCGACGCCCTCTTGTCGTCCAGCGCGTCGAGGACCTTGGACGCCTTCAGGGTCATCTCCACGCCCCCGTGCTGCTTGGCCTCGACGGCGCGCTCTTCGGCGGTGACCCAGTCCTCCGCGGCCATGGCCTTCTCGGCCTGCCCCACGAGAAGGGTCGCCAGCTCGTCCCGCGCGGAGCTCGCCGCCTGGGTGTTGGGGAATCGACTGATGATTACCCGAAAACGCTCGGGGTCCGTCGACTCCCTGGCGCGCTCGAGCGACCGCTGGGCGCGATCCTCGTTGCGCTCCTTCGTCGCGGTCGCCTGATTCGGCTTGGCACCGCCGCAAGCAGCCGCGGCGAACGCAGCCAGGAAAACCCAGTGACGTGGATTGGCCCATCGAGGCCCCCGGTCGAACATGCGGGCGGGTCTAGCCGCAGGTCCGCGCGAGAGCAAGACGCCGCCCACGCCGGCGGGAACGTGGCGACGTCCGGGCCTCGCGGGCCCCGAGTGGCGACACCCCGGCTCACCCGCGCGGCGCGAAGCTGGGCTTCGGGGGGCCGACGGCGAGCACCGGCGGCGAGGGGCTACTTCGCGACCTTCATGAGGGGCATGAGCGCATGGTTCGACACGAAGTAGACGAAGAGCGTGTCCTCGGCGAATGCTTGCACGTCCGCCCCGACGTAGTCGTGGACGACGAGCGGGGCGCCGGTTGCCCCGCTGGGCTGCAGGTACACGACCGAACCGGCCGCGAAGTACACGCCGGCGCTCGTCGGCTGGAGCACACTGGTGAATCCCGCCACCGTCGCGAGCACCGTCTGCGAACCGCCGGCGGCCGGCTGTCGCACCACGTCGCCGGCGACGGTGTAGTAGACGTTCGCGTCGTCGCACGCGACGTCACGCGCCGGCCTGACGTCCAGGGGTTGGGGCGTCGCGGACGCAGCGCCACGATCCACGCGAAGGACTCCGGCGTTGCTGGCCCAGTACGCGGAGGACTGATTCACACACACGGCCCACACGTTGCCCGCGCTCGCCGCGGCGGTCAGAGCGCGGGGCGAAGGGAAGCCCAAGATCGCGGAAATCTGCTGGTTGGCGTTGTTCGCGAAGAACAGCTCGCCGGCGAACCAACCGAGCCCGAACGATGGGAGCACACCTTGCGGGGAGAGCGTGTGCAGGCTGAACGCCGTCGTGCCATCGAGGTTCGCGTTCCACACGCCGCGGGTGCCGGAAACGTCCGCGTGAAAGTAGAGCTTGTCCCGGACCAGGATCGCCGACGGGATCCCGGCGGAGAAGATCGGAGCGGGCATCCCGCCGGACTTGGCCACTCGGTAGATCCTGTCCGAGTGCCAGTAGACGTGCGTCGCGTCGACCTCGAGCGAATACGCGGCAGTGTCGGAGGCGACGACCACCGGGCGACAGAAGCCGCTGCTGCACGAGCCCCCCTGGCAGCCGTGCCCACACCGACCGCAATGGCTCGCGCTGGTCCGGAGATCGACTTCACACCCGTCGTTGAGGTTGGAGTTGCAAGAGGCGAATCCCGCGGAACACGAGGGTACGCAAGACCCAGCCACGCACGACGTCGTGCCGTTGGAGTTCGTGCACGCCGTGCCACACGATCCGCAGTGGCCGACGTCGGTCGCGGTGTTCGCCTCGCAGCCATTGGTCGCGTCCGCGTCGCAGCTCCGGAACGGGCCCGTGCACACGGGCTGACACGCGCCACCCGCGCACGACGTCGACCCGTTCGCGTTCGTGCACGACGTCCCGCAGACGCCGCAGTCGTTCAGCGAGCTCGAGGTGTCCGTCTCGCACCCATCGTCCGTGGCGGGCGCGGGCGGGGACGCGCAGTTCGCGAACGGCGCGACGCACGACGGTGCGCACACGCCGAGGACGCAGGAGACGCTCTGAGCACCGCCGCTCGCACACGCCCGGCCGCACGCGCCGCAGTGCGCGCCGTCGGAGTCCGTGTCGATGCACGCGCCGCCGCATTTCGTGAGGAGGCCGCAGCCCGCGCCCGCGTCCACTGCGCCGGCTGCGCCACCAGCGCCCGCGCCGGCGCGGCCAGAGGCACCGTCTCCGGCGGCTCCAGCCGTCCCGGCGGAGGCCGCTGCGCCGCCGGTTCCTGAAGCGCCACCGCCGTCGGGGTGCCCGCCGGCCCCCGCGCCCACGACGCCGGCAGCACCGCCTTTGCCCCCAGTCGCACCCCCGCTCGAACCAGCCGTGCCACCGGAGCCAGCGGCTCGATCCTCTCCGCCATCACGAAGCGACGACGCGCAGGTCCTCGACTCCGCGCAGCGAGACGCGTCGTCGCCGGAGCACGACCACGTGCTCGCCGAAGTGACGAAGACACCCACCAACCCAAGCCGACGCATCACCTGCCCCGCGACTCCCGCCCAACCAACCGGACCCATAGTACCGCGCACGCGAAGTTCCTACCGGGTTCGGAGCGGGGTCACCTGGGGCGGGGCCAGCCGCAGCCGGGGCGTCGGCCCCCGCGGAATTCACCGCACCCCTTGAATCGAGGTCGTGGCCGGCCCACGTTGCGTCCCCTCCATGACGCCTCGCCCGCCCGACGGATCGGAAGCGCTTCGCGAGTGGGCGAAGCGGCGGCGAATGGCGTTCGAGGCCATCCCGGACGCGCGCTGGTTCCGAGCCTGGGAGCCCTTCGACACGATGGTGAGCCCGGGCTGCTACTTCAGCGCCGCCTCGTGGCAACACGGGTCCACGACGGTGACCCACGCGGAGGCCTGGTACGCGGAACCGGGCTCGGAGCCTCTCGACCGCACGGTGCTGACGTTCCTGTCCGACGCGGCGTTCCGGTGGCGCGCTGCAGCGCGCGGTGGGGAGCACTTCAACACGCGCGTCGTCTTCGTCGGCTCGGCGCCACCGCCCGAGGTCACGGTGGGCGACCGAACCTGGGACGGTCACATGAAGACCTGGTCCGCCAGCTCGAGCGCCGCAACCAGCGCGTTCCCCCCGGCGGTCGTGCAGCTCCTGGCCGCCTGGGGCTTCTCGGGCCACGTCGAGATGAGGCCGGGAGGGCTGGTGTTCCACTGGGCCGGGGTCCGACCCGAGCCGGCGGGGCTCGACGCGCTGGCCCGTCGCGTCCCGGAGCTGCTCGCCGCCTACTTCGGGCGACCCTGAGTCGCCCTCAGCGGCGCTGTGGCTCGGCGGGGTCGAAGGCCTGACCGTCGTTGCGAACCTGGTTCGACGTGCGGCCGAAGCGGCGTTCTCGCTGTGCGTAGACGTCGAGCGCCTCGACGAACGTCTGCTCGCGGAAATCCGGCCACATGATCGGCAGGAACATGAGCTCCGCGTACGCCGCCTCGAACAGCAGGAAGTCGCTCAACCTCGCCTCGCCACCGGTACGGATCAGGAGATCGACGTCCGGGACGCTGCGCGTGCTCATCTCGCGGTGGAAGAAGTCCTCGTCGATTTCCTCCGGAAGCACCAGGCCGGCGCGGGCGCGCACCGCGAGCGACCGGGCCGCGTCCACGATGTCGCGGCGTCCGCCGTACGAGAGGGCGAGCGTGAGCGTCATCTGCTCGCAGTCGGCCGTGCACGCGATGGCGTCCTCGACGGCGCGACGCGCGACCGTGGGGAGGTCCTCGAGCTCGCCCACGACGTTGACGCGGATCCCCTTCTCGCGAAGCTCCTGCTTCTCCTTCTCCGCGAACTCCACCAGGAGCTCCATGAGGCGGAGGATCTCCGGGCGCGGCCGCGCCCAGTTGGCCACGCTGAAGGCGTAGAGCGTGAGGTACGGGATCCCTTGCTCGCGCGACGTCCGCACGGCTTCGCGCACGGCGCGGGCGCCCTCGGCGTGCCCCTCGGGTCGCGAGAGCCCGCGGGCCTCCGCCCAGCGGCCGTTGCCGTCCATGATGATGGCGACGTGCCGCGGCAGCACGCCGTTCTCGCGCTGACGGCTCCCGCTCGACCCGTTACCGTTTCCGTTTCCGCTCACGATCCTGGCTCCCGTTCGACGGCATGTCCCGCCTCGCGCGGCCGCCGGAGCGCGCCGCGATCGACAGGGTGCCGTAAGGTGAACCAGATTCTGCGTGGGAATTGTGGAGGTTCGGAGGAGAAAGCCGGGCCGGCACGGTCGCTTACTGCGCCGCTGTCGTCGTCCAGCGGGCCTCGAACGCTGGAAACCGGGGCGAAGTGACGGTGCAGACCGCTCCCGGCGCCCCAAGGAGACCCCGGCGTCCTGAACGTCTGCCGCCCGTCCCGTCACCCGGTCGGTTCGGGCGTCGGCCGCGTGGCGGCGGGTGACGACCGCCGGACCTCCTCCACGGCTCCACGGCGCTGCTCCCTCGCCCCGTGCCGCGACGGCGGCAGCTCGAGGCGAAACGTGACCTGCGGGGGCCCGGCGCTGGCGAGCTCGGTACGTCCCCCGTGAGCTTCGACCACGGCGCGGACGATGGCGAGGCCGAGTCCGCTCCCTCCCTTGTCGGCGCGGGTGGTCACGAACCTCCTGAAGACGCGGTCACGCACGTGGCGATCCACGCTCCCGTCGTTCGTGACCAGGACGACGACGAACGCCTCCTCGCGAGCCACGCGCACTTCGACGGGCGAACCGGCGGGCGAGTGCGCGAGCGCGTTGCCGACGAGGTTGGCCAGCGCCCGGCCCAGCCACGACCGATCGCCGCGTACGCGAGTGTCTCCGGTCGCGGACAGGGAGACGCGCCCGGCGTCTTCCCCGAGGCTCTCGAGCGCCCCGCGCGCGACGTCCCCCACGTCGGTCTCCTGGAGCTCCTCGGTTCCGCGGGCCTCTATGCGCGCGAGGCTCAAGAGGTCCCCTAGCAATCGATCGATCCGCAGGGCCGCCTCCCGGATGCGCCCAACGAAGCGTCGTGCCTCCGCAGGTTCGTCGATCGCTCCCTCCTCGAGGACCTCGGCGCTGGCGCGGATGGCGGCGACCGGGTTCTTCAGCTCGTGGGAGAGGTCGGCGGCGAAGGTCTCGACGAAGGGACGGCCCTCGAGCTGCCGCCGCATCGAGTCGATGGACTGCGCCAGCCGACGGACCTCGCGACCACCGCTGGCCATGGCGAGCGGCGCCGCCCGCTCGCCGCTGGAGACGCGTTCGCTGAACGCGCTGAGCGCCTCGATGGGGCGGGCGATGGCACGGCCAATCCACATGGCGGCCACGCCGGCTGCGGCGCCGAGCACCAGGCTGATGACGAGGACCGTGGGAGCGAAGTCCGTGAGCAAGCGCCGCATGACGACGGTCTCCTTGACCACACGGACGGAGCCCCGAACCGCCCCCGCGACGACGATGGGGGCATCCACGTGGACGGTCCCCGCGCTGCCTGCAGCCGTGCGTCCCACGGGCGGGAAGGCCACGCGGCCCTCCGGATCGAGCAGCTCCATTCGCAGATCCGCACCACGGGTCCGCTCGGCCGCGAGCTGGGCGGCGACGCCCGGCACGCCGAGCCCGGACCGAACCATCTCGCCTTGAAGCATCCCAGCCAGCGCCGCGGCCTCGTCCTCTGCGGCCTGCGTCGCGAGCCGCACGGCCCGGGCCTCGACGCGATCGATCACCATGGCGCCGAGCCCGAGGGCGAACGTGCCAACGATGAGGGCGAGCGCCAGGAACACCTGGAGCCGGATCGACATGCCCCGGGTCCGCGACCTCACGAGGCGCGACACGACGAATGCGACGAAGAGGATCAAGCCGACGGCCGCGGCCGCGACGATCACCAGGCGGATCACGCGGAGTCCCCGTCCGGCGCGTCCGAGATGCGGTACCCGACGCCTCGAACGGTCTCGATGAGGCCAGGGTCGCCGCCGGCGTCGCCGACCTTTCGGCGCAGGGACTTCACGTGGGAGTCGATGGTGCGGTCGGTGATGGCAAAACCGTCGCCCCAGACGCGATCGATGAGCTGAGCCCGCGTGTAGACGCGCCCGGGAGCGTCCAGGAGGCTCGCCAGCAGGTCGAACTCGACGCGGGTCAGCTCGATGGGCGCCTCGCCGACCCGCGCCCGTCGGGTCTCGGCGTCCACGGCGAGCAGGGTCGCCGCCGGCGCCGCGCTCGCCACGAGCACACCGGTGCGGCGCAGCACCGCGCGGACCCGAGCGACGATCTCCCTCGGGGAGAACGGCTTGGTCACGTAGTCGTCGGCGCCCGTCTCCAGGGCGGCGACGCGGTCGGCCTCTCCGTCCCGGCTGCTCAGCACGATGATCGGCGTCGTGTTCCGCTCACGCCGCATCTTGCCGATGAGATCGAACCCGCTCCCATCGGGGAGCATGAGGTCGAGGATGACGAGATCCGCCTCGCCGAGCCGGGCCTCCGCCTCCCCGCAGGTCCCGGCCAGCGCCGCCGTGAAGCCGTCACGGCGCAGCGCGTAGCCGAGGCTCTCCGCTATCGCGGGCTCGTCCTCCACCACGAGGATGCGCTGCGCCATCGGACGGCGTCGAACCTACCACCGCCAACCGTGCCCCCCCAACCGCCCTCGTCGGCGAGTTCTGCGCGCTCGGAACGGCGCGTCGCGCAGGGCGACCTCGCTTGCGCCGCCCTGTGATTCGCGGGATCTTGGGTGGAGAGACGCGTCGCGTCCCCTTTGCCTGCTTGGCGCGCAGCCCGGAGAGCCCAATGACCACGAACCACCACGACGAGCGTTCCGCCCTCCGAACCGCCCTTGCGCTGGGCGCGGCGCTGGCGCTGGCGTCCAGCGCCGTGCAGTGCTCGGGGACGGACGCGGCGCCCGGGCGCAGTTCGGTCGGGTCGGGCGGTTCGAGCGCGGCCAGTGGCTCGGGAGCCGGCGGCTCCAGCTCGGGCGCGACGGGTGGGGGCGGCTTCAGCGGCACGACGATCTTCCCGGACGGAGCACTCATCGACGTTCCCGCAAAGGACTACGGCCTCGACGCATTCTTCGTGGACGATCCGCCCCCCCCGGCATGCAACGGCAACATGAACAAGCCCTCCAACCCCGGTGGCACTCCGGAGTGTCCGGCGGACAAGAACCTGCAGGGCTGCTCGTGCACGAACCCGGGAGCCACGGCCCCATGCTGGCCGGGCTATCGCAAGCACCGCAACCGCGGCGCATGCCAGGACGGCGTGGTCGAGTGCGTGAAGATCGGCGAGAACCAGTTCGAGTGGGGGCCGTGCGAGAACTTCAAGGGCATCGACCCGAACACGTACGAACCGCTGGGCACGGTGGGGAAGGCCGCGTGTGGGTGCTTCAGCGGCGGGTTCTGGTCGCTCACGAACACCAGCCCGTGCTTCATCACGAGCGGCGCGACGGGCCAGGTCGTCGGCGCAGTCTCCACCGTGATGACGGACCAGATGGGCGGCGCCATGTGCCCGGCAGCGGCGACCATGCCGAACTTCTTCACCGACCCGACGCCGCCCAGCGAACCGTTCACGACGAACGCGGTCAGAGCCGACTGCCAGGGCCACTTCAAGCTCTGCTACACCTTCAAGGCGCTCAATCAGCCCATGGGCATGATGAACTCCGCCTCGGACTGCGTCATGAAGCAGGTGTGCACCGAGGCGCAGTACTCGTTCGATCCCGCGAACGTTCCGCCCTATCCCGACGTGTCGTTCCCGGACCTGCCCGGATGGAAGACGAGCGACCCGGCTGAGGTCGCCTGCGCCCAGAAGTTCGTGAGCAACGGCGGCTACGCCGAGATGACCGTGGAAGGACAGAGCGACGAGTGCGAGACGATCGACAAGCTGTTTCAGACCGTCACGTACTGCCCGCTCAAGTGCAGCGACCCGGCGAACGCCATGGATCCCGAGTGTGTGAACTGCCGGAACGGCGGCGGCGGCCCTTTCTGAAGTCGGCTCGACGACCCTTCGCGCCCGAGCGGGTGGCGACGCTCCGACGTTTCCGTTAGGGTGACCCGCAGCGTCGCATCCCGGCGGCGCCCCCGCGTCGTGCCCGTAGCCCCCATCAGAAACGCCCCCGCTCGCCGAGCCACCCACCCGCAGATACCCGCCGTGCGGCCAGCGGACGACGCCTCGGGGGAACGCGACGCGGAGGCCTCGTGGGCGCCCACGGAACCGACGGACAAGGGAATGGGGCTGACCCAGCTCACCCTGGACGAAGGGATCCGCACCACGGCGGTGGGCCAGCTCTACGGCCTCGACTTCGAGATCGACGCGGAACGCTTCCGGGTTCGCGTCTTCTTCGACCGTTACAACCGCCGCCTGAAGGTCCTCGACTACGCCGCCGACGACTACGCCGCGCTCACGGGGCGCCTGCGGTACCTCGCCAGGGAGAACGATTTCGACAAGACCATCGTCCACGCCGCGCGGTCCGACTGGCAGCAGTTCCTGCGCCAGGGGTACGTCCTCGAGGGGATCCTGCCGGCGTACTTCGCCGGGGAAGACGCCTACGTCATGAGCCGGTTCGGATCGGCGAAGCGCCTCGAGGCGCCCCACCTGTTCGAGGAGACGGCGATCGTCGAGCGACTGCTGGCCCGCCGAGACTCGCCTCCAGCCGGCGCCCTACCCTCCGGCTACGAGATGGTCCTGGCCGGGCCGGAGCACATCCCGAGCCTGGTCAAGCTCTACCGGCGGGTGTTCCGGACCTACCCGAGCCCGCTGACCCACCCGGACTACGTCGCCCAGACGATGTCGCGCCACGTCGTATACCGCGCCGTCCTCGGGCCCAAGGGCGAGATCGCCAGCGCCGCGAGCGCCGACGTCGCCGCGAAGCACGCGAGCGCCGAGCTGACCGACTGCGCCACCCGGGAGAAGGACCGCGGCAAGGGCCTGATGTACCTGCTGCTCGCACGGCTCGAGGACGACCTGAGGGAGCGCGGGATTCGGACCGCGTACACGCTGGCGCGGGCGCCCTCCGCTGCGATGAACCGCGTCTTTCACCGCCTCGGCTTCGAGTACACGGGCCGCCTGCTCAACAACTGCGACATCGCCGGCCGGTTCGAGAACATGAACCTGTGGGTCAAGCCTCTCGGAGAGGCCGGCCGAGGTCCGTGAGCGACCGAAAGCTCACGCTCTTCGTCGGGGCGAACGTCCACACGCTGGACGACACCCTCCCCGCCGCCACCTGGTTCACCGTCCTCGGTGACCGCTTCCAGAGGGTCGGCGCCGGTCCGCCGCCCGCCACGCCGAACACCGTGGACCTCTCGGGCCGCACGGTCGTCCCCGGCTTCATCGATGCCCACGCCCACTTCTTCCAGACCGGCCTCGACAAGCTGTTCGTGGACCTGGGCGGCTGCACGACCGTCGCGGGCATCCACGAACGCCTGCGCGCCGCGGCCGGAGGCCCTCGCACGTGGCTCTTCGCGCACTCGTACGAGGAGGACGCCCTGACCGACGTGGACGCCATGGAGAGCCCACACCTCGACGACGCGTTTCCCGAGAGACCGGTCTGGGTGAACCGGGTCGACTACCACTCGGCGGTCGTGAACACCGCCGCCCTGAGGCGGCTCGAGATCCCCGCGGGAACGCCGGGGCTCCTCGCCCGGGAGGGCGCCCCGACGGGCGTCCTGCGCTCCGAGGCCTACTTCCACGCCAAGGCCCGGATCGCTCGCCTCTACCCGGTCGAGACGAAGGACCGGGCGGTCAAGACGGCCGCTCAGACGTGCATCGAGCGGGGTATCACCTCCGTGCACGCCCTCGAGGGGGGCAGGATTTTCGGCGAAGAGGGCGTCGCCGCGCTGCTCCGGCGAATGAAGGGCCTGCCGCTGGACCTGACGCTCTTCCTGCAGGAGAAGAACGCCTACTTCACGACCCGTCTGGGGTTCGAGCACCTCGGCGGCTGCATCCTCGTGGACGGGTCGATCGGCTCGTACACCGCGGCGCTCGACGAGGACTACCTGGGCCAGCCCGGGCACCGGGGCGTGCTGTACGAGAAGCCGCGCGAGTTCGGCGCCTTCGTGGAGGAGGCGCACACGGCCGGCGTACAGCTCGCGTTTCACGCCATCGGGCCTCGAGCCATCGAGCTGGTCCTGGACGCCTACGACCGCGCCCTGCAGCGCTTCCCACGGCACGACCACCGGCACCGGATCGAGCACTTCGAACTTGCCACGGACGACCAGCTGGCCCGGGCGCGGGACCTGGGCGTGGTCGTGAGCATGCAACCCGCGTTCGAGCACTTCTGGGGCGGCGAGCGCGGGATGTACGCCTCGCGGCTGGGCGAGGGGTGGCGCCGAACGAACCGGCTGCGTGACATCCGGGAGCGGGGCCTGGTCATCGCGGGTGGCTCCGACGCGAACGTCACGCCGCCCGATCCGCTGCTCGGGATCCACGCCGCGGTGAACCATCCGAACCCTGAGCAGCGGGTGAGCGCACGGGATGCCCTCAGGATGTTCACGGCGGACGCCGCCTACGCCGGGCACAACGAGAAACGCCACGGGTCGATTTCAGCCGGAAAAGAGGCCAGTTTCGTCGTACTGGGCGCCGACCCCCTCGGCGTCCCACCCGACGCCATCGCTCGAGTCGCGGTGCTCGAGACTTGGTTCCAGGGCCGCTGCGTGCACCGGGCCGCGACCTCGCCCGAGGCACCCAGCGCCACCTCGTCGGTCACGCCATGAGTCGCGCACCGGGTACGTCGCGCGCGCGCGGACGGCGCCTCGCCGAGGCAGGCACGCCGCGAAGGCATCGATTGATAGTTGACAGTCGCGTCAAGAAAGCGCATTGCTCCCGCGTAACTCGATGGACGCGCGCCACGACGGCGGCTCGAAGTCGCCAGCGGAGCCCCCAGGTTCCGAGAGGCCCCCACCCCCGACGCAGCCCGGAAGACCGAGCGGCGCCGGGATAGTCGCGTTCTGGGGCCGCCCGCGTCGCGCACGCGAGGCCTCTCGGGGTCGCGCACGCCGAGACATGGAACGCGGCGCGCGCGCGCGACGCGCCAGTCATCGCGCGGCGCGTGAACATGCCTTGCCAACGGTTCGTCGAATTTCAACGGGATGATCGCTCGAGAGGTTGAGAGGGAATGACAGCTTTCGACACAAGCCGACGGGGCAGGCCATACCGGGCCATTCTTCCGTGGCGAGACGCCACCAGCGAGCAGTGGGCCGACTGGCGCTGGCAGATGCAGAACTCGATCAAGACGCTGGAGCAGCTCGAGCAAGTGCTGAACCTGACCGACGACGAGCGCCAGGGTTTCCTCCGCACCAAGGGGGAGTTCGCCATGGCGATTCCGCCCTACTACGCGGCCCTGATGGATCCGGACGATCCGTCGTGTCCGGTCCGGATGCAGTCGGTTCCGACCGTCGCCGAGACCGGCGGACTGGGCGTGAGGGATTCTCTGGCAGAGGACGCCCACCGCGTCGCGCCGGGACTCGTCCATCGCTACCCGGACCGGGTGCTCTTGCTCGTCAACAACATGTGCCAGCTCTACTGCCGGCACTGTACGCGCAAGCGCCTCACGGGACGGAAGAACGAGGTGCTTCCGCGGGCAGAGCTGGAGCAGACGTTCGCATACCTCCGTGAACACTCCGAGGTGCGGGACGTCCTCGTCTCGGGCGGTGATCCGCTCATGATGAGCGACGCGAACCTCGACTACGTGCTCTCGAACCTGCGCGCGATCGAGAGCATCGAGATCATCCGGATCGGCACTCGCGCGCCGGTGACCATTCCGCAGCGCATCACGCCGGAGCTCGTCGGCGTGCTCCGGAAGTACCATCCGGTGTGGGTGAACACGCACTTCAACCACCCGAAGGAGCTGTCGCCGGAGGCCAAGGAAGCCTGTGGGCGCCTCGTCGACGCGGGGATACCGCTCGGCAACCAGACGGTGCTGCTCCGGGGAGTGAACTCGTCCGCGCGCATCATGAAGGAGCTCATTCACGCCCTGCTCGCGGCGCGTGTGCGACCGTACTACCTGTACCAGTGCGACCTCGAGGCGGGGCTCGAGCACTTTCGTACGAGCGTGGAGACGGGGATCGAGATCATGGAGGCGCTGCGCGGCTGGACCACGGGGTTCGCCGTCCCGACGTTCGTCGTGGACGCCCCGGGGGGCGGTGGCAAGATCCCCGTGGCGCCGAACTACGTCATGAGCGTCGGTGAGACGACCGTGAAGCTGCGAAACTTCGAGGGTCGCGCCTTCGACTACCCGCAGCCGACGCACCGGGATCCGACGTGCAAGTACGACGAGAAGTGGCACCCGCCCGAGGCGCCGACGCGGCCGAAGGCGCGGCGGAAGCTCCGGCTGGTTCACCCGTCGGGTTCGCGCCGCACGGCCCGCTGAGCGATGCGGATCGCCTTCACCCACAACCTCCAGCTCACGGTCAGCGAGGAGGAGGCGGAGTTCGACACGGCCCAGACCGTGGACCTCGTCACTCGGTCGCTGCGCGACCTGGGGCACGAGGTGGAGCCGGTGGAGGTCTCGGGGCCCGCCAGCCGTCTGGTGGCGCGCCTCGAGGCGCTGAACCCCGACCTCGTCTTCAACACCGCCGAGGGTCGCCGCGGCAGGTACCGCGAGGCGTTCTACCCGGGGCTGTTCGAGCAACTGGGGATCCCGTTCTCGGGGTCCGACGCGTACGTCTGCGCGCTCACCCTCGACAAGCAGCTCACGAAGATGGTGCTGGCGCAGCACGGTGTCCCCACGCCGCGCTGGTTGTTCCTGGACGGTCCGGGAAAGCTGCCGAAGCACGACCTCCGGTTCCCCGTCATCCTGAAGCCGAACTTCGAGGGGAGCTCGAAGGGGATCACCCAGGACAGCGTCGTCGAGGACGCGAAGGACCTCCAGGCCCGGGCCGACGACGTCCTCTCGCGCTACCCCACGGGTCTGCTCGTGGAGGAGTACATCGTCGGCCGCGACGTCGTGGTGCCCTACCTCGAGTCCATCTCGCCGAAGACCGGCGGCGTGCTCGAGCCGGCGGAGTACGAGTACCGCGCGCCGGCGCGCAAGTACCAGATCTACGACTACCACCTGAAGCAGGTCGGTTTCGACGACGTGCACGTGAAGGTGCCCGCGGAGCTGCCAGCCGCGCTGCGTGAAGAGATGATGCGCCAGGCGCGGACGGTGTACCGGGTACTCGGGATCCGAGACGTCGGTCGGATCGACTTCCGGGTCTCGGACTCGGGCGAGCTGTTCTTCATCGAGGTGAACGCGCTGCCGAGTCTGGAGAAGGGCGCCTCGCTCTATCTCTCTTCGAAGCTCGCCGGCGTCTCGGAGGACTCGGGAGTCTTCGCCGCCGTGGTCGCGAGCGCCGCCAAGCGGCACGGCCTGTCCACGGCGCCCTCGCGAGATCGACGGCGAAAGCGGCTGAGAATCGGGCTCACGTTCAACCTGAAGCGCACGACGCCCGACGCCGCCGGTCTGCACGACGAGGAAGCCGAGTTCGATTCGCCGAAGACCATCGAGGCCCTTCGCGAGGCGCTGGAGAGCTACGACCACGAGGTGGTCGAACTGGAGGCCACCCCTGAGCTTCCGGCGATCCTCGCCGCGTCGGGCATCGACGTGGCGTTCAACGTCGCCGAGGGGATCCGAGGCCGCAATCGCGAGTCTCACATCCCGGCGATGCTCGAGCTCCTCGGCATCGCGTACACGGGCTCCGACCCTTCGGCGATGGCGCTGGCACTCGACAAGGGCCTCGCCAAGCGCGTGGTTGGCCAGGCCGGCGTCACGACGCCGAACTTCGTCCTGATGCTGACGGGGAAGGAGCCCCTTCCGCGGGACTTCCGCTTCCCCGCCGTGATCAAGCCCGTTGCCGAGGGAAGCTCCAAAGGCGTGCTCGCGACCAGCCTGGTGGACGATGAAACGACGCTCCGCGCTTCGGTGCGGCGAATGACGGAGAAGTACCGTCAAGCCACGCTGGTGGAGGAGTACCTCTCGGGGCGCGAGTTCACGGTGGCGCTGCTGGGCGAGCATCGGCCACGGGTGCTTCCGCCCATGGAGATCGTGTTCACGCCGGCAGCGGGAGAGCGCCCGCTCTACACGTTCGACTTCAAGCTCGCCGAGAACTCCTTCGTGCGCAACGACGCGCCGGCGAAGATCGACGACGGGTTGAAGAAGGAGCTCGAACGCGCGGCCAAGATGGCCTTCAAGGCGCTCGGGTGCCGCGACGTGGCCCGGATCGACTTCCGCCTCGACGCGACGGGACGGCCGAGCTTCCTCGAGTGCAACCCGCTTCCGGGTCTCACGCCCGGCTGGAGCGACCTGTGCCTCATCGCCGCGGGCGCGGGGATGGATTACCGCACGCTGATCGGCGAGATTCTGGCGCCGGCGATCCGCCGGTACCGCGAAGGGAAGCGCGCCGACCAGAAGGCCGCCGACTGATGGACCGAACGAAGCCGACTGCCGGGGCGAGCCGGCCCGTGCGCGTCCGCGCGCGCACGCTCGGACTCGTCGCCGACAAGTACCGACCCGGAAAGTACAACGCCATCACCGACGTCGGGGGCGTCAGCGTCGGCCATGCCACGGTCATCCACGGCAAGGGGGCACGCGGGGGCGGCCGGGGCCCAGCTCGAACCGGTGTCACCGCGATCCTGCCCCGTTCGGGCAACGTGTTCGACGAGCGCGTGATGGGCGGGGGCTTCGTCCTCAACGGCGCCGGCGAGATCTCCGGGCTCACCCAGGTGCTCGAGTGGGGCCTCATCGAAACGCCCATCCTCCTGACGAACACGCTGAGCGTGGGCTCCGCGTCCCAGGCGTGCGTGAAGTACATGGTGAGGAAGTACCCGGAGATCGGCGGAGAGGCCGACGTCGTGATCCCGGTGGTGGGCGAGTGCGACGACTCGTGGCTCAACGACATCGCGGGCCGCCACCTCAAGGAAGCCCACGTGGTGGAAGCCATCGAGAGCGCTTCGGGCGGCCCCGTGGAGGAGGGCAACGTCGGCGGCGGCACCGGGATGATCACGTGCGACTTCAAGGGCGGCATCGGTACGTCGTCCCGGAGACTTCCGCCGGAGGAGGGTGGGTACACCATCGGCGTCCTCGTGATGAGCAACTTCGGGAACATGGACGAGCTTCGCGTCGATGGGATCCCCGTCGGCCGAGAACTCGCTCCCCTGTACGCGACGTATCTGAAACGGGAGCGGAGCTACGGCAGCATCATCGCCGTCGCGGCGACGGACGCGCCCCTGCTTCCCCATCAGCTCGGGCGGATTTCCAAGCGGGTCGCGCTCGGCATCGGTCGCATGGGCTCGCACGCGGCCCATGGCTCCGGGGAGATCGTCATCTCGTTCTCCACGGCGAACTCCATTCCGCGCAAGACCCGCCGGATGATCTACCGAATGAAGGCGCTCATCGACACGCGCATGGGCCCGCTGTACCGAGCGGCGATCGAGGCGACGGAGGAGGCCATTCTCAACGCGCTGTGCATGGGCGACGAGATGGAGGGCGTGGACGGGCACGTGGCCCCGGCGCTTCCGCTCGACATCGTGTGCGACATCGTGCGGCGCGCGCGCCCCGCGCCCTCGCGCACCTGAGTGGTGGCTGGGGGTTCAGTCGTGGGGCGGTGACGGAACGACGCGGTTGCGGCCGGCGTGCCTCGCCAGGTGCAGTGCCGTGCCAGCCACCTCGAGCAGCTCCGGACCACTGCTCACCGTCTGCTCCGGCATGGACGCGGCGCCGATGGAGAGCGTGAGCCGGCCCGAGCCGATGGGATCGATGGACGTGAAGCGCATGCGCTCGCGGAGTCGCTCGCCGAGCGCGGAAGCGCCGCCGGAGTCGGTGTCGGGAAGGAGCAACGCGAACTCGTCCGTGGCCCGGCGCGAGAGCACGTCCACCAGGCGAATGCTTTCGCGGAAAATGTCGGCGGTCGTCCTGAGCACGCCGTCGCCCGCCGCGTGGCCGTACTCGTCGCTGACGCCATGGAACCCGTCGAGGCCCACGAGCAGCAGGCTGAGCGGATGATCGTAGCGCCGAGCCCGGGCGACCTCCTCCTCCAACCGGTCGGAGAAGAAGCGATGGCTCAACGTCCCGGTCCTGGAGTCCGTCGCGGCGATGTCCACGAGACGATCGACCTCCGAGCGCATGTTCTGCAGCTGATGGTTGCGGCGAGCGAGCTCGGCGTTCGCTCGTTCGAGCTGCGCGACCTTCTCCCGAAGCGACTTCCCCATGTCGTGGCGCTCGCACGCGCGGCGCACGGTGAGGATGAGCTCCTCGTCCACCCAGGGCTTGCGGAGCAGCGCGAACACCTGTCCGCGGTTGATGGCGTCGAGGGCGACTTCGAGATCGGCGAACGCGGTCACCAGAACCGGAACGGTATCGGGGTACGCCTTCGCGACGCCCGCGAGCAGATCGACGCCGGACTCCGAAGGCATCCGGTGGTCCGTGATGATCACGGCGTATCGCGTCGATGCCATGAGGGAGCGCGCCTCGGCGCCGCTCCGCGCACCGTCGGCGGCGATGGCAGGGAGGGCGCGCATGCGCCGCAGCAGCGTGCGCAAGCACTCGGGCTCGTCATCGACGCAGAGCACCCTGTGCGTCATCGAATCCGGGAGTCTAGCGCGACGCCGACGAGAGCGGCGTCGGGATTCTCCCGCGCGAGCGCGGCCGTCGCGTTCGGCGGGCGATGGCGCGGGAAGCGCCGAAAGCCGCTCACTCTGCCGGCGGACCTTCGGGGTCTACCGGCGTACCGTCGTCGCCGACCGTGCGTGTCCGCTCCGTGGCGGTGGACGTCGAGCTGTCGAGGGCGTCGGCGCCCCCGTACCAATCCTTGTTGAGGTCGTTCAACGCCTCCTCGAGGCGCGACTTCCACTCGGCGCTGAGGCCGTCGGGGTGCTCCTGCTCGATGGCCTTGGCGACGGCGAGCCAGTGGCGCGCGTCGAAACGGTAGCCCTTGCGGTACCCCGTCATGCCGCGGAGATAAGCGTAGCGGGACTGATCGTGAATGCTCAGCGAGTCGGCGTCCTCCTCGAGGACGCGCAGGATCGCGAGGGCGCGCTCGTACTCGTTCTCGGAGTACAGCCGCTGAGCCCGATTGAGATCCTCGCGGTAGGTCGCGCAGCCGCCGACGAGCACTCCGAGTGCGACCGCGGCGAGGAGAGTTCGGGCGCGCATCGGCCGCGGAGCCTACCGCCGCCCGGGCGGGAGGCGCAAGCCCGGCTCCCGGGCGACCTTCGCGCAAGCTCGCGCTAATACCGACGTTTACGGCCGTGCCGCCCTGAACGCCGCACCTCCCGGGCCTCTGGCCGGGCGTGCAGCCGCCGTGGCGCGGCGGTGTTCGCTCGGACCAAGCGACACGCGGCTTGACCCTGGACCCGGCCCACGGTTAACACCGGCCCGTCGTTCCTCGACCTCGGCGGCGGGACGAGCGGGAGCACGAACGCCGTCAGGACGGCGCATACGGAGGCAGAGTCATGAAGCTTGGTGGATTCTTGTTCGTCGTGGGCGCGGTTTGGATGGTGGGTGCGTGCAGCTCGAGCAGCACGGCGGGGCGCCAGAGCGCAGCGGGAGCCGGCGGCGGCGCGGGAACGGCGGGCACCGCGG
>CAZARU010000061.1:0-41266 GCA_964487605.1 uncultured Polyangiaceae bacterium
CATCGACCGTCCCGCCGGCGCCGGCGCGCCCGTCGGCGACGCCGCCGTCGGCACCACCGCCGCTACCCGCCGATGCGCCCATCCCCGCGGTGCCACCGCCGACTCCCCCCGCGCTCGAGCCTCCGACGGATCCCGAAGCACCTGCCGCTCCCGCGGCGCCGGCGGATCCTCCGGCGCCCGCCGCACCCGCTGCGACGTCTCCACCGCCCGCGTCCGTGGCCCCCGCTCCGCCCGCACGCCCACCACCGAGATCCTCCCCGGCAGCGCACGCCGCAGCGACGACGATCGCGAGCACGACTGCGCTGCCAGGCTGCACGGTCGGGCCAGTGTAGCAACCCTCCTCGCCCTGGTCTCGGCGGTCGCGTTGACCAGTGAATGCCAGCTGATAAGCTGGTGACCGATGGCCGGCGAGGTACGCAAGATCACCGTCACCGTTCCCGAGCGCGTCCTGGAAGACGCCCGGCGCGCCACGGGAAAAGGCGTCACCGCGACGGTGCTGGCGGGCTTGCGGGAACTTCAGCGAAAGCGAAAGCGCTCCGCCCTTCGCGCGCTGCGCGGCAAGATCCGCTTCGAGCTGGACCTGGACGAGACTCGCCGGTGATCCTCGTCGACACATCGGCGTGGGTCGACTTCTTCCGCGGCAACCCACCTGGCGACCGGATCGACGATCTCCTCGAGCAGGACGAGGTCGCGCTCTGCGGGCCGATCATCACGGAGATCCGGCGCGGGTTGCGCACTCCCGCGGAGCGACGGAAGGTTCTCCCGCTTCTCGATGCGTGCCACACGCTCGTCGATCCGGACGACCTCTGGGCGGAAGCCGGCGATCTCGGATTCGCCCTCGCCCGCAGAGGAGTCACCGTCAAGACTCTGGACCTTCTCATCGCCACGTACGCGCTGGCGAACGACGTCGCCATTCTCACACGCGACGAGGACTTCGGCGCGATGCGGAAGGCTGGCATCGGGCTGGTGCTGGCGTAGCCCTGGTGGGCGCGGCGAGGGGGGAAGTCCGCCCTGCGCGCGCCGGCGTCAGCGCGAAGCCAGCGCCGCCTCCGCGGCCGCCAGGGCGTCCGAGGGCGCTCGAACGCCCTGGGCGTCGAGGGCCGCGTGGAGCGCGCCGAGCACGAGGACCACGTTGCGGCGATCCGAACCCGCACCCATGAGTCCGATGCGCCAGGTGTTGCCCTTCATGGGGCCTAGGCCACCGCCGATTTCCAGACCGAACTGCGAGAGCAGGAACGCCCGCGCGCGAGCATCGTCCACGCCCTCGGGCACCCTCACGGTCGTCAGCGGCGGAAGGCGCTCCGCGAGCGGCACGCGGGGTTCCAGGCCGAGGGCCTCGAGGCCGGCCCAGAGCGCGCGCACGTTCGCGCGATGGCGCTCGAAGCGCGCCTCGAGCCCCTCCTCGAGCACCAGGCGCAGCGCCTCGTGCAGGCCGTACATCATGTTGACCGGCGCGGTGTGGTGATACGCGCGGTCCGAGCCCCAGTAGGAGCGTATGAGGGAGAGGTCGAGGTACCAGCACGGAACCTTCGAGGTGCGCGCCGAGAGCACGCGCTCCGCCGCCGGGGACAGCGACACGGGCGCGAGCCCGGGCGGACAAGCGAGGCACTTCTGCGTGCCCGAGTAGATGGCGTCGATGCGCCGGGCATCGACGGCCACCGAGACGCCGCCGAGGGACGTGACGGCGTCCACCAAGAAGAGCGCGCCGAGCTCGTCGGCGACTTCCCGGAGCGGCTCGAGGGGTTGCAGGACACCCGTGGACGTCTCCGCGTGCACGGCGCACAGCAGCTGGAACTTCTTCCCCTGCGCCGCCGCTCGAAACGCGTCGGCGTCGAGGGCACGGCCCCACTCGCCTTGCACCTGCGTCACCACCGCGCCGTAGCGGCCCGCGACCTCGGCCATGCGCGAGCCGAAGACCCCGTTGACGCCCACCAGCACCGCGTCGCCCGGCTGCACGAGGTTCGCGAACAGCGTCTCCATCCCCGACGAGCCCGTGCCGGACATGGGGATGGTCAGGGTGTTCTCGGTCTCGAAGACCGCGCGGAGCATGTCGCGCACCTCGTCCATCGCCCTCAGGAAGGTGGGGTCGAGGTGCCCCAGCGTCGGCTTCGCGAGCGCCGCCAGGACCGAGGGGGGAACCGGCGAAGGGCCGGGGCCCATGAGGATGCGAGGGGGCGGCTGGAGAGGCGCAGGCAGCATGACGGCGGGTCTTACCGTGGCGCCGAGGGCGACGGTAGGCCGAGCGCCGGAACTACCAGACGACCCGGACGGCGCGGGCGGAGGTCTTTCCGCTCCCGCCGTCGCCGTTGCCCAGCTGGCCGAACTCGTTGTTGCCCCAGCACCAGACCGCCGTCGCGCTCCACGCGCAGGTGTGGTCTCGACCCGAGGTGACGCCGTCCATTCCCGAGAGCTTGGTGCCCGCGCCGTCCAGGACGGCCGCCGGCACGGGTGAGGGCGGCTCCTGGCCCGTCGCTCCGCCGAAGGAGAGGCCCCAGCACCAGATCTCGCCACCGGTGACCCGAGCGCACGCGAAGTCCCCCTGCCCCGAGAGGTGCGTCGCGTGAGGAAGGCCTGCAACCATCTCGGGAACGCGAGTCTCGGAGGGAAGGTTCGTGATCCACGTGCTCCCCCAGCACCACGCTTGCCCGACGGCATCGAGGGCGCAGGTGCTGGTGTACCCGGCGCGAACGGCGATGGCGTTGCCGAGCGGATTCTCCAGAGGGACGGCGACGCTCGTGGTCGGGGTGGTGGCGAAATCCACACCGAGAACCTCACCGCGATTGTCGCCCCAGCACATGACCTTGCCGAAGTTGCCCGGATCTCGAACGACGGCGCAGCCGTAGGTGGAACCGGCCGACAGCGTCTCGAGGTCCAGGACGTTCGCGATCTTCGTGGGCTGCCCGACGTTCAGCGATGGGGTGGCGCCGCTCTCGCTGTACTCGTTCGCGCCCCAGCAGTACGCGTCTCCGCCCCTTCGACCCGCACACGTGAAGCGGCCGCCGACGGCGAGCCGGTCGGGAGGATTGCCAGTCGGGTAGGAAGCCACCAGGAAGGGCGACGGTTCGAACTCCGCCGCCGCATCCGTGAGCTGGTGCTGGTCATTCACCCCCCAGCAGCGGAGCTCCCCCTGGGTGGAGGCGGCGCAGGTGTTCCGGCCTCCCGCTCCCAGGTGGGCGACGTCACTGAGTCCCGGGACGACCGTGGGCGCGAACCGGGCGCTCCCCGCGTCGCCCAGGCCGAGCTGCCCGACGTCGTTGTCCCCCCAGCACGCGACCGAACCGTCCGAGAACCGCGCGCACGTGTGCGACCCGCCGGCAGCGACCGACGCGACCGTGGGGCATGCGCCGCCGATGCACAGGCGGCCGCACGTCACGCTGCAGTCGCCGCAGTGCTCCGGATCCGTCGCCACGTCGGCGCAGGCGCCGCCGCACACCTTCCCCTGGGTGCCCGGGCACTGGCACGCGCCCTCCTCGCACGAAGCGCCGGTGGCGCACGAGTTGCCACAGTCGCCGCAGTTCAGCTCGTCCCCGCTGACGTCGATGCACGTCGCGCCACACGACTTCTGGTTGCCGAATGCGCAGGCACAGGTGCTGTCCGTGCAGGTCGTACCGCCGGTGCACGCCGAGCCGCACTGACCACAGTTGGCGGAGTCCGAAGCCAGGTCGGCGCACTCCCCCATGCAGACCGCCCCGCGCACGCCGGGACACGCGCAGTCGCCACCGGAGCACTCAGCGCCGGTCGCGCACGCGTTCGAGCAAGTGCCGCAGTTCTTCAGGTCCGTCATGGTGTCGACGCACGCACCGCTGCAGACCTGCTGCCCCGCCGGGCATCCGCACGTGCCATTCGTACACACTCCGCCCGTCGGGCACGCTGCGTCACACTGGCCGCAGTGAGCGGCGTTCGTCTGCACATCGACGCACGCGCCGCCACAAGCCACCGCCTCCGGGCCCGCATCCGCGCCCTCGCACGGGTTGGACGTGTTGGTGACCGAGACCTTGTTGTCCTTCTTGCAGGCGCCGGTCACGAGGAGCGCCGCGGCGAACGTCGCGCTCAGGAAGTGATTGGCAGAGGTTCCCATCGTTGGCGCCGTAGTATCGCGAGCCGCCGCCTTCGAGAAGGGGGTATCGGAGCGATCAGCCAGGGGGATCGTGATCGTCCGGGCGTTCCACGCCCACCACGCGCCAGGCACCCGATGGCTGGCCCCGGAGATGGACGCGAAGGGGCGCCGGCGCGCCGCGCGCGGCGAGGTCCACCACGGCGTAGTCGCGCGGCCCGGGCAGCGAAACGCAGACGCGCTCCCCGGACACTCGCGGCGCGCCGATGTCGGCAGACGCGGGAGTCGTCCCGAGCCAGGCACGCGCCTTGTAGCTGCGCGCGGGCGCCACGCCCGAAGCGACGGCCAGGTCACGCGCGCACAGCTCCGCGCTCCCCGCCCCGGCGGTCACCTCCGGGTGCGACAGCGGCGAGAGGCGGCTCGTGTATCGCTCCAGGATCTTCCGCCGTCGCCCGAGGAGCAGTCGCTCCAGCTCGGCGTCCAGGGCACGATCGAGGAACTTCCCCTCTGCCACGGCGGCGCGCACGTGGTCGGGCGTCATGGCGGCGATGATGCGCGTCATCCACGCGGCGTCGCGCTCGCCGTGTCGCAGGAACGCGGGGTTCGGATAGCCCGGCTTGTAGGCGTCGGGCACGAACCGCTCGACGCCGAAGTACGCGAACACCGAGCCCGACTTCCCGAACCGCGCTCGCGACGGATCCCACGGCCTCGACCCGATGCCGAACGTGACGAGATCTCCGAGCACGTCGCCGAAGTCGAGGTAGTAGGAGTGCCCGATGCGCCGGCCCATCTCGGGCGGCTCCCAGATGCTGCCGAGGCAATCGCCGAAGTCGATGAGGTTGTGGCGAATGTAGCCGCCCTGCCCTTTCACCTCGTGCCACGTGTCCAGGGTGTTCTGCTCGCGCGAGTCGAAGTGGTTCGTCCACGCCGCCAGGACGTACGTGCCGCGCAGGTCGCGACGATCCTCGTGGGGGATCACGTCGTTCGGATCGTCGCTGCGGGTTCCCTCGTACGTGAACGGCCCGATGGGTCTTCCGTCGAGGAACAGGCTCGCGCTGGCGCGGTACCGGCCATCGGGCAGGCGAACGGCCTTCTCGAACACGGTGTCGAGGTCGCGCTCGGTGATCGGCACCTTCTCGCCCTTCGCGGTCTCGCTGGTCGCCTCGGGATCGATCCGAAGGATGGACCGGTCGAAGAAGGTGACGGCGTTGCACGGCGTGAAGTAGCCCGCTGCCCAGTAGATCTTGGAGACGATGACGTCGGCGCCGGTGGCCCGCGGGCCCTGGACCACACCATCGAACTTGAGCAGGTACCGCCTGCCGTCGGCGGCCTTGATGATGAAGCCGGGGTTCGCGCCGTTCGGCTTGGCGCCCTTCACCGTCCACGGCCCTGCCGCGTCGATGGGCGCGTGACCACCGCACGCCCCCTCCGCGAACTCGCCGGGCGTCATCGGGAAGCTGCCGATGCGACGCGTGAACCACGACGAATCGGGGACCTCGTCCATCGCGTTCACGTTCACGGCTTCACCCGCCGGATCGACGGCGAAGAAGCGCGCGGCCGGCCGGAACACCATCTGGTTCGCGCCGTCCCAGTAGAACGGCGAGAAGTACTCCTCGGGCTCGGCACGGAACGGGCGGCGATCCGGGTCGTGCCACAAGGGCTCGGCCGCCGGGAACTGGCGGAAACCCGAGCCGCAGCCGACGAGGCCGAGCAGCAGCGGCAGCAGTGCGCGAGTGACCATCAGAAGCCGCTCGTGGTTCCGACGACGAACCGGACGCTCTCGATGCCCCCGTCGTCGTCGAAGGTGCGGGTGCCGAAGGCGAGCAGCAGCTCGAACGGCTGATCCCGCGTGCTGGTGGTGCGAAAGCCGAGCCCGAAGGACTGCCGGAGCAGACCGACGTCGAAGCCGTCGAGGTGCGCGCCGAACACGTTGCCCACACCGTAGTGCACCACGCCGTCGAGCCAAACCCAGATGGGGTACTGGTAGTCGAGCACGGCCGTCGCGGCGCTGCGGTCCATGAGGCGCCCTTCGAGGAAGCCGCGCAGCGGCCGCTCGCCACCGAGCTGAACGAGCTCGGTGAACGGAATGGGCGCGTCGCCGCGCAGCGGGTCGGCGAAGTCGACGGTCGCGGTCAGGCCAACGACGCGCTGCTCGCCCGTCATGTCCAGGTACCCGCCCAGCGTGCCGCCGTAGCGCACCCACTCGAGCCGCTCGCTCCCGCCCGGCGCGAAGGGCGCCGTGCGCCGCAGCCCGCCGGCATGCTCTCCACGGAGCGCCAACCGTACGCCGCTCGCCGGCGGCGGAACGTGATCGCTACCCTCGAGCCGCTCGGGCAAGGGTTCGCCGCGCGGCGAGACATGCGTGTAGCGCCGCGCACGCGAGTCGAGGATGATCTCCACGCTCTCGTGGAGCGTGGTGTAGCCGTCCGCGAGGCCCGGTGGGGCGAGATAGCGACCACGGGCGATCTCCGCCGCCACGGTCGCTTCGTCGGACGGGGAGCCCTCGGTGGGATCGAACGAGACGTCTCGGGCGAAGACGGCCGTACGGACGCTGCTCGTGCGGCACCGGGAGCCTGCTTCGAGGATCTCGGGGAGCGTGCACGCGGTCAGATCCGCCTCGTACCGCAGGCCGCCTTCGAAGACGTTGGCGCGATAGCGCGCCTCCGTCGCACCCGACCGCGGTCCTATCCCGTGAAACAGGAAGTCGGAGCGGCCTTCGTAGCTGCCCCGCAGCGAGAGCTCGGAGTCGTGGCTCAGGTGCAGGCGGTTGGCAGCCTCCAGGGTCCACCAGTCCAGGCCGTCGAAGCCGTACGCCGCGCGCAACCGCAGGTCGTTCTCCTCCGCCAAGAAGTCGTTCCAGAACACGAACGCGCCGACGCTGGGGCGGAAGCCGAAGTCGAAGAGCCCGGTCGGGATGACGGCGATGTTGTCTTTCGGTCCGAACGTCAAGAGGTCGCGCGCCCCCTCGTAGAGCTGCTCCTCCTCCACCAGGGTCGCGAACGCGCCGAGCGGACGGCGCACCACGTACTCCGTCACCAGGTACACGGGCGAGAGCAGCACGCGAGGCACCCACAGCAGGACGTCGCCCGTCGTCGTCGGATCGTCGCCGCGCCCGTCGTAGTCCGGCACGGCGCGCTCCTCGTGGTCGGTGATCGGCGGGTCTGCTGGCGGTTCGGCAGGCGACGACCCCGGGTCCGTCGGCGCCGCGACGGCAAGGGAAGGAGAACCGGCCACGGCGAACGCCAGGCCGAGCAGGGCGGCGCAGAATCGACTCACACTCGCTCGACGTCTACCACACCGCCGAGCTTGGAGAGAGCCTTCATGACGTTCTTGAGCTGACTGAGATCGCTGCACATGAAGGTGAAGACGTTGCTGGCTCGACCTTCGTCGAGGGCCCTACAGTTGGCCTCGCTGAGGTTGATCTTGCTCGCGCTGAAGGTCTGGCTCACGGTCGCGAGGATGCCAGGCTCGTTGGTCGTCGTGACTCGGAGCTGCACGGGGCGGTTGATCTTGCTGCGTGTGTCCCAGGCCACTTCGATGCGACGCTCGGGGTCGGTGTCGAACGCCTTGGGGCAGGCGCGACGGTGGACGGTGACACCCCGGCCGCGCGTGATGAAGCCGATGACCGGATCGCCCGGGAGCGGGTTGCAGCACCGCGCGTAGCGGACGAGCACGTCGTCCGCACCGTTGACCCGGATGCCCGTGTGGTCCCGCCCGGTGACCTTGCGAACGAGCTGCTCGATGGCGCCCGTTCGTAGCGACGACGGGGGACTCTCCTCCTTGCCGGAGGGGGCCCGCATGAGCTGAACGACGTCGTGGGCCTGCAGCTTGCCGTAGCCTATGGCGAGAAAGAGCTCGTCCCGCGTACCGAGGCGATGCTGCGCCAGCACCTTGCGCACCTCGTCCTCGTTCTTGAGGAATCGCGTCAGGCTCATGCCGGCACCGTGCATCTCGGTCTCGAAGAGCTCGCGGCCGAGGTTCAGGGACTTGACGCGTTCGTCCCCCCGCAGGTGGGCTCGAATCCTCAGCCGCGCGCGGCCGGTGACGGCGAAGTCGAGCCAGTCCTTGGAGGGCTGCTGGTTGGGCGACGTCATTATTTCGATGACGTCACCGTTGCGCAGCTTGTAGCGGAGCGGAACGATCTGACCGTTGGCGCGGGCGCCGGAGCAGTGGTGGCCCACCTCCGAGTGGATCGAGAAGGCGAAGTCCACGGGCGTCGAGCCGCGCGGGAAGACCATCACCTGGCCCTTCGGCGTGAAGACGTAGACCTCGTCGGGGAAGAGGTCGATCTTCACCGACTCGAGAAATTCCGCCGGATCCTTCATGTCGCGCTGGTAATCCGCCAGCTCGCGGAGCCAACCGAACTTCTTCGCGTCCTCCGGCGCGACCCCGCCCGAAATGCGCTCCTTGTACTGCCAGTGAGCGGCGACGCCGTGCTCCGCCACCCGATCCATCTCGTGAGTTCGGATCTGGATCTCGATGCGCTGACGACCAGGGCCGATCACGGCGGTGTGGAGCGACTGGTAGCGGTTCGGCTTCGGGAGGGCGACGTAGTCCTTGAAGCGGCCGGGGATGGGCGTCCACTTGGAGTGGATCACGCCGAGCGCGGCATAACAGTCGGCGATGCTCTCCACGACGATGCGAAACGCGATGAGGTCGTGGACCTGATCGAACTCGATCTGCCGCTCCTTCATCTTGCGGTGGATCGACAAGGCGTGCTTCGCGCGACCCCACACCTTCGCGGCGAACCCGCTCTCCGCGAGGCGCGAAGTGAGCGTTCGGCACACGCTCTCGATGTAGCGATCGCGTTCGATGCGCGTCTCGCCCAGGCTCTTCTCGATGGTGACGTGAAGCTCGGGCTCGATGAACCGGAACGACAGGTCCTCGAGCTCGCTCTTGATGGTTTGAATCCCGAGCCGCCCCGCCAGCGGCGCGTAGATCTCCATCGTTTCGCGCGAGATGCGCTCCTGCGACTCGGCGCTCATGTGCTCGAGCGTCCGCATGTTGTCGAGTCGGTCACAGAGCTTGACGAGCAGGACGCGGATGTCCTTCGCCATGGCGACGACCATCTTCCGGAAGTTCTCGGCCTGCCTGTCCTCGCGCGAGGTGAAGTTGATCTGCGAGAGCTTCGTGACGCCGTCGACGAGGTCGCTGACCTCTCCGCCGAACTCGCGCTGGATGTCCCCCGTGGTCGCGAGGGTGTCCTCCACGACGTCGTGGAGCAGCCCCGCGCAGATGCTCGCGGTGTCCAGGCGAAGGTCGGCGAGGATCCCGGCCACGGACCTCGGGTGCGTGAAGTAGGGCTCCCCGCTCTTCCGCATCTGATCGCGGTGCGCCGCCTCGGAGTACCGCCACGCCCGACCTATGAGGTCGGTGTCGGCGTTGGCGTGGTAGCGTTGAACGGAAGCGACGAGACCTTCGAGCGTCTGCACGGGGGGAGCGAGAGAGTAGAGCGTCCGGAGGAGAATGCCCCAGAACCCCGTGAATCTACGACCAAGGCCACCTTCGGCCAAGGGGGGCGGCGAAACGCCGACAGGACCGGGCGGCGACCCGCGATACGCGGACTCGAAGCCGCCACCCGCCGCGGCGGACCGCGGAATGGGGCTCTACGTGCACTTTCCGTGGTGCTTGCGGAAGTGCCCGTACTGCGACTTCCTGAGCATCGAGGCCGCGGCGGCGGACGTGCCCAGCGCGGCGTACGCCGACGCGGTGATCGCGGAGCTCGCGGGGCGGCGGGACGTCCTCGGGCCGCGGAGAATCGAGAGCGTGTTCTTCGGCGGAGGCACACCCTCGCTCTGGGATCCCACCGATCTCGGCCGGGTGCTCCGGGCGGCGCTCGCGGCCTTCCCTCCCGACGGGGATCCCGAGGTCACGGTGGAGTGCAACCCGTCGAGCTTCTCGGCGGAGAAGGCTCGGGCGCTGCTCGACGTCGGCGTGAACCGCGTGAGCCTCGGCGTTCAGGCGCTCGACGACGAGCGGCTCTCGTTCCTGGGGCGCCTGCACGACGCGAAGGGCGGTCTGCGCGCGCTGCGCGACGCCGTGAGCGTGATGCCGCGGGTTTCGGCGGACCTCATCTTCGGCCTTCACGGCCAGCGAGCGCACGAGGCCGTGGGGGACGCGCTCCAACTCGCCGACGTCGGGCCGGCGCACCTCTCGCTGTACGCCCTCACCATCGAGCCCGGCACGCAGTTCGGCGCGCTCGCGAAGAAGGGGCGCCTCCCGCTCGCGACCGAAGACGACGTCGCCGACAGCTTCCTCGCGCTCGACGAGGCGCTCTCGGCGCGAGGTTTCGCCCACTACGAGACGAGCAACTACGCTCTGAGCGGTCAGACAGCGCGGCACAACCTGGGCTACTGGCGCGGCGCCGACTACCTGGGCGTGGGCACGGGCGCCTGGGGCACGGTCACGACGAAGGCGCGGCGCGTTCGGTACCGCAACACGCCCTCGGTCGAGCGATACCTCGCCGCGAGCGGCGACGCCCACGCCGCCGCCTTCGACGCCGCGCACCCCCTGGTCTCGCACTCGGAGGAGGTCGACCCCGAGACCGATCTCCGCGAGCGCATCATGCTGGGGCTACGCCTGGCGGAGGGCGTCGCCCTCGAAGCCGAGGCGGACCGGCTCGGCGTCGTGGCGTGGACGGCCGAGCGCAAGCGTGCGGCGGCGCGCCTCGTCGAACGCGGTCAGCTCGCCATCGAAGGCGGCCGGGTCAGGGTGCCTCGCTCGGCCTGGCTCTTCGCGGATGGCATTGCCGCAGCGCTGTTTTGAAGCTCGGCTCGCGCCGCCAGCCATCGCTCGAGATCGGCCAGCGCCCGCTCGGCGATGGCTTCGTGCTTCACGCGCTTCGACAACCGGCGGCCCGCCCACGGATCGATGTGCGAGAAGGTGATGTTGGACGGCTGGTAGTCGGCGACCGAGCGCGAAGCGTGGCGCACCAGCCCGCCGTGCGCCGTTGTGGTCGGGGGCACGCAGGGCGTCCGCCCGGCGAGCACGTCCGCCAGGAAGAGCGCCACGAGGCCTCCGCCGGCGGCGCTCTCGACGTACCCCTCGGTGCCCGTGATCTGCCCCGCGAACCAGATGCCCGGGTCGGTCCGCAGGCGAAACGTCCCGTCGAGGACCCTCGGCGCGTCGAGGAAGGTGTTGCGGTGGACGGCGCCGAAGCGCTCGAACTCGGCATTGCGCAGCCCCGGGATCGTACGGAACACGCGCGCCTGCTCCGACCACGCCATGCGCGTCTGGAAGCCGACCATGTTGTAGGCCGTCGCCGCCTCGTCCTCCTGGCGAAGCTGCACCACGGCGTGCGGCCAGCGACCCGTGCGCGGGTCGGTGAGGCCCACGGGCTTCATGGGGCCGAACGCCAGGGTGCGCGGCCCGCGCTCGGCCATCACCTCGATGGGCAGACACCCCTCGAAGTACCGCACGTCCTCGAACGCGTGGGGCTCGACCTTGCGCGCGCCGAGAACGTCGGCGACGAACCGCTCGTACTGCTCGCGATCGAGCGGACAGTTCACGTAGGCGTGGCGATCGTCGCTCGACTCCCCCTTGTCCCACCGCGAAGCGCGGAAGACCTCTTCCCAGTCGATGGACTCCGCAGTGACGATGGGCGCGATGGCGTCGTAGTAGGAGAGCGACGCCTCCCCCACTCGCGACGCGATGTCCCGAGCCAGCGCGTCGCCAGTGAGCGGTCCCGTGGCGATGATCACGGGCCGCTCGACGGGTACCGCCGTCACCTCCTGCTCCACCACTCGAATGCCCGGGTGACCGCGGACCCAGGACGTCACGAGCGCCGAGAAGCGCTCGCGATCGACCGCCAGCGCCCCGCCTGCTGGCACGCGACACGCGTCGGCGGCCTTCATCACGAACGAGTCGAGGCGCCGCATCTCCTCCTTCAGGAGGCCCACGGCGTTCGCGAGGGCGGCCCCACGGAACGAGTTCGAGCACACCAGCTCGCAGAGGTGCTCGTCGCGCTGGGCGGGAGTGCGGCGTCCCGGCTTCTGCTCCAGGACCGTCACCGTGTGGCCGCGGTTCGCGAGCCGAAGCGCGGCCTCGCAGCCAGCGAGTCCGGCGCCGACGATGGTGACGTCGCTCACGGCTGCGCGCCGGCCGACGACTCCGCCGAGGTACCACGCGAGGCGGACCGCTCCTCGCCATCCGGCTCCTCGAGGGCGCGGGAGTAGCCGCACTCCTTGCCGCGCGGGCACACGAGCTTCGGACTGCGGCGACCACCTCCTTCCACCAGGAACGGGTGCTTGCAGGCCGGGCACGGCGCGTCCACCGGCTTCTGCCACACCTTGTACTCGCACTTCGGGTAGTTGCCGCAGCCGTAGAAGGTGCGTCCGCCGCGCTTGCGGGCGCGGATCTCGATCATGTCGCCGCCGCACGCGGGGCACTTCACGCCGAGGGGGACCGGCTTCGCGTTCTTGCACGCCGGGTACGCGCTGCACGACAGGAACTCCCCGTAGCGACCGGTCTTGACGACCATGGGCTTGCCGCACTTGTCGCAGTCGACGTCCGCGAGCTTGGGGACGGCGGGCTTGCCGTCGTCGCCGAGGTCGCTCGTGGTCTTGCACTTCGGGTAGTTCTCGCAGCCCAGGAAGAAGCCGTTTCGGCTCCAGCGCTTGAGCATCTTTCCCCCGCAGACGTCGCAGACGAACTCCGTCGGCTCGGGCTCGGGAGCCCAGCGCTTCTTCTTCTTCGCCTTGTCGAGAATCTTCCGAAACTTGGCGTAGAACCGCTCGAGTAGCTTCACGCGCTCGAGCTTGCCGGCCTCCACCTTGTCCAGGTCTTCCTCCATGGTGGCGGTGAACGCCGGATCCATGAAGTCGAGCTCCGTCGCCACGAGACCGTCCACGACGATTTTCCCGAGCTCCGTCGCCTTCATCTGGCCGCCCTGGAGCCTCTCGACGTAGTCACGCGCCTGCACCTTGCTGATGATCTCGGCGTAGGTGCTGGGCCGGCCGATCCCCCGCTTCTCCAGCTCGCGCACGAGCGAGCCTTCGTTGTAGCGGGGCGGCGGCTGCGTGAACTTCTGCTCCGCGGTGACCCCCGGCGGGCGCACCAGGGCGAGCGCCTCGCCCTCGGTCAGTTCGGGCAGCACGCCGTCGCCGTCCTCCTCGGGCTTCACGCGTGCCGTGCCGTTCGAACCCGCGCCGTCCTCCGCGGCATGGGCCTCGCCACCCGGGGCGGCGCTCCCGTCCTCGTCCTCTTCGCCCGCCATGGTGTGATCGCGCGCCGCCTGGTGCGCCTCGAGCCAACCCGAAAACTTGAGGATGCGGCCGCTGGCCCGGAGCTCGATGCGCTCGTGACGGCGGTCCTTGCGCGTAGGCGTGGCGTCGATCTCGACCGACGTCTGGTCGTATACGGCCGGAGCCATCTGCGACGCGACGAACCGGTCCCAGATCATCTTGTACAGCTTGATCTGCTCGGGACTCAGGTACTTGCGAACCTTGTCCGGAGAGAGGTCCATCGAGGTGGGCCTGATCGCCTCGTGGGCCTCCTGGGCGTTCTTGCGCGCCTTGAAGAAGTTCGGCTTCGACGGCAGAAAGCGCTCCCCGAACCGCGCACCGATGTGGGCCCGCACGTCGCTGATGGCGTCCGCGCTCACGCGCACCGAGTCCGTACGCAGGTACGTGATGAGGCCGACCTGACCGCCGTCCCGCTTGAGGTCCACGCCCTCGTAAAGCCGCTGGGCGATGCTCATCGTGCGCTTCGCGGCGAAGCGCAGGTAGCTCGCCGCGTCCTGCTGGAGCTTGCTCGTGTTGTACGGCGGCGGCGCGGAGCGCTTCTGCTCGCGCCGCGTGACCTTCGTCACGGAGTACTTCGCCCCGTCCAGGTCGGCCCGGATGGCCGCGGCGCTCTCGCCGTCCCCGACGACGGCCTTCTCGCCGTCGAGCTTGGCGAGGCGCGCGACGAACGCCGCGTTCTCCCGGCCCTTCAGCGCAACGGCGACGTTCCAGTACTCTTCCGGCACGAACGCCTCGATCTCGCGCTCGCGCTCCACGATGAGCCGCAGGGCAACCGACTGCACGCGCCCGGCACTGAGCCCGAACGCGAGCTTCGACCAGACCAGCGCTGACACGTCGTATCCGACGATGCGATCGAGCACCCGCCGCGCGCGCTGTGCGTCGTAGAGGTTCTTGTCCAGGGCGCGGGGGCTCGCGAGGCCGCGCTCGACGCCGCGCTTGGTGATCTCGTGAAACTCCACGCGCGCCACGTCGAGTGACTTGCGCCCGAGTTCGTCTGCGATGTGCCAGGCGATGGCCTCCCCTTCGCGGTCCGGGTCCATCGCCAGCAGCAGGCGGGTCGCCTTCTTGGACTCGTCGCGGAGCTCCTTGAGCACCTTCGCCTTGGCGTCGATGACCTCGTACGTCTCCTTGAAGCCGTTCTCGACGTCGATGCCGAGCTTCTTCGGCAGGTCCTTCACGTGCCCCTTGCTCGCGACGACCTCGTACCCGGAGCCCAGATACTTCTTGATCGTCTTCGCCTTGGCGGGCGACTCGACGACGACCAGGGTCTTGTTCTTGGCGCTCATGACGTGGGGGCCGTACGGAGCCGAAGCGGCCCCGCGGGATCCTTACTGAGTCCCGCTACGGGACGGCGCAAGGCGGCCCCGCAGCGGCGTGTCACTAAAATCGAGGCAAATCGGTAGGTTAGGAGGTTGGTGCCCTCCGAGAGGGCGGGAGCTAACACGTTGCGCGGGTCGGCCGTCAACTCCGAAGGCGCCGGGGCGGCAGCCGTCGGCGCCCCCAATCATCTGAAATCACATGACTCTTCGCCGTCGGCTTCATGACGCTCGTGACCGGGGCCCGGGGCGCCCGGAGCGAGACCTCGGAGGTTCTGCTGCGCCAGGGCGGAGAGCACCTGTGCGGGAGCTCGCAAGGGGATGGCGCCGCGTTCGAGCTCTCGATTGCACCCGGCGCCCTCGGCGAACCACGGGGAGTGCGGCACCGCGAACACGACCCGTCCGAGCTCGCGCGCACGGCGAGCCGCGTTCCGCGCGCCGCTGCGAAAGTCGCACTGCACGACGACCAGCGCGTGCACCAGCGCGGCGAGGTGCGCGTTGCGCAGCAGGAAGTGTCCGAGGCGCGCCGGCTCGTCGTCGGGGAAGGCCGACAGGTAGGCGCCGCCTCGCTCGACGATGCGGTGGAACACGCCTCCGTGGTCCTCGGGGAACGGCCGATGAAAGCCGGCGGGAGCGACCACCACCGTCGCTCCTCCCGCCTCGAGCGTCCCCTCGTGCGCAGCAAGGTCGATGCCCTTCGCGCCGCCCGAGTAGATCGCCACGCCCTCGGCGGCGAGCGCGGCGGCGAGATCCCGGGTGAACTCCACGGCCTCGCCCGACGGGTCTCGCGTGCCGACCACCGCGACCGCCGGACCGCGTGGGAGCGCGCCGCGCAGGTACATCGCCGTCGGCGGCTCGCGCAGGTCGCGAAGGCGAACCGGCAGCGTGGGACCGACCAGGACCTCCGGCGAGAGCATGCTCCCGCCTTCGTCGCGAACTGCCGGGGGGTTGCGCGCTATTTCGGCAGTGCCGCGGGCTACTTCACGAAGACCTGGGCCGCCATCGGGCCGTTCCCCACCGTGGCCTTCAGCACGACGGTCGCGGGGAACGGCACGCCCAGGAGGTTCTTCCAGCACGGCGCGATGGTCGCTTCAGGTCCCTGATCGCCGTCCACGGCGACGACGAGCCCGCCGCCCGGCAACGGGATGGGCAGCGGCGACGACGCGCGCAGCTCGATGTCGAGCTCGGTGATGACCGGCCCCGCCATGCCGATGATCGAGTAGCACTTGCCGGCCTGGATCATGATCTGCTGCTCGAGCTGGCCGCCCTGCTGCACCGCGCCCTTGATGAGGTCGCCCTCCGCCTTCATGCCGCGCGCCTCCTTGCCCGCCATCGTCTTGATGGCGTCTTGCAGCATCTTCTCGACGTCCGTCGGGAGCACGGTCGTCATCGCGTCGGCGGGTGGAGGGGGCGGACCGGCGTCCGCGGGAGGCGGTGGGGGCGCCGTCTGAGTCGGCGGAGGACCGGCGTCCACCGGCTGCTGGGGGTACTGGATGGGCTCCTCCTTCGCGCAGGCACCGACGGCGCCGAGGGCCGCCGGGAGGGTGACGAGGAGCAGCGCGACGACGGGGCGAAGTGCGCCGGTCGCGCGGGGATCGTGGGGTGGGCTCATCGTGGTTTCGCCTTTCGGGACCGATGGGTCCCGGCTCGTTTCTCCTGCAGCGAACCCTCGCTGCGGGCGGGAGCTTACACCCCGCGCGGCGAAACGGGCAGGCGCGTGTGATAACTAGGCCCCATGAACGTCGTGGTCGCCACGCACGGCCACTGCTTCGACGGCATGGCGAGCGCGGTGCTCTTCACGCGCCTGCTGCGCGGCACCGATGCCGCCGGGGCGACGTTCACGTACCGCGGCTGCGGCTACGGCGTCAGCCAGGCACGGCCCGACGCGAAGCTCCTGTCGGGGGACGTCAACGCCATCCTCGACTACCGCTTCGCGGTGGTTCCGTCGCTCACTTGGTACTTCGATCACCACCGCACGGCCTTCGCGGGACCGGAGGAACGTGAGGCGTTCGATCGGCGCTCGGACGAAGGGCGCTTCTTCTTCGACGGGGACTACTCCTCCTGCACGAAGCTCATCGCGGACGTCGCGAAGCAGCGCTTCGGCCTCGCGTTCGACGACCTGGCGGACCTGGTGAAGTGGGCGGATCTCATCGACGCGGCTCGCTTCGCCAGCGCGGAGGAGGCCGTCAGTCGCGAAAACCCGATCCTGCGCCTCGCCAGCGTGGTCGAGCACCATGGCGACGATCGCTTCCTCGGCCGTGTGGTGCCGGACCTCCTCGAAAAGCCGCTCATCGAGGTGGCCTCGTCGGAGTTCGTGACTCGGAAGTTCGCTCCGCTCGGCGAGAAGCTCGAGCGATTCATCGACAAGGTGAGGCAGCGCTGCGAGGTGCGGGGCCGTGTCGTCTTCGTGGACCTGACGGACACCGTCCTCGAGACCGTGGGGAAGTTCGTCACCTACGCCTTGCACCCCGAGTCCACCTACTCGGTCATCGTCGGCAGGCTCGCGAGCGGCGTGAAGATCTCGGTGGGGTACAACCCCTGGTGCGGCGAGCCCCTGGACGCCGACGTGAGCGCGCTGTGCGCCCGCCACGGAGGCGGCGGACACAAGGCGGTGGGCGGCATCTCTTTCCCGTCCGACCAGGTCGAGCATGCGCGCGTCGTGGCGGTGCAGATCGCGACCGAGCTCGGCGGCTGACGATGGACGCAGCGAGCGCCGCAGCGCGCTTCTGGCGCCGCAGCCCGGAGCGACCCTTCGTGCTCGGCCATCGCGGCGCGTCGCACGGTGCTCCAGAGAACACGCTGGCCGCCTTCGCAATGGCGGCGGAGGAGGGCGCCGACGGCGTCGAGCTCGACGTCCGCCTCGACGCCTCGGGGGACGTCGTAGTGTTCCACGACCGCACGCTGCGCCGGATGACCGCTGGCGCCGACGAGCGAGCCCTGGAGGCCCTGACTCGCCGCGACCTCGACGCGGTGGACCTCGGCGGTGGGGAGCGCGCGCCGCGCCTCTCCGCAGTCCTCGACTGGGCACGCCAGCTGCGACTTCGGGTGAACGTCGAGCTGAAGCAGGACGTCTCGAGCCGCGCCGCGCTGGTGCGGCGTGTGGCGGCGCTCGTGGCCGCCGTGCCGGACGCGCCGCGCCACGTGATCCTCTCGTCGTTCCACCCCGGGATGGTCGCCGCCCTCGGACCGCTCGTGCCGGGGGTCCCGCGCGCCTGGCTCGTTCACGCGGGGCAGCGCCTGCTCGGTTCTGCCCCGGGCTACCGCTTGCTGGGCGCCCAGGCGATCCACCCGGAGCGGCTGCTCACCCAGCCCGCGCGCGTGCGGAGATGGCGAGACGCCGGCGCCATCGTGAACGTGTGGACCGTCGACGACCCGACCGAGGTGCGCGATCTGGACGCTCTCGGCGTCGACGGGATCATCTCGAACCGCCCGGGCGAAGCGCTCGCGGCGCTCGGGGCGTGACCCGGCGCCTCGCGCCCGCTCAGGGGCTCATGCGCCCGCCGACCTGCCGGCCGCGCGAGCTGGACGCGGGTCGCGCGCTCCGCCGCGTGTCGGCGATGGCGGCCAGCAGCTCCTGAATCACGCTGACGCCCACGAGTGACGTCGTCTGGCCGTGATCGTAGGGCGGGCAAATCTCGACGACGTCGAAGCCGACGATGTCTGCGCCGACGAGCGAGCGCAGGATCTGCTGCAGCTCCCACGTGCTCATGCCGCCCGGCGAGGGAACGCTGACACCGGGCGCGTAGGCGGGGTCGAGCGCCGACGCGTCCACGCTGACGTAGAAGTGGCCGGTCCTGATCTTCTTTCGCACCTCGCTGATCACCGAGTGCAGGTCCCACTTCACCGAATCGATCCCGAGCACCTCGAACCCCTCGCGCAGAGGGAAATCGCGGTCTTCCGGCGACGACAGGGGCCCGCGGATCCCGATCTGCACCACGGAGTCCGCGCGGACGAGGCCTTCCTGGAGCGCGTGCCTGAGGACACTTCCGTGGTGCACGTCCTGGCCCCAGGCCGGGCCGGTGGTATTGCTGTGCGCGTCGATGTGCAGCAGCCCCAGCGACTTCAGCTTCGCGCGACGAATGCCGCGAAGCACGCCGAGGGTGACCGACTGGTCTCCGCCGACCCAGCCGCCGACGACGCCCGAGCGCGCGACGGCCTCGGCCCGGTCGGCGATGGTGTCGAGGGTGGCATGAAGATCGTGGGGGTTCAGCGTGACGTCGCCGCCGTCGGCCACGCGGAGCTCGTCGTAGATGTCGATGCCGAGCGCCGACGAATACCCCCGAGACAGGGACGACGCCTCGCGGACGGCGCGCGGCCCGAAGCGCGCGCCGGATCGAAAGCTCGAGCCGCCGTCGAAGGGCAACCCGGTGATGAGCACGTCGACTTCCGGAACGCTCGGTGGCTCGGCCACCGGGAGCCGCAAGAACGTGGGCGGCCCCGCGAAGCGGGGGAGCTCGGACGAATCCCGCGGACGGAAACGGTGGGGCGCCGTACCCGGCGTTGCAGCTCTCGGGGGTGACGACCGACCTGGCGCGGAGACCCGCTTCTTCCTCTTCCTCTTCGCGGCCATCGTCAGCGGCACTCAGAGTAGCGCACCTTCACGCCGCCCGGACGCGGCTGCGAGAACGCCCCCGCGAGGAGCGGAGGATTGTGGGCCACTTCCCGGAACTGGAAGATGACGTCCCGGCCGGAGGTGGGGACCTCGACGCGAACGCCTCTCGGCACCTCGGCGTCGCATGCCGGCCCGCTCGGCGGGATGGGAGCGTCCAGGCCGTCCTCGTCGGAGCGCGACTTCGCCGTCCTGGCGGCCTCGTGACGGGTCAGCTCCACTCGGTAGAGCTGGACGCCCTTCTGCTCCACCGTCACGTCGGTGACGCGAACGCGCTGCTCGGCCCAGGGTCGCTCCCAGTCCTCCGGCCGCGGCTCGAGGGTGATCGTCTCGCGGGCGCCGTGCCGGCCGTCGACGACGAGCACGTACGATCCGGACTGCCACGAGAGCCTCGCCTGCCCGGGGTCGTGCACGAGCACCGGGGCTTCACCGGCCAGGAGCGGAACGAGCACGTGAGGCGGCACGGGGACCGCCGTGATGCGCGCCACGTTGCACTCGCTCGCGGGCCCCTCCAGGAACTGCTTGGCCTTCACGTCCAGCAGCGTGAAGCGCGCCCCATCCGACGTGAGCGTGGACAGCGTGACGCCGAACGGCGTGAAGGCGTCGAAGCGGACGCTCTCGGGTCGAGACGTCATGAACATCACGTTGCCGCGTACCCGGCCCTCGTCGCCCACGTAGTCCACCTTGCCCTCGCCGCTGATGCCTCGACTGCAGGCGTACGTGGCGCGCATGCGGTCCAGGGCGTCCCGCGCGGTGGGGAACTGGGACGGTGGCGGACCGCGATGACACGCGGCCAGGCCGAGCAGCAGCGGCAGCAGGACCGCGGGGGCGATGCTGCCGCTGGCCACCTCAGCCCGCGCGAATCGACTCGAAGAACTCGAGATCCGGAACGGCGAGCGTGAGGCGTGTCTCGACCACGCCGACCCCGTGGGTCTCGCAGAGCCTGGCCAGGCTGGCCCCGTCGATCAGCGTCGTGGGTGCGCCTCCCGGGGCCGCGGCCTCTTCACGTGCGCCGCTGAGCACCTGGCCCGTCGTCACCATGCAGGCCGCGACGGCGCCACGGTAGTGGTGGAGCGAACCGCGCAGCTCGGTCACCTGCTCGCGTCCGATGTCGCGCCCGTCGCGGCGGATGAGCACCGCCGTCGGGACGTCGCCCGTGCCGGTCGCGGAGAAGCCGATGTCGGCTCCCTGCCCTCCGTTGCGGCGCGAGACCCGAAAGCTCTGCAGACCCTGAGACTCGAGGACCACCAGGACTAGCTCCGCGAACGCGCGGGTCGGCAGGTCCTGCAGCCTGCGGAGCAGGGCCCGGCGCGACCCTTCCCGGTAGCGCTCGGCCACCGCGAGGAGCTGCTGCTCGAGGTCGAGGAGCTGCTGATCCATGGCCGCGTCGGTGGCGCCTATTCGCCCACCGACGATGCGGAACCGCGGCCGAAGGCCCTGCGCCTGGCTGCGCGCTACGTCGGCACGGGCGGCCGCGGTCAGCGTGGCCTGGAGCGCCTGGAGATCACCCGGCCAGCGCCACTGGCGCTGGGCCATTTCCGCGAGCTGCCGCGTCGGAATCGTCCCGCCACGACGACCGAGCAGGCGCGCCACGGCGTCCGCGAGATCACCCCCCGCGTCGTCCTCGTCGGCAGGACGCGCGTCCTCGGGTCGCGCGTCCACGCGTTCGGCGTGCCGATCACGGCGATCGCCGCGTTCGGGCCTCTCGCTGCGCTCGGCGCCGCGTTCGCCGCCGCGCTCGGCGCCTCGTTCGCCGCCGCGCTCGGCGCCCCGTTCGCCGCCCCGTTCGCCGCCGCGCTCGGCGCCGCGGTTGTCCGCCGGCGCGTCGGCCACGGTGTAGGACGGCATGCCGCCGTTGTCCGCAGCGCCGCGTCCGCGCCGACGCCGACGCCGACGCCGACGGCCTCCTTCGCGATCACCTGGGCGCTCGGCCTCCTCGCCCTCGCCTCCGAAGATCGGATCGTCGTCGTCCTCCTCGGCTTCGAAGACGTCCGACGCGTCCGCAAGGCGAGCCGTCCGCTCCGCCTCGAGCACGTCCACCGGATCCTCCTCGTCGGTCGTGTCTTCCGCTCCCACGAGGACCTCGTCGTCGTCGTCGTCCGCGGCGGGGCGCGCGGCGGTCTCGGGGGGCGTCACGATGACGCCGTTCGCCTCGGCGAGCCGGATCTTCTCCAGGGCGGGGGTGCGATCCTCCAGGCCCTTCTTCACCGTCTCGTCGTCCCAGTCCCGGAGCGCGAACACGCCCGGCTTGATGCGGACCAGATCGCAGTCCTTCTCGTCCTTCTGCGCGATGGCGGCGAGGCGCGCGCCCATCGTGACGTCGGGGCTCTTGCCGACGTGGCTCAGCAGGTTCTTCTCTATCGCTACGTCAGTGATTTCCTTGTAGTGCAGGGGCTTGCCCACCAGGCGCAGCACGTGTGCCGCGGCTTCCGTGAAAGTCATCGAAGATCGTCTTTCGCTTTGGGGAGAACATGAAAAGCTGTCCTCTCGAGTCCCAGGGCGAGGGCCGGGGAAGCTCCGTTGCTCCCACCGCCGGCTAAACCGCCCTGTGCGGCGGCATTTACCACGCCCCCATCACCCGTCCAATTCGTATTTCCCGTGCGGCGGCCTGGTAGGCCTCCAGGGTCGGGGCGTTGAACAGGACGAAGCGACAGAGCGAGGGCGACCCCTCGGTCGCCAGGCCCCGAAAGACCGCGGCGACGGCGACCCTCGCAGCGTCGAGGACGGGATACCCATAGACGCCCGTGCTTATCGAAGGGAAAGCGACCGACGCGATCGCGTGCTCGCGACAGTGCCGCAGCGCCTCGACGTAGCAAGACGCGAGGAGCTCCGGAGCGCGCGAGCCCTCGTCGGCATGGATGGGTCCCGCGCAGTGGATCACCCAGCGGGCGCGGAGCCGGAACCCGGGAGTGATGACGGCACCGCCGGTCGCCAGGCGCCCGTCCGGGAGGGTCGGCCGCAGGGCGTCGAGCGCGCGCATCAGGTCGGGACCCGCGGCGCGGTGGATCGCGCCGTCCACGCCACCCCCGCCCGCGAGCGCCGAGTTGGCCGCGTTCACGATGGCGTCGGTGCCCTCGCGCGTGATGTCCCCGGCGACGAACTCGACGACCCGTCCCTCGCTCGAAAGTCGCATCGCGCCGTCCTGCAGCAGCCTCGACGCGGCATCAAGCCAGCGCGGCGACTCGACGCGGGCAGCGGTTCGGGGGACGCTTCTCGCGTGGAGGTGGACCGGCTCTACTCCGAGCTCCTCGACGTGGCGCGAAAGCTGGGGCTCGAGGTCCGTCAGGAGGCGCTCCTGGCGCGGACCGAGGGTGCCGGCAGCCTGTGCGTCGTCCGCGGCGCGCCGCTGGTCCTCATCGACGCTCGCGCACCTCTGGACGAGAAGCTGTTCGTCCTCGGGCGCTCGCTGGCGACGCTGGACATCGACCGCATCCAGATGGCACCCCACGCGCGAGAGTTCGTGGAGTCGCTCCGCGAAGGCGGCTCTCTGCCTTGACCCCGGAGCACGCGGTCCCCCTCGCGCCGTTCACGACGCTCGGCGTCGGCGGCGCCGCGGCGCGGTTCACCCGCGCGACGACCGAGGCCGAGCTGCTCCGCGCCCTCGCGTGGGCCGACGAGGCCGGGCAGCGCGTCCGGCTGATCGGCGGCGGGAGCAACCTGGTGGTCGCGGACGAGGGCGTGGACGGGCTGGTCGTCGCCGCCGCGCTGACGGGCCTCGAGATCAGCGAAGGGGCGAGCGGCGCCCGGATCGTGGCCGGGGCCGGCGAGTCGTGGGACGACGTGGTGCGACGCTCCGTCGAGCGGGGCCTCGCGGGAATCGAGGCGTTGAGCGGCATCCCCGGCCTCGCGGGCGCGACGCCGATCCAGAACGTGGGCGCCTACGGGCAGGATGTCTCGCAGTCGATCACGGAAGTGCGCGTGATCGACCGGACCAGCGGCACCGTCGAGACCCTCGCCGCCGATGCGTGTGGGTTCGCGTACCGCGACAGCCGCCTCAAGAGCGCGGAGCCGGATCGCTTCTTCGTGGTGTCGGTCACGTTCGAACTCGCCCGGAGGGCCCCGGTGATCCGCTACGCCGAGCTCGCACACGACCTCGCGAGCCGGGGGATCGACGCGCCCGACGTGGCCGAGGTGAGACGGAGCGTCATCGCGCTTCGTCGCAAGAAGTCCATGGTCATCGATCCCGGCGACACCAACCGCCGCAGCTGCGGGTCGTTCTTCGTCAACCCGGTGGTGGACGCGGGCACGGCGGACAGCGTTCGCGAGCGCGCGAGCGGCGCCGACGTACCGCGCTGGGACGAGCCGGACGGCAGGGTGAAGCTCAGCGCGGGATGGCTCATCGAACGCGCAGGCTTTCCACGCGGCCTGCGCGACGGGAACGCCGGCCTTTCCTCCAAGCACGCGCTCGCCATCGTCGCGCACGACGGCGCCACGGCGCGCGACGTCGTGCGCCTGGCTCGGCGCGTGCGAGCGGGGGTGGAGGATCGGTTCGGTGTGCGCCTGATCCCCGAACCGGTGTTCTGGGGGTTCGATGCCCTCGAAGACCGTTTGCCGATCTGAGGCCGCTCGGCGTCAGGCCAGCAGTTCGTAGAGCTTCTCGAGGGCGGCGTCGATCCGGGAGACGTCCGTTCCGCCCGCCTGGGCCATGTCCGCCCGCCCTCCGCCCGAGCCACCCAGGATCTCGGCGATCGGCTTGATGAGGGTTCCGGCGGCGAGCCGACCCGTGAGGCCCTTCGCCACCGTGAGCACGAGCTGCGCCTTGCCGTCGGCCTCGCTCGCCACGAGAACCACCGAATCGCCGAGCTTGTCCCGGAGCTGCTCGGCCAGCTCACGAAGCGCCGCTCGGTCGGTGACCTCGGTGCGCACGGCGAGCACCTTCGCGCCACCAACGTCCCGGGCGCGCCCCAAGAGCTCGGTCAAACCGCCGCCCCCCGCGCCCGTGAGCAGCCGCTTCTGGAGCTCCTGGACCTGCTTCTCGAGCTGCTTCTCGCGCGACAGGAGGCGCTCGATCTTCGCGGGGAGCTCGGCGGGCGGCGCCTTGGCGACCGCGACGGCCGCGGCGAGGCGCTCCTCCATCTCCCTCACGTAGGCGAGGGAGCCGGCGCCCGTCGTCGCGGTGATGCGGCGCACGCCCGCAGCGATGCTCTCGTCCGCGACGATCTTGAAGAGACCGATGTCGCCGGTCGCTCTGGCGTGCGTGCCGCCGCACAGCTCGACGGAGTCCGCGATGGTCAGCATTCGTACGACGTCGCCGTACTTCTCCTCGAAGATCATCATCGCGCCGCGAGCCTTGGCAGCTTCGATGTCGAGGACGTCGGTCACGACGGGGGTGTTCGCAAGGACGCGCTGGTTGACCTCGGACTCGATGGAGGCGATCTCGGCCGGCGTCAGCGCCCTGCCGTGGGTGTAGTCGAAGCGGAGGCGGTCGGGCGCGACGAGAGAGCCCTTCTGCTGCGCATGGGGTCCCACCACGGCGCGGAGCGCGAGGTGCAGCAAGTGCGTCGCAGAGTGGTTCCTTCGAGTGGCCGCGCGCCGATCGGAGTCCACGACGAGCTCCGCGTCCGCGCCGACCGCGACGGGCCCCGCCTCGACGACGGCGTGGTGCACCACGAGTCCAGGCACGGGACGGGTCGTGTCGGTGACGCGGGCACGCCCCGTCGACCACGCCACGATGCCCGTGTCCCCCGTCTGGCCACCAGCCTCGCCGTAGAACGGCGTCTCCTCCGTCACGATGGCCACCGCATCGCCGGGGCTCGCCGCGTCCACCAGGTCGCCGTCTCGAACGAGCGCGACGACCCGCGAGCGCCCGATCTCCGTCTCGTAGCCGGTGAAGCGCACCGCCCCCGACGGCACGCGGGACAGCGCGTCGCGGTAGACGCCCTCCACGGCCTTCTCCATCCCCTTGAAGTCGGAGCGCGCGCGCGCCGCGTCCATGGCGCGGTCGTAGGCCTCGAGATCGACCGAGTAGCCGCGCTCTCGGCAGATCACGTCGGTCAGATCGGGAGGGAAGCCGAACGTGTCGTGCAGCTTGAAGGCGTCGTCACCGGACAGTTCGGTCGATCCGGAAGCGCGAAGCGCGGCGAACCGCTCGTCGAGCAACGCCAGACCGCGCTCGATGGTCTGGCGAAATCTCACTTCTTCCTGCTCGCAGACGGTCACGACGAGCGCACGCCGTTCCGCGAGCTCGGGGTACTGACCGCTCATGCGCTCGACGACGCGATCCGCGACGAGGTGCAGGAACGGCCTGGCGATCCCGAGGCGGTGCCCGTGGCGGATCGCCCGCCGCATGACCCGTCGCAGGACGTACTCCCGACCCGTGCGGTCCGGCAGGACGCCCTCGGCGACGAGGAATGCCGCGAGGCGCGCGTGATCCGCGATCACGCGCATCGACACGTCGTCGGGTTCCATGGTGCCGCCGTACGGCTTGCCCGCGAGCTCCGCCGCCAGGTCCACCAGCGTCCGGAGCGCGTCGATGTGGTAGTTCGACATCTGACCCTGGAGCACGCTCGCCAGCCGCTCGAGGCCCGCGCCGGTGTCGATGCTCGGGGCCGGCAGCGGGTCCAGCCGGAACGCGTCGCCCTCACGACTGCGCTCGAACTGCATGAACACCAGGTTCCACAGCTCCATCCACCCCTCGCCGCTCGCGCTCTGCTCCTGTCCGAAGGTGGAGAAGTCGGGACTCGAGCCGTTGAAGAAGTGGATCTCGCTGGAGGGGCCGCACGGCCCCGTGTCGCCCATCTGCCAGAAGTTGTCTTCCATCCCCAGCCCGATGATCCGGTCGTCGCCGAAACCCGTCACCTTCTTCCAGAGGTCGCGGGCGGCGTGGTCCGCGGGAACGCCCTGTTCGCCGCGAAAGTAGGTGCACACGAGGCGGTCCTGCGGGACGCCGAGCACCTTCGTCAGGACGTTCCACGCGTGGACGATCGCCTCTTCCTTGAAGTAATCGCCGAAGCTGAAATTGCCGAGCATCTCGAAGAACGTGTGGTGACGCGGCGAGGGGCCCACCGCCTCCAGGTCGTTGTGCTTGCCGCTGATGCGAATGCACTTCTGGCTGGAGGTGGCGCGGACGAACGCGCGCTTCTCGCGACCCGTGAACACGTCCTTGAACTGCACCATGCCGGCGTTCGCGAACATCAGCGTCGGGTCGTTCGCCGGGACGAGCGGTCCGCTCTGCACCACGTGGTGCCCGTTCTTCTCGAAGTACGCGAGAAATGCGCTACGGATCTCGTCCGTGGTCTTCGGCATGGCTTCGAATCGTGGCAGGCTGCGCGTCTCGCAGCTCCGACCCCAGCGGGGCGCGGCCAGTTCCTCTAGCACAGACCCATGAGCCCTCTCGTCGCCTTCGTCGAGCGCCGCGGGCTCGGAGTCGTGGAGAGCCTCACTCCGCTCGGCGGGACCGTCTCGGTCCCGGGGGCGGGCCGGGGGGCCCCGGCGCTGTGCCTGACGGATCGCGGCCTGTGGCTGGTGGTGGTCGCGGATCGCTCGCGCGGTGAGGCGTTCGACCTGACGACGCTGCCGTTTCGCTACGAGCTCGGCCGCTTCTCGGACACGCTGATCTTCAGGGGCAAGCGCCTCGCGGTGAAGCGACGCGCGCCCGCCCTCGGCGCCATCGCGCTCGGGCGCGTACGTGGGCGCGAGGCGACGCCCGGCCCCGCCATCCGGACGTCCCGGCACGTCGAAGCACCGGACGACGTCGGCCGCGCTTGGCTCGGACGCGCGCTGGACGCGGAGGAGACCCTGCTCGTGTGGATGCGTACGGCGACCGAGGAGCGCCTGGAGTCCCCGGTGCTCGGCGACTCGACCGGACCTGCGACGCTCCTCGTCACCGATCGACGCGCGGAGCTGGTGGCGATCTCGCCGGCAGGCGACGTGGAGCGCCGTCCGCTGCAGAGTCGCACTCTCACCCTCGAGTCGCGCGGGCGGGCCGTCGTTCGGTCCGGAAGCGTTTCGTGGACCTGCCCGCGCGCGACCGCGGAGCGCTTCGCGGAGCTGGCAAAGATCCCGTGCCTCGACGCCGCGTCGCGACACCTCGAGATCGCGCGGCTGAACTGGCTGGGAAGAGCCGAAGACGACGCCGCGCTCGGGTTCGCGCGGCGCCTGCTCGACGGGGCCACGCTGTCGAGCGACGCCCGTGCGCTGGCGGCCGCCTGGGGCATCTCGCACGCGCTCGGTGAGCCGGAGGCCGCTCGCCCGGATCCGACGCGCGCCCTCCCTGCCCTGTCGCAGAGCGGTGCGCCGGCCAGGACGATCGCGGAAGTCTGGTCCACCTTCGGGTTCTCCGTGGAGACCGGACGCGCGCTCCTCGACGTGTACGTCGGGCGGGGCATGGATGCCGAACCCTGGGCGGCGGAGCTGCATCGTACCGTTCGGCAAGCGACGCTGGCGCGGGGCGTCAGCCGCGCCGAGGAAGCGCGCACGGACGTCGCCCTCGCCGATCACCTGGTGTCGAGCGGAGACCGCACCGGCGCCCGAAGCGTGCTCGAACAGCGACTGACCGCGCTGCCCGGCGCTGCGGTCGAGGATCTCCTTCCGCCCGAGGACCACGACCTGACGCTGGGCGCGGGCACGCAGCTGCTCCGCGCGCGCAAGCAGATCCTCGAGCGACTGGTCGAGCTGCGTGGCGACGGCGGGCGCCCGGACGCGGGAGCCCTGGCCGAACTCGCGCGCCTCGAGCCGCTGGTCCCCGTCCGGCTGGCGCGCGTCGTGGAGCACGCGGGCGATGCGCTGCGGGTCCGCGCCGAGGCGGCGCTCGGGCTGCTGGGGCCGGGCGGCCTCGACCGCGTCCCGGGCGGCGAACCCCTGGTCCCGACCCGGGCGCTCCCGCGAGAACTGCTCGACGGAGTCTTGCCGCATCCGCTCGCCCGCAAGGGCGAGGCGATGGCGCGACTGCTGGCGCTCATCGCGGAGGTCCAGATGCCGGACTACGCCGTCCTCCGGGACTATTGCGCGGCGCTCCGCCCCGCCCACGAACGCGCAGCCTCGGCCCTCGACCGAGCGGCGCGAGCGTTCGGCCTGGACGGCATCGAGGGCTACGTGTCCCGAGGTCGGAAGGCCTACGGCGTGCGGGCCTACGAGGCCTCGCCGCCTTTCGTCCTGCTCGGCGGCAAGCACCTGGACGACGAAGCGCTGATGTTGGACGAGCGCGAGCTGGCGTTCGTCCTCGGGGCGGAGATGGCCCACCTGGAGTACGAGCACGGCCGCGTCACCTCCGACGAGGTGTGGGCCGGCGCCTGGGACAAGAGCAAGCAGGGGCTCGATCTGGCGCTGGGCGTGCTGCCCGTGCTCAAGGGATGGCGCTTCGCCGACACGGTGGCGTCGCACCTGCGCTCGCCCACGGTGACCCAGCTGGTGAAGACGGCCACTGCCGCCAACGACGCGGTCCGGCGCAACCTGACCAAGCGCTCGGAGGACGACGACGGAACCCTTGCACCGCGGAACGAGGAGCTCGTGGCGGCGCACCGTGTGATGCAGCTCACTGCCGATCGGGCGGGCCTGGTGCTCGCGGCGGATCTCCGCGCGGCCGTTCGCTCGCTGTTCCTCGTGCGGCGGGACTACGTGGACGCCCTGGACCTCGCGCGACGGGAGGGGCTCGGCGCGTTCCTGCGCCGCCGCAGCGAGGGCGGAGACCTGGCCTACCTGGACCTCGCCGTCCGCACCGCTGCGCTCGTCGCGTTCTTCCTGTCGGACGACTACGTGGTCCTGCGCGAGGCGCTGGTCGGCGAACGGCGAGCGGCGCTCGCGCGCTGACGCGCTCGGCCTTCAGAAGAAGCGTGGCTCGGGGCGGGCGCGAGTGGCTGCGAGCGCGTCGTCGAGCACGGTTCCTTCCCTGAGGCACGCGTGGCAGTCCTCCTTCTTGCCGACACCGCAGCCCTTCTTGATCCCGAGGGGCTGGAGTACGCGGTGCGATCGCACGTCGCCGTTGAGCGTGGCTCGCGGCAACAGCTCCTTGTACTCCTGGCACGTCGTCGCCTGGCGCAGGTCCAGGGCCACGTCGAGGGCCGGCGTGGCGCGCTTGCGCACGTCTGCGTCGTACGCGAGCTGCTTGGCGAGCTGCGTGGTGGTCGTCTTGGCCCGCGTGGCGACCCACACGTCGTAGAGCAGGTCCGCGCCGTCCGAGCCCAGGCTGTGGGCTGCGATGCGAAGCGCTTCCTCCGCAGTGTCGTTCTCCTTCGCCGCCCGGTGAACGTGCGCGAGCAGCGTGCGATCCCGGGCGAGCGACGGATCGAGCTTCAGCGCTTCACGATAGGCGACCAGCGCTTCGCCGGGGCGATCCAGCTTCATCTTGCCCCGGCCGATGGCGAGCCACAGGGGCGCGGTCCGCTCGGCTACAGGGCGCCCCTCGAGCGCCCGGAGCGCGTCCTCGTCGCCCGTAGCGGCGCGGGCCGACAGCTCGTCCGCGCCCCCGACCGCGACCTCGGGAGGCGCCTCGGGCACGGGGACGCTGCCCGTACCCGGCTCCACCGCGGGCCCCTGCGCGCCCGTCGGCGCGGACGTGCGCGTGAAGGAGAAAGTGAGGCCGCCCACGACGACCGCCACCACCGCGACCAGCGCGAGGGCCCCGACGAAGAGCGCCCAGATGGGAACCTGGACGCGCCCCGCACGCTTCGACGTCGCCGGCGGGACGAGATCGAGCACGGTGCGCGCCGCCGCGTCCGTCGGCGTGCCCGCGCGGGGGAGCGGCGGGGAAACGTCGAGGGGCACCTCCGTGGAAACCTCGAGGAGCGGGCGCAAGCGCGCCGCGACGTCGGCGGCCGTGGCGGGCCGAGCGTTCGGGTCCTTGGAGAGGAGCTCGCCGACGAGGGCGACGAGCGCGGGATCGAAGAGGTCGGGCAGCGGCGGCGGCGGCTCCTCGATCTGCTTCTTCAGGACCTTCACCATGTCCTCGTCGGTGAACGGCTGCGCGCCCGTGAGCATCTCGAAGAGCAGCACCCCCACGGTGTAGAGGTCGGCGCGGTGGTCCACCGTCTGCCCCGCGGCCTGCTCGGGCGACATGTACTGCGGCGTGCCGAAGACGGTGCCCAGCTTCGTGAGCTGCTCGCCGCCCACCTCGCCGAGGTTCACCTTGGCGATGCCGAAGTCGAGCACCTTGACGAACTCGGGGTCGTCGGGTCGCTCGAGGAGAAAGACGTTCTCCGGCTTCAGGTCGCGGTGGACGACGCCTGCCTCGTGGGCGGCAGCAAGGGCCTCCGAGATCTGCAGGGCGATCTTGATCGCGCGCTGAGACTTCACCGAACCTTCGTTCGCGAGCACGTCCGCGAGGTCGCGCCCTTCCAGGTACTCCATGACCATGTAGAAGGCGCCGTCTTCGAGCTGGCCGAAGTCGGTGGCGGCCGCGACGTTCGGGTGCTCGATGCGCCCTGCGGCGATGGCCTCGCGCTCGAAGCGGGCCACCACGTCGGGCACCCACTTCATCTGGGGGTGCAGCACCTTCAGCGCCATGGGCTTGCGCATGTGGACGTGCTCGGCCCGGTACACCTTCCCCATGCCGCCGATCCCCAGCAGCGACACGATGCGATATCGCTCGGCGAGCACCGTCCCGACCAGCGGGTCGGCGCGCTCGGGATCATCGCTCGGGGCGTTTTCGCTCACGCGTGGGATCCTGGGCCTTCGGACGCCGGCGTTGCGTAGACCCTGGCGCTACCCGCGGTCAAGCTCGGCCCGTCGGCGTCGTGTGCGACCCGAAGCATCGCTCACGAATCCGAGCCGAAGAGGCGCGCCGTGCCCATCGCCACGCCGACGAGCACGAGGGGCCCCGCCAGCATGACGGGACGGAGCGGTCCGAGGCGAAGCGGTTCGCCCACGACGAATGCATAGACGAAGTCGGCGAGCATCACGACGACACCCACGGCGACGAGCTTGACGGGGCCCCCGAACCGCCGCGCGACGGCCCCCGACGAGCGCTCGAAGCGAACGTCCTCCACTCCCGCGCGCGGAGCGCGCGCCACGGGACGAGACGCGACCGGCGACAGGCCGACGCCGTCGAGCTCCTCTCCGGAGAAGGACCGCCGCGCCGTCTCGATGCGCGCGACGGGCATCGAGGGGTCGTCGAAGTCGTCGAAGTCGTCGATGGTGCTCCCCAGCATGTAGCTGGGCGGAGCGTCGGCGCGCGCGGGAGCAGAACGCGGGCTCGAGGGTGGCGCGGCCCTCGGGCTCGAACCCGGCGCCGAACGGGGACTGGACCCCGCCCGGGGGTCCGTGGCCGCCGGCATCGAGCTGGGCGGATCCTGCGGGGTCGCGTTCACGACGGCGGCCTGTGCGGCCCGTGCCGCCTCCGCCATGGGCGACGACGCGCCGCCCGGAACTATCAGCGTCGGGATCCGGGGGACGGCCGCGCGAACCATCGGCTGCGTCCCCGCGTTGGGATCAGGGGGGAGACTGGGCGCCACGCCAATCGCCGCGACGAACTGGGGCGAGACGGGAACCTCCGGCGGCGGGCGCGCCGGGACCAGGCTCACGGTCATTCCGAGCGCGCGATGAAGATCCGCCCAGAAGTCCGCGACCTCCTGGTAGCGCTCCAGCGGATCGACGGCGAGCGCGCGCGAGAACACGTGTTCGACCGCGTCGGTCACTTCCAGGCCCTCCGCGCGGGGCGTCGGCCTTCGCTTCTCGTCGATGGCCGAACCCATCATCGCCGCATGATCGCCGTCGATGGGGCACCGGCCGAGGACGGTCTCGACGAGCGTCAGGGCGAGGCCCCACACGTCCGTCCACCGACCCGTCTGGCCGAAGCGCTTGGGGACCCACTGCTCCGGAGCGCCATAGGCCGGCGTGAACGCGCTGAACGACTGCTCGCTGGCGCTCTGCTTGCCGACGATCTGGGTTGCGGCGCTCTTGACGGTCCCGATCCCGAAATCGAGGATCTTGGTCGTCTCCTCGCCGTGGACCCTGGCGACGAACACGTTCTCCGGCTTCAGGTCGCGGTGAAGGACGGCGATCTCGCCGGACGGACCCGGGAAGTGGTGCGCACGCTCGAGGGCGCGCGCGACGGGGGTGAGCAGTCGAAGGGCCGCGTCGAGCGAGAGGGGTGGCTGCCCAGACCTGCGCCGCTCGGCGATGCGCTGATCGAGCGTCACGCCTTCGAGCCACTCGAGGGCGATGAACGGCGCGAACGTCCCGGTGGGCGTGTCGAGGACGCCGACGTGAAGTGGCCTGACCACGGCAGGAAGTGAAGCAGAGAGCCGAAAGAGGAGCTCCGCCTCGGAGCGAAAGCGCTCGAGGAACTCCGCCTGGTGCGCAGGGCTCAGTGTTCCGGGGATCTTCAGGCACTTCAGCGCGACGCGTGCGCGAAACGCCTCGTGATAGGCGCCGTAGACCACGGCGAAGCCCCCTTCGGCCACGACGGCGTCCACACGGTACGCACCGGCCTGGAGCGTCCCGACGATACGGAAGACATCCTCGGGCATCGCGGAGTCGGCAGTCTATCAGCGATCGCGAGGGCGCCGCGGCGCACCCGCGGCGTGACGGCCCTCTCCCGAGGCGAAGCGCCCGGCCCCGCGCGCCGCCTCCGCGAGCACCGCGAGCCCGCGCTCTCCCTCCGCCGACAGCGCGGCCTCGATGGGAAGCGACAGGGCGTCGAGCATCGACTCGCGATCGGCGATCACGCACCCCCAGGGGAACGCGGCGATGCCTTCGGCCAGCGCCACCGCCTCGTCGAGCGCCGTCCCCGGCGCGACGACGCGCTGGACGAGCCCGATGCGCTCCGCCTCGGGGGCGTCGATCAGGCGGCCCGTGAGCACCAGATCCATGGCACGCCCGAGGCCCACGATGCGCGGCAGGCGCACGGTACCGCCGTCGATCAGGGGGACGCCCCACCGGCGCTCCAGGCAACCGAACGAGGCCTCGCTCGACGCGACGCGCACGTCGCACCACGCCGCGATCTCCAGGCCGCCCGCGACGCAGAAACCCTCGATGGCCGCGACGGTGGGCTTCGGGGACCGCAGTCGCGTGAAGCCCATGGGTCCCGCTGGGCTCTTCGCGTCATTGCTCATGGCCTTCAGGTCCGCGCCGGCGCAGAAGGCGTCGCGCCCGGTGCCGGTGACGACGAGTACGCGCAGCGCATCGTCCGCGACGAAGCGCTCGAAGCCCGCGAGCAGGCCCGCCGCGGTGGGACCGTCCACGGCGTTCCGTCGCTCCGGGCGATCGATGGCGAGGATCGCGACGGCGCCCCGCACTTCGAAGCGTGTGCTCATGCGTCGTCGATGCCCGCGTTCGCGAGCCGATCGGCGTCGGAGTTCTCTTCGCGCCGGACGTGGGTCAGGCGCGCGGCGTCGAACCGGTCGAGCAGCGCGCGCGCGCGCGCGAACAGCGGCTTGAGCCCGGCGTTCTTCACACGGTACTCGCCGGCGAGCTGACGGATCACGAGCTGTGAGTCGGCGCGCACCTCGATGCGCCGTACACCGAGCTCGAGGGCGTGCTCGAGCCCCATGAGCACGGCCTCGTACTCCGCGACGTTGTTGGTGGTCTCACCGAGGTAACGTTTCAGCTCGGCGAGCACCTTTCCGTCGGAGCCCCGGAGCAACGCACCGGCGCCCGCGGGGCCCGGATTCCCACGCGCCGCGCCGTCGGACCACAGCGTCGCCGAGTCGGTTCGCGCGGCGGCCATCGCCCGCCAGTGGAGCATCAACGGGGCGCGCGTTCAACAGCGCCGCCCGCAGGGCCGGAGCGCAGGGCGCTTCACCGCGCGATGGACTCGTAGAGGCGCTCGTAGCGGGAGGCCACCACCCGAGCGGTGTGGTCCTCCGCGATGGCCCGTCGCTGCGCCTCGACGACGGTGGCTCGGCGACCCGCGTCCTCGACCATGGCAACGGCCGCGGACACCAGCTGCTCGTCGTCCCCGAGCGGGACCTTGATCGCGCCGCCCAGCTCGGCCAGCGGTCCGTGGTCGAGCGCCACGACGGGAACCCCGAGCACCATGGACTCGAGCAGGACGATGGGAAGGTCCACCTTGCCCCACAGGTCGTCCACCGGAAAGAGCACCGCCGCAGCTCCTGCGATCAGCCCGAGGAGATCGGAAATCTCTCCGGCGAAGCGGACGTGGCGCGGAGGAAGTCGCGCGGCGAGCGCGCGCTGGATCGCCGGGGCGCGGGGGGTCTTGGCCCGGCAAGCGAAGACGACGATCGCGTCCGGCAGCCGCTCGACCAGTCGGTTCACGACGCGAGCGACCGTCTCGGCCCCCGCGCTCGTCTCGAGATCGCCCGGGTAGACGAAGACGGGAGCGTCCCCGGGGACGTCCAGCCCACGGCGTGCGCGCGCGCGCGCCTCGACGTCCCGCACGAGATCGGAGGCGACCGGCGGTGCCACGATCTCCACGCGCGGGACGCGCGCGCCGGAGCGCGCCGCGGCTTGGAGCACGCGGTCTCGCGTGTATGCGCTCTGCGCGACCACGACGTCGCCGAAGAGGAGGCGGCCGATGCGACCGAACGAGCGCGGCGCGCTGGCGATGGTCTGCACCACGGGCACGCCCCGCAGGCGCTTCGCGGCGCGCCCCACGGCGCTGGTCGCCGCGTTCGGCGCGAACACGAAGTGCCAGACGTCGGCCCGGGAGGCCGCGAGGAGCCAGATCGCCGCGCGCGCGTTCTGCCCGATGCCCGGAGTGAAGCCGCCGGCGGCACCGTACACCGCGATGGAGCGGACGCCCGGGATCGGCGGCGCGCCGCGCGACGTCATCACCACGCCCTCGGCTCGGTCGAGGTTCCGCGCGACGTCTCGTACGAGGCACTTCGTGCCGTCGTGGAACGGCGGGGCCAGGGGCTTGGAGACGAAGAGGACGCGCACGGCGAGCCGCCTACCGGAGAGGCCAGCAGCTCGTCTTGTTCGAGTAGACGCCCGCGACGTTCGGCGCGTAGCACTTGCGGTACAGCAGGTCGCCGGGCTCGAGACCCTGCTCGGCGCCGAGGCAGAGCATGCGGAGTCCGGCGGGCGTGTTCGGGCAGTCGCTCCCCGTGGGGCCAGGCGTGCAGTCGAAGGTCAGGTCGAGACAGAAGCGCTCCCCCGTGCTGGCCACGCGCAGGCAGAGCCCGTCCGCGCCGCAGTCCGTGTCCTCACGGCACGGCTCGCACGGCTTCCCCGTGCCGACGCAGGCGTCGAACGTCTCCCCGGCACCGGCGGGCCGGTAGCGCGCCGTGCACGTGGGGAGCCCCAGGTCCTGATCGAACACCGCACAGAAGCTCGACGAGCCGCCGGGGCAGGCGTTCTCCACGTTCTCGTCGCACACGGTGGTGCAAACCTTCGCGCCGCCGGCGTCGCGCGCGCAGACCTGGTGCGGGAGCGCGGCGCAGTCCGCATCGGTCTCGCACGCGTTGCAGAACGCGCGCTTGACGCAGGAGTTCCGGAGCAGGGAATACGGACCGCACGACCAGCCGCCCCCGGGCGCCTCGAAGGCCTCCCGGGTGACGCACGACGGATTCGAGGCATTCGCGCCGAACTGGCAGAGGTCCTCGCAGGGGGCACCCGCTCGCTGCGTTGCGCACATGTAGCCGCTGGCGCAGTCGGCGTCCTCGCGGCACCCGCTCTTCGTGCAGTACGCTTCGATGTCCCCCTCGCCGCCGCCGCGACAGTAGAAGCCGGCCGAGGTGTCACACTCGTCGCCGAACGGGCACCGCGCGTTGTACTGCCCTTCTCCGCGAGGCGCGCCGTCGGGCGCGCAGAAACTGTCGGGGAAGGCGGGGGACCTGGTGCAGGCGCCCACGCTCTTGCAGTCGTCGTGGGTCGCGCAGCCCCAGACACGACACTCCCCGTGACGACAGGAGTAGCCTCGCAGGACGTCGCACTCTGCGTCGGCCGAGCAGGGGACGTTCTGTCCGGTGCTCCCGTTCTCGGAGTACCCGTGCTGCAGGCAGAACAGCCCCTGCGTCTGCCCGTCGTCCGCGATGGCGGCCAGGCAGTTGAACGCGAGGGGGCAGTCGGCCTGCGTCTCGCAGGCGGGTCGGCAGTCTCCAAGGACGCACCGATGGCCCGCCGCGCACCGGGAGTCGTCGCACGCCTCCACGCAGTTGCCGGAGGCGTCCTCGACGCCGTCGCAGACGGCGTCCGGCGAGCAGCCAGCTCCGGCCCCGAGGCCGGCGACGACGAGCGCGCCGAACGCCGCGGCGAGGCGCAGCGCACTGCGCATTGCCATGCCCTTCCCTTCGCTGCCCATGTTCGTCATTTCCGTGAGAGACCCGTCGCTTGACCGACGGCCCCGGCTCGTCAAGGATGACCGGGCTTACCACGCGCGCTCCGGGAGGACACCCCATGTTTCGACAGGACGCATGCGCCGCCGTCTTCGCCATCGCGGCGATCGGCTGTGGCGCCGATCACGACGCGGGCGACCCCTTCGATCGCGAGCTGGTGGTGGGCGAGAGCGGAGGACCGGCGTTCGAGCAGGGCGGCCCGGCAGCGGTCTATCCGCCGGGGCCGTACGGCACGAGCATCAACTCCGTCGTCCAGAACTTCGAGCTGTTCGGCTGGACCGATCCGAAGGCGTCGGGCTTCGCGGAGGGCTCGCTCGAGCGCTTGCAGCTCGCCGACTTCTACGACCCGGACGGCTCGAAGGGCAGCAAGGTGCTGGTCGTGTCGATGGCGGCGCGGTGGTGCGGACCGTGCGAGGCGGAGTATGGCGGAGGCCTGTTCCAGAATCCGAGCGGCGGCGCGCCGATTCGCGTGGAACCCTTCGCCAAGTACCTGGCGGAGCGGTACGACCGCGGCGTGCGCATGCTCGGGACCATTTCCCAGGATCTGACCGGTGGCCCCGCGGATCTGCGCGACCTCGAGGTGTGGGCCGAGGAGTTCGACGTCGCCTTTCCGTTCGGTGTGGACCCCGCAGAGAAGATCGGCGCTTTGCGCGACTCGGACGGCACGTGGCCCATCGCCTTCATCCTGACGACCCAAGACATGCGCGTGCGCGCGAAGATCAGCGGTGTCGGCATCTGGGACCGCGTCGACCGCCTGCTCGAGGAGTAGTCAGCGCGGGAACGCGGCGGGGTTGCCGCCATCCACACCGAGGACGGCGCCGGTGGTGGCCGAGGCCGTCGCCAGGTAGGCGAACGCGTCGGCGACGTCCCGCGCGGTCGTTTCCCTTCGCAGGAGGTTCGAGCGGAAGTACTCGTCGGGGGACACACCGCGGGCGCGCGCCCGCGCTTCGAGCACGCCCTTGCCGAAGAGGCCGGTGCGGACGCGATCGGCGTTGACGGCGTTGGCGCGAATCCCGTGGGGCGCGAGGTCGATGGCGTACTGGCGCACGAGCGCGACCAGCGCCGCCTTCGGCACGGCGTAGGGGCCGAACTCAGGACCCGGCGCGAACGCACTCTTGGAGGCGTTGAAGAGCAGGCACCCACCGATCCCCTGCGCGAGGAGCGCTCGCGTCGCCTCCCGGGCGACCACCTGGTGCGCAAGGAGGTTGAGCTCGAGCGAGCTGCGGAGGGCGGCGTCCCCCTCCGCGGAGTGCAGCAGCCCCGAGGGCGCGGAGCCGGCGTTGGAAACGACCACGTCGAGACCACCGAAGGAGCGCAGCGTGGCGGCGAAGGCCTCGCTCACCGATTCGCTCGACGTCACGTCGGCGGGGTGGGAATCGACGGCCAGACCGAACCGGTCGCGCAGCTCGCGACCGGTCGTGGCGAGCGCGTCGCCGGCGAGATCGGTGAGCATCACGTGAGCGCCCAGGTCGAGGAAGCGCTCGGCCGTGGCGCGGCCGATTCCGCCCGCAGCCCCCGTCACGAGCGCGACGAGCCCGGCGAAGGGAAGCGCGCCGCCGCCCTTCCCGAGCTTCGCCTGTTCGAGGCTCCAGTACTCCACGTCGAAGAGGTCGAGCTCGGTCACCGGCCGGTAGGTGCCCAGGTTCGAGGCGTCGAGGATCACCCGCGCCGTGTGAACCCACACGTCACCGGCGACGCGGGCGTCCGCGCGGGTCTTCCCCACCGCGAGCACGCCGACGCCGGGCACCGCCAGGAGCCGGGGGAGCGCGTCGAGACGACGAAGCGTGCGCCCGCGAGCCGCGACGCCACGCTCGAAGTACGCGCGGTACGCCCGACCGAACTCGGCGATGGCGGCCTCGACCGCGGCGCGGATCTCGGCGGCCTCCGCGGAGGAAGCGGCGTCACCGAGCCACGCCGGAAACGCCTTGGTGCGAAGGACGTGGTCCGGCGTGATGGGCCCTACCGTCGTCAAGGCGGCCGCCTCCGGGTGTGCGAGGAGCTCGAGCACGTCGTCGTCGTCGCGCCACTCGAGCACGAACGGACGGCCTTCCGCCGCGCGAGCGAGCGCGCCGCGGACGACCGGAGCCAGGGTGGCCTGGCGTTCCTTGCGGCGCGCGGCGCGATCGAGCCGCGTCGGAGGGGGCGGCGCCGCCGCCCGCGCGCGCGCGACCTCGCGCTCGGCGAGGTCGACCGCGGCGATCATGCGCTCGTACGAGTCTCGCGCCGTTTCGCCCCACGTGAAGATGCCGTGCTTGTCGAGGATCATCACGGTCGCGCCCGCCAGGGCCGCCAGCCGGCCGTGGATCTCCTTCGCCAGGACGAACCCCGGCATCACGTAGGGAACGAACACGACGTCGTCCCCCCACACGTCCCGGACGCGCCGCTCGGAGTCCGGCTGATCCACCAGCGCGAGCACGGCGTTCGCGTGGGTGTGGTCCACGAACTTGGCCGGGATCAGCGCGTGCAGAAGCGCCTCGACCGAGGGCGTGGGGCTCGACGGGTCGAGCATCTGGGAGCGTAGCCCAGCGACCATGCTCTCGTCCGAGAGCTCCTTCAGCCCGGCGAGCTCTCGGAGGGGTTCGAGGCGACACCGGGGAAACCCCACCGGGTCGATGGTGGCGAGATCCCAGCCGCTGCCCTTCACGGCGAGGACCTCCACGGGCGCTCCGGTGATCTCGCGCGCCGTGGTCTTGACCGACGTGTTGCCGCCGCCGTGCAGCACGAGGGTCGGATCGGCGCCGAGCAGCCGCGAGGTGTACGTCCGGAGCGCCACGTCCTGCCCGACCTCAGCACCCCATCGCGCCACGGCGGCCGCGGCTTCGGCGTCCAGGTAGCGGCTCTTCATCGACGCCGCAGCTCGGTCAGAAGAGGATCCCGAGGTACCAGCGGAGGATCTGCGCCGTGGACGTGTCACCGGCGTTCGGATCGTTGAACCGATCGACGATGGTGCGCTCCTCCTCGGGCTGATAGCCGAGGCCCGCGAGGGGGAAGAGCACTCCGTACTGCAGCATGGTGTAGAAGCCGCCCATGCTCTCGTGCTGGTCGTTCAGCGAACCGTCCTTCGACTGATAGTACAGCGAGAAATCCAGCTCGATGCCGAGGTCGTGGGCGTGGCCTGGCGTCTGGACGAACTCGCTGGCGCGGGTCCAAATGGCCGCGAAGCCGCCGCCGAACTTCTGGCCGTTGGGCTGTCGGACGAAGTCGTACTCGATCTCGGGACGGAAGTAGTACGTGCCCTGCACGCGCGACAACAGGTTGCGGTGAAGGATGAGATCGACCTTGTAGTTCGGGTGGAAGCGGAAGGTGCTGATCGTGCGGTCGTCGGATCGCTGGGGCTGCAGGCCCTCGGGCGGCGGCGCCAGGTTGTTCGTCGAGGCGCCGACGACGTCGGGGTCGCCCGACGCCCAGCCGAAGTCGAACTCGAGGCGGAGGCGGTCCTCGACCAGCTTCTGCTCGATCTCGGTGGCGACACCCCACATGCGGATGTTCCACCCATCGTCCCCGTTCGGGTTCAGGAAGTCGTTCGCACCTGCGGCGTTCTGCAGGTTCTCGACGCTTCCCTGCACGGTGACGGCCTCCACCTCGAAGCGGAAGCCCTTGTAGCGCAGCTGCAGCCAGAGATCGGGGATCCAGGCGCTGGCGCCCCGCCGGACGAAGTTGCCCGAGAGGCTGTCGGGCGGCGCGCCGGGGGCCGCCGCGTTGGTCGCGTCGCCCACGCCCTCGATGGCGAGGAGCTGCCGCCGGTGAACGACGTAGGCGCCGGTGTCGAGGACGACCTTGCCCTTCGCGAGATCGAGCTTCGCCAGGTCGGCGTTGCGACGGCGCACGACGACGAACACGTACTGATCCACGTCGTCGAGCTGGCCGCGGTCGTAGGGCTGCGCCTGAGGCAAGGCGAGGCTGTCGCTCGTGGCGCCTTCGTTCGTGAAGTCCCACGCGGCCGCGAAGTACAGGTCCATCGCCTTGATGCCGGTGACGAACATGATCCGGTCCGCCGTGGACTGGTAGTCGTCGTCGTAGCCGTCTCCCTGGTTGGCCAGGATGCCCAGGCCCCAGTGGCTCGGCATGCGACCGAACCGGAGCTGTCCCACGGGCGTGAGGTACTCGCCCCAGGCCCGCTTCACCCGAATGCTGTCGCGCAGGCCGTTCGTGCCGGCCTGGGGCGGCGCCTGCGTGTTGTCGAACGCGCCGAGCGGCGAATAGCCGGCGCGCCGGCGCACGGAGTAGCCGTTCGCCGACGGCTCGACGACGAAGCCCTCGGGCGTCGAGCCGAGCACCAGGTTGTCGAGCAGGTCGATCTGCGACATCACGCGCAGGTTGTCGGAGATGTGGAGCTCCGGATTGAGGCGGAAGCGGACGTTGGCGCCGGCCTGCGACTTGTTCTTGCAGGTGAAGCGCGCGTCCTTCGGATCGTCACTGTCGCCGCGGGACTCCTCGGACTCGTCCGGCGTGCACAGTCGCGGCCCGAACTCCCGATCCACCGCGTTGTAGTGGTTGTCGATGGGCATCGGCCAGATGGCGACGGGATCGTCGATGCGGCCGAGCGAGAAGTTGTGGAACAGCTCCGCGCGGGTACGGAAGTATCCGTGGATCTCGAAGATCGGCCGCGCGTGCGACCACCAGTCGTCGGCGTAGACGCGATCCGGATCGGCCTTCGCCGGCCCGTCGGCGGCCTTGGCGGGCGCGGCACCCTGCGCCTTCAGGCTCTCGATGTCCGCGGCGGGCTGGGGCCAGAGCGTCGCGCCGGGCGCTTCGGGAGCAGCCGGCCGCAGCGGAGGAATCGGCGTGGGGTCGCCTTCCGGCGCCGCGCGAGCCGGCGCTGCGCCGGCCGGGGCGGCGGGCTCCGACGGCTCCGGGTCGCCCGAGGGGTGGTT
>CAZARU010000062.1:0-40175 GCA_964487605.1 uncultured Polyangiaceae bacterium
AGTGGGGGCGACGCGGGAGCTGCAGGGGCCGGCGGAGCTTCCGGCACCGGCGGGACCGGCGGCACCTCGGGCACCAGCGGGGCGGGGGGCACCGCAGGAACCGCCGGTAACGGCGCGACGCTGGGCGGAAGCTGCGTCACCGACGCGGACTGCGCGTCGCCGCTCGTCTGCTGGGCGGAGACCAGCGCGAGCGGCGGGCCCCCGGGCGGCCTGTGCACCATGGGCTGCACGGGCACGCCGTGCCCGAGCGGGTCGATCTGCGTGGACTTCCCCACGACGAGCGGCGTGCAGCGCTGGTGCGTCGAGCAGTGCGTCCCGTCGAGCGGCTTCGCCTCCACGAAGTGCCACGGGCGAAGCGACGTGGCGTGCGACGCGCGGGTCGGCAGCACGGCCGGGTGCCGTCCGGTGTGCAGCCAGGGTTCGGACTGTGCGGCGACGAGTGCGTGCAACGTCCGGTACAGCCTCTGCGACTCGAACGCGAGCTCGGGAGCGCCCGTCGGGACGCCGTGTGACCCCGTCAACGACGCCTGCGCCGGCAACTGCCTGGGCCGCAACACGTCGTGCGAAGAGCGCTGCGTGTACGGCACCGAGGGATGCGGCCCGAACGCCGACTGCTATTTCCTGTTCATCGGCAGCGTCGGCCCGGGAGACCTGGGTGCGTGCGCCGAGAGCTGCTCGACCTCCGCGCAGTGTGAGGCGGCGCTGCCCACCTGTCAGTCGTCGTACTGCCAGTGAGCACCGCGCTCACGCGGCGCTTCGTTCCAGCACACCCTCGATGCGCCGCCGCAGCTCCGTGGCGGGAATGAACGGCAGCGCCGGAGCGCGCGCCTCGAGCTCGTGAACGGCGGCCGTGACGAAGGCGTTCACCGGTGCCGGCACGCCGTGCTCCATGGCCAGCGCGGCGATCTCGCCGTTCAGGTCGTCGATCTCGGTGGGTTTGCCGGCCAGCAGATCCACCAGGGTGCTGAGCTTCGCACGAGGGTCGATCGTCACCATGCTCTTCGCAGCGCGCAGGAAGATCGCGTCGGGCAAGGGCAACAGTCGCGCGATCATGGGCGCGGGCAACGCGACGACGCGCGCAGGCCGGAGGTCGGCCACGCGCATCACGCGGGCCCCCTCCTTGATCACCTGAGCGAAGCACCATCGGTGGTCCCGATTCGCGAGGCTCTCCGCGATCGTGGTGCCCGTCAGGGCGCAGAGGCCGTTGTTCAGGTTCAGGAGCAGCTTGCCGGCCAGAACCGAGCCGACGTCGTCGTGCAGATCGAGCGGCTGCCCGGCTTCGGCGAACGCTCGAGCGAGCGCGTCGAGCTTGACGCTGGCGGGCGGACGAACCGTCCCTGCGACGAGCGGCCCGCTGGTGAGCTGGCGAAAGACGTCACCGTCGCGGTGCACGTTGTAGCTCACCATGCCGGCCACGACGGTGTGGGTCAGCGCCGACCGAAGTCGCGCCGCGTTGCGCAGCCCGTTTTGGAACGACACCACCACCGCATCGCCGGGCAGGACACCGCCGAGAAGCGCGGCGGCCTCTGCACTGTCGCGCGACTTCACCGTGACCAGGCACACGTCGGCGTCTTCCAGCGCCCGTGCCTCGTCGGTGACGACGAGATCCTCGCCCGGCGAGACCTCCCGGCCGTCCAGCGTCACGACGCGCAGGGCGGCGCGCCGCTCCACGAGGCTCTTTCGCCCCACGAGGATCACCCGAGTTCCGGCCGCGGACAGCCGGAGCCCGAGGTAACAACCGACGGCACCCGCGCCCAGGACTCCGACCGTGAAGGCGTCGGTCACGAAACCCCCTCTCGATCTCGCAGCGAGCAGGCCAAGGCGAGCGCAGCCTACCCCGTAGAGGCCGTCGCGTGGGGCGCGGAACGACCCGCCCGACGTCGTGCGCCCTGAGCTACGCTCTCGGCCCATGCCGCAGGCAGAGATCCGACTCGATCACGTCTCGTTCGGTCTACGCTCGCTGGCCGATGCCGCGCCGGTCCTCGTCGAGGCGCTCGGCGGCGGGGAAGTGGATGGAGGTCCGGGCCCGGAGTACGAGGGCTGCCAGTGGCGCTACGCGCGTGGGGAGCGCCTGGAGGCCATCGCGCCGGAACGCGGTGCCGAGGCCACGTTCCTCGCGCGCTTCCTCGAGGCGCGCGGGCCGGGCGTGCACCACGTCACGTTCACCGTGCCCAGCCTCGTCGAGGCCTGTGACCGCGCGCGGAGCTTCGGGTACGACGTCGTCGGATACCGCGACGACGTTCCGAGCTGGAAGGAGGCGTTCCTCCACCCGAAGCAGGCGCAGGGCGTCGTGGTGCAGCTCGCGGAGTGGACGCCGGGTGCCGGCGGCGGCTCCTGGCGTGAGGGTTGGGAGGGCTTTCCGAGGGCGACACCTCGCACGCCGCCTGCCGAGATCGTGGCCCTGGTCCTCCGCAGCACGACCGAAGCGGCAGCGCTCCGGCAGTGGGAAGGGGTTCTGGGCGGGCGCCTCGAGCGGCAAGGAGACGTTCTTCGGTTCTCGTGGAGCAGCTCCCCCATCGCGCTCGCGATCGAGATCGAGCCGGGCGCATCCGAAGGCCCCGAGCGTCTCGAGGTGCGCTGTGCGCGCGACCTGGGATTCGGATCGGGCGAGGGCCGCCTCGGCACGCCCATCGTCCAGATCCCCTGAGGCTTTCGCACCGGGGCCGTACGCCGTAGCCTCGGGTCATGACGGAGCGAACGCTGTCGGGTTCGAGCGAACGACTGTGGGGGCTCGTGGACGAGCGCGCGAAGCCGAACGCTGATACCGAGACCATCGATCGACGAATCTGGGATCTCTTCGGTGAGAAGTGGGCGGTGATGTTCACGGACCTGGCGGGGTTCTCGCGCCGAGTCGAACAGTTCGGAATCTTGCACTTCCTGCAGACGATTCACGAGCACAAGAAGCTCGTCGCACCGCTGATCGGGGACCACGACGGCGTGCTCCTGAAGGCGGAGGGCGACAGCCTGCTGGTGCTGTTCCGCCGCCCGGAGGTCGCGCTGAACTGCGCCATCGCCATGCAGCGTGCCTGCCAGCGCGTGAACGAGCGCCGGAAACCCGAGGAGCAGATCCTGCTCTGCGTCGGGATCGGTTTCGGTGACCTGCTGCGGGTGCCCGACGATGCCTGGGGCAAGGAGCTGAACGCCGCGAGCAAGCTGGGCGAGGACACCGCGAAGTCGGGCGAGATCCTCCTCACCGACGCGGCGAAGCAGGCGATTGGACCGCACCCCGGAGTCACGGTCGAACGCATGGACGTGGACGTTCCCGCGACCGATGCGTGCTGGCGCGCGGTCTACCGGTGACCGAGGTCGGGGTTGTCGCGTCGGGCCGGACGCCCTAGGTACGCCCGCACCACGAGCGAACGGGAGTGTCACCGATGAGCCGCATCCCACCGTCCTCGAGACCCGGGCTTCTCGCCCGGATCTCCTACTGGTTCGCGAAGCGGCGGGTGGGCAACGTTCCGGAGCCGCTGCGGTACTACGCACACAGCACGCCCGTCCTGCAGGCGTACGGCTTCTTCGAGCTCTTCGTGGAGCGGGCGCGCAGGGTCTCGCCGAAGCTCAGGACGCTCGCGAGCATTCGCGCGGGTTCCCTCGTCGGGTGCCCTTGGTGACTCGACATCGGCTCTGCCGTGGGCAGGGCGAACGGCATCACCGAAGAGCAGCTCCTGGATCTGGGCTCCTTCGAGACGAGCGCCGCGTTCACGGACCTGGAAAAGGCCGTGCTCGAGTACGCGACGGCACTCTCGAACACGCCCGTGACCGTCGCTGAAGAACTCACCGAACGCCTGCGCGAACACTTCGATGAAGCGCAGATGGTCGAACTCACCGCGACCATCGCCTGGGAGAACCATCGCGCGCGCTTCAACCGCGCGTTCGACATCGCTTCCCAGGGCTACAGCGAGGGTGCCGTGTGTGCCCTGCCCGCGCGGAAGGTGCTTCCACCGCACCGAGGGTGACCGTCAGTGGTGGGTGACCGTCAGCAGTAGCCCGGGCACGACCACCGTGTGGTCCTCGTCGTCGTTGCCCTCCGAGTAGTTCAGCGACAGGTACATCACCCGGAGCAGCCCACCGAGTCCCCACTGCTCGCCGATCCACCCCTCGTACCCGATCCCGACCACGGCCCCGGGCCCCGTCGCCACGAAGTCCTCGTTCGCGTCGGCGCCGGAAGCGGTCATGTTGCCGAAGCCGATCATGCCGTGCAGGTGCAGGCCGGACGTCGGATCGAAGTAGTAGTCGATGAACGGGCCGAACACTCCGGCGTTCAGTACGAAGTCGTCGGGTTCGACCGTGTTGCCCCCGGACTCTAGCTTCACGCTCGACACGTAGGCGCCGGCGGTTCCGCCTCCGACGACGAGCCCGGGACTCGGCGTGCCGCCGAGCAGCAGTCCGCCGGTGAACGCCGTACCCGACGCCGTCGCTTCGAGGTCGCCGTCCTTGATGCTGTCGCTGAACGCGCCCACTCCGAGCGCGAGCTGGAAGAAGAACCCGTCGTGAAAGTGCACCGTGGGATCGGATGGCGGCGGCGGCGGCAGCGGAGCGGGCTGCCCGTAGCCGTGCTGCGCGTAGGGTGGAGGCGCGCCGTAGGAAGGGGGCGGGGCGGCAGGCGGTCCGTAGCCCGGCGGCGGCTGACCGGGTGGCGGCCCAGCGGGCTGCGGCTGAGCGTACTGGATGCCGCCTGGCGGAGGTGCAGCAGGCGGAGGTGGAGGCGGCGCCGCAGCGGGCGGCTCACCGGTGGGCGGCGCCTGCGCGAAAGCCGCCTGGGCGATGCAGACGACGAGCAGAGCTGGGAGGGGAGGCAACGCGTGGCGCGGCTTCATGAGGGCGAGCGTACTTTCTCGGCGGGGGCCAAAGCCAGTAGCCTGCCGAACGGGACGGAAGATGAGGCGCGGCGCGGGATTCCGGAGCACGGCAGGTGTCGGCAGGACCCGCGTCGTGGCGGCCGCGCTCATGGTCGCCGCCTGCCGCGATCCGACGCAGGTCACCCTCGAGATCTCGACGGACGTCCCCTGCGCCGACCTGACGTCCACCAGCATCACCACGGGGGTGCTCACCCGCCTCGAAGGGCGCGACCCCTCCGCCGAGACCCAGCGGTGCGATGCGGCGACCGGGCGCATCGGATCGCTGGTGCTCGTGCCCAGTGCAGGCGACAGCGCGGAGGTGGCGGTTCGCGTCATTGCCGGCATCGGACGTTCACCCGACGAGTGTGTCGCAAACGGCTACGTGGGCGGCTGCATCGTCGCTCGGCGCGCGCTGCGGTACATCCCGAACCGTCCGCTCCTGGTTCCGGTGGAGATGTCGAGCCTCTGTCGCGACGTCCCGTGCGACGAGGATGAGACGTGCGTTCGAGGCGCGTGCGTGTCGGCGCAGATCCCCGACCCGCGCGACTGCGCGCGCCCTCGCGGCTGCACGCCGCTCGCCCCCGACGCGGGTCCGCCGCCGCCGGACGCCACAGCGGACGCCTCGCCCGACGCTCCACCCGAAAGCGGCAGCGGAGGCTTCGCCGGCGACACCGGGGCCTCCGGTGCGGGCGGCTTCGGAGGCGGCACGCTCGACGCTTCGGCCGGCAGCGGCGGCAGCGCCGGTCGCGACGCCGGCGCGGACGCGACGGACGCCGCGCTCGAGGCGAGCGTCCCGCCGGGGACCGTCGTGGTGGCGGGGTCGGGCGACGACCGCATCCAGGCGATCGCCCGAGACGACGCCGCGAACCTGTACGTCGTCGGCACGTTCGACGGATCACTCTCCCTCGGCGGGGCCCTGCTGACCTCGAAGGGGGGACGCGACGTCTTCGTCGCGAGCTTCGACGCGAGCGGAGCTCACCGCTGGTCCACGTCCTTCGGCGGCACGGGGAACGAGTCGCCCTGGGGCATCGCCGTGGGCGCTTCGGGGGCACCCGTGGTGACGGGCGGATTCGCGAGCGCCACGATGGACGTCGGCACCGACACGCTCAACGGGCTCGGCGGCAGCGACGTCTTCCTCGCGGCATTCGACGCGTTCGGAGCCGCCACTTGGGCGCGGAGCTTCGGTGCCGCGTTTCTGGACGAGGGGCGGGGAGTGGGGCTCGATCCGAGCGGCAACGTGGTGATGGTGGGGAGCTTTCGCGGCACCGTGTCCTTCGGAGGTGCCTCGCTCGTGGCGAACGGCACCGACGCGTTCGTTGCCGGCTTTTCGCCCCTCGGCGCGCACCGGTGGTCCCGCAGCATGGGCGCCAGCGGCGCGGACATCGCGAACGCGGTCGCGGTGGACTCCCTCGGGCTCTCGTACGTCACCGGCTCGTTCGAAGGCGACGTGGACTTCGGCTCGGCGACTCCCCTCGCCAGCGCCGGCCAGTCGGACGTCTTCATCGCGAGCTACGGCAGCATCGGTGCCCACCTCTGGTCACAGCGCTACGGCAGCGCCGGCATCGACGAGGGCGCGGCCATCGCGGCGACCACGAGCAGGATCGCGGTCGTCGGAAGCTACGGTGGCTCGACGAGCTTCGGCGGCAGCGTGCTCACGCATCGCGGGAACGGTGACGCTTTCCTCGCGAGCTACCTCCTGGGCGGCGCGCACGTCTGGTCCGTCGGCCTCGGCGGCAGCGACGTGGACGTCGGCACCGGCGTGGCGCTCCACGACACCGGTGCCGCCTTCGCCGTGGGCTACTTCCACGGCTCTGCGACCTTCGGCGGCCCGAGCCTCGTCGCGGAGGGACGTGACGCGTTCGCCACGGCTTTCACGGCGAGCGGCGGGCACCAGTGGTCCCGAAGGGTCGGGGGGCCCGGCATCGACGAGGCCGGCGGCGTGGCGGCGACCGGCGCGACGACGGCTTGGCTCGGTGCGCGGGTCCAGGCGGGAGTGGATCTCGGCACCGGACCGCTCCCCGTCGTCGGTGCCTTCGACGGCGTGATGGTGCCGGTCGGTCCGTGACGCGACGCCGAGGACTCAGGGAGCGGGCATGCCGAACCGCACCATGTCGGCCTCCAGGCCGGCGCGGATGCGCTGCGCCAGCGCACCCCGCTCACGTTCCTTCGACGCCGCGAAGGTCGGGGACGGTAGCGGCGCCAGTCGCCGCGCTTCGGAGGTGGCGCGCGCCTCGAGCTCACCGCTCGGGACGACCTCGTCCAGGAGACCGGCCTTCTTCGCACCCTCGGGATCGAAGATCTCCGCCTGCGACACCGCGCGGGTGAACCACCGCTTGGACAGCCGATCGCGGGCGAGTTCGACGAGGAACTCTGGGGGCGTGAGCCCTATGGCCACCTCGTTGAACCCGAGCTTGAACGGACCGTTCGCACCGATTCGAAGATCCGCGACGAGCAGGAAGATCGCACCGGCGGCGAGCGCGTGGCCCGTGCACGCGACGACCAGCGGGCGGGGATGGAGCGCCAACCCGAGAAGCAGGTCCGCGCCTGCCGTGACGAGCGCTCGCGCCTCGGCGGGCCCCTTCCGCATCTCCGTCAGATCGAAGCCCGCGCTGAAGCGGCCCTCACGTCCCAGAAGGACCGTCGCGCGGGCTTCCGCGCCGGCGCGCCGTGCGGCTTCGCCGAGTGCAGCGATGGCCGTCGGTGAGAGCGCGTTCGCCTTGCCGTCGTCGAAGCGGAGCACGGCGATCCCGTCGTGGAGGTCGTAGCGGACGATGTCGGTCATGCTCGACATCGTGCGCGAAGCGCCGCCTCACGGCAACACACCCGGAGGGCGTCAGGTCGCGGAAAGGAACGCGCGGATCAGGTGATGCGCTAGCGACAGCGGTGGCGGGTAGTAGAAGCCCGCGGGCGCCGCGAGCTCGGCGCGTGATACCCAGCGCGCGTCCTCGAGCTCCTCCCCGTCGAGCCTGAAGTCCGAACGATCGGTCTCGCCGATGTAGCCGAGCATCAGCGACTGCGGAAACGGCCAGGGCTGGGAGCCGAAGTAGGTGACGTCACCCAGGCCGAGCCCGACTTCCTCGTGGGTCTCGCGCCGAACGCAGGCTTCGACGCTCTCCCCCGGCTCGACGAATCCGGCGAGCGCCGAGTACATTCCGGGAGGGAAGGTGGGCTGCCGCGCCAGCAGGCAACGGTCCCCGTGCGTCACCAGGACCATGACGGCGGGATCGGTGCGTGGAAAGTGCTTCTGCTCGCAGCGCGAACACTCGCGGAGGTGGCCGCCTTCGCGACTTCTGGTGGCCGCGCCGCACTTGCCGCAGAAGCGCTGGTGACGGTGCCAGTGGAGCATCCCTCGCGCGTACATGAGGAGCGCCGCCTCGGGCTGCGGCAGCGACATCGCGGCCACGAGCAGCTCGGTGGGCTCTCCGAGGTCGGCCAGCGCGGCGTCCGCCATCGGGGCGTCGACATCCGAAACGTCGAGGGCGAAGCATCCGGACCCACCGAGCAGGCCGAGCCACGCGATCTCGCCGCCCCGGTCTACGAGGGAGCCGAGGGCATCCATCGTCCCCACGCCCGCGCTGCCGTCGCGGACGAAGGCCTTGCCCCTCCAGACCGGGACGACCCGCGAATCCCCGCGCCCGAGCCACTCGTTGAGCCGTTCACCGTTTCGCCGAAGGTGCGCGGCGCGATCGAGCTCGAAGTCTCGGCCGGTCATCGAGCGGAGCCTAGCAGCCGGCGAGGGGCGCGCGCGCCCCTCCGGGAAACGAGACCGCGCCAGCGCGCACACTGGCGCCGTCCTCCGGGGTCGGGCAAGATCCGCCCGATGAAGACTCGCGCCCCTCTCCGACTTCGGCCCCAGCTTCTTCCCACGCGGCGACTGTTCCTCGGCAACGGGCTCGTGACGCTCGCCGCGCTCGTCGCACCCGGCCTGGGCTGTGGCTCTAGCGACGACTCGCCGAAGGGCTCGGGCGGCTCCGGCGGGACGGGAGGCGGTGCGGATGGAGGCGCCGGGACGGGAGGCGTCGGGGGGAGCGGCGGAGCCGGTGGCGCCGGCGGCGTTCCGCAGCTTCCGGACCTCGAGTCGCTCATCGGCGACATCGGCCCTCTCGGCAACCCCGACGCCAACGGCGTGCGCCTCCCTTCGGGCTTCACCGCGCGCATCGTCGCCACGGCGGGCGAGAAGCCGGTCGCGACGTCGGACTACGTGTGGCACGGAGCACCGGACGGAGGCGCAACGTACCCCACCGCCGACGGCGGCTGGATCTACGTCTCCAACTCGGAGCTCCCCCTCACGGGCGGGGCCGCAGCCCTGGTGTTCGACAAGGACGGCGCGCTGGTGGAAAGCTACTCGATTCTCCAGAACACCAACGTCAACTGCGCCGGCGGAAGAACCCCGTGGGGCACCTGGCTCTCGTGCGAAGAGGTCGCGAAGGGCCGGGTGTTCGAGTGCGATCCCTACGGGAAGGAGGCCGCCGTCGAGCTCCCCGCGCTCGGCATCTTCAAGCACGAGGCCGCGGCGGTGGACCTCGCTTCCGGGCACGTCTACCTGACCGAAGACGAGGGGGACGGTCGCTTCTACCGCTTCACGCCGTCCAGCACCGCGTCGGGGGGCCGTCTCGACCTGTCCGCGGGCAAGCTCGAAGTCGCCGAAGTGGCGACCGACGGCGGCGTCACGTGGCATGAGCTCCCGGACCCGCAGTTCACCGGCGCCACTCCGACGCGAGCGCAGGTGCCGGCGAGCACGGCGTTCCGCGGCGGGGAAGGGATCTGGTTCTTCGACGGCGTCGTCTACTTCTCCACCAAGGGAGACGACCGCATCTGGTCGTACGACGTCGCGGCGAACAGCCTCGAGGTGCTCTACGACGCCGACACGTCGGCGACGCCCATCCTCACCGGGGTGGACAACGTGACCGTCTCGTGCTGCGGGGACGTTCTGGTCGCGGAGGACGGCGGGGACATGGAAATCATCGCAATCCTGCCGGACGGCAGCTTGAAGCCGCTCGTGCAGATCACGGGGCACGTCAACTCGGAAATCACCGGGCCGGCCTTCGATCCCTCCGGCACTCGCCTGTACTTCAGCTCGCAGCGCGGTCCGAACGGCGTCTTCACGAGCGGCGTCACCTACGAGGTCACGGGCCCATTCCACCGGCCCGCGTAGTCGATACCCCGGCAAGGGGTCACCACCGCTGCGACGGCGGCGCACCCTTGAGAGGCACGCCCCCCACCACGGGTACCACGGGGATGTCCGCGGACAGGTCGGCGTAGAGCCTCTTCATCCTGTCGAGCACCTCGGGCTCCTTCCGGGACAGCTCGTGCGCCTCCGCGAAGTCGCGCTCCACGTCGAACAGCATCCACGAGCGCTCGTCCCCGAAGGCGATGATCTTGTACGCGCCGTCGATCACCGCGCGACGGCGGTCCATGAGGTCCGACCGCGCCAGGTCGACGACCACGGGGCGCGGCTCCACGGTCCCGCCGAGGGCCTCACCGACCAGGCTCTTGCCGCGAAACACCGGCTCGGGAGTGAGGCCCAGGATCTCGGCGATCGTCGGCGCCAGATCGATTGCGCCACGAGAGGCCTCGATGCGCCGCGGCTTCATCCCGGGTAGGCACACGAGGAGCGGCACCCTGACGAGCGCCTCCCAGACCTCGTAAGAATGCCGGTAGTGACCGCGCTCGCCGAAGCCCTCGCCATGATCCGCCGTGATGATGACGGCCAGGTTCTCGCCCCACGGCTGTGACTCGGCCCACTCGACCAGATCACCGACCCACTTGTCCGTGAAGTGGACTTCGTTGTCGTACACGTCGCGACGCGTGTCGCCCCAGTCGGGATGGCCGTCGTGCTTGATGTACGTGTAGTGCGGGTCCAGGAAATGGAAGTAGGCGAAGAAGTGCTTGCCGACGCCGGGCCGGGTGTTCTCGGGGTCCGAAAGCATCTTCTTGGCCAGCGCATTGAGGCGATCGCTGGTGACGTCGGCAACGCCCTTCACGTCGAGGAACGTCCCGTCGAGGAGCCGGTAGTCGTCGAAGCCCTGGTCTAGCCCCATGCCGCGGAGGAAATAGCCGTGCCCGTGCCCGGCGAGCGTACGATGTCCGGCCGCCTGCGCGCGCTCGCTCACGAACAGGTTGTCCGGCAGCCAGCGCGTGAAGAAGTACCCATCACGCGCCATCTCGGTCGGGTACTTCCCCGTGAGCGCGGGTGCGACGGACTTCGCCGTGTAGCTCGAGAGGGCGTAGGTGCGCGGATAGAGCGCGCACTTCTTGGCGCGCTCCGTGAGCCACGGCGCGATGGGTCGCGGATAGCCCGTCCACGGCATGTCGGCGCGCAAGCTGTCGATGGTGACGAGCAAGACGTCATGGGTCGCCGGAGCCGCGGGGACGGGCTCGCCGCCACCGGGACGCGTCACGCTGCCAACCGCGAGGGACGAGGACGACGCGACGGGGCTGGAAGCGGCGCTCGGGCTCGACGACGGCGGCCCGGCCGCGGACGATGCTCGCCGGTCGCAGCCCGCCGCCAGGAGCGCCGTCACCAGCACCCCGGCGCGCACGGAGAGCCGGCGACGTCGGGGCGGGGGGAGTCTGTGGGCGGACCGCGCGATGGTCATCCGGTGACTCCTAAACCACGACGCGAAGCAGGAGGCGCACTGCGCACCGACCGGGCGACCCGCCGGGAAGCGAGCGGCCCCGCGCCGGCACGCCGCGACGTGTCGCGCCTGGGCAACCCGGTGTGTCGCCGCGGCGCCACACGCCGCGCGCGCGGGCCTCCTGTCGGCCCGTAAGTGGTTGAAATCACGCCTGGCACGGGACCTGCTTTGGATTGGTTCAACCACTTCAAGGAGCCTCACCGAGATGACCTGCCACTGTCCCCTCCGACTTCGTTCACCGAGATCCGTCGCCGCGGCCGGCCTGCTGGCGTCCCTGGCGGTCGCCTGCTCGTCCGGCGGCGACGACTTCGAGGCCGGGCCCTACGGCGCCGTGGCGCGGAGCGCCGCGGAGGCCTGGCCCACGGCGCCGGCGGGGGTGCCGGTCCTGACCGAGACTCAGGTCGCCAGCGCGTGCATCCGCAGCGCAGAGTGCGCGCTGCCCCTCTTCGACGACTGCGCCGCCAGCGGGCTGTGCGAGCCTGGCGACACCTTCGCGCACAGCCACGCCCTCGCCGCGATGGTGGGCCTCTGTGTCCACGACACGGTGCACTCCGCCGAGCGGGCGATTCCGATGAGCGGGTTCTCGCAGCGCAACGAGCGGGCGGAGTACTTCGTCGCGTGCGTGGAGTCCGCCACGACCTGCAGTGCCGTGAACGCCTGCCTCACGGATCGGCTCGACGACATCCATTGTCAGGAGGACGGCTGCCGAGTCGGCGTGTCCACGAGAGTCACGTGCGACGGCAGCCGCGCCACCCTGATCGTCGGCACGACGCGGCACACACGCGACTGCGCGCTCGCGCTCGCGGAGTGCGACCCCGAGAGCCCCACGGGGTGCACGGATCGGCCCTTCAGCGTGTGCAGCGACGATCTGCCGGCGGCCGACCGATGCGACGGTGACGTCCGCCTGGGCTGCGACGCAGGCGGCCAGGTGAGCTACCGCGACTGCTCGCGCCTGGGCGGCACTTGCGGCGAGCTCCCGAGCGGGAAGCAGGGCTGCATCTACCCCGAACGCGACTTCGACTGCGCCTTCGAGCTGGACGGCTGGGCGGTCTGCGACGGCGACGAAATGCAGACGTGCGTCAACGGTAGGCGCGTAGGCGTCGTCACGGAACTCTGCGCCGCGGCTCGACGCTGAACCTGCCGACCACGGGGGGTCGCGCTGCCCCCTTTCGCCGGTGTGCGGCCCCGTCCGCGCTCAGGCGCGCCGGGCCGCACCGCGAACGGCGCGACGCACCTTGGCCCGCGCGAACCGGAGGAGCACGCCGATGCGCGCCGTGGCAGCGAGGAGGCGCTCCGCCCGGGACTCGGGTCGCTCGAAGGAGAGCCACAGACGAAGCAAGTGTCGCTTCTCCTCGGGCGCGTCGTGGTCTTCGTAGTCCGTGCGAGCGTGGAGCACCGTGTGGTTCGATACGAGCTGGATGTCGCCGGGTTCGAGCTCCATGTCGAGGTAGAGTTCGGGCGAGCACGCGATTTCCTCGTAGAGGTCGAGCAGGTCGCTCTCGTCGCGAGTGAGAGGCGCCACGTCCGAGTAGCGCAACGCCGAGCGGAAGTAGTCGCTGTGATAGAAGGTGCGGAGTCGGCCGGCGACGTGACGACACGGCACCACGGGGAAGTGATCGAGCCCCGATTGGCCGTGGGCGTCGAGGTGGAACGGCTCGTAGAGCCGCGGCACGAGGTCGGCGCGACGCGTGAGCACCTCGTTGTAGACCGACACGGAGCTCACGAGGCGGCTCAGACCGCCGGACTTCGCCTTGCGCAGGCACAAGAGGCCCACCGCATCGGCGGCATCGCAGTGGTACGCGATGTTCGCACTGGTTCGATAGCGTCGGACGGTCCGGTCGTCGGCGCTCGCGCCGGTATCGACGACGTGCCCGAGCAGATCGCCTTCGGTGTTCTGAGCTCCCGGTACGCCGAGATGATGGCCCAGGCACCAGAAGAAGAGCTCCGACGTGGCCTGCCCCCAGCGCTGGACCGGGACGCCGCTCACCACGACGAAGCCCCGACCGCGCTCGAGCTCGGCGCGCCAGCCCGCAAGGTCCTTCGCGAGCGAAGGCAGCGGAAAGTCTCGTCGGCGCAGGTTCGCCGCGGCACGCCCGGTCGCGCGGGCGACGGCCAGGGCCCGCTCCAGCTCCTCGATCTGCTCCGCGCGGAGCGCGATGCGCCACGACGACGGATCGCCGAGGTCGCTGCCGCGCCACGCGGCGCGACCCCGGTGCGGAGTCGTGAGCACCGACGTGTGCGGCCGACCGAAGTAGTGGATGCTCTGGGCGGCCAGCGACCGGTACATCGGACCCCGGAGCGTAGCGCGCCCGCGCGGCTCGTCACCAGCGCCGCGCGAACCGGGGCGGCCTTTCAACCGTCGAAGAGCCGCTGATAGTGCTCGAAGACCGCGCGGCTCTTGAGGCGGCTCCAGAACGTGCTGATGCCGAGCCAGATGGCGAGGCCGTTCATGTCGCGGAACATCTCGGGGACGTAGCGCGGGGGATTGACCACGCCGTCGTGGGACCGTGCCGCGAGGATGGGCACGTCCTCGAGCGCGACCTTGCCTACGAACAGCCACCGAATCAGCTCCGGCCGCGCCGCAGAGATGGCGGAGCGCAGGAAGTTGTAGTTACTGACGATGCCCTTCGTGTAGACGATGTCCTTCGTGAACGGCGCGCCTCCCTCCACGACCCCGCCCCGGAAGACGCGCATCGTGTTCCAGTAGCAGATCTCCTCGTCGTAACCCTCCGTGCGGAACCACTCGAAGACGTCCGTGAAGCTCGCGCCGTCCTCGGCCTTGTCCACGGCGAGCACGCGATCGTTCAGGCGGCGGGCGCGGCTCGGATGCGTCGTCAGCGTCAGAACCTCCAGCAGCGCGGCGAGGCCCTCCTGGGTGGCCGCCGTGCGCGGCGGCCCCTTGCCCAGCCATCGCGCCACGGGCTGCGCGGAGCCGTTCAAGCTCGTCGCAACGTGGACCCAGCCTTCGTGCACCTCGAGGACGCGAATGTCGCGCTCCGCGAAGAAGGCGCCCTGACGAACCTTGATGTAGTCACTCCCCGCCGCAGCGTCCGCGACGATCCCGTCGTCGAGGATCACCCGGACGGTGTTGTCTCCGAAGACGCCGGCGAGCCGACGATTCAGTATCTCCACCGCCTGCTCCGCGGGTATGTCCCGGACGGGCTGCGGTCCCAGGACGGCGTCGTCCAGGTTCGTGAGGATCTCGTACATGTCCAGCGCCACGTCGCGCACGCGCGTGACGCCGTCGGCGAACGTGTCCTTGGCGGAGCCGTACAGCTCGCGGCTGAGCTCGTAGAAGCGCGGAGTGCCCCGCGCCTGGAGCATCTCGACGACGCGGACGTACTCGATGGCCGTCCGGACGACGATGGCGCCGATGGCGTCCTGCTCACCGAGATCGCGACGTGCACCCTCGACGATGGCGCGGAACTCGTCGACCTTCGCGCGCGGATCGAAACCGAGGTCCGTCGCCTCGTACTCGACTTCACCGCGCGCAGGCAGGGAGCGCCACCCGGACTCGCGAAATTTCTCGAGGACGCGGGGGTGCCACTTCAGCGAGTTCAGGATCCGGATCGGGCGCTGGGCGTCCACGATGGCCTGCGCGAAGCGCGCGAGCTTCTCCTTGTAGGACCGCCACGGTCCTGCGCGCGCCAGCGAGGTCGCGGGCGTCGGTGTGGAACTGTCGCTGGCCACCGACCGCAGCCTACCGCATGACGAGCCGGTGGCCTCGCGGCGTGCGACGAACCACGCCGGAACGCGGTTTCCGGCCCCGTCACACGCGTCGCCGAGTGGTGTGCGTCGTCGCGCGAGTCCGGAAGCGCGTCAGCCGGGTTCGCCAGGCGCGGCCGGACACACCATCGCGTCTTCGAGGACCGGGAGCGCACGCCGACCCGACGGCAGCGCCGTCCAGCCGCTCGTGCGGAGGTCCTCCGCAACCCACTCGGTGAGCGCCGTCGCGACGGCGCGGTAGAACGGATGCGTCGTCGTCTCGACCAGCCTCTGGGCGAAGTCGAAGACCCACTTGCCGAGGTGCTCTTCGAGAAACGCCTTGCGCGCGGCGATGGTGATCCCGTGATGTTCCACGTCACCGTCCTTCAGACACAGCGCCTCCTTCAGGCAGAGGAGCGCGGCGAACTCGACCTGGGCGCCCACGTGGTCGGGCGCCTCGCGCTCCGAGCCCCCGACGCGAAGCCCGAACATCTCGTAGATGACCGCGAGCTGCCCCAGGGTCGTCCCCTTGTCCGCTGCAGAGTAGGCCGTCTCGTACGGGCTCACCGGAGCGCTGCGTGCGAACAGGCGTACGTGCTCACCCTCCAAGTCGTCGTCGATCAGCACAGCGAGGCCGCCAAAGCGAGGAACGAGCGCCGGAACGACCTCGGCGAGCTCCTCGGACAGACGTCGGACGTCCGGATACGCGAGGAGCACACCCAGCAGCCGGTAGCCCTCGGCACGAAGCGCCGCGTCTCGAACCTGCGCGTGAGAATCGCTCATGGCAGCTTCAGGGTCACCCACGGGTACCACTGCTTCCTTCCGGCCACGTTCTGTGACCCGCCGTCCCAGACCGCGAACGCGACCTTCTGCTCGCCACCGCTCGGAAACTTCGGGTTGGCGGCGTCGCTCACCTGCAGCGGGAGCGCGATGACGACCCTCCATTTCCCGTCCGCGTGCTTTCCCTTCGCCTTCGCGTCCTGCTGATGGTGATCGGCGAGCGTGCTGAACCCCTCCGCTTGCAGCTCTTCCACCGGTTGTCGCCGCACCAGCGCGCTGACGGGGTTGCCCGCGGCGATTCCGGGCAGGTAGCGCCGCGCGTTCGCCGTCTCGAAGGCCTCCTCGATCGGATAGGGATAGGCGCCGCGGACGAACGGGTACGGATCCGACCAGAACCCGGGGTGGTAGTCCTGCACGTCCGCGCGCTTGACGTCGACATCGCGCTGCCACACCGCCTTCCAGTGAGCGATGTAGACCGGGTTCTCCTTCGTCCCCATCATCGGGTTCGTGGCACCGGGGTCCGCGAGCGGGAGTTCGATGGCCACGCCGTCGCTGAACTCGTCGACTTCGAGCATGTCGCTCTTGGTCACGTCAGGCCACTCGAGCTTGAACGCGATGTGGGTCTCGTCCCTGAGAACGCGCACCGAGAGCTTCGGCACGGTCACCTCGGTGAGCATCGGGAACGCGACGCCCTGGGGCATCAGCTCCACGATCACCTCGGGAGACTTGACCCATAGGGTCGAACCGGGATCGTCGAGCGGGACGGCGTCCACGACGACGGCCGTCATCGCCTCCGCGCCACCCGACTCGCCCGGTTTCTTCACGTTGTTGCAGCCACCACCCATGACCAAGGACGCGCCCAGGACGACGAGAGGCGGTGTTGCGCGATTCAGGATTCCACGGATCATTGGATTCACCTCACGTCACGTTGAGACGAACGACCTTGCGCTTCGTATCGAACATGGGGCGCGTGAAGAACGGCTCGGTGTACGGAACGCGCACGGCTTCCTTGCCCTCCTGGTCGAAGCCCACCGCTTCGTCCTTCAGCGCCTCGAAGCGGTGCAGCGTGCGGGGCGTGTTGCCGAACAGGAGCAGTGCCGCCAGGAGCTTCTGATCCTGCGGAGCAGCTCGGTAGGTCTCGATGGCCTTCTCTACTCCCGGGCCGAACATCTGGCCGAGGAACGTGCGCGGCACGTGCACCGGCGGGATGTAGTAGACGTTCGGTTCGGTGCCGTACTGCGGGTAGAGCGGCAGCGCGATCTTCTTGATCCGCACGAGATAGTCGATCGGATTGTCCTCCTTCTCTTCGCCCGGATTGCTCAGAAAGCCCTGCAGACGGATCTTCCCGATGCACGTCTTGACACACTGCGGCTGCTCGCCCTTCTCGATCAGCGGGTAGCATCCGATGCACTTCTCGCTCACGCGCGTGACCATGTTGAAGTAGACCTTCTTGTACGGACACGCCTTCACGCACTCGCGATAGCCTCTGCAACGTGATTGATCGACGAGGACGATGCCGTCCTCGGGCCGCTTGTAGATGGCCTTGCGCGGGCAGGCCGACAGGCAGCCCGGGTAGGTGCAGTGGTTGCAGATCCGCGCCATGTAGAACATCCACGTCTCGTGGATTCCGTTGAAGAAGGCCCCCTGCTGCACCTCCCCGGCGACGACGTCTTCGCCGAGGTTCGGCGACGCGTAGTCCTCTTCGGCGGGCAGGTAGCCGAGCGCGCGCTCGTTGGGCGGTGCCGCCTCGAAGATCGTCTTGCCCTCGTACTTCTCGCCCTTCCATTCGTTGGAGCCGAGCTGCTCGAGCAGGTTCACGTCCCAGCCCTGCGGGTAGAACCCGTACGGCTTGGTCTCGACGTTGTTGTAGAAGATCTGCTCCTGTCCCTTGCCGCTGGTCCAGGTCGTCTTGCACGCCACGGTGCACGTCTGGCACGCGATGCACTTGTTCGTGTCGAACACGTACGCGATCTGACGATTCGGTCGTGAGTCTTCGTACGGGTAGTCCATCTCACGGCCGAGTTGCCAGTTCTTCACCTTGCTCATGACTTCACCGTGACGAATCCGCCCGCCAGAAACTTCTTCATCTTGTCGCTCTCGTAGCGCGGCGTCAGACCATTCTGCGCCGGCCTCCAAAGCCCCTTTCCGTCGATCCCTCCGGCCTCCGCCTTCGTGATCTTGACGAAGGCCTCGCGCGGCGCGCCCGTCGGGCAGTGCACGTCCGGCGCGAACCCCGCGCCGATCGTCTGGTTCATGAGATCCTTGCGGACGAGGGTGTCGGTCATGTGCGTGGGCTTGATGAACCCGCGCGTGCACGACTGGTGACTGCCCGTGCGGAAGAGCGCCTGGTAACCAGTGTCCGGATTGCGCGCCAGGCCTTGCGGATCCTGCTTCGCGCCCTTCACGGAGCCGTAGGTCGCGCCGTACATGTTGTGCCACATGCGCGTCACGCCACGAGGCGTACCCGGGTAGTACCGCAGCCGGCACAGCAGACGGGCGATCTCGTAGTCCTCCTTCTTGTCTTTCCATCCGTGGAATGGGCGGTCGTGGGGGTCCGCGTCGACCCAGACGTAGTCACCGTCCTCGATCTCCAGCGCCTTCGCATCGTCGGGGTGAACCTCGATGTAGCTCTCGGTCACGAAGGGCGTCCGGCGGTCGTGCCTCATCATGTCGCCGAACGGCCCGAACCACGCCGCGACCAGATCCGTGTCCACCGGTGTGGTGTGTGCGCCGTGCCGGTACTTCGGCGTGTGGAAGATGTACTTGTACGTCGGGTCGGCCTTGGCCAGCGGGTGCTGCGTCTTCTGCACTTCGGACCACGGCTTGACCACGTGTCGTCCTTGCCGAGTCTCGCCGTCCGTCACGTCGGCACCGGCGCCGTAGTGGTCCGGCCCCTTGGGCTTCAACGCGGGATGCGGTTTCGACACGATGACGTTCGGCTCGTAGAAGGTGGAGTCGATGGGCTCGCGGTGCAGCGGAAGGTTCTCGCCGCTGTCCAGGAACTCCTGCTCGTCCCGGTAGAACTCGAGCCGCCCGGTCCGCGTGTACCAGGGCTTGTCTTCGTAGGCCTGCTCCCAGCCGACGACCTTCGGATACGTTCGGCTCAGGATGATGGTCGGAATGCCCTCCTGCGCCTTGCGCTCGGCTTCGAGAAAGTCGATGCCGCGCGCCATGTTCGACGCGTCGAACATGCGCTGCAGGTAGACGTCCACCCGCCCCTGGTCGACGAAGTGCCACATCTTGGCGAAGCGATCGTCCTTGGTGAGCTTCGCCAGCGCCTTCGCGACGCCGGCCGAGCACTCGATGTCGCTCTTCGTTCGGTACGTGCGCTCGATCGGCGTCCGCGGGTAGACCGAGATGAACGGATTCGTGACGCTGGCGGTGACGTCCGGGTGCTTGAACTCGGCCCAGGCGTCCACGGGGAAGACGACGTCCGCGTACTCGCACGAGGCGGTCCACCACCACTCGTTGACCACGAGCATGTCGACGCGCGGCAGCGTGTTGACCACGGTCTCGTAGTGACCCTTCGCGTTGCCGATGAGCGAGTTCGAGTTCGAGACCCAGATGGCCTTCGTCGGCGTGGGGATGTGGCTCTTGCCCGTCAGCACGTGCTTGCCCATGCGGAGGATCTTGTCGCCGTGGTTCCAGTAGTGAACGGACTCGAACTCGAGCCGGCTCTTGGGACGGGCGGGCTTCTCCGGATCGAGCTCGACGTCGAAGGGGTCCTCGACGATGTACTGGGGCAGCCCGTTGAAGTACGCGGCGCGGTAGTTCCCGGCGTACGATCCGACGTTGCCTCCGACGAACCCCACGTTCCGACTCAGCGCGGCGACGAAGAAGATCGCCCGGTCCTTGAGGTCGTTGTTGAAGAACTGATTGGGCCCCATGCCGCAGGCGAACAGGGTCGTCTCCGGGTTCTTCGCGATCTCGCGCGCGATGGTCTGGATGCCCTCGACGGGCGCCCACGTGATCGCCTCGACGGTCTTGGGGTCGCAGTTCTCGAGCACGTACTGTTCGAGCAGGTCGAAGACGGGACGGCACTGCACCTTCTCACCCGACGCGAGTTCGACCTCGACCGTCCCGCGCAGCGCGGCCGAGCCGGTCTTCGCCCGGCCCTTCTTGCCGATGGAGTCTCTCGAGACGGCGATCGGCCGCTTGGTCTTCTCGTCCCACGCGACGAACGGCGCAAAGCGATCCTCGAGCTCCTCGGGGACGTAGTCCGCCCTCTGCTCGGTCGCGGGCGGCGGCTTCGCACCCTTCTTGATCACCGTCGCGGCGAGGCCTCCCGTCGCCGCGAGGCCCCGGACGTCACCCGACGACAGCCGCTGCAGCGTGTCGAGGCGAACCAGCGCGGGCAGATCCGTGTAGTTTCTGACGTAGTCCGCGTCGAACAGACCCTCGGTCAGCATGACGTGGGCGAAGCCCAGGGCGAGGGCGGGCGTGGTACCGGGGCGAACCACGAGGCCGAGGTCGGCCTTGTTCATGGTCGCGGAGTACTCCGCAGCGATGACGACCACCTTCGTACCCTTCAGTCGCGCCTCGGTCAGCCAGTGCGCGTCGGGCATCTTGGTGGTGATCCAGTTCATCCCCCATACGACGAGGAGCTTCGCGTGCTCGGCACACGCCAGATCCCAGTCCACCGTCTGCTGCCCGGTCACCATCGGATGTCCGGGCGGCAGATCCGTGTGCCAGGTGTAGTTGTCCCACCCGCGAGCGCCGAGCGCTTCCGCCGGCCCGACCTTCCTGGTCTTGGCGTCGAGCAGCGCGAGCGTGCTCGCGAAGCGGTACTGCGCGAAGATCCGCGACAGCCCCAGGAGCGGCATGCCGCCGCGCATCTTGACGGTCTGGATCCCCGCACCTGCCGTCGCCTCGATCATGAGGGGGTCGAACCCCTGCGCGGTCAGCCACTTCTTGCCCTGGGCGCCGTTGTAGCTCTCCGAGATCGAGTCGAGGCCCTTGGCCACCAGGTCGAACGCGTCGTCCCACCCGATGCGAATGAAGGGATCCTTGCCCCGCTGCAGGTACTTCGGATCGATCTTGCCCGTCTCCGGATCGCGGGGCATCCCGGCGCGCGCCCACTCGAGCCATCCCTTCCGCACGAGCGGGTACTTGCAGCGCCGGTCCCCGTAGAAGCGCCGGACGAGCGCCAGTCCCTTCTGGCAGCAACGAGGATCCCAGCGATGACTCGCCTTCCGGCCGTCGACGTCCACCGCTTCTCCGTATCGAAACGTCGGACCGATGCGGACGATCGTTCCGGCCCGGACGTACGCCTGCAGCAGGCAGTTGTGCGTGTCGTTCGGCGCGCAGGTGAAGGTGAAGGTCGTGTCGTAGGCGTACAGATCTCGATAGATCTCCTCCCACGCCCGGTTGGGATAAGCCGCGAGCGGATTGTCCACGTGAACGGGCTCGAGGAAGTTGAATCCCCACCCACGATCGGACACGGTCAGCGCCGCGCTGGCTCCCAGAAGACCGAGGAAGCCCCTCCGCCCGATCAGCGGTTTCGTGTCGTCGTTCGACATGCGCTTTCAGCCTTTCGCAAACGATCTGATCTTCTTGATCACGGCGTCGAGCACCTCGGGTTTGGCCTTCAGGTCCGCGCTCGACGGCATGGCCGAGTCCTTCCCGACCGCAGCCCCGCCCTTGACGATGATCTCTCGCAGCTGATCGTCGGTGACCGTCTTCTGCCATTCGGCGTCGGTGTAGTTGCGAGGCTTGACCTTCAGCGCGGCGGCGCCGGCGCCGTCACCGGTCCCACCCTCCCCGTGGCAGACGACGCAGCGTGCCTTGAAGAACTTCTCGGCTTCGACGCTGGGGTCGACCTTCGCCGCCGAGGTGCCGGCGGCCGTCGTGGGAGCGGCGGTCGCCGCGCCGGGAGCTGCGTCGTCCGACTTCTTGTTGCAGGCGAACGTGGCGACGGCGGAGGCGAGGAGAAGCAGCGAGACGGGGTGAGTCTTCGTCATGGCGGCCGCGCTGAGTGCAAGCATCGTGCGCGACTCGGCACCGTCACGATTTCGCGGAAAGTCGCCGGGACCGTCGGTGCGAAACGCGAACCCGTTGCGCGGCACGCCGGGTGAGTCGAGGGGAGTCGAGGCGGAACGACCACGCCCCGCGAGACCAGATCCCGCAAGCGCTGCGCGAGGGCGCAAGCGCGGAGAGGACCCGCTCGCCGGTCCGGCCCAGTTTCGCCTCGGTTTGACGGGTCGCCGCCACCGTCGGACAGGAACGCGCATGGATCGCGCGAACCCGACCCGACCCGAACCTTTTGCCGGACCGACCGGTGCGACCGGTCCCGCCACGTCCGCCTCGGTGGGCTACCTGCCGTTCGAGTCGCGCTACTCGACCCGGGACGTGCTCGGGCGCGGCGGCATGGGAGACGTCACCCTCTGCGACGACCGTCGGATCGGGCGCACGGTCGCCGTGAAGACGCTGCTCGCGGACCTCGCCGACCGCAAGGATCTGCGTTCACGACTGGCCTGGGAAGCCTGCATCCAGGGTCAGCTCGAGCACCCCGGGGTCGCCCCCGTCTACGACCTCGGGTTTCGGGACGACGGCTCCGTCTACTTCACCATGAAGTGCGTTCGAGGTCGGACGCTGCGGGAGATTCTGAAAGGAGTCGCAGAGGAGGACCCCGCGACGCTGGAGGAGTTCTCGCGCCATCGGCTGCTCTCGATCTTCGTCCAGGTCTGCCAGGCGGTGGCGTTCGCGCATTCGCGCGGCGTGGTCCATCGGGATCTCAAGCCGTCGAACGTCATCGTCGGCGAGTACGGCGAGGTCTGCGTCCTCGACTGGGGCATCGCCAAACCCATGGCCGGCGCGGCCACTCCACCCCTGGACGTCGACTTCAGCGCCCCGGACGCGGCGGTCTTCGGCGCCTCGGTCTCCACGGGAGAGCGGGCCATCGCGGGCCGAGCGGAGTTCGGCGCCGACGCCGTGGGCGAGCCGGCCATCGCGGCGAGCGACCCACGCGCGGGGGAGGCCGTGACCCGCGCAAGGACGGCGCACGGAACGGTCACGGGTACTCCCGGCTACATGGCGCCTGAGCAGGCTCTGGGGCACGACCTCGACGCGCGCGCCGACGTCTACTCCCTCGGCACGGTCCTGTTCGAGATCCTGACGCTCGAGCCGCTTCACCGTGGAACCGACGATCAGGTCATCGCGTCCACGCTCACCGGAGGCGACCACCGACCGAGCGCGCGGGCGCCCTCACGACGAATCCCGCCGGAGCTGGACGCCATCTGCGTCGGAGCGTGCGTCGTCGATCCCGAGGCCAGGCTCTCCTCCGTTCGAGAGGTCGCACGTGCCATCGAGCGCTTTCTCGAGGGCGATCGTGACGTCGCGCGGCGCCGAGAGCTCGCCGCCGCCCACGTGCAGGCCGCGCGATCCGCGCTGGAGCGCGCGCGCACCGCCGTCGAGGGAAGCCAGGAGCGCATCGCCTCGCTTCGGGAGCTCAACGCGGCACTCGCGCTCGACCCGGGGAACGAGGAAGCTCTGGCCACGATGATGCGCCTGCTGACGGACGTCCCCGCCCGCCTTCCACCGGCGGCCGAAGCGGAGCTCGTCGCCAGCCGCAGCGTGGATCGCCAGCGGTCGGCGAAGACCAGCGCCATCTCGTTCATGACCATCCTGACCTTCGGTCCGGTCATGAACTGGATGGGGGTCGCGGACGTGATGTCTCTCATGGTGATCACGGTGCTCGCCGCCTCGGTGGTGGGGCTCTCGTGGTTCATGGGCAGCCGCGGACACACGTCGAACGAGTTCTACGTCATGCAGATCCTGCTGCTCGGCTTCCTGGGCGCGTCGTTCAGCGTGATCATGGGGCCGTTCTTCGTGGCCCCGACCTTGGTGCTGGCCGCTTCGCTCTCCTTGATTCTCAACATGCGCGCCGAGGGGATCATCCGGACGTTCATCGTGGCCGTCAGCCTGCTCGCCATCGTGCTGCCGGCGCTCGCCCAGGCCGTGGGGGTCCTGCCCACCTCGTACCAGTTCGTGAACGGGGTCCTCGAGGTCCACCCTTGGGCCGTGAGGTTTCCGGAGAAGCCGACCCTCGCGTTCCTGCTGCTGAGTACCGCCGGCATGATGGCCGTACCCGTGTTCGCCGTCGGGCGCAGCGTCGATGCCCTCGTCGCGGCGGAGCGGCGCCTCTTTTCGCAGGCATGGCACCTGCGGCAGATTCTCCCCAGCGGCGGTGAAATCAGCAGCCGCGACTGACCCCCTCGACCCGATGCCCACTCACCCGGAGCGACCATGCAAGGCCTGATGATGGACTTTCCCCTCACGCTGACCCACTTCCTGGAGCGGGCGAGGCGCTACTTTCCACGAACCGAGGTCGTCAGCCGTCGGCCGGATGGTGCGATCCATCGCTACGACTACGCGGCGTATCACGCACGGACCTGCAAGGTGGCCGGAGCACTCACGAAGCTCGGCGTGAAGGCGGGTGATCGCGTCGCTACGCTCTGCTGGAATCACCACCAGCACCTGGAGCTCTACCTCGCCGTTCCGGGCCTCGGCGCCGTCCTCCACACGCTGAACCTGCGCCTCCACCCGAGCGAGCTCGCGTACATCGCGAATCACGCGGGCGACACGGTGGCCGTCGTGGACCGCTCGCTGCTTCCTCTCTTTCGCGAGTTCCGCGATCAGGTTCCGTCCCTGAAGCACGTGATCGTCGTCGCGGACGACGGACCCACGCCGGACGGCGAACGCGACTTCGAGGCGTGGATCGCGAACGAGAGCGAGAGCTTCTCGTTCCCGGAGCTCGACGAGAGGACCGCCGCGCTCATGTGTTACACGTCAGGGACTACGGGGAAGCCGAAGGGCGTCCTCTACACGCATCGTTCGACGTCACTCCACACCATGGTCCTCGGAATGACGGACACCAAGGGGATCAGCGACCGCGACACGATTCTGGCGGTCGTCCCCATGTTCCACGCGAACTGCTGGGGGCTGCCCTTCGCCGCGCTCATGACGGGCGCGAAGCTCGTGTTCCCCGGCCCGAACCTGGAACCTGCGAGCCTGCTCGACCTCATGGCCTCGGAGCGCGTCACGGTTGCCGCAGGAGTCCCGACGATCTGGCTCGGCGCCCTCGCGCTCCTGGACGAGAACCCGAAGCGCTGGGATCTGTCGGCGATGCGCGTCGTGCTCATCGGTGGCTCGGCGGCGCCTCCGGCGCTCATCGACGGGCTGCGTACGCGACACGGGCTGGAGGTGATCCACGCCTGGGGAATGACGGAGACGAACCCGCTGGCGACCGTGTGCCGCATCAAGGACTCCCTCTCGGGGCTACCGCAGGACCAGGAGCTCGGACTGCGCGCCAAGCAGGGCTACCCGGTGCCCTTCGTCGAGCAGCGGCACACCGACGAGAACGGAAAGGTGCTGGCGTGGGACGGAGTGACCATGGGCGAGCTCGAGGTTCGCGGCCCATGGGTGGCCGCGTCGTACTTCCAGAACGAGGAGGGGGGGGACAAGTTCACGAGTGACGGCTGGTTCAAGACCGGCGACGTCGTCACCATCGACGGCGAAGGCTACGTGCAGATCACGGACCGCTCGAAGGACGTCATCAAGAGCGGCGGAGAGTGGATCAGCACCCAGGCGCTCGAGAATGCCCTGATGGCACACCCTGCCGTGCTCGAAGCCGCGGTGTTCGCGGGGCTCCACCCCAAGTGGGGTGAGCGGCCCGTCGCGGCGATCGTGTTCAAGGCAGGGAAGTCCGCGTCGCACGACGACCTGACCCGACATCTGGCCGGGTCGTTCGCGAAGTGGTGGCTCCCGGACGCCTACGTCGAGATGAGCCAGATCCCGCGCACCTCGACGGGCAAGTTCAAGAAGACCGAGCTGAGAGAACGCTACGGGGATCACCTGACGAAGGGCTGACGAGCCGGGCGCGACGAGCGCGGGCACCCCTCGGCGTGGGATGGAGGTATTCTCCGGCCCCGGTGGACGTGGACGCCGCCGCCGTGCGGCCAGGAGGATCTTTCATGAACGTACGATGGATGGGTCTCGCTGCGCTGACGCTGGCAGGTTCGCAGATCGCTTGCTCGGAGGACGACAGCAAGAACACGGGCAAGGTGTGCCCGGCGCTCTCGACGGACCCTTCGGGCGCCCCCGCCGGCTGCCCGGGTGACGCGGGGACCGGGCAGGGGGGAACGGGCGGAGCCGGTGGGACCGGCGGAACGAGTGGTTCGAGCGGAACGGGCGGAACGGCGGGTGCGCCGGGCGGCAGCGGCGGCATGGCGGGCCTCGGCGCGGCGGGTCAGGGTGGGGCCGCGGGCATGGCCGGCATGGGCGGCGCCGCCGGCGGGGAGGTCAACTACTGCATGGTGGGCGAGTGTCCGGTGGGGCTCGACGCGACGCTCGGGCTGGACGGTGCGGGCGCGCCCATCTACCGCCACGAATCTGGCGGGCCCTACTGGGCGCCGCTCCTCGGCCCGCCGACGGACGCCGCATGCTGGTGCGTGATGAACGAGGTGGACGATCTCCCCGGCGCTGAGGTGCACGGCCCCTTCGACGCGACGACGCACCCCGATCCGACGGCGGTCGACGTCAACGTCATGTGGGGCGATCACTTCGGCCCCAACTGCCCGTATCATCACATGCACGGCACGCCGTTCACGCCACCGGCGAACACCGCCGGCGTCACGGCCCCTCCGGACGCGGACGACTGGCCCGGCGAGTGCGGCCACGGCGGCCTCGTCTGGATCCGCGGCGACGGCACGGTGATCTTCGGGCCCTGACGGGTCCACCGCCGACGACGAGGGTGCGTCAGAACGCTTCGCGCCGAATTCCCGCGCCGAACACGGGAACGATGGTCGTCACCGAAGGTGCCTGGTCCGCCGTGAGGCTGAAGTAGTCGAGGCCGCCGGCCAGCCCCGGAACGAAGCCCAGGAAGCGTGCAACCTCGGCGTCGAGAAAGAGGCGTGAGGAGAGCTCGATCTGCTCCGACTTCACCGCCGTGGCCGTGCTGGTCACCCCACCGCCACCGACCTGAATCTCGACGGCGTCCCGGGTGATCGTGTAGCGCGATCCGTCGACGCGCAGGCGCGTGGTCAGGTACGAAGGTGCGACCACGTACTGAAGGCGCACGCGGCCCTGGACCAGGACGCTGAACCGCTCCTCCGTCTTCAGGTCCACGGTGGACCCGACCACGCGAAGTGGATCGTAGATCTCGTACTGCGCACCCGCTCCCGCCCAGAGCCCCGCGGCAAAGCGCTCGCCCGGCTGTGCGCGCAGCCCGAGGAGCAGGGAGCCACGGAGCATCACGGACGTCTCCTCGGTGAACGGCGTGCTGGATCCGGCGCTCACGTCGATGAGATCGGAGTCGTAGAGCAGGTACTCCGCGTTCAGGCGACCGTCGAACTTCACGTCGCTGTCGGCGCCGATCACCCCCCAGCCGTCCACCGAACCTCCGAGCTTCACGGTGTTCTGCCTCACGTCCCCGTTCGACAGGTCGTAATAGAGCGCGATCCCGCGCCCGGCGACCCCCCACGTGCGATCGTTCCAACCGAGCAACAGATCGCCCGCGACCTTCGTCTCGCCCCCTTCGAGGATGGGAAGCCCGGCGTTGACGTCGAAGAGGACCTTCTCTGCCCACGGTCCGACGGGGAGCAGCACACCGAGGAGGATCCGGCGGGCCTCGTCCTCGTGGGTCGCCGACCCGAGCCGCGTGGCCAGGCGCATCGCTTCCAGGGCCGACCGCGGAACGGGCACCTCGAACGCGAGGGGGCCCGGATCGCGCTCCAGGATCGACAGCGCCTCCAGCAGATCACCGCGGAGCAGGGCTTCGAGGAATGCCGTGAGCCAGGGAGCGAACGGCGCCTCTCGATCCGAGACGACGGAGAGCGACCGCTGCACGATGTTCACGAGCTCCATCGCGAGCACCGTCGCAGCAGCGGTCGCCATGGGCTGATTCGCCACACGGCCCGCGAGCGTGCGCTTGGCCTCGCGAATGCTGCGCACCAGCGCGGCGGCGGTGCGTTGTTGCCCGGGGCTCAGCTTGCCGCCGTTCGTGGCGCGGCCCTCCTTGGAGAGCTGCTGCTCAATCTGCTCGACGTACCGGACGTCCGGCTGCGAGAGGTCCTGTTCCGCCAGCATCACCACGAGGCGACCGGCGGTGACGATGGGAGTCGTCCCCGCCGGGACGTGCTGCGCGATCATGCTGCGAGCGGTGGCATCGAGCGGTGCTTGGAGCTCTCCGTGCGATGCGTAGAAGTCGAGCGCTCGACGCTCGAGGAGCGGTGGAGGCGCAGCCGCGACCCCACACAGGTTGCGGCTGCCGAGCGTGACGCCCATGGTGACGTAGGCCTCCATTCGTCGCCCGAGGTCGGCGGGTTCCCCGCTCACCAGGAGTGTGTCGAGGACGGCAGCGACGAGCACCACCTCGTCCCTTCGCGCGGCGGGGATCCCGTGTCCGTACTTCGCGAGCAGCGAGCCGGGCATTCGCGCGAGGTCGCGCACGAGGCGACGGCGCAGCTCGACGAACGCGCCGGCACCGTCGATGGGATGGCAGGCCGTGACGAGCCACTCCGACGCAGCATCCTGCGCGCAGACGGCCTGCGTGAGCTCCTTCACCAGGAAGTCGCCGGCAGCGCCCGTCTCGAGCTGCGGATCGACGCCCGAGCGACGGACCGCTGCCTCCAAGGCCGACGAGAAGCGAGTCTCGAGCTCGCGCGCCGTGGAGCAGGGCGACGGCTGCTGGGCGCCGACCGACGGGGCGACGAGCGCGAACGCGGGGACGGCCAGAAGCGCGACGTGACGAAGTGCTGAAGACACGGCGCGATTCTAGACACCCGTCGGCCTCGAGTCGAAGAGGCAGCCGGCCCCGACGAGCGCCTCGGAACCTGCTGGGAACTTCCGGTGCGCGGTACTAACCTCCACCTCGTGCCCGAACCGCCCCCCGGGATCGACCTCGGGACCCTCGACGTGCGGGGCCTCGCGGAGGCAGCCCTTCCAGCTCGGCTCGCGCGCGCTCAGCGCGACACCGAGCTCGCCGCGGCACGCCTCGGCGACCGCGGCATCGACCCGACCCCCATCATCGGCACGGACGCCTTCGGCAAGGACGTCTCGGTCGCGAGCTTCCACGTCATCCTCCGGCGCATCGCCGTCACGGAGAAGGCCGGCCAGGCACCGACGTTCGCGGGTTCGCGGCTCGTGCTTCAGACCGACCTCGATCGCCGCCACCAGGACCTGTTGTTCTCGGCCCTGAACCAGCAGTCTGCCGAGGAGGCGGTCCACGGCGACAAGGTGTTCGGCGCCGCCTACTACGAGATGGGAGGCGCGGCAGCGCAGCCCTACGACGACGAAGGATTCGGCGCCGGCTCGGCGGCCATCCCCTCGGAGAGCCGCAGCGAGAACACGTCCCGACTCTGCGACATGATGGCCGTGCTCGGCGGCGTCGAGACGCTCGCCATGCAGAACGCCTTTCCCTTCGTCGTGGAGTGCGCCACCAGGTGGGGGCACGCCGTCGGGCAAAGGCTGGCCGCGGGCATCCGCGACGTGGTCCGCCCGGAAGAAGCACGCCACATCCTCACCTGGCGGTACGTGTTTCGAGAGGTGGCGGCCCCTCGCGGCCCCGAAGCGGTGAACCGCTACTTCAACCTGACGAACCTCGGGCGCGATCTGTTCGTCGCCGACCGCATGACTCGCACGGAGTTCGACCGTCTCATGAGCGCGCCGACGCCGACGTCGGAGCAGCTCCTCGGCCGCCCGGTGCCCGCGAGCAGCGACTGACCTCCGCACCGCACCGCGTCTCGGGTGCCGAGGACGACCCCCGGGCGGACCCACGGCCGTGACGCGGTGCTTCCCGGTTCTGGGCCCTCGGCGAGGGCGGCTGCTACGCTCTGCGCGTGCCGCGCCCCGCCGCTCCGGGTCGTCGTAGCGACCCTCCCTCGTCGCGCGAGGCGCGGCCGACGCTGCCGCCGTCGCCCCTGGCGAAGGAGATCGTGCGCGACGAGCGCGCGACCCAGGGGTACCTGCTCCTGCGCCGCGCGCGGGGCGACGTGCGACTGCGTCCCGGGCAGGCGACCATCGGCCGGGGCAGCGCCTGCGACGTCGTCCTGGTGGACGCGCAGATCTCGCGGCAGCACGCGCGACTGACCGTCGGGAGCGACAGCGCCGTCGTCGAAGATCTGGGGAGCTCCAACGGCGTGTACGTGAACGGTGGGCGCATCGACGGCAAGCGCACGCTCCGCCACGGCGACGTGCTCCGAATCGGCTCGGAGGATCTGCTGCTCCTGTTCTTCGAGGAGGACGAGACGTCCGGGCGACGCGAGGTGAAGACGACGCCCGGCGCACGCGTGGACGACCTGGTTCCTCGGAGCGACGCCAACGACGAAGGCGACGCTCCGACGCTGGAGGTGGACGGCCTCGACGGCCTCGCCGATCAGATCCTCGCGACGGGAGGCGCCGCAGAAGCCGAGCGCATGCTGTCGGCCCAGATGGCGGAGGTGCTCAAGCGCGCCCGCACCGGCGACCTGACCGATGGCGAGCGCGTCGCCGCGGCGACGTTCGCGGCGCGCCTGGCCGGAGGTACACGCAAGGGGGCTTGGCTCGACTACGCGGTGGAGCTCTACGCGCTCGCCAACGTGCCTCCTCCCGAGAGCGTCGTCGATCTTCTCGAGGCGGCCGCGTCGCTCGTCGACGAAATTGACGCGGCGGTGCTCGGCGCCTACCTCCGTCAGCTCCGCGCCCTCGAGGATCGCTTCGACGAGGGCGCGCGGGCCCGCCTTCGACGCCTCGAGGAGCTCGAACAGTCGGTCGGCTGGGCGTGAGCGAAGGACGCGGACCGTGAGGCGGCGACGCTACTGGGGCTGGGGGTGGGAGGACGAAGCGGCCGATCCCGCGCAGCTCGGCGCCGTCGAGGGCGCGCTCGGCGCGCTCTTGGGAATGAACGACGTGTCCGAAGCCGTCGCGCCCGACGCAGAGTCGCTGTCGCTCCGAGCGCCTCGTGTCCTTCCGCCTTCGTCGCTCGCGTCGCTGTGTGCCGTCTCGGCGCAGGAGCGTGCGAGCCACGCCTACGGAAAGTCGTATCGTGACGTGGTCCGCGGCCTGCGGGGGGAGCTGACCAACCCGCCAGACTTCGTCGCGTATCCCGCGTCGGAAGCGGGGCTGATCGCGCTCCTCGAATGGTGCAGCGAGGCGCGCGTCGCGGCGATTCCGTACGGCGGCGGATCCAGCGTCTGCGGCGGCGTCGAGCCGGACGTGGGCGCGTCCTTTCGGGGCACGGCCACCCTCGACATGACGCGCATGGATCGCGTCCTCGAGGTGGACCACGTGTCGCGCGCGGCGCGCATCCAGGCCGGCGCGCTCGGGCCCGTCCTGGAGGACCAGCTCCGCCCCCACGGGTTGACGCTCCGGCACTTTCCCCAGTCGTTCGAGTTCTCGACGCTCGGCGGCTGGATCGCCACGCGCTCGGGTGGGCACTTCGCAACGCTCACCACGCACATCGACGACTTCGTGCAGAGCCTGCGGGTCGTGACGCCGACCGGGACCGTCGAAACGCGCCGCCTTCCCGGAGACGGCGCCGGTCCGAGTCCCGATCGGCTCTTCATGGGTTCGGAGGGGACGCTCGGCGTGATCACGGAGGCGTGGATGCGGCTGCAGCAGCGCCCGACCCACCGCGCGAGCTTCACCGCGCGGTGCGACACGTTCCGCTCCGGAGCCTGCGCGCTCCGCGCCCTCGCCCAGTCCGGGCTCCACCCCTCCAACGCCCGCCTCCTCGATCCGCGGGAGGCGATGTTGAACGGCGCGGGAGGCGGTGATCACGCCGTGCTCCTCGTGGGGTTCGAGTCGGCGGATCACCCGCTCGACGCGTTCATCGCGCGCGCGGCGGAGTGCGTTCGGGGCGCCGGCGCCGACGTGCCACCGGATGCCGTCAAGACGCGCACCGGGGACGGTGGCGCACGAGGTGGCGTCGAAGGCGCTTGGCGAAGTGCCTTCCTCCGGATGCCGTACCTGCGGGACGCCCTCGTCGCCATGGGCGTCTTCACCGAGACCTTCGAGACGGCGATCACCTGGGACCGCTTCGACGCGCTGCACGAGCGCGTCACGGCCGCCGCCGAGGCCGCGTGTGCGGCGACCGGCGGCCGAGGCCTGGTCACGTGCCGTGTCACCCACGCCTACCCGGACGGCGCGGCCCCGTACTTCACCGTCGTGGCGCCGGCTCGACGGGGCGCCGAGCTCGAGCAGTGGCGCGACGTGAAGCAAGCCATCACCGACGCCATGCTGGACTCCGGCGGCACGACGACCCATCACCACGCGGTGGGGCGCGACTTCCGACCCTGGTGGGAGCGTCAGACCCCGGACGGGTTCTCGCGCGTCCTCGCGGCGGCCAAGGCCACCCTGGACCCGAACGGGATTCTCAACCCGGGTGTCCTGCTGCGCGCACCGTCCCCGTGACGGATCGACGGGAACGGGTGGTACGCTCGTTCCCCCGTGAACGTCCGACTGACTCAGGAGTTCCGCTTCGAGGCGGCTCACCATCTGCCCAACGTCCCGGAGGGGCACAAGTGCGCGCGGCTCCACGGTCACTCGTTCAAGATCGAGGTGACGGTGGAAGGCCCCGTCGACCCGACGACCGGCTGGTTCATCGACTATCAGATCGTCGCCGACGCCTGGGAGCCGCTCTACGAACAGCTCGATCATCGCTACCTGAACGAGGTGGCCGGCCTGCAGAACCCGACGAGCGAGATCCTCGCGTCGTGGATCTGGGATCGACTGAGCCCGGCGTTGCCGAGCTTGTCCCGCGTGACCGTTCACGAAACGTGCTCTGCACGCTGCGAACTCGAACGCGGCTGACGAACCCTCAGGCGTCGGGATCGAGCCCGGCGAGATCGCCGAAAGCGACCGGATGGTACGGAGGGCGCGGGGTGATGCCGGTCCCCGGATCGCCGCCTCGCGCGGCGAGCCAGCGGGCGCAAGGCACCAGGCACCACTTGCCCTGGCACCAACCCGTGCCGAAGCCGGTGTAGCGCTTGAGGGACTCGATGTCCGAGTGACCCAGCTCGAAGGCCGTCTGGATCTCGTGCTCGGTGACGTCCTCGCACCGGCAGAAGAACGTCTTCACGTCGGCGGAGCCGCCGGAAGCACGGAGGGCATCGGGGTCTCGTCGGCTCGCGTGTCCTCCTGGACCGCGGCCGAACCCTCCGCCGGTAGCGTCAGAATCCCGAGCGCCGCGAACAGCCGCACGCCGAGCCACGTCGGGTCCACCTCGAACCACCGCGCGGCGAAGCTCGGCCGGTTCGCGCTGTGGTGATGATTGTTCTGAAAGAGCTCGCCCATCGTCAAGAAGTCGAAGACGAGCGTGTTCCGAGACGCATCGCGCGTTCCGAAGTTGCGGTATCCGAGCCGATGGCCGAAGTAGTTGACGATGGCGCCGTGGGTCGGGCCCATGAGGTAGTGCAGCGGTACCAGTGCGAAGTGCCAGAGTTCGGTGGCGAACTGGAGATAGAAGAGCGTGTACAGCACGCCCCACCCGATGCTGGAAACGTAGCTGCCCGCCACACGGTCGAGCGCCGGCCACACGGGAGCGCCGCCGTCGAAACGGGCCTCGGTGGGCGTCGTGCCGCGACGGATGCCGGAGTAGATGTTCCAGGTTCGCGTCATCATCGTGAACGGGTTGCGATGCACCACCGGTGAGTGCGGGTCGCCTTCGGTGTCCGAGTACGCGTGGTGCATCCGGTGCAGCACGGCGTAGGCGCGCGGGTTCAAGTACGACGAACCCTGGCTGATGTACGTGCACAGGTGGAAGAACCGCTCCCACCCCGGCGACAGGGTGAACATCCGGTGAGCGCCGTAGCGATGCAGGAAGAACGACTGGAAGAAGACGCTGATCGACCAGTGGGCGAGGAAGAAGACGACGATGGGCCAGGGCAGGGGCACGGAGCCACCTATAGAGCGGTGGCGCATCGTAACCCCGTCATTCCGCGTCACATTTCGGTCACGGCAGCCGACGCTGGGCCCTCGCCGCACCGCGACGTAGCCGGGTGATTTCGATGCGGGCGCCCGAGGGTGGCCGGAGTGAATTCACCGTGTCCCGAAGGACCGGCCTGGTGAAACCGCGGGCGGCGCCCGCTAGCCTGGCGGTAGCGTCCACACGCGCACGGCATGACCACTCTCTGCGATCGTCTCACGGCATGCCTCGCCCTGATCGGGGTGGGCGCGCTCGCGGCCCAGGCCTGCGGTGGAGCCGACCGCAACGATCTGTTCGAGGAGACGAGCAGCGGCGGAAGTGGCGGCGCGACCGCGGGCACCGCGGGGGCGGGCGGCGTGGGGCCGAGCGGCGGCGTGGGCGGTGGCCCGGATCCGGACGCGGGCGTCGCCGGCTTCGGGGGTTCGCTCGGGGGAAGCTCGGGATCGGGCGGCTTCGACGCCGGCAGCTTCGGTGGCGCCGGGGGCGCGAGCGTCGGTGGCGCGTCGGGGTTCGGGGGTTCCGGCGCCGCGGGCTTCGGTGGCGCTGGGTTCGGGGGTTCCGGCGCCGCGGGCTTCGGTGGCTCGAGCGCCGGAGGCAGCGCCGGTGCTTCGACCGGCGGCTCCGGAGCCGCGCCCTCCGGCGTCGCGTGCGACGGTGCGTCGTGCGCCGTGGGGGCCGAGTTCTGCTGCGTGCCGCTCGGGCCCTTCGGCGACTCTTGCCGGAGCCTCGGCTCGAGCTGCAACCAGGGGACGGAGATCTACTGCGACGGACCGGAGGACTGCGCTGCCGGCGAAGCGTGCTGCGGGTTCCAGGTCCAGCTCGCGCCGGGTGTGTCGGCGTACAACGAGCTGCGGTGCAGCACCACGTGTGACCTCGGCCAGCAGCAGGTCGTCGTGTGCGGCGGCCACCAGGACGCTTGCCCGGTCGGAACGTGCGGCCCGAGCATGCTGCTGCCCGCTGGCTACACGGTGTGCCGCCCCTGAGCGGGGCGCGGGTCAGCCGGCGTAGCCGGCTTCTTCGCAGACCGCGCGCAGCCCGCCCAGCGGCACCGCGCGCACGATCTCGGCCCCGTTCGGTCCTGGTTCGACCAGGTCGCTGCACGTCAACGATCCGCCGATGGCCTCGACGAGCTCGAGGGCCAGCGGGTTCGACCAGTCCCGCGCCCCGTCCACGCGCGCGCGGATCACGCCTCGCGGATCGATGAACCACGTCTCGGGGTAGAGCTTCGTTCCGAACTTGCCCGCCACGATCTTCGAGTCCGGGTCCAGGCCGGTCACGAACGGCGCCTCCCCGCCGAGCACGGAGCGGAGGGTATCGCGCGCGTCTTGCTCCGTCTCGTCCGTGCTGATCGTCAGCACCACCATGTCCTTCCTGCCGCGGGCAATCTGCGCCAGCTCGGCGAGGGACGGCATCTCCTCGAGACAAGGGCGGCACGTCTTGGTCCAGAAGTTCAGCACGACGACCTTGCCCCGGTAGGCCGAGAGCTTGACGGTACCGCCCCCGAGCCGAGGCAGCTCGAAGTCCGGCGCCAGGCGGTTGTTCGCGGCGTAGTTGGGCTGCACCACGCAGAACGGCGTGCAGAGCCGGCGGCGCTCGCCCTCCTTCGCGGCGGAGACGAAGCCGAACACGCCGATCCCCGCCACGACGACGAAGGCGACCTGCACGGGCAAGGCGAAGCGCACGGCGCTTGTTACCACGCGCTTCCGCCGCGAGCCTGGGCGACCTCGGGGACAACGCGGCGGGACCCACCCCAAAAGAGCGCGAAACGCCCGCCGGCGCGCTGGATTTCCGGCGTGGCCGACCCCCTGGCGAGCGCTTGCTTCGACCTCGGGGCGGCGACGACGCGAGCGGCAGCCGGTGGTACCCTCGCACCATGAGCCTCGAAGATGTCGCGAAGCAGCTCTCGAACGCCTCCCACATCGGCATGAACGAAGAGGTCGCCAAGAAGCTCGGCCTGGTGGATGCGGACGCCACCCGCGGGCGCCTCATGGCGCAGATGGAGACCGACCGCTCGCACCTCGGTGTCTACCTGATCGCCTGCTACGTCGTGGACGACACCGACTTCTTCGGGGACGGTGAGATCTACTGGTGGTCGATCCCGACGATGGTCGATCGCGCGGGGAAGGTGCACCGGAACGTCCTCAATGGGCTGCCCAACGGTGCGCCGCCGCACAAGTGCGGCGACCACGAGTGGATGACGAACTTCGCCATGACCGCGCCTCCGCTGCTCGCGGTGATCCCGCCGGAGGAGGCCATCGACTCCTGCGTTCTACGCATCGCGATCTACGACGACGACGGCGCGGCGGCTGACGTGCCCAAGGCCATGACTGCAGGCCTCGAGGCATTCGCCGCGACCTCCACCGAGCCCCTGGACGGCCCGGCCCAGATCATCACCCCCGTGCGCGATGCCATCTACAAGAGTCTGCGAGCCGAACAGGACGACATCCTGGTGGACCAGGACGTCACGCTCCGCCGGGGCGAGGTCACGCTCTTCGGCGCGGGCATGGTGGGCTCGCTCGTGAACGCCATGTGCCGCGTCTACTATTTCGTGAGGGACGAGCGGAAGACCGAGCAGTTCGGCCCCGTGACGCTTCACAAGGGGCAGACGGAGATCGTGAAGTTCCCGTCGAAGCTCTCGGGGGGAGGGCGGCTGGCGCTGTTCGCCCGCGGTGCGGACGTGAGCTGCGCGGCCTTCGGCGACCTGAACACGGACATGCCGTTCATGAATCGCATCGTCGAGCAGCGCCACGAGGGCGGCCTGGAAATGGGCTTCAACGTCACGGGACACGGGCCCGCGAAGTTCATCGCCTACTACACGCCGGCCTGATGCCCAGCCGCATCGAACGGCGCCTGCTGGCGCAGGTCGCGAAGGCGAGCGCCGACCACGCGCTCGTCGAACCCGGTGATCGCATCATGGTCGCCGTCAGCGGTGGCAAGGACTCCCACGCGCTGCTCGTGCTCCTGCGGGAGCTGTCGCGTCGCGCGCCGTTCCCGTTCACCTACTTCGCCGTCAACGTGGATCAGGGACACCCGGGGTTCCCCAGGCGGTTGCTACCGGACTACTTCGAGCGTGAAGGGTTCGAGTACCGCGTGATCGAGGAGGACACGTACTCGGTCGTGACCGAGAAGGTGCCCGCGGGTAAGACCTACTGCTCGCTGTGCTCGCGCCTGCGCCGCGGAATTCTCTACACCGCGGCGCGAGCGACGGGCGCGACCAAGATCGCGCTCGGGCACCACAAGGACGACGTCATCGAGACCTTGCTGCTCAACGTCCTCTACTCGGGGCAGATCAAGGCCATGCCCCCGAGGCTCGTCGCGGACGACGGCGAGAACGTCGTGATCCGTCCGCTCTTCTACTGTTCGGAGGCCGACCTGATCGCCTACGCCGAGGAGCGCGCGTTCCCCATCGTTCCCTGCGATCTCTGCGGCTCCCAGGAGAGCCTCCACCGCGCGCGCATCAAGCGGCTGATCGCCGACCTCGAGCGAGACAACCCCACCATCCGTGGGAACCTGTTCGCATCGCTCTCCAACGTGCGCCCCTCGCACCTGCTCGATCGAACCCTGCGCAAGGAGCCGGCGCGGAGCGCACGGCTCGCCCCGATGCACCCCGTCGGGCTCGTCTCGGCCGAGGCCCTCGCCACGCGCCGCGTCTCCCGCTCGGACACGGAGACGGGCCCGAGCACCATGGCGGACGCCGCGACGCCCTTCGACTGACCGCACGCCCGCGAACCGCGTCGGGGGTTCAGCTCGGGACGACCGCGAGCCGCGCCGTGCGGGCGCGGGGAGGGTCCGGTCGGTGGCCCAGCGCCTCGAAGGCCCTGCGGTAATCGGCGAACGACCCGCCCGCCACGACGGCGTCGAGCGCCGCGCGGCCCTCGACGCCCCCTCCTCGGGCCAGCACCGACTCGACCCACGCCCACCGCGCGCTGGTGGCCCGCACGTCGGCGCGCCCCGCGAGCGCCTTTCGCAGCCGCTTGAGGCGCCCTTCCACCGTGCGCACGCCGGCGAAGTCCGCGCCGACCATCGGCGTGTTCTTCTTGGGGCAGAACGGTGCGATGCCGAGCGCGATGGGGACCACCCGCGAGAGCTCGGTCACGAAGCGGGCGCACTCGTCCATGTCGGCGTCGGTCTCGGTGGGGAGACCAACCATGAGGTAGAGCTTGAGACGCAGCATCCCGTGCGCCCGCGCACGCTCGGCGGCCGCGGCGAAGTGCGGCTCCCGCCCTCGTCGCTCGATGAGCCCGCGCAGGCGCTCGCTGGCGCCGTCCAGCGCGGTCGTCAGCGTCTTGTGACCAGCCCGCGCGAGCGCCGCGACGAACTCGTCCCTCAGGCGGTCCGGGCGCAGGCTCGACAGTCCCACCTCGCGCCCCGAATCGGCCAGGGCCCCGACGATGTCCACGATCTTCGGATGGTCGCTCACCGCCGCGCCCACGAGCCCCACGCGTCGAGCGTCGGTCGGTACGGCGTCGAGGATCACGTCCTTCGGAACGACCCGCATCCCACCGTTCGTCGAGCGGCGCATCACGCAGTAGGTGCACCCGCGCGAGCAGCCTCGCTCCGTCTCTATCAGGAACATGTCGCGGAGCTCGGTGTGCGGCGTACGGATCGCGCTCCGTGCCGGCAGCAGATCGTTCGAGCACCGGGCGACGCCGGGAAGCACCTCGCCGTGGACGGCGGGAACCCACACGCTCTCGAGCTCCGCGAGGCGATCGAGGAGTTGCGCGCGACGCGGCTCCCCGGCGACGACCTCGAGCACGCGAGGGAACACCTCCTCGGCCTCGCCCATGACGCAGGCGTCGACGAACGGTCCGAGGGGCGCCGGATTGGAGAACGTGAGCGGGCCTCCCGCGACGACCACCGGCGCGTCCACGGCGCGCGCAGAGCGCAGAGCGCCGATCCCGGAGGCCGCGAGCATTCGGACGAGGCCCGCGAGCTCGAGCTCGTACGCCACGCTGAAGGCGACGACGGGGAACGCGCTCAGGGGGCGACCGCTCTCGTAGGTCAACGGCTTCGCCGCGGCGGGGTCCGACGACCGCTCCGCCTGGTCGGGGAGGAACGCGCGTTCGCAGGCGAAGCCCGGGAGCTCCTGGACCAGGCGGTAGATCCGCTGGTAGCCGAGCGAGCTCATCCCGACGTGGTACGGCGACGGATAGGCGAGCGCGATGGTCGTCGGAGCGTGTTTCTCCATGCGGCCGACCTCGGCGGCCAGGCGCTCGCGCGCCAGCCTTCGCTCCCGGGAGTCGCTCACGACACGGGACGATCGGCCTTGTCGGCCACGAACCACGCGAAGTCGCCCCACAGCTCGCTCGTGGCGACGATGCGAAAGCCCGCTTCCTCGAGCCCCCGGCAGAACGCCGCGCGATCGAATCGGTCGTGCATGGGGTGATCCAGCAAGCGACGCCACAGGGGGTGATGGATGAACGACGCGAGCACCTCCTCGGCGTAGAAGCGGCCGCCTGGGCGCAGTACGCGGTGCACTTCGCGCAGGGCCGCGCGCCAGTCCGGAACGTGATGGATGATGCCGAAGTCGAAGGCGGCGTCGTAGGTGGAAGAGGGAGACGGGATCTCGGTCACGCTGCCGGTCCACAGCCGGACGCGCGAACCCCGGGGCGCGAGGCGCTGCTTCGCGAGCGACACCATGTCTCCGTCCAGGTCGAACGCGTCGACGCGCTCCGCGCCGAACACGTCCAGGACCAGCTCCGTCCCGACGCCGCGACCGCACCCCATTTCCAGGCAGCGCTGACCTCGCGCAGGCCCACCCATCGCCAGGAGGCGCCGAGCCTCGAAGTGGCGCTGAACCGCCGCCCGAACGGCGTTGTTCATGAGCGCCTTTTCGATGCGATTGAGGAGGATGGGAGACTCGCTTCCGGCCGCTGGTCCGAGCCGTCGCCCGGAGCGTGGCTTCCCTTCCGTCAGCAGGCAAGGCGGGACCCCGCGCGCCGCCAACCGACGCGCGGGTCGGCCGCGCTGCTATCCTCACCGGATGCACTCTCCACGATCCGCCCCGAAGGCCTCGCGTCGCGGGCCTCGCCCGAGCCCGCTGCTCCGAGGGCTGCTCCTGCTCGGCGCGCTGGCCTGCACCGGCGAAGACCGCCCCGGGGCGCCGCCTGCCGGCTGCGTGGACGGCGAGACGCGTGCGTGCGGGTCGAGCTGCACCGGATCCCAGACGTGCTCGGGCGGCGTCTTCACCGGCCCGTGCGACTGTGGGAGCGCAGGTGCCGGGGGCAGCGGCGGTGCCGCGGGGTCCAGCGCCGCGGGGACGAGCGCTGCTGGGGCGAGCGCCACCGGTGGCGGGGGCCTTTCGGCAGGCGGCGG
>CAZARU010000063.1:0-33660 GCA_964487605.1 uncultured Polyangiaceae bacterium
AATGCCTCCCTCTAATTCATGAACGCGTCTGTCTCACGTTCGTTGACATTTTCCGTGCACCGCGAGCACTGCTGCTGCTCGACACCCTCGCGAAGGCCGTCGAGGCACGGGGGCATCGGGTCGAAGCACGGCCACGGGGCTCACATTCAGGGAGCAACGAATTGCTCGTCACGAGCGGCGGGGACGAACTCGCAATCGAGATCGACGAGAAGCTCGGCCGAACCCCCCATGTGCTCACCGCCCAAGAACGGGAAACGGTCGCGAAGTGGGGCAGGAGTTACGCTCCCGCGTTTGACCACTTCCCGTCAGGAGAACTCCGGTTTCGTCTGCCGAAACGAATCCGTATTGCTGAGCGTCATCCCAGTCGCGGCCCCCGAATGAGATGTAGAAGTCCGTCCCGTTCCACGGCTCCTTGCCCTTCTGCCGAGCCTGAACTTCCTCACTCTTCGCCTGCGTTTCGGTCGGGTCACGAAGCCAAGCTCGCGTGAGGTACTCCCGGTCCCCATCCTTGAAGACGCGGAAGAACACGACGTTGACCGGAACGCTGTACTCCACCAGGTACTCGATGATTCGTTCGGTCGCTTCATCCAACTCGGCTGCAACGATCAACAACTCATGCGATTCGTTTACCGTGTCGGGGATCTGTGCTCCGAACCGGTCGGCGAATGCAGCGTCAAGAGCCAGCGAGGGTGTGCCTGACCTGTACTTCGTCTGATAGTCGCCGAAGATCGCGGCCAGGTCGTCTCTGCCAAGCCGCCGGACCCAAAGACCGTAGTCCAACGCTTGCGCGACGACATCCCGTGGCGTCTTGTCTCGTTTGAGTTCGAGGACGGTCAGGTTGCCGCTGGCGTCAATCGCCAAGAGGTCGATGTAGTGGCCATGCGCTGTCCGGATCTGCCTACCAATCAGCAACAAGTCGTCACGGACGAGGCTCACATCATCGTGAATGAAGTCTTCCAGTCGTGCCTCCTGAGCAAGCTTGCTCGGGCTCACTCGGACGAGCTTCTTGTCGATGCGCCAGACGCCAAGTTCGAGAGGCATCCCTACACCTTCAACTGCACCAGCTTGATGCCGTACTTCGACGCGAACGCCTTCGTCTCGGCGTCAAAGACGTGTGCCACGAGGATCGCCTGCACCTTTCCAGAGCCCAGTCCGAGCCCCTGGGCCGCTTCGAGCAAGGCCCGGTACTTGATGCACTGGTGTGCGCCCGGTAGCGGATTGATAGTCTCGATTTCGACAACCGCGAACGTTCCGTCCGGGAGGTCGAACTTCACGTCTACCTGGTCTCCCGAGAGATATGCGAACTCGACTTCCGACCTGGAGCGCTTCGGAAGACCTACCTTCTCTGGATTGGCGGCGACGTACTCCTTGAGCTTCAAGTGCGCCTCGCCCTCGCCGCCGCCGTACCCGCCACTACCGAGAGACCCACGACCAACAACGGGAAGCCGACGCACGGGGCGAATCGGTACAGATCCATCCAGCGCCTCAAGCAACACATCCCGCTCGGCATGGTCGTTCAGTAGGCCGAGAAGATCGGCGAGCAGGGTCTCGGTCTGCTGCTCGGTTAGATACCGAAACAGCCCCGCGCCCCACATCTTGGAATCGTCCTTGTTCTTGAAGTACCGCCAGAAGTTCGTCTGACCGGCCACCTCGTCCGGGAGGCGAACGTCCATGGTCCCATCCGACTCGACGATGTGACCCCAGTTCTTCCTGAACTTGGGCTCCTGCTTGATCCGGTAGCAGCCGAAGATGATCCGCTCGTGTTGCTCCTTGCCAGGCAACATGGTCGTGAGGAACGCGATGTCTCCGGCATCGATCTTCGTCACCCGCCACACGACAACCAGCATGATCGACAGGTACGACCACGCTGTCGGCCTGTTCGCCGAACTGGACTGTGGGATGCTGGCTCCCTTGCACGAGGCGATCCCCGAGCTGGCCGAGATGGAGCCCTCCGATGAATGGAAACAAGCCGGCCTTGGAGGGCCTGCCACACCTCAATCGTCGGGGAATCGTCGGAGACCCTGACCAACACGATCAGGAACCGCTGAGGCAATCATCGACTACCTCAACGATTTCACATTTGTGCACGAGGAGGGACTCGAACCCCCACACCTTGCGGTACCGGAACCTAAATCCGGCGCGTCTGCCAATTCCGCCACTCGTGCGCGCGGCACAGATAGCCAGGGTAGCGGAGGGAGTCCACGCGGCGGGACCGCGGGGCCGTTGGTGTGGCGGCCGCATGCGTGGCGCCGTCATGAAGGGCGTCGAACGCGCCCCGGACGGGATGCGGCGGGGAGGGGCGTCCGTCCGGGGCGGGGCTCGCGGCTTCGAGCCCGGCCGGAGATTCGGGAGGGGATGATGAATGATCCGGCTCGTCCTGGGGCGAGCTACGACGCCGCGCGGGGTCGGGTTACCGCTGCGGCGCCTTCAGCCGCGCGCGGGCGTTCGCGCGGCGTACCCGCGGGGCGAGCGCCACCGGGGTCCGACGTGGACCTTCAGCACGTCGCGGAGCAGGCCGATGTGAGCACAGTGGTCCATCTTGTCGTTCCCGGCGTACCCGCGGACGTGGAAGTTGCCGCGGCTGAACCGGGAAATGAGGTCGAGGCCCATGGGATCTGACCCGCGGGCGGCGACCGTCGCGGGCTTGCCGCCGGTCTTCCAGATGAGGAAGTTCGCGGTCTCCGTGGTCGAGGCGTAGCCGGGCGGGATGATCGACGAATGGCTGACGAACATGAACCGCTCTTTCGAGCGCGCCCTGCGCGCGAACTCGACGAACGGCTCGAGCTGCTGCTCGTTGAGCGAGCTGCCGGAGTAGCCCGAGTGGAGCCCGTCGAGCAGGATCACGCTGTCGACGACCTGCTTGCCGTAGGAGGAGCGGAGGATCATCTCGACGGCACCGTAGCCGGCGCTCCACGCGCTGAGGCCGACGCGACGCACGCGGGCGCTCTTCTTCCCCGTACGCTTGGCCATCGCCTCTTCGACGCTGGCGACGAGCTTCTTGAACGCATCCGGAGAAGCGAACGCCTGGGCGTACGGCCCCGACCCGAGACCGAGATCTATCCCGACGAGCACGGGGCCCCGCATCACCTGGACCCACTCCTTGCGGACGGGTTCGTGGCCGTGGAAGTGGAACACGACGTCGAAGCGACCATCGCGCAGCACGCCGCCGCGCTCGGGGGCGAGCATCTGCCCCATCGTCGGAGAGCGGTCCCAGCGCGAGTACACCCCGTAGCCCGGGTCCTTCGTCATGCACGGGTTGATGCCGCCGCGCTCGTCCGGGCTCTTCTGCGTCTGCGTCTCGCTCGGCGGCTTCCTGGCCACCCACGCGCGCCCGCCCTCCGCACCGCCACCGGTCCCCGGAGCCGCCTGGCGTGGCGCCTCGTCTTTCCGCGGGATCTCGAGCTTCTGCCCGATCCGGAGCGGCGCCCCGCGCTCGATGGAGTTCTTCGCGCGGAGCGCTCGGACCGTGACGCCATAGCGCTTCGCGATGTGGGTCAGCGTCTCGCCACGCGTGACCTCGTGACTTCGCGCGGAGGCCACCGTGGCCCCCAGCACCGAGGCGCCGAAGGCGAGTCCCGCCAGCACTGACCGAAGTCGTCGCACCTGAACGCCCACCTTGCCGTCGGCGTGTGGATCTTTCAACTTTCGCGCCACGCGCGCGGCGCGACCATGCCGCAAGTGCCCGAAATGGCGCCGCTCGCGCGTGGTGCGGCCGCCGCGTCGCGCGGAGCCACCGCCGTCAATGCGCTGGCGATCGGCCCGGCTTGGTTGCACAGTCCCGACCGTGGAACGCGCGGTTTCGTCCCTCTTCGCCGTCATCGCCCCCATCATCGTCGCGGTCGCCTGCGGGAGTCCCCCGCCACCCGAGCTCGGCACGCCTTCTTCGGCGGCGCGCCCGGTGGAGCGCCCGCCCGAGCGCGCCGAACCGGTGCGACCGGACCCGATCGTGGAGCCGGACGAGCGGTCGGAGTGCCCACCGGACATGCGCAAGGTGCCCGGCGGACTCCTCTGGCTCGGCTCTCCGGAGGGAGCCGGCCGCGACGACGAGCGCCCGTCGACGAAGATCGACGTCGCCCCTTTTTGCCTGGACGCGACCGAGGTGACGGTAGCGGAAGTGAAGGCCTGCGTCGCGAACGCGATCTGCACCGAGCCCGTACTGACGCTCGAGAAAGTGAAGCCCGGAGCGAAGAAGCTGCCCGAGCCCGATCCACAGTGCACGCTGGCCCGCGAAGGCGCCGACGATCTCCCGATCAACTGCGTCGACGTCGCCGAGGCGACTCGATACTGCAAGTGGAAGGGCCGGCGCTTGCCGACGGAACCCGAGCACGAGTTCGCGGCGACCAGCGGCGAGGACAAGGTGACCCATCCCTGGGGCGACACGCCGCCAGACGCCAACAACTCCTGCTTCGCGCGCAAGGAAGGGCCCTGCCGCATCAAGAGCGTCCCGCCGGCCGCGTACGGCTTGTACGACATCGTCGGGAACCTGTCGGAGTGGACCTCGACACCCTACGGCAAGTACGGCGCGCAGGCGTCCGGCACCGAGCACGTGGTGCGCGGCGCGAGCTGGAAGTCGAAGAGCCCGGACGACGCGCGGGGCAAACGCCGGTTCAGCCGTGCACCGACGGAGCGCGACTTTTTGGTCGGGTTCCGGTGCGCCAAGAGCCTGTGAAGGCAGCCTCGGGACGCCGCGCGCACGCGGCGGCAGAAAGTCGCCCTGCCGCGCCGGCTCGCCACGTATCCTCGCGCGCATGACCCACGACCCGCGAAGCAAGAGCCGAGTCCTCCTGGACGGGCCTTCGCGCGCCCCAGCACGCGCGATGCTGCACGGAATCGGCTTCACCGACGAGGACCTGCGCAAGCCGCTCATCGGTGTCGCCACCTGCTGGAGCGAGACGATGCCGTGCAACTTCAATCATCGCCGCCTCGCAGAGCGGGTGAAGGAAGGCGTTCGCGCGGCAGGCGGAACGCCCATGGAGTTCAACACGGTGAGCGTGAGCGACGGAGTGTCCATGGGCACGCAGGCCATGAAGGCCTCGCTGGTGAGCCGCGAGGTCATCGCCGACTCCATCGAGCTCATGGGTCACGGTTGCCTGTTCGACGGCCTGGTCGCGATCGTGGGCTGTGACAAGACGATCCCCGGCGCCGCGCTCGGCCTGCTGCGCCTCGACCTGCCCTCGCTGCTGCTCTACGGCGGGTCCATCGCGCCGGGGCGCTTCCGGGACGTAGACGTCACGATTCAGGACGTCTTCGAGGCGGTGGGCCGTCATTCGGCAGGCGAGATGTCAGCGAGTGATCTCGACGAGATCACCCACGTCGCCTGCCCGGGAGCGGGCGCTTTCGGCGGCCAGTACACGGCGAACACGATGGCGCTGGCGATGGAGTTCTTCGGGCTGGCCGCGATGGGCACGGGGAGCGTGCCGGCCACGGACCCGAGGAAGGACGACGTCGCCCGGGGCGTGGGCACCCGAGTCATGGCGCTCGTGTCGGAAGGCCTCCGACCGAGCGCGCTGCTCAATCGGCGATCGTACGACAACGCCATCGCATCCGTGGCGGCGACCGGCGGCTCGACGAACGCCGTGCTGCACTTCCTTGCGCTCGCCCGCGAGAACGGCGTGCCCCTCGACATCGACGACTTCGACGTCATCAGCCGCCGCACGCCCATCATCGCGGACCTGAAGCCTGGCGGGCGGTTCACCGCCGTCGATCTCGATCGCGCGGGCGGCGCTCACCTCGTCGCCCAGCGGCTGATGTCCGCGAAGCTCCTGGACGGGTCCTCGGGCACGGTCAGCGGCAAGACGCTGGCGGAGGAGTCGGCGTTGGCCAGGGAGTCACCGGGACAGTCCGTCGTCGTCTCGGCGAGCGCACCCCTCAAGGCGACCGGAGGACTGGTCATCCTGAAAGGGAGCCTCGCGCCCGAGGGCGCCGTCGTGAAGATGGCCGGGCACGAGCGGCCGGAGCATCGTGGTCCGGCGCGCGTCTTCGAGTGCGAAGAGGACGCGTTCGCCGCCGTCGAGGGGAAGTCGATTCGCCCCGGAGACGTGGTCGTGATCCGACACGAAGGTCCGCGGGGCGGACCGGGCATGCGCGAGATGCTCGGCGTCACCGCGGCCATCGTGGGTCAGGGCCTCGGAGATCAGGTGGCCCTCGTCACCGACGGGCGGTTCAGCGGCGCGACGCGCGGCCTCATGGTCGGTCACGTCGCCCCGGAGGCCGTGGCGGGCGGCCCCATCGCGGCGGTTCGGGACGGCGACGTCGTGGTGATCGACACCGAGGCGCGTCGCCTGGACCTCGACGTGGCCCCCGACGAGATCGCGCGTCGGCTCGCGGAGTACCAGCCACCCCGACCGAGATTCACCGGAGGCGTCTTCGCGAAGTACGCGCGGCTCGTCTCGTCGGCGTCGGACGGAGCCGTGACGAAGCCATGACCGGCGACGCCGCGCGCATCCACGTCACGCGCCACGGCGGGCCCGAGCACCTCGAGTGGGTGAAGTACACGCCGGACGACCCTGGCGCGGACGAAGTGCAGGTCCGCCACACCGCCGTGGGCCTGAACTACATCGACGTGTATCACCGGACGGGCCACTACCCCACCCCGGCGTGTCCGTTCGTTCCGGGCCTCGAAGCCGCGGGCGTGGTGACGAAGGTCGGGCCGGGAGTGGAGGCGCTTTCGGTGGGCGACCGCGTCGCGTACGCGGTGGCGCCGATGGGAGCCTACGCCGAGGTGCGCAATGCACCGGCCTCGCGCCTGGTGAAGCTTCCCGACGAGATCGACGACCGGACGGCCGCCGCGATCATGCTCAAGGGGATGACGGCGCAGTACCTCGTCCGCCGCACCATCGAGCTGAAGAGCGGCGACGTGGTGCTGGTCCACGCCGCCGCGGGGGGCGTGGGACTGCTCCTCTGCCAGTGGGCGAAGCACATCGGCGCAACGGTGATCGGCACCGTCGGCTCGGAGGACAAGGCCCGCCTCGCGGCGGACCACGGGTGCGACTACCCCGTTCTCTACCGGATCGAAGACGTGCGCGCGCGAGTCCGTGACGTCACCGGCGGCGACGGGTGCCGCGTCGTCTACGACTCCGTCGGTCGCGACACCTTCACGACGTCGCTCGATTGCCTCGGGCGCCGCGGACTGCTCGTCTCGTTCGGGCAGTCGTCCGGACCGGCTCCTCCCGCGACCGTGGACGACCTCCGGATCCGAGGGTCGCTGTTTCTGACCCGGCCGACGCTCATGGACTACGTCGGGACGCGCAAGGAGCTCCTGAGCACGGCCGACGATCTGTTCGACGTCGTCACGAGCGGCGTCGTGCGCGTGCAGATTGGGCAGACGTACCCCCTGCGCGATGCCGCGCGGGCGCACGCGGATCTCGAGGGGCGCCGGACCACCGGCTCGACCGTCATGCTCGTCGATTGAGGCTGCGCGCCGTGGCGGCGTTCGGCGTGGGGCGGCGCCCCGCGGGCTCCTGCATGGTGGTGCAGTGCACGGTGCCTCCCCCGAGCACCAGGTCCCGGGAGTGAACCCCGACGATCGTCCGGTCGGGGAAGACCTCGGACAGGAACCCGAGCGCGTGCCGGTCGTTCGGATCGCCGTACGTGGGGACCAGCACCTGCCCGTTGGCGATGAGGAAGTTCGCGTAGGTCGCGGGGAGGCGCTGCCTGCCGTGGAAGACGGGCGCCGGCATGGGCAGCTCGAGCACCTCCACCTTCCTGCCCCGAGCGTCCCGCGCGCCGGCCAGTCGCTCGCGGTTCTCGGCGAGCGCGCGGTGATTGGGGTCCCTGCGGTTGGGCTCCTGGCAGAGCACGACGCGGCCGGGCGCGACGAAGCGCGCGAGCGTGTCGACGTGGCCCGTGGTGTCGTCGCCCTCGAGACCGCGCCCGAGCCACAGCACTCGCTCGCAAGCGAGGTGATCGAGCAGCACTCGCTCGAGCGCCTCTCGCGGGAGCCCGGGGTTGCGACATCGCGCACCGAGCAGGCACTCCTCGGTGAGCATCAGCGTGCCCTCTCCGTCGGTTTCGACGGCTCCGCCCTCGAGGACGACGCCGCGCGTCCTGCCGCGAATCGTCGCCTCGGGGCGCCACACTCGATCACAGCACCGGTCGGCCACGAGGTCGCCGACCGCGTCGTCGAGCTCGAACCCCGTCCACCGCGCCCAGCCGTCGAAGCGCCACTTCACGCCCGCCAGGCCGGCCCCCCTGCGTGGCACCAGGAACAGGGGAAGGATGTCCCGGGTCCACGTGCGGTTCGTGCGACCTCGAACGAAGTCGACGAGACGTAGGTCGGCCCCCGCGAGCGTCAGGAAGCACCGGGCGCGACGCTCGATCGTCGCGTTCCCCACGAGGAACCTGACACGCTCGGTCTGCGTGAGCACCCGGGCGATCTCGGCGAGGACCCATGGAATGGCGGCGCTCTTCGTCGGCCAGTCGCGGGCGGCGCGTGGCCAGGCGAGCCAGGTCGCCGCGTGGGGCTCCCACTCCGCAGGGAAGCGGTAGCCAGCCTCGCGAGGAAGGGACCTCGCGCGCGGGTTCAATGCGATTCCTCGTCGAGGAATCGCGCGGTGAGCCCCGAGTACGCGTCGATGCGACGATCGCGAAGGAACGGCCAGTCGCGTCGGACGCGCTCCACCATGGCGAGGTCGCACTCGGCGACGAGGACCTCTTCTCCGAGGCCCGCCTCCGCGATGACGACGCCCATCGGATCGCACACGAACGAGTTCCCCCAGAACTCGATGCCGGCGTCGGGCGCACCTTCGTGCCCCACGCGGTTCACTGCAGCGACGAAGACACCGTTGGCAATGGCATGGCTTCTCTGGATGGTTCGCCAAGCGTCGAGCTGCGCGGCACCTTGCAGCGCCCTCTCCGAGGGCAGCCAGCCGATGGCGGTCGGATAGAACAGGATGTCGGCTCCCCCGAGCGCCATGAGGCGCGCCGCCTCGGGGAACCACTGATCCCAGCAGATGAGCGTCCCGACGTTCGCGAGCGGCGTACGCGCGACGGCGAATCCCAGATCGCCCGGCGCGAAGTAGAACTTCTCCTGGAAGCTGGGATCGTCGGGGATGTGCATCTTGCGATAGCGCGCGAGGGGCGTGCCGTCCGCGCCGATGACGACGGCACTGTTGTGGTGCAGCCCCGGTGCGCGCTTCTCGAACACGGGAACGACCAGCACCACGCCGAGCTCCCGCGCGAGAGCTCCGAATCGCAGCGTCAGGGGTCCGGGAACGGGCTCGGCGAGATCGAAGTGTGACGCCTCCTCTTGCTGGCAGAAGTAGCGCGACGCGAACAGCTCCTGCAGGCAGACGATCCGAGCTCCGCGCGCGGCCGCGTCGCGCACGCCACGCTCGGCGCGCTCCACGTTGTGCGCGACGACGTCGCTCGCACTCGACTGCACGAGACCGACCCTCACCGCCGGCACGACACCACCTGGGGTTCGAGCATGGGCGTACCCTAATCCATCGGGGAACCCTCGCCGTGCCGAGGACGAAGTTCGCCGGCCGCGCCGGCCTCGGGCGCGCGGCGGCACGGCGTGGAGCGGGCACCGGGCACGGGGATCCGAGGCGTTTCGTGCTAAGAGCCAGTCCCGGATCCGTGGACCTGTCCGTCGTCGTCCCCGTCTACAACGAGGAGGAGAGCCTGCCGCGCCTCCTCGAGGAGATCCACGACGCCCTTCGGCCGACCGGGCTCGCCTACGAGGTGATCCTCGTGGACGACGGCTCGCGGGACGCGAGCTTCGCGTTTCTGGAGGAGCGCGCCACCTCCGACCCGGCACTGGTCGCGGTCAGGTTTCGCAGGAACTTCGGGCAGACGGCCGCGATGCAGGCGGGGCTGGACCACGCCAGCGGCGCCGTCGTCGTCACCATGGACGCAGATCTGCAGAACGACCCGCAGGACATCCCGATGATGGTGGCCAAGCTCGACGAAGGCTTCGACCTCGTCGCCGGATGGCGGGCGAATCGCAAGGACACTTTCATCAATCGCCGGCTCCCCTCCATCGTCGCCAACTGGCTCATCTCGCGAACGACCAAGGTCGAGCTCCACGACTACGGGTGCACGCTGAAGGCCATGCGCGCGGACGTCGCGAAGGAGCTGCGGCTGTACGGCGAAATGCACCGATTCATCCCTGCCATCGCGAGCTGGGTGGGCGCGACCGTCGCAGAGGTGCCCGTGAATCACCGGGCGCGCCAGTTCGGCACTTCCAAGTACGGCATCGGTCGAACGTTGCGCGTCGTCCTCGATCTCATCACGGTCCGGTTCATTCAGGGATACCTGGGAAGACCGATGCAGGTGTTCGGGATGGCCGGTCTCGCCAGCTTCGCGGCGGGGACGGTGATCTGCGCCTGGTTGGCCTTCTCTCGCATCGCCTACGGCACGCCCCTCTCCGAGCGCCCACTCCTCTTGCTCGGCGTGCTGCTCATCGTCGTCGGGGTTCAGCTCGTCTCCCTGGGGCTGGTCGCGGACGTGCTGTCACGCACCTATTACGAGTCCCAGCGCAAGCCCACCTACCACGTTCGAACCGTCGTTCGCGGCGAGCGTGCGACGCCGCCCGAGCGCGGTGAGCCGGCGCGGGACCGCGTGCTGGCCAGGGCGACGGGAACCTGAAGTCGTGCTCGACCGCCTGATCGACCTCGCCAAGCGCGTCCCCCTCGATCTGGGTCAAGGGTCCGTCGCCGAGACGACCGAGGGGAAACGGATCGCGCTGTCGCTGGTGCCCGACGGCGCGGGCCGGACGGCGCTGGACGTGGGCGCCCGCACGGGAAAGCAGACGGAGTGGCTGAAGCGGCGCGGCTACGACGTCACCTCCATCGACGTCGAGCCACGTTTCGAGGGCTGCCTGCAGGTGGACGCGAACCAGGGCCTGCCGTTCGACGACGACCGCTTCGACCTCGTCTGGTGCTCGGAGGTGCTCGAGCACCTGGAGGACCCCGGTTTCGCCATGAGCGAGCTTCGACGCGTCGCACGTCCCGGGGGTGATCTGGTGCTGACCACACCGAACAGCTACGCGCTCCTCTTCCGCGCGCTCGCGCTGATCGGCCTGGGGCCCGAGCGCATTCAGCGCAAGGACCACTTGCAGTTCTTCGACATCGACGACGTGCACCGCCTCGCCCCGCGCGCCGACCTCTACGGCTACTTTCCCTACGCGCTGGTGAAGGCGACGATCCGGCGCGGCGTCGGCGTGCTCTCACCGACGTTCGTGATTCACGAGCGAAAGCCACGCTGAGCGCCCACGATGGCAGGAGGGCGTGCGCTCCGTATCGCCTCGGCGGTCGCCATCTCCGCGGTGCTGCTGGGCGTCCTCGTCGCGCAGCTGGACCTCCAGGCCGCCATGACGCGTCTGCGCGGGGCGCGCGTGGGTTGGTTGATCGTGGCGGGGGGGTTCTCGCTCCTGGTGCTGGTCGCCCGGGGACTCCGCTTTCGGGCCCTGACCCACGAGGCCGGGTGGTTCACCGTGACGATGGCCTCGGGCGTCCACAACTTCCTGGTCCGGGTCACACCGCTGCGGCTCGGCGAGCTCAGTCTGCCGTACTTCCTGGATCGCGCCGCCGCGGAGCCGGTGGCACGCTCGCTCGTCTCGCTCTTGCTCGTCCGGCTGGTGGAGCTGTGGATGATCGTCGCGGCGGGGCTCGTCGCCATGGCGCTCGCCTTCGGCGCCGCCGGTCTGAACGAGGTCGCGGGAGCCCTCGCGGTGGCGGTCGTCCTCTCCGTGGTGCTGGCGACGTTCTCGTCCTGGCTCCGTCTCGGCAGTCGCGGCGTGCACCGGGTGGTCGAATGGACCAGCCTCGCCAGCTCGGAGCGCGTCCTTCGCGCCCTCGACCAGCTCGACGAGGCTGTCGTCGAGAGCGCCGCCCTCTCCACGGCGCGGCGCCTGCAGCTGCTCGTAGCCTCCGCCCTCGTCGCCTTCGGTCAGTACGCCATGCTCGGAGCGCTGGCGTACGCCTTCGGTCTCGACCTGACACCCGTGCGGGTCATCGTCGGGGTCACACTGGCCCAGATCGCCAGCGCGCTCCCCGTCGGCGGGGTCGGATCCTTCGGAACCTACGAGGCGGGGTGGACGGCGGGCTTTCTGGCCGTGGGCGTCTCCATGAACGAAGCCGTGCTCACGGCGGTCGCGACGCAGGTGGTCACGCTGGCCTTCGCGGCCGTCCAGGCTGGCCCCTGCTGGTGGCTCCTCCGCGCGCGGATGCGGCCTCGATGAAGCCCGACCACCGCGGCCCCGTGGGTCGCGCGCTCAGAGCCCCCAGTCCTCGGCGAGCTCGGCGTTGCCCGACGGGTCATGCCCCTTCTTCAGCAGCACGAACCCGCCGCGGCGCTCGAGCACCCCGTACTCCGTCCCCTTCACGGTCTTCTTGAAGGTGGGCTTCGTGCGCTCCAGACCGAGGTCGTGGCGCCACGCGAGGACGTACTCCGCACCCTGGGGTCCCTTCCGCATGGAGTAGAGCAGCTTTCTCGACGAGACGTGCGGCCCCAGCTTCTCGGTCGCCGCGACCGAAGCGTCGGGCGGAATGAGGGCAATCATCGACTGGAGCTCGGCGTACCGGCGCTTCTCGAGGTCGCTCATGTCGAAGCTGATGTGGCTGAAGCCGCCCTTGAACGTGTCTCGACGGGCGAAGGCGCCGTAGTTGAAGGAAGTGACGAGCGTGGCGAACGCCACGGCCGCGAGGGCCGCACGGTGATGGACACGACCGTCGCCTCCCGCGCGTCCGATGCACGAGACGACGAGCACGGCGGCGACGAAGACGTACGGCGCCCAGTGCATCACGTAGTGAAACGAGAACGTGATGGTGGGCAGGTAGTCGGTCGTCAGCAGAGTGAAGAGCGAGCCGTTGATCATCGCCACCCACGCCCACACGCGCCGGAGCGGGAGGAGCGCGAGAGGAACGACGAGATGAAGCACGTAGAAGATCTTGTCCTTCTCGAGCAGCGTGGAGAACACGTAGGGCGGGTTGGAGAGGAGCGTCTTGGCGACGCTGGTGAACCCCTCTTGCCCAGGAGCCCAGAGGTCCTTGTACATCTTGGGGAACCACCAGTTCCCCGCCGCGGTCATGATGTAGCCGCGCAAGAACAGGAACCAACCCGTCGCCACGACCGCCAGCGCGAGGCCGGACTTCGGACGGTGCCCGGTGAGCAACAGCACGGCCCCGGCGACGGCCATGCCCACCGGCATGTCCTCGCGCATCAGGATGGCCGCGAGCGCGGTGATCCAGAAGACGACCCACCGCTTCGTGTCGACGGCCCAGATCGCCGTCAGCACGAACAGCGCAGCGATCGGGACGTCGTGGACCTCGTAGAAGTTGGCCGCGTGCATCGGGTAATACGCGATCCACGCGAGGCCGAAGATCACCGAAGACCACTCCGAGATCCGACGGCGCGCGAACAAGAACAGCGGGATGGCGCTCAGGCCCAGCGACGTGGCTTGAATCGCCAGGAGCATCTCCGGCTTCGGGTAGAGCGCGTAGATGGGGAGAAAGAAGTACACGCCGAACTTGGCGTGCGCGGCGAGATACTTGCCCGGGTCGTTCCCGAACACCACCGGGCTCTGCAGGAAGTCTCCGGACAACCCTCCGTAGATGAGGTTGTTGTTGATGCCCAGGTCGAAGTTGTTCGTGCGAAGCTTGTAGTGCCACTGCACCGTGTAGAACGTCATGAACACGGAGTAGAAGATCGCGGCGACCACGATGATCACGAGCGGGCCGTGCCTGCGGAGCACGCGCGGGAGCTTCTCGGCCGTCCACTGCCATGCGGAACCGACGGCCTGCGGGACCGAGGCGAAGGAGATCGCGGCGACGCGCTCGAAGGCGAGCGTGACCACCAGAGCGCAAGCCAGGAGCGCTTCGTACCGGTCCGCCCACGCGCGGTGCCGCAGCAGCATCGCGAGAAAAGGCGCGAACGCCAGGGGCGCCAGGAACCGCATCCACCGCTCCGTCGCCTCGACACCGGCACCACGACGCGCCGAGACGAGCAGTGCGGCGGCGGTCGCCAGGGCGCCTACGCCCGCGCCCGCCAGGGAACTCCAGATGAAGCGGGTCCGCAGGGTCCGCTCGAGCGCGTTCTCCACCAGGAACTTCGTCACCCAGTCCGAGCGGAACGTGAGCTGCAGGGTGGCCACCAGCGCGGCACCGATGACCGCACCGATGGTCAGGGCGCGCGCGACGGACGCGACGCGCGAGTCCGACGGAGCATCCTGCCCCACGACGGTGGACGAATCCGCGCTCGCGGCCTCTGCGGTCACTCGAGCCCCCACTCGCGCCGCAGGGCGGCGGTCTCCGTCCCCTGGTGCCCCTTGCGGAGCAGGGCGAACTCACCCTGACGGGCCAGGACGCCGTACTCTCCTCTTCCGAGGGCCGAGGCCAGCTCGGGCTTGGTTCGCTCGACGTCGAGGTCCGTTCGCCGCGCGAGGAGATACTCGGCCCCCTGCGCCCCGCGACGGAGCGAGTACAGCTCGCGGCGGCTCGACACGTGGGGCCCCAGCGTCTCGGTCGCCGCGACGCTCGCCTCCGCAGGTATGCGATCCACGACCGAAACGAGATCCGCGTACTGATCCGCCTCTTCCCGCGAGTGTTCGAAGTGAACTCGGGCGTGGCCGCTGGTGAACGTGGGGCGCGTGGAGAACGCGCCCAGATTGAAGCTCGTGACTGCCGTGGCGAAAACGAGGGCGATCAGGGCAGCGCGACGGCGAGGCACCCCGTCGATGGGGTCGCGGGCCATCTTCTCGAGCACGACGACCGCCGCGAGAAAGAGGTAGGGCACCCAGTGCATCACCGCCGGAAACGTCGGCGCGCGACTCCCCGCAGAATGGCTGGCAAGGACGGTGAGCGCGAGCGCGGGCAGGAACGCCAGCCAGAACGCCGACCTTCGGAGCGGCAGGAACGCGACCGGCAGGAGGATCTGCAGGAGGTAGCCGACGCTCTCGACGTCCACCTGGCGGGTGATCACGAACAGCGGGTTGGTGGTGAGCGTGCGCAGCACCGAGCCGATCCCCTTCTCGCCAGGCGCCCACAGCTCCTGGTAACCCGCACCCTCGGCGCCGCCGCCCATGCGCGGCATGACGTACATACGGACCACGAAGAAGTACGTGAGGGCGCCGAACGCCACCACGAGCCCGAAACGGGGCCGATGCCCCGAAGCGGCATAAACCAGACCCACGACGCTGAGGCACAGGGCGACGTCCTGACGCATGGAGGCCGCGACGAGGAGGCTCGCGGCGGCGACCCACCACCGCCGAGCTTCGAGCGCCCAGACGCCACCGATCACGAAGGGGGCCGCGAGGACGAGCGAACTAGCCTCGTAGAACGTGGCGCTGTGGAGCGACGGATTGGCGAGATACGCCAGGGCGATCGCCGCGCTCGCCCAGGGTGACGAGCTTCGGCGTCGGGCGAACGCATAGAGCGGGACCGCAGAGAGGCCTGCGAGTGCCGACTGAGCGACGATGAGCGTCTCGGCGCGCGGCGCCACGGCGTAGAGCGGGAGCAGAAGGTGCACACCCAGCTCGAAGTGAGCCGCGAGGTGGCTGGGACCGTCGGGACCGAAGAGGACCGGGCTGTGGAACGCCGAACCTTTCAGAGCGCCGAACAGGAGATTGTTCAGCACGCCGAGCTCCGCGCTGTGCGTCTGAAGTGACCGATGCCACGCGACGCCGTGGTACGCGAAGAACGCGACGTACCCCACCACGCCCGCACCGACGAGGGCCGCAGGAACGTGGGCCAGGAGGGCGGGGCGCCTCGACGCCAGCCACGCCGCGGCCCTTCCGACTCGAGCGGGGATCGAGCGCAGCGACACGATGCAGGCGCGCTCCAGCAACACGACCGCGACGGCGCAGGTCGGCAGCAGGACGATCGTTCTCTCGTCCCAGGGCTTGTAACGAAAGAGCAGCGGAATGGCCGGCAAGAGGGCGAGCGGAAGCAGGAACTGCGTCAGCCGCTCGAGGTCGGCAGCACGGTGGCCCCAGCGGCGCGACACCAGAAAGACGGCGCCCCCGAGGAGCACCGCTGCAACCGCGCCGCCGAGGTACGACGCGATGAGCATCATGCGAGCCGGCATCTCGAGGTCGTTGTGGACGACGAACCTCGTCACCCACCGAGACTCGAACGTGAACTGCGCCCACGCGACGACCGACGCGCCGAGCAGGGCCAGCGTGGCGCCCGCGCGAGTGAGCTGTCCCCACGGATCGAGTCTCGCGCGCTCCGCTTCGGTGGCTCCCAGGCTACTCGGGCCCGACACGGGATCAGCATCGGACGAAGCCGGTGCGCGCTCCACCGGCGCACCGGCGCCTTCGGGCGGGCCGACCCCTGCTGCACGGTCCTCACCGTGAGCGCCGCTCCCCGCTTCCGTCATCGCGCGGATTCCATGCTACGGGCGCTCGTCTCGATGAGGTCGGGCGCCAAGGCTCCGGGACGCTCTTACCACGTCGGCAGGGCGCGCGCGCAGCCGCCACCTCGCGGCCCGCTGCTTTACACCGCGGCACCCACATGGCTTGCTGGACGGAGCGCGCCCCCGAAGCGCGCACCGCCTCCGGAGGACCGATGAACCAGACACCGTCCGTCGCCCTGCTCGTCGTGTGCGCCTGCACCTTCGGCTGCGATCAGAAGAAGAGCGCGCCCGCGCCGGGTACGGCGGCGCCGGCAGCGACGGTCGCCGCGCCGTCGCCGGCTCCGCCTCGCAAGGCTTCCGCCCTCGGAAAGATGTCCGAGCCGCCCGACAACCCGACGACCGCGGCGAAGGTCGAACTGGGACGCCAGCTCTTCTTCGACCCGCGCATGTCGTCGGATGGCGCGCTCTCCTGCTACTCCTGCCATCGGAACGAGGACGGAACCGGGGGTCACGATCCGGTCGCCACCGGGGCGGGCGGCAAGAAGCTGACTCGCCACGCCCCGACGATGTGGAACGTCGGCTACCTGCCCCTACTCTACTGGGATGGGCGCTCCGACTCGCTCGAGGCCCAGATGAAAGCGGCGTGGACCGGCGGGAACATGGGAGTGGGCGAGGAGGGGCTCTCGGCGAAGGTGGACGAGATCGCCAAGGTCGAGGCCTACCGCAAGCAGTTCGCGGACATCTGGCCCGGCAAGGGTGTGACGGCCACGACGATAGCGATGGCGGTGTCGGCCTACGAGCGGACGCTCGTGTGCGACGACACGGCGTGGGACCGATTCAACGCGGGCGATGGCGCCGCGCTCTCGGAAGAGCAGAAGCAGGGGTGGGCGCTCTTCACCGGCAAGGCCTTGTGCAACGAGTGCCACACGCCTCCGATGTTCTCGGACGCCTACGCTTCCAAGGACGGGGCGTTCCACAACGTGGGCATAGGGACGCCCGGCAAGAAGAAGGACGAGGTCGACCCTGGACGCATGAAGGTGACGAACAACTCCGCCGACTGGTCGCAGTGGAAGACGCCCTCGCTCCGAAACGTGTCGAAGTCCGCCCCGTACTTTCACGATGGCTCCGTCGCGAAGCTCGAAGACGCGGTGAAGCTCATGGCCGGTGGCGGTCACGCCAACGAGAACCTGGACCCGAAGCTGAAGGATCGTGGCCTGACCGGTGCCGAGTTGGCGCAGCTCGTCGCGTTCCTCGGGGCCCTGGAGTGTGGAGGCAAGCTCGAGAAACCCGAGCTACCGTGATGGCGCGGGCGGCGATGCGCGACGCGCACTCGCCGAGGCGTCAGGAGCCGAGGCAGCCGAGCAGGACGTTGACCTTGGGGTTCGCCACGGCGTTCGCGGCGTCGCACGTCGACTGGCACAGCTTGATCTGCGTGGGCGCACCGGGATTGTCGTAGTACCAGCCGCCGCCGCCGCAGTTGCCCGCGTTCGTCACGTTGTTGATGAGCTGAGGTGGGTTCGGTGGCAGCGTCAGCTCGATCTTCACCTCGTCGGGATCGATGATCCCGGCGTCGGTGGTCGGCATCGCGATGTCGCACCCCAGCGGCGCGCTGTTGACGACGCTGGTCGCGAGCTGGGTGAACACCGGAGCGAAGTTCTGCGCACACAGGTCGCCGAACACGCCGCCCGTCTGCGCGATCAGGTTCTTGTAGACCTTGCCTTCGGCGGCGGACAGGAGGAAGCACGCGCCGCTGAAAGGGCCTGCCGACGACACGATTCCGTGGAACTTCCATCCGGGCTGAATGAGCGTCGGGTCGAGCGCGTTGACCGAGGCCGTGAACGCCGCGGCCGAATTGTTCGGTCCGTCCGTGGCGTCGTCGTCGGAGACGACGACGAACGACTTCACCGAGTTCGGTCGGAGCATCGAGCGCCACTGGGGGAACGTCGTGATGAACTTGTTCAGCGCGTCGTTGCTCCCCACGCCCACGTTGACGTGGAGGTAGTTCGGCAGCTTGGTGTCCGTGCCGTTGCACGTCCCAGAGCCCAGGGGCGCCGGCACGCACATGTCCGTGCCGGCAATGAGCACGACGTGCACGTCGATTCCGCTCGCGGTGATGGCGTTCACGAAGTTGGGCATCTGCTGCTGAGCCCACTGCTGCTCCTGGCTCATGCTGCCGGAGGTATCGACCGCGAAGATGATGTCGGCGGGGGCGAAATCGAGCGTGCCCTCGACGCTGGTGGTGGCGCACGCACCGTCCTGGGTGAGGCCGCCGGTCCCGCCCACCGCGTCGTACTCGAACCGCACGTCGGGCCGCGCAGCATCGGAGGGACCGCTGCCACCTGGCCCCGCGCCACCTGGCCCAGCACCACCTGGCCCCGCGCCACCTGGGCCCGCACCACCGGGCCCCGCACCGCCGGTCATGTCCGCGCCGGTGCCGCCCATGGACCCCGAGTCCGTGCCGCCCGACGCCGTGCCGCCCGAGGCGCTCGAGCCTCCGGAGCCCGCGGGTCGCTGCGAAGCCGCGTTCGTACCACAAGCCCACGCCGCGGAGATTGACGCCACGACGCTCGCGAAGACCACCACCGGGCGCGCCACACAGCGAGTCTGAGAGCGCTGCGCTGCGGAGGCAAGCGGATTGGCGCGATCCACCACGGGCCTCGGTTCTTCCGCGGGCGGCGGCCCCTGTCAGGAGCGTCGCTCGCGCCGGGCGAGGCGCGGCGGCGCCCCGAGGCGGGGGCCGGATCGACCTCGCCCGGGCACCCGTCGGACCCGGGGATTCATCGGCGCCCGCGCCCCTTGCGTGTACGCCGCGGCAGCAGCGTACGCGAGCTCGGCTCGACCAGGTCGTCGCGCTCACCCTCGCGCAGGCGCAAGCTCCCGGCGTAGGCGATCATCGCGGCGTTGTCCGTGCAGCTTCGCACGGGGGGAATGACGACGCGGACGCCGGCTTCGGCACCCCGGGAGCGCGCACGTGCGCGAAGCTCCCGGTTCGCGGCGACACCACCCGCCAGCACCAGGGTACGAACCGACTCTCGACGTGCCGCGCGGAACGCCTTGTCGAGCAACGACTGCACGACGCGACGCTGAAACGCCGCGCAGACGTCGCGGAGCGCCGCACCGTCCCCGGGGACTCCGTTCGCATCGACCCACCGGGCAACCTGGGTCTTGATGCCGGAGAAGCTGAACTCGAGGGAGCTCCTCGACGCCATGGGGCGCGCCAGCTCGACGGCGTCGGGATTGCCTTCCGCTGCGAGGCGGTCCACCTCCGGTCCACCCGGGTAGCCGAGCCCGAGCGCCTTGGCGACCTTGTCGTAGGCTTCGCCGGCGGCGTCGTCTCGGGTGGCACCGAGCTCCTCCATCTCCGTCGCGCGCAGCCCGTCCACGCGATAGACGGCCGTGTGCCCGCCCGATGCCAGGAGTCCGATGAACGGGAGCTCCACCGGCGCCTCCTGGTCCACGTCGTGGTGCCGGAGATTCACCGCGACGAGGTGACCGAGCAGGTGATCGACGCCCACGAGCGGCTTCCCCGTCGCCCACGCGAGACCACGCGCCACTCCGACGCCGACGAGCAACGCCCCGACCAGCCCGGGACGGCACGTGACGGCGATCCCGTCGATCTCCCCGAGAGTGATCCCGGCCTGGCGGAGTGCGGCCTCGATCACCGGGCGTGCGTTCCGAAGGTGGTCCCGCGACGCGAGCTCGGGGACGACACCCCCGTAGGGGGCGTGGATGGAAACCTGGCTGTGGACGACGTCGCTCAAGACGACACCGCCGGCCGTGACGACCGCCGCGGCCGTCTCGTCGCACGACGTCTCGATCCCGAGAACGTTCACGAAGCCCGTCGCACCGTCAGAAGCAGTCCCCTCGCTCACGGGACAGTGGAAACACGGCGAACTCCGGACGGCTCTCGTCGTCACCCGAAACGACGTGGGGCCCGAGCAGCCGAACCTCGACGTCGTCGTTCCGCATCAGGCTGACGACGGCGAGCATCTGGACGCCGCACGTCGAGTCGACCCACGCGACGAAGTTGTGCTCCCGCCCGTCCCCGAAGTTCAGCGTCGAGAGAGGGTCGTGCAGGATCGGCTCCACCGTTCGGAGCTTCGCCCCATCGAACGTGTCGTTCGGATTGCAGATGCCGCCGCCGGCGTCGGGATCCGCGTCGTCGGTCCAGAGCCGGCCGGGGTTGGTGGAGAGCTCGTTCGCGTCGAGCACCAGGCGCATCCTCGCCGACGGCACGAAGCCCCGCGTCCGGACGAAGCTCGAAGTCACGACGTTGCCGCAGTAGGACTCACCGGGCTTGGTGGAGAAGCGATCGAGGTCCTTGCAGCCGCAGACGCCCACGCAGGCCGCCACGACCCAGCCGAGTCGGGTCATTTCGTCTCCAAGAGGAGCCGCGCCGCGGTGGCGCGAACTCGGGGTTCGACGTCGCTCTTCGCGACGCGCGCAACGAGGGCTCGGTGCCCCGCAGGATCGACCCGGACGAGCGCGCGAAGGGCAGCCTCGCGCACCAGCGAGAAGCGGTCGCCCTCCGCGACCTTCCTGAGCGCCGCCGCCGCGGTCGCGTCCCGGGCTCTGGCGAGCCCTCCGAGGGCCTCCGCCGCGCGGGCGCGGGCACTCCACTCGGGAGCTTCGAGAATCTCGATGACCGCACCCACGGCCTCGTCCACTCCGCTCCGTCCCACGGCCGCCAGCGCAGCCCGACGGACGGAGTCGTCGTCGTCGGTGAGGCCCGCGAGCACGACCCGCCGACTCTCGACGTCCGAGCGACGCGAGAGAAAGCGTATCGCCAGGGCCCGCACCTCCGCCGACGGGTGCTGCGCGAGCGCCACGAAGGCCGGTACGGCGGCTCGGGAGATCGCGTCTGCTCCGCGTTCGGCTCCCGCCCGTAGCTTCTCCGGAACGGCCTCGTCGAATGCCGGCGAGAAGGGAGCGAACATGGGCCGATCACCGCTCGGGGCAAGGAGGTCCGCGACGACGCGAGCCCGCTCCACGGAGCCCAGCGCTGCCGCGGCGACGGCCCGAGAGAGCTCCGGCGCGAACACGTCGACCGCCGCGGCGTGCTCGGCCGGCGAGTACGGGCCGGGCGCGCGGCGGTCGAGCAGGCCGCGAACGTCGACTCGCGACGTCGCGAGGCCGAGCCCGTCCGTCGGAGCGCGGTAGTCGCCGATGGCATGGGCTACCGCAGCCGATGCGGCAGCCTCCCGCAGGTTCGCCTCGGGGCTCAGCAGCGCATCGGCGAGGACGCGCCGCGCGGCGACCGACTTCGAGCGCGCGAGCGCGAGGAGCGCGGCGGAGCGCAGCACGCGATCGCCCGACTCTGCGAGCTGGACCAGGAGTGGCTCCTCGGCCCGAGCCGTGCCGTCCCCGAGCGCGTGCACTGCCGCGGCCCGCGCGAGCGGCCCGGCGTCGAGGGCACGCGCGGACTCCAGCAGGCGCTGCTGGTCGGCGCGGTCCGGGCTGGTCGCCAGCCCGAGGGCACCCAGCGCTCGCAGACCCGGTGCGTCGCTCTCGAGCAGAAGTCGCTGAAGCTTCCGAGCCCCCGCGGAACGCAGACGCGCGATCCCCCACGCGGCCGCCATGACCACGGGGTCCGAGTCGTCCGCGGCGGCGACCCCGTCCGGCGCCACCAGTGACGAGATGCGAAGGACCATGTCCGGATCCTCGAGCAATCCGACGGCGATCATGGCCCGCGAGCGCAGCTCGGAGTCCGCCGGACCCGTGGCGTAGGCGAACAGCGCGGGGCCTGCGCTGGGGTTGTGGATGTGGCCGAGGAGCTCCACGGCGACACGTTGCTGTGACTCGCGCTCGTCACCCAGCGCGTCGAGGAGCGGCTTGACGGCGCGCTCGCCCACGCGTCGAAGGGCGCTCCGGGCGTTCTTGGCCTCGGCCTCGTCGTCCCCACGCGCCGCGTGAACGAGGGGGAACGCGAGCGCGCCGTAGATCTCCACGAGCAGCTGGCGGTAGAGCGGCTTCTGTGGGTTGCCGAGGGCCACGGGCAGGAGCTCTCGCTCCAGGGACTCCAGGGTGTCGTTCCCGAGATTGAGCTGCATCGAGAGTCGCGCCGCCTGAAGCACCAACTCGTCGTCGGGAGAAGAGCGGATGACGCGGCGGAGCAATCGATCGGCCTCGTCGTACTGGCCGGTACCCATGAGCAGCTCGGCCAGATCGAAATAGACGGGAAAGAGCCGATCGTTCTTGACGATGGCGAGTCGGAACTGCCGGATGGCCCGCTCGGTGTCCTGCCGGCGTCGATACATCTCACCGAGCTTCTTGTGCCCGCTGGCGTCGTCGGGAGACAGCTCGACGGCCTTCGACGCGTAGCGAATCGCCAGCTCGTCCTCGTAGAGCTCCGCCGCGTACTGCGCCATCCGCTGGTAGTACTCGCGCGCTCGCTTCGGTTCGGCTTGCACGAGCTTCTCGAGGACCGCGATCGCGGCCCTGGTCTTGCGCTGCTGGATCATCGCGAGTTCGAGCCGGATCAGCGATCCGGCGTCGCCGGGCGCGGCCGCGACGACCTCGGCCAGAACGCGCTCGGCATCGGCGGGACGACGAAGCTTGAGGAACACCTCGGCGAGCAGGCGCCCCGCATCCAGATCCGGCGGCTTCCCCCCGAAGCGACGCTCCAGAGGAACGACGCGGCCAGCCAGCTGTCCCGACAGGCTCCAGAGCGTGACGACGTGGGTCCGCGCCTCGCGCGCCACCGAGTCGTCCTCGGCGTCGGCGAGGATGCTCTCCCACAGCTTGCGCGCATCGTCGTAGTGCTGTCGGCGCGCGCCGGCGGTCGAGGCCGACGCGCCGACCCTCTCGAGCGCGAGGGCCAGCGCCTTGCGGTAGCGCTTCTGGTTCGGCGCGGTCTTCTCCGCCTCCCGAAACGCTTCGAGCGCCTCGGCGGGCATGTCGTGCTCGAGGTAGACGTCCCCGAGCGTCAGGAGCGCGCGCGCCTTGTTCGGGACGACGACTCGAATTCGCTCCCAGGTCTGGACGGCCTTCGCCTTGTCACCCTGCTGAAAGTGACGCTCCCCGAGCTCCACGAGGTGGCGCGGGTCGTGGGAGCCGCTCTGGGCGAGCTTGCGAAGCACTTCGATGGCGCGCTCCTTCTCGTCGATGCGCTCGTAGAAGTCCACGAGCGCGGCGAGCGTCTCCTCGTCGCCGCGAGACCTCGCCTCCAGGCGTCCCAGGTGCTGCACGGCCAGCGCACGGTCCCCGCGCTGGATCAGCGCCTCGGCGAGCTGAAGCACGTAGTCGGGGTTCCGAGGCGCTGCCCGGATCAGCGTCTCGTACTCGCCGATGGCAGCGTCGAGTTCGCCCTGCAACTGCAGGAGCTGGATGACGCGCAGACGCATGGCGACGTCACGCGTGTTTCTGGACAGAGCCTTGCGATAAGTGGCGACGGCGTCGTCCACGCGTCCCACCTCCTCGTAGAGACCACCGAGGATGCGGAGGCGGTCGAAATCGGCGACGTGCTGCTTCTCGAGATCGGCGACCAGCTCGGGAAGCGCCTCGGCGGCCCTGTGGACCTCGACGACGATCTCGAAGATTTCCCGGCGCAGACCCGACTCGGTGCCGGCGGCGCGGAGCGCCCGCTGCAACGTCGCGAGCGCCTCGGTGCGCTCGTCGAGTTTCGCCTGGGCGCGCCCCAGGTCGCGGAGCGCAGGAGCGAGCGCCCGGTTGTCGCCGGCGGCAGACTCCACGACCTTCCGGAACTCTTCCTCGGCGAGCGCGTACTTGCCACGGGACAGGAGTTCTCGCCCCAGCTCGGCGCGGACGAAGAACGAACCCTGGGCCCGCTTCACGAGCTTGCCGTGGTGCTCGCGCGCAGCCGCCCAGTCCTCCAGCTCCAGGGAAAGCGTCATGAGCGTGCGAAGGGTCTGCTCCTGCTCGGCGCCCTCGCGGAGGAGCGGTAGGGCCTGCTCGAGGCGCGAGCGCGCTCCACGCGGATCGCCGCGGTCCTCGAGCAGGTGTGCGAGCGCCATGATGGCTGCCGGGTCGTCCGCCCTGGCGCGGATCGCCTCCTCGTACTTCTCGATGGCCGCGGCGTGTCGACCGTCGTGGCGGTACACGCCCGCGAGCGCCACGAGGGCGTTCCACTCGCCGCCGGCGGCGAGGCCCTCGAACTCCGCGACGAGCGCCGCGAGGTTCCCGTCGCGCTCGCGGTACAGGTCGGTCAGCCGCTGCAGGGGGAACTGCGCCCCCGGGCGCGAGAGCACGATCCCGCGGTACCGGGCGATCAACGCCTCGGCGGTAGGCTTCTTCTTCGATTCCGCGCGCGCCGAGCGCTCGGCGGGTCGCGCCGGGCGCGACGCGGCCGGTGCCTTGGGCTTCGCGCGGCCGTGCGGGTTGAACTGCGCCTCGGCGGCCCCCGGAAAGGCCACGCCGACGCCCAGGGCAATCGACAGCGTGCGCAGGAGCCGGGGGAGAGTCACCGTTTCAAGCGTAGGCCGGGCCCGGGTGGGCTGCCAGGCGTCGGCGGCACGCGACGCCAACGCGTTGGGAACCGCTCCCCTTCCCGCCCGCCGCGCCGGTGCGAGGGCGGCCCTCGCCACGGACGGCAGAGCCGCCGTGGCGCGCGCGCGTCCCTACGGCTGCTTGGACGACTTCTTCGACGACTTCTTGGGGGAAGACTTCTTCGGAGCGGGCGCGCTGATCAGGAACTCCACGCAGTCGCGTCGCAGCCGGACCTTGTACCCGGGGACGCCGTTCTTGAACTGGAAGGCCACCTGGGCACCCGAGGACGTGTTTCGCGTTCGGACCGCCGCAATGCGTTCGTCGCGCTTCGCGATCGCCGTTCCCGATTCCATCACCTTCCGGTCGGGAACCACGATGGTGAAACCGGTGGGGTTGACCGCCCCCTGAATCTTGGCGCCGGCAGCGTCCAGACGAAGTCGATGGATGGTCGGCGTCCGCACGGTGCCGCGGGTGAAGGCAGGGACACTCGATGGATCGACCTTCGGCGCGGCGGGCGCCGCCTCGGGGGAGTCCTCGAACACCTCGTCCACGGCCGCTTGCTGTGACGCGGCCGGAGCTTCGTCGGCCGCTTCGGAGGCCGTTCCCGGTGGCGCCAGCGGCGCGGGCTCCAGCGTCGCCATGGGCGTGGGCCCGAAGAGCGGGACGTTCGCGGTGACGCCGGCGCCCTGGTCACCCTCGCCCTCGAGGGGCGGCTCGGCCGGCGTCGTCTGCGCGGCGGCAGCGGCCGGCGCTGCGGCCGGTGCGGCGGCGACGGGATCGCCGTGCTCGTTCACCGCCACGACGTCCGTGGAGACGGCTTCCGTAGAACCGGCGGAGGCTTCTGCGGCGGCGCCGGGCGGATCGCCCGAGCCGCTGAACGCGTACACCGACCCGGCGAGGAGCAAGGACAGCGCCGCCGCTCCAGCGACGACCCTGCGCTTGGACCGGCCGCCCTCCGGGGCGGTCGAGACGGTGGCGGAGGCCGGCGCCGTCGACTGGCGCTTGAGGCGACTCGAGAGCGCCCCGCTCGGCGGGGGCGCCGTCGTCCTGCGAACGCGCGGGCTTCCGCGTTCGTCACGCAACGCCTCCACGCGAGTGCCCACCCGATCCTTCGCCGCAACGAGGAGGCGACCAAGACCCGCGAACGCCTTCGATGACAGCTTGGCCGCCCCGGACCCCGCGGTCGTCATCACCGAACCCGCGGCAACCGCGAAGCGACCCACCGGGCCCTTCATGTCCGCCAGCCCATCGTCCTCGTCGAACTCGGCTTCCTCGGCCGGGCTCGCGGGGTGACCTTCCGCGGAGGCGCGCGGCGCATCGAGGACGTCGTCCTCGCCGTCGAACTCGTGGTCGTCCGCGCCGATGACGGTGGGCTCGGGGGTGGTGTCCTCCACGCCCTCGTAGCGGAGCGTCACGACGAGCTGCGGGATCCGCGAGCCGGGGTCGATGGTGACCGTGACCGAATCGATGGTCGCCCCGCGCTTCTCGCCGGCGCCGAGGTCCTCGATCTCGAGGCGCTTGCCCACCTTGAGGAACTCCAGGTTCGACCCGACGTCGACGCGACGGGTCGAGTGGTTCTTCACGCGTGCCTTCATGGGGCTTCCGAGACCGTCGATGTGCAGGCGCACCCTGGTACCCTTCGAGGTGGCCTGCGCGGGCGCTGGGGAGGCGCCGCCGTCGGGGTCCGAAGCCTCGGGGGGAGCGGGGCTCGGTTCGATCGAAACGCCGCACAGCTCCCGCAGCGCCTCGACGCTGCCGGCATCGAGCGCGGTGAATCGGATGCCGAACTCTCCCGCGAGCGGGTCGTCCTGTCGCCAGGCGACGACGCCCTCCACGATGATCTCCCGCCCGCCGTCCTCGAACCGACAGACCAGCGGCGCGCCGACGGAGGGCACGTACGCCGTCTTGACGTGCATCCCGCGACCGGAGACCTCGACGGATTCGGCCTCGAAGTTCGGCACGTCCGTCTCCTGCCCGCAGATCTCCACCAGCGTGGTGATCGGTACCCGGCGCGCGTCGGGGGCTCGGCGTTCCTGCTGCTCCATGATTCGGTCCTCTCTGGGCAGCCGCCCCGTCTGAACGGAGCGGCACCGGTTCGACTCCCGACTAGGGCCGCCGCCGTTTAGTGGCCAAATTTCGCGCGACTCGGTAACACCACCTGGCCCGCCGGGCCGTCCGGCGAGGCCGTCCTGGACGCTCGACACCACGGGGGCAATCATCTGCCGCTCGATGGCGCTCACCGTGGTGGTGCGATCCGGTGGCCTCGACGTCGCCCCTCGGATCACGTTCGACGCGCCCCGGATCGTCATCGGTCGGGGGGAGGGATGCGAAGTACGGCTCCCGGACCAGTCCGTGAGTCACCGGCACGCTTCCATCCGGCAGCGCGGGAGCGAGTGGGTCGTCCTGGACGAGGGCAGCACGAACGGCACGTTCGTCGGTGCGACGCGCCTGTCACCGGCGGTTCCCCGCACGGTGCGCTCGGGGGACATGGTCCGCCTCGGCCGCGTCTGGCTCTGCCTCGAGATCGAGGCGGCCATGCCCACCTCGGGCGCCCCGGACGCGACCAAGGAAATAGCCCTGGCGCTCGTGGCGAGCGCGCTCGCGGCGCAAGGAGAGGACGTGGCGGCGAAGGTGACCGTGACCGACGGGCCCGACGCTGGGCGCGAGCTCTACGTCACGGAGTTCGACCGACGGTACGTGGCGGGCCGCGGCGGGGACGTGGACCTCACGCTCGACGACGAAGATGCTTCGCGCCGGCACCTGGAGATCTTTCGGCGGGGCGAGCACCTCTGGGTCCGTGATCTCGGCTCCAAGAACGGCACCAAGCTCGGCGGCGCACCCTTGCGAGCAAGCGTCGAGACGATCTGGGGGCAGGGTGAGTCGCTCGAAGTCGGGGCCGACAGGCTGTCGTACGAGGACCCCGTCGCCGCGGCCCTCGACGAGCTGGAAGCCGCCGCGGACGAGCGCCTGCGGGAGGGCGAACTGCTCGAGCCGCCGGATGGACAGGTCGCGCCACCGGCAGCTGCGCCGCCGGCGGCGGCCGAGGGCGAAGGCGCACCGGGAGCTGCCCCCGTGGTCGCCCGTCCGAAGGGGCGCGCCGCGGCCGCCCGCGGAGGATGGAGGGCCGCGGACGTCGCGGTGGCCGTCCTGGCCCTGCTGGTTCTGGTGTCGAGCTTGATCGCGATGTGGTGGCTCTTCGGCTGACGACCGAGCAGCTATTCCGTGGCGTCTATCCACTTCGCCGCGACGACGAAGCTCACGATCTCGCTGCGGCTCGTCAGCGATGCCTTGACCATCGCTCGCGCGCGGTACGTCTCGACGGTCTTCGTCCCCACGGCCAGGGTCTTGGCGATCTCTCGGTTCGTGTATCCGCGAGCGACCAGAGTGAGAACCTGCTTCTCCCTGTCGCTGAGCAGATGCTCGGCATTCTGGCGCGGCGAGACGCGCGACACGAGCTGCGTGGCGAGGACGGGATCCACGTAGCGTTCGCCGGTGATTGCCGCGCGAAGGGCATGAAGCACCTCGGAGCACTCCGCCGACTTGACGACGTAGCCGATGGCACCCGCGGCGAACGCCTCGCTCGCGATCTGCGCGTCGTCGTGCATCGTGAGCACGATCACCCGAGTCTTCGGCGCGCGCGCCCGGAGCGAGAGGACCAGATCGACGCCCCCCCCCGGCATCCCGAGATCGACGATCGCCACATCGGGCGCGTGATCGTCGACGCACCGTTCGGCCGATTGCCCCGTGGTCGCCTCGGCAACGACGCGAACGTCGGCGTGCGCGTCGAGGAGCGCGCGGAGTCCGGAGCGCAGGATCGGATGATCATCCGCGATCAGGACCGTCGTGCGTTGCCGGCGCCCCACGACTCGTGAGCGTACGCGAACGCCCACGGCGGGCCAACGCGGCCTACTGACGGGCAGCGCCGCCGGGGGAGAGTCGGCACGACATGACCGTACCCCGCGGCTCTGCGCCACGCAGTTCCAGGGCGGCGCCGATGAGGCCCGCGCGAAGCTGCATGATCCTCAGTCCCAGCCCGCCTTCCGAGACGGCGCCGTCGAAGCCCCGCCCGTCGTCGTGGACCTCGAGGAGCAGCCCTCCCGGGTCCTGGACCAGCGTGATGACGACGCTCGACGCCTCACCGTGCTTGACGGCGTTGGTGGTCGCCTCCTGGGCGATTCGAAAGAGTTCGGCGACGACCTCGCGAGGGAACTCGACGGCGGGATCGCATATCGCCTGGCAGTCCACTCCGAACAGGCGGCGGGTGTCGGCCGCGAGCGTCTCGAGCGCTCGCGCCAGCGACGCCTCCGAGATCGCCATGGACCCGACCCCCGCGGCGAGACGGCGGACGTGCCCCATGGCGGTCGCCACGATCTCTCCGATTTCGCGCACCTCGTCGCGTACGGACTCGAGCACACGCGCGGACGCCGTGCGCCTACCCGTCAGCCGCTGTTCCAGCGCCCTGCATCGGAACCCCGCACCGGCGAGCTGCTGACCGAGATGATCGTGAAGGTCTCGGCCGATCCGAGCGGCCTCCCGATCCGCCAGCGTCACGAGCGCACCGTGCAGGGCCTGCTTCACCGACGCGTCGCGCACGCTCACCGCGAGCTCCGGCGAGGGACCGGTCCTGATTCGAGAGATGCGTGTCTCACCCGGAAAGACGGTGCCGTCGCAGCGCGCCCATTGACCGTCCGTCTCGAACGTCTCGCCCAGTGGAAGGCGATCGGCGAGCGCTCGCACCGACCGGGCATCGAACTGTGGCGCCACGTCCGACAGAGGCCTGCCCTCGACGTCTCCGGGGGCGCAGCGCAGCGTCCGGCGCGCCTCGCGGTTGCAGAGGTGTACGTTGCCGTCCAGGCCCACGAGCAGCACGGCATCGCCGGCGAGCTCGAACCACTCGGCGAAGCCCCGATCGCGGGTCACCCCACCGGTCACTGCTTCGGTCCCTCGTCGTAGCCGCGTGGCCGGTACCGCGGGTCCACGCCACCGTGCGTCGCGCCGTTGGTCAGCGTGTCGTTCGCGAGCCACGCGAGCCAGCTTCCGGGGTGTTCGTCGGCCAGCGCGACGAGATCCTCACGCCCCGCCTCCAGCCCCTTCTGATCCCAGAGGCACTGCAGAGCCAGCGCGATGAGATTCTGATCGTTGGGCGCCATGGCGAACCCCCTGAGGTAGTGCGGCCAAGCTTCTTCCGGACGCTGCATCCGGCACAGCGTGTCGCCGTAGTACACGTGTGCCATCGGCCATTCCGGCGCGAGCTCGATGGCGCGTGCATTCTCGGTGAGCCGCTCTCCGAGTCGCCCACGTGCCCCGAGCATGACGCCGTAGTTCAGGTGCGCCTTGGCGCTGTTCGGAGAGGCCGATGCGGTGGCGCCCCAGAACGCGAGGTCGTCCGAGTAGTCGAGGGCGTGAAGCCGAGCCCGGGCGGCCTGAAAGCACAAGAACGCGCCCACGACGGCCACGGCGCCTCGACGGCCCCACACCGTCCGCCCGGTCGTCCCGACGCGCGCGAGGGCAGCGAGGATCACCCCCAGAACGAGCGCAGTGCCCATCGCGGGTAGGTACCAGAAGCGCTCGGCGCGCACCGTCGGGAGCAGCGTCGGGATGTTGGAGTGCGGAAAGTAGGCTACGGGAAACCAGACCAGACCGATGGCGATGGCGAGCGCCGACCGAGCCGAGCCGGAGGAACTGCGACGGTCACGCCACGTCCCGAAGGCCCAGGCGGCTACCCCTGCGAGCGGCGCCAGGAGCATCGCGGCGCCGCCGATGACGCTGCCGGGAAACACCAGGCGCTCCGGGACGGGCTCCTGCCGGAACGAGTAGTCACCCGCGAGCGTCCACGGAAAGAGCACCTGCCCGAGGCCGCTCGCGAAGACACGCAGCGCTCCGGCGACGCGGTGCGGGAAGTCGGCCGACACGAGCGGGTTGTTCACCGGATCCTGCGGGAGCTTCGGCTGCTGGAACCACCGAAGGAACTCGTGCAGAGCGCGACTCGCCGCGGGCTCGTCGGCCGGAAGCGGCGCGAGCAGCGAGTCGGGGAGCGACACGGGGAACATCGCTCGGCGCAGGTACGTGTAGCCCACGAGAGCCGCGACGACCGCCAGCGCCGCCAGGCCAGCGCGCACGAGTCGCAGGGGTCGCGAAGGATGCAACGCGCCGGCCGATACGAACGCGGCCCAGGGCACGAGCGGGACGGCTACGACGACGCTCTCCTTGCTCGCGAAGCCGACCGCGCTCGCGGCGAACACCGCGAACGGCATCGCCCAGAGCGGCAGGCCCAAGGCTCCCAGCGCGAGGAGCACGCCCAGCCCCGAGAGCACGTCCGCGAGGCCCACCACGCCGGTGACGGCCTCCGTGACGACTGCGGTCAACAGGAACGCGGCGCCGACGAGCCACGCCACCCCCCGCTGCCCCGTGAGCCTGCGCGCGAACCCGGCGAGCAGCGCCGCATTCGCCGCGTGGACCACGACGTTCACCCAGTGAAGGAGCCAGGGGTTCTCGTGGACCGACCAGATTGCGCGCCAGATCACGTTCGGCAGCGGGCGATACGAGCCGATGCTGCGCGTCGGCGGGAGCCCCCAGAAGTCGCGCTCCAGGACCTGCCAGAACGCGAGGTCCTTGCCGTTGACGTAGGGGTTGGCGAGCAGTGCCTCCTGCTCGTCGAAGATGTAGTTCGACAGCGGGCTCCTGACGAAGACGACGGCCGCCACGGCGAGCGCGGGCGTGAACGCGTTCCAGAACGTCGGATCGTTGTCGCGAAAGTAGGCCATGGCTCGCTCGAAGGCCCGAGCGATCCTCGCCCACGAGCGGCGGAGCCCGTCTCTCAGGAGCCCGGTTCCTCGATCGGCCAAACGTCTCCCCAGAGCGATCCGGCGCCGTCGATGGCGTAGGTGGATCCCGTGACGAAGTCGTTCTGATCGCTGGCGAGAAAGACGATCACCCTGGAGACCTCTTCCACCGTTCCGATGCGCTTGACCGGCGTGGCGCGCCGCGAGCTCTCGAGGGCGGCCTCGCCGTACTGGGAGGTGCCGCTCGAGCGGATGGTGCCTGGCGCGCACGCGTTGATCCGGATCCCGAACGTCGCCCACTCCACCGCGAGGGTCTTGGTCATGTTCTCGACGCCGGCGCGCGCGGCCCCGGTGTGCACCATCCCGGGGAACCCTCGGTACACGTCGGCGGTCACGTTGACGATCCGACCTCGGCGCGCCGGGATCATCGCGAGGTTCGCCACGGCGACCGTCATGTTGAACAGCCCGTTCAGGTTGTTGCGGACGACGGCTTCGAAGCCCTTCGGCTTGATCTGCGACGCGGGGCTGGGGAACTGCCCTCCGGCGTTGTTCACGAGGACGTCCACCTTGCCCCACGCCTGAAGGACGGCGTTGACGAAGGCTTCGGTGCTCTCCGGATCCCTGACGTCCAGCACGCGCCCGATGCAGGTCACGCCCTCCTCGGTGAGCCGCTCGGTCCCCCCACGGACGTTCTCCTCCTTGCGACTGCCGATGGCGACGCGTGCGCCCAGGTGGCCGAGCTCACGCGCGACGGCGAGGCCGATCCCCGTACCTCCGCCCGTGACGATCGCGACCTGACCGTCGAACAGGCCCGACGCGAAGATGCTCCGGAAGGACACCGGGGCCGATTACAGCCCACGCGCCGCTGCGAGGTCCAGCACGGCAGTGCCAGGAGAACTGCCGCCGACCTCGCGCGCCGCCGACCGCAGGAACGGTGGCGACGCGCCAGGAGGCGAGAGGCGCTCAGATCCGGCGGCGGCGTCGCAGAATGCCCGCACCGAGCAGCCCGGCGAGCAGCAGCGCGGACGGAGGCGCCTTGGACCCGGACGGCACCCGGCAGCCGCAGCCGCCGTCGTCGCCCGAGTCCGACGTCCCTTTGCCACCACCGCCGTCGACGCCCGCGTCGATGACCGTCGAGCCGCCCGTTCCGCCGGCGGACGTTCCACCCGTTCCGCCGGTGGAGCTGCCACCCGTCGCACCGGTTCCGCCGGTTGCGCCCGTTCCGCCCGCCCCGGAGGAACCGCCACCTGCACCTGCGACGCCGGTGCCGGCGTCACCGCCGCCACCGGCGCTGCCGCCGCCCGCACCTGCCGTGCCGGTACCACCCGATCCGGCCGTGCCCGTCCCCGCACCGCCCGCGGTGCCGGTCCCCGCGCTGCCACCACCGGCGCCGGCGCCAGCAGCGCCCGTGCCCGCCGTGCCGGTGCCCGCCGTCCCCGCACCGCCCGCGTCTGCGCCAGCCGCCCCCGCCGTGCCGGTACCTGCGCTTCCGCCGCCCGTCCCGGCCGTTCCGGTTCCGCCGGTGCCACCCGTGACCGCCCCCGCCGCACCGGCGGTGCCGGTCCCACCCGCGCCGGCGCCGGCAGCGCCCGACGCGCCGCCCGCGCCCGCGTCGGGGCAGCCGGCAATGGGCGTGTTCATGCAGCCGAGAACCGCATCGCACGTGTCGGTGGTGCAGGCGTCCGAGTCGTCGCAGCCGATGGCCACGTTGGCGCAGGCGCCGTTGCTCGGATTGCACGCGTCGGCCGTGCAGGCGTTGCCGTCGTCGCACGTCACCGTGACGGTGTTGACGCAAGCGCCGGCGGCGCACGTGTCCGTGGTGCAGGCATTGCCGTCGTCGCAATTGCGAGGAACGTTCTGACAGACGCCGCCACTGCACGAGTCGTTCGTACAGGCATTACCGTCGTTGCAGTTCATCGGCGTGTTCGCGCAGCCCGTCGTGGGGCTGCACGTGTCCACCGTGCACGCATTGCCGTCGCTGCAGTTGATCGTCGCGTTGACGCACACGCCGGCGCTGCACGAGTCCGCCGTGCACGCATTGCCGTCGTTGCAGTTCATCGGCGTGTTCGCGCAACCCGTCGCGGGGCTGCACGTGTCCACCGTGCACGCATTGCCGTCGCTGCAGTTGATCGTCGCG
>CAZARU010000063.1:33760-39455 GCA_964487605.1 uncultured Polyangiaceae bacterium
ACGAGTCCGCCGTGCACGCATTGCCGTCGTTGCAGTTCATCGGCGTGTTCGCGCAGCCCGTCGCGGGGCTGCACGTGTCCACCGTGCACGCGTTGCCGTCGTTGCAGTTCGTCGGGCCGCCCGCCTGACAGGCGCCACCCGAACACACGTCCCCGGTCGTGCACGCGTTGCCATCCTGGCAGGGCGCGGTGTTGAACGACGTGTCACAGCTCCCGTCCACGGGGTCGCACGTGTCCGTCGTACAGACGTTGCCGTCGTTGCAGTTCTTCGGTGTTCCGGGGCGGCACGTTCCGTTGGCCGTGCAGACCTCCTGACCCAGCGTGCACTCGTTGCCGTCGTCGCAGGTCGTCGAGGCGAGCAGGTTCACGTTGGCGCACTGCGACGTGTTCGCCATGTTGCAGGCCGCGAAGACGCAACCGTCGCCACCGGCGGACCGGCCGTAGGTGCAGGGCGTGACCACGGGCAGGCACAGCCCCGAGCCGTCGCACGCGCCTTCACACGGATTGTTCGCCGCGGTGGGGCGACAGGCCGCGCCACTCGGCGTCGGTGCCACGACGCAGAGGCTCCCCTGGCAGGTCTGCGCGCAGGCACCGTTTCCGATCCCGCCGGCGTTGCCACAGCTCTTCCCGTTGTTGCTCGGGTTCCCCGGCAAGGACGCCCGGGTCCTGCAGACCGGCGCACCCGCCGTGTCCAGGACGCACATGCCGTCGCACTCGCGAAGCGTCGCCACGTTGCCGTCGGGATCGCACGGCAGGAACATCGTGTTGAGGGTGCAGGCGCCGGTGATGGCTTGTTCTGCGGTGCCCACGGAGGAGCCGGCGTCGTCCCGCGTGGACGAGCAGGCCATCACGAGACCCAGTGAGCCGAAGATCGCGAGCGGAAAGAAGCGCATGAAAGGGACCTCCCAAGTAGTCGCCGAGCTTGGATGGTAGTCGATTTTCGGGCGCTGTCCCGCGGCGGCCGGCGAGGGGAAGTCGGTCGCCGGGTGGACCCCTGCGGTCGCGCGGCGCGACGCAGCGAGGGCGACGCCAGGAACGCGTTTTCCTGCGGAAATCAGCCGCGCAGGACGGTGCCGAACCTCACTGCACGGGCTTGCAGAAGACGCCGGCGATGTCCGCCTCGTTGTTCCCTTCCTTGCACTCGTTGCGCTCGCTCGCGTCGTCAGCCACCGCGCGAACGTCGGCTCCGGGCTCCGCTTTCGGGGCATCGGCCCACTGGCAGATCACCGACTCGCACTCACCGGGCTGCAGCACCTGGGAGGTCTTGGCCTCGCAGACCTTCGACCCCGCCACGTAGTACCCGACGCTGATGCCGGCCGCGACCGGCTCCGCGCCGCGATTGCAAACTGGAGTCGTCAGGTTCGCGGTACCCGACGAGCAGCTGTACGGCGCGGGCCGCGACGTCAGATCGGGCGTGGCCTGACCGTTGGCCGTGCCAGGGACGTTCTGCCGGAAGTTGTTGAGGTCGGGCTGGAGCCAGTTCTTCTGCCACGCCGACGTCTTGGGAATCGTCGTGTCGTCGTTGACGTGCGTGATGTGGTACGCGTGCTGATTCCAGATCGTGCGTGAGCGGACCCACGAGTCCTTGGAGTCCTGGTACACGCGAATCCCCGTCACGCCACGAGGGTGAACCGCACGGCAGGTGTTGCCGGTTCCCGCCGTCCCGGACGGAGGCGCGGCGCACTGGTAACCCTCGTCCACGCACGCGGCGTCGTTCGCGGCGCCGCAGCACTCCGCGGCCGTCGTGCAGCGACAGAGACCCGCATCGCAGATCCCGGACACGCAATCCGAGCCCACCTGACACCGGAGGCCGGGGAACTGCGTGTCGATGCCGTCGGCACCGACGAGCGGCGCGACGCAGGGTCTGCCGTTGACTCCGTCGGAGCAGGCCAGATTGGAGGGGGAGACGAGATCTGCGCGGAAGTTGCCGTCGGTGTCGGCGACGATCGGATTCTCGTACCAGGTGCACGACGACCGGTACTGGCTGAACAGGACGGTCCCGTTCGTGCCGTCGTAGACGCGAACGAAGCACTCGTCTCCGTAGACGACCTCCGCCTTTCCGTCGTCCTCGAAGTCGAAGACGCTCGATCCCGTGACGTTGCTCGAAATGTCCTGCGTCCGCCGCGACCACAGGATGCCTGCGGGACAGGCGCCGGGGGCGCCCGTCATGTCGTCGCAGGCCGACCCCGCCGAGCACGTCCCGCCCGAGCGCGGGGCGGCGGTGCAGTCGATGTCGTAGACCGTGAAAAACGCTTCGCCGGCGACGCCGAGCTCGGCGAGGCCGTCTCCGTCGTAGTCGGCGACGGTGGGCGAACCGCCGCCGCCTCCAGGTACCGCGAGCGGTCCGAGCGCGGGTGTGCCGTCGATGGCGTGAACGACCACCTCGCCGTCGTGCACGACCGCGATCTCGGGATTGCTCGCCGGCACCGCGGCGCCGTACGCACCGAAGTCCGCGACGGCGACGAAGCCGTGGGACGCCGCCGTGCCACCAGGGAAGTACGACTCCTGGGTCCACGCACCTGACGACCACTCCCAGACCAGGGCACCGTTCGTGAGCTCGATGGCGGCGTCCTGGTCGAGGTTGGCGAGCACGGGGTTGAGCCCCTGGCGGAACACGCCGTACGAGGGCGGGTCGGTGGAGCGCACGGCACCGTTCGAGCCGTCCACGACGGTGGCCTCGACGATGACCTCGGGAACGCCGTCGTCGTCGAGGTCGTGGATGGACGGCCCCGCCCAGCCGACCGGACAGCGGTGATTGCTGGGCGTACACGCGCCGACCACGGCCGTCGCCGTGCGCCACAGCGGCGCCCACGCGCCCGTCGCGCGAGAGAACGCGGCGAGCGTGCCGTCGGCGACCTTCGCGACGATGTCCCCGAGCCCGTCACCGTTGAGGTCGGCGACGGCAACGGGCGCAGACGACACGAGGTACTCGGCGAAGCCACCGGCACCCCCGCCGATGATCCCCTCGAGGGAGCAGTCGCTGCCGCGGAGGATGCGCAGAACCCCCAGGTCCTCCGTGTAGCTGCCGGCCGACGAGGGCACCGTGGCGGTGAACGGCGCGATGATGCTGGGCACACGCCCCACCGCGCTTCCGCTGAGGTCGGCCACGACCGGGGTCGCCTGAACGTCGAGGTGCGTCGGAAAGGGGTCGCCAGGCGGCGCGGACGAGAACTCGCACTTCACCGAAGGTGCGAAGTTCCCAGCCGGGAGGCCCACCTGGCAGTTGGGATCGAAATCCTTGCCGGGCGGCGTACCCCAGGGCACGCACCCTCTGCCGACGTCGCAGTACGTATCGTTGTCGCAGTCGTCGTCCTCCGAGCACGCGGTCTGCGTCACGCACGTCCCGTTGCTGCAGAACTGCCCCTCGGGGCACCCGCCGACGCACGTCGCGGTCTGATCGGCGGCGCCGTCGAGCCCGATGATCGCGCCCGACCCTCCGCTCCCGTCGGCCGCACCGCTCCCGCTCGTCCCGCCCGAGCCTCCGGCGGAGACCGAGCCGGCGAAGCCGCCGCTGTTGCCCGCCACCTCCGACTCATCGCCGCAGCCGCTGCAAGCCTGGAGGCCCGCCCCGGTGAGCGCCGTCGCGAGGGCGAGGCGTCGTCCGGTGCGAGAGCGAAAAGCCGGTCGAGTACCTCTCAGCTGGGACGCCATGCCCGCCAGCCTATCACCCCCGGGTGGTAGGCTGGCCCGCGATGGCCTGGCCCGAGCTCGACGGTTATCGGATCGTCGAAAAGGTTCACTCGGGCGCCATCGCCGACGTGTACCGCGCTCGCAGCGAGACGGTGGATCGCATCGTCATCCTGAAGATGCTCCGTCCTTCGATCCTCCCGACATCCCCCTTCGCCCGCGCACTGGAGCAGGAGGCACGCCTCCTCGCGCAGCTCTCACATCAGAGCATTCCGAAGCTGTTCGACTACGTCCGCACGGACACCGCGATGTGCCTCGTGCTCGAGAACACCGACGGCTGGACGCTCGCAGAGCTCCTGTCGAAGCTCGGGCCCCTTCCCCCTCGCGCCGCAGCGGCGGTGGGCCTCGAGGTCGCGAAGGCCCTGGCGCACGCGCACCGTCACGGCGTGGTGCACCGCGCGGTCCAGCCGGCCAACGTGCTCGTCTCCCTCCGAGGCGAGGTGAAGCTCATGGAGTTCTCCACGGCCACCGACGACCGCCTGCCGACGGCGCCAGAGCTCGCTCCGGGCGCCGGCGAGTTCGCCTTCCTCAACTACCTCTCGCCGGAGCAGATCCTGGGCGAGCCCGCCGACCCGCGGTCCGACCTGTTCTCGCTCGGGGTGGTCCTGTACGAGGCGCTCACGGGAAAGCGCCCCTTCGACGCGCCGGACTCGGCGAGCACGTCGCAGGCGATCCGTCACGACACGGCGCCACCGTTCCCGCGCGAGCTGGAAACGCCCGCGGCGCTCGAGCGCGTCGTGTTCCGCTGCCTCTGCAAGCTACCCGGTGACCGATTCGCCACGGCCTCCGAGCTGGTGCTGGCGCTCGAGGCGTTCGTCGTCAGCCCCGCGGCGGACGTCCTGCGGGTGCTCCACGCCGCAGGGCTCACGACCACGAGCCCCGACGAGGAACCGCCCGTCGAAGCACCCACGGCGCAGTCGCCGCTTCGCTCGGCGGTCGTGGGACTGACGCTGTGCGCGGTGGCGCTCGTCGGCGGGGCCGTCGTGATCCGGCTTGCAGCAACGACCGGCTCGGAGGGCCCTACGAGCCGAACGGGGGCGCGGCTCGAACTCGCACCGGAGCGACCGGGGTACTTGCGAGTCGTTGCCACCCCTTGGGCGGAGGTCTTCGTCGACGGTCAGCGCATCGACACGACACCCTTCGCGCGACCCATCCCACTGAGAGCGGGCACGCACTGGGTGCGCTTCGAGCACCCAGCGGCGCCCCACGAGCGACGGGAGATCGTCGTCGCCGCCGGAGCGACGGTGCTGCTGGACGTCACGATGCGAGTGCCGGCCGCGCCAGCTACCGCGGCGCCGACGGCCCCCGAGGACGCGGGATCCGAGGGAGCCCGCGCGAGTCCCTGACGCACCACGAACCCCCGATCAGCGGCAGCGAATGGGCTCCCGCGTCTGCACGCCGACCACACAGCCCGGATTCGGGCCGGAGGTGTTGAGCGTACACGTGCGGTACTGATTGCTCCCGCAGTAGGGGTTCAGGCCCACAGGGCCACCGCCGAGCCGCGGGGCGGGAAGGTAACCGTCCCCGACGCACCGAAGGCCGCCGCTGCCCGGATCACTCAGCAAGGTACACGACGGGGCAGCCTTCTTGGCGCTGCCGCACTCTTCCTCCGCGCGGCTGCAGTCATAGTCGAAGCTCACGCTCGCGACTCCGCCACTACCGGCCGGAAACCCGGTCGAGAAGCACTGCGTCTGGCCGGGGTTCACCTGCTTGTTGCCGTCGTGGCAGTCGGTGCAGGCGCCGTCGAACGAACCCTCCTCGACCCAGTCGATGCCCCCGGTGGGCGGCGCAGAGCACGCCTTCACGTTGTTGTGCGGGCTCCCCCACCCGTCGTCGTCGGGATCGGGGCACCAGGTCTTGACGACGCACGCATCGACGCCGGCATCCGCGACGCCTGCGCCGCCGCCGCTCGAAGCACCGGCGCCGCCGCCGCTGCCGCCGCTCGAAGCGCCTGCGCTGCCGCCGCTCGAAGCGCCCGCGTTGCCGCCGCTCGAAGCGCCCGCGCTGCC
>CAZARU010000064.1:0-39439 GCA_964487605.1 uncultured Polyangiaceae bacterium
CCGGCGGCAAGGTCGCGGAGGCCGATCGCCGCGCGGTCGGGCCGGGACTGGCCGCGCCGGCTCCCGACGAGGAACTCCCGTTCGGCGCGGACGTCGACGCCGGCGCTGCCGTACCGCCCAGCCACGCCGGGGACGGCGCCGTCGAGCTGTGATGCGTCGAGCGCTGGCGTACGCGGTCGCGCTCGCCGCCACGGCGTGCTCCTCCCGCCCGGCAGTGCCCGAGGGCCCACCGCCGGAGTACGAGCGGTCGCCGGTGATGCCGTGGGACGCGGGCAAGGCGGCGGAAGACGACCCGTTCGGCCACGCCGCGGAGGGCGAGTGGGTGGACGAGGCGGAGGATGCCGCCTCGAGGGAACCGGCGCGCGACTCGAGGCGCGACGCGGGGCCACCGCTTTCGTCCGACGGCGGCGTGGGCTAGGGTCGTTCGACTTGAACGTCAGGAGCCAGGCCGAGGCCGCGAAGAGGGCGTCGCGCACCCTCGCGAAGGCCGACCGTTCGACGAAGGACAGGGCACTCCTCGCGATGGCGCGCGCGCTCCGTGCGCGCGTCGAGGAAATTGGCGCCGCCAACCGGAAGGACCTCGATCACGGGCGCGAGGGCGGCCTCGACGAAGCCCTGCTCGACCGGCTCGAAATGGGCCCGAAGACCGTGGAGGCGACCGCCGCCGGGGTGGAGGCCGTGGTGGCCCTGCCCGATCCGGTCGGTTCGCGTTCCTCCATGCAGCGCCTCCCGAATGGCCTGCTCGTCGGCCGGGAGCGGCTTCCCCTCGGGGTCATCGCCATCGTGTACGAGTCTCGCCCCAACGTGACGGTGGACGCCGCCGCGCTGTGCATCAAGTCCGGCAACGCGGTGCTGCTCCGCGGCGGCAAGGAGGCGCGCGAGACCAACGCCTACCTGGGCGAGCTCCTCGCGGCGGCGCTGGAGAGCGCCGGCCTGCCGGGGGCGGCCATCCAGATTGTCCCCCCGACCGACCGCGAAGGGATCCGTGAGCTCGTCGGTCTGTCCGATCTGATCGACCTGGCCATCCCTCGTGGCGGGGAGGGACTCATCCGCTTCGTCGCGGAGAACGCCCGCGTTCCGGTGGTCAAGCACTACAAGGGTGTCTGTCACCTGTTCCTCGACGCGGGCTGCGACGCCGCACGCGCCCTCGCCCTGACGGTGAACTCCAAGGCGCAACGGGTCGGCGTCTGCAACGCGCTCGAGTGCCTCCTGGTCCACGAGCAAGAGGCCGGCCGCCTCCTGCCGCCCATCGCCGCGGCCCTGACGGAGCACGGAATCGAGCTTCGGTGCTGCGAGCGCTCGCACGCCCTGGTGCCCGGCGCCGTGGCTGCGCAGGAATCGGACTGGGGCAGCGAGTTCCTCGCGAAGATCCTCGCCATTCGGGTCGTCGCCGACCTGGAAGGCGCGCTCGCACACATCGAGCGCTTCGGCTCGAACCACACCGAGGCCATCTGCACCGAGAGTTACGCGAACGCCGCGCGCTTCCTGCGCGAGGTGGATGCAAGCTGCATCGTGGTCAACGCCTCGACGCGCTTCAACGACGGATTTCAGCTCGGCCTCGGCGCCGAGATCGGCATCTCCACCACCAAGACACACGCCTACGGCCCCATGGGGCTCGAAGGCCTCACGGCGGAAAAATGGATCGTCCTCGGCGAAGGTCAGATACGGGAGGCGTGAAGCGCCGCGCGCGTACACGGACGCGTACCGGCAGCTCCGGTGCGCGCCGGAGCGCGCCACCGCTGGCACGCGCCCGCGCCGAGACGCGAGAGTCCCCGGGTCCGTCGGCGGCGAGCCGCGAAATGGCGCTGGCGATCGCTCGCGCGGGCCTGGAGAAGAAGGCCGTCGGCGCGCAGATCATCGACGTGACCGGCAAGGTGGACTACGCCGACTTTCTTGTGCTCATGACGGGGCACAGCGACCGCCACGTCGCGGCCATCGCGGAGTCGGTGGAGACCGCGCTGTCCGCGGTGGGACACCGGGCCATCTCCGTCGAAGGGTTGCCCGCGGCCACCTGGGTGCTGATCGACTTCGTCGACGTGGTCGTCCACGTGTTCCTCGCCGACAGCCGTGCCGTCTACGACCTGGACGGATTGTGGATGGACGCGCGGCGAATCCCCGTCCCCGTTTCGTGAAGCTCGTCGTCGTCGCTTCCGGCAAGCTCAAGGAGCGCGCCTACCGCGAGCTGGCAGACGACTACGTGGGACGCCTGGCGCGCCTGGCGCCCACGGAGATCGTGGAGATCGCCGGCAAGGACTTCGCTCGTCGCATCCCGGCGGCTTCGCTGGTGGTCGCGCTCGATCCGCAGGGCGACGAGGTCACGAGCGCCGAGCTGGCCCGCCGCATCGACGCGTGGACCAGCCGCGACAAGGGCATCGTGACCTTTCTCGTCGGTGGCCCGGACGGGCTCCCGCCGGAGGTGGCGTGTCGCGCCACGGCGCGCCTCAGCCTCTCGCGGCTCACGCTCCCCCACAGGCTCGCCCGTGTCGTGCTCCTCGAGCAACTCTACCGCGCGATGACGCTGCTGCGGAACGTCCCCTACTCGCGGTGACCCGGACTCAGGTGGGTTCTTCCTCGAGCAGCTCGTCCTCGTCCACGAGGAGGTCCTCGTCATCGACGTCCTCGGCACCGCTGTCGGGATCCGCGGGAACCTCTGCGGCCAGGGGGCGCACCTCCGTGGCGTCGCTCGAGCGCTCGCTCTTGGCCTCCTCACCGGCGGACGCTCCCGGAGCGGTGCGGTCGGGGTCGTAGTCCGCGTCGTCGGAGTGCAGCAGGCCCTGGTGCGGCTGCGTGATCGTGCTCTCCTCGAGGTCGCTGGGCGGCGCAGGCGGGATCGTCGGATGCTCCTGGGCCTCGTCGCCGTCGACGTCGTCGACGGCGGCGGCCGGCGGCGGCGCGGCGGAGCGCGAGGACGGGGGCGGCGGCGCGGACCTCGGGGGCGCCGGAGTCGCGGCCTTGGCCTCGGTGGGCGCTTTCTGCGCCGGCGCGGGCGCGCGGCTGGGCTCGTCCTTCGGAGCGCTCAGCATGTTCTGCTTGGCGCGCTCGAGCCCTTCCGTCGCCTCGGGGTCGCCGCTCTTCATGCGGAGCACGCGGCGCCAGGCGTCCGCCGCTTCCCGCGGATCACGCAGCTGCTCCTCCCAGAGGCGGGCCACCTTCCGCGCCAGGTCGACGCGCAGCCCGGCGTCGCGTCCACGCAGGATCTGGTCCTCGTAGAGCTGCACCATGCCTCGATAGTCCTCGAGCTCAACGTAGAGCGCGGAGAGCTGGTCCATGACCTCGGCGTCGCCGGGGGACAGATCGTGGAGCCGCTTGAGATCCTCCGCGGCACCTCGACGATCCTCGAGCTTGTCGCGTCGAATCGACGCGCGCCTGGCGAGGAGCTTGCGGACCAGCGGGCCGTCGAAGACTTCCTCCAGGGCCTTGCCGAGCACCTCGCTGGCGCGTGCCGGCGCTCCCACCTCGTCGGCGAGCTGCTCGAGGGCGTCCAGCCCCGAGTCGTCCACGTGGGTGACGAGCGCCTCTCGCAGCCAACCGAAGGCGCGCTCGGTGTCTTCCAGGTCACGGAACGCCAGCATGGCGGCCCGGCGCAGCAGGGCGCTGCGGGTCCGTCCACCGTCGCGCGACCCCTGCCCGCCCGCCGCGAGCGCCTCGGCGAGGATTCGTCGCAGCTTCTGCTCGCCCCGCGCCGCGTCTCCGTCGCGAGCAACGCCCTCGAGCGCCTCCAGCGTCTCCTCCTGGACGCCGCCACCGAGGGCGATGTCGAAGAAGCCCCGGGCGCGATCGAGCGCCTCCTTGTCGGCGGCGACCTGCGCCGCGCGAGCGAGCGCGCGGAGGCGATCGGCCGGAGCCTTGCAACGCCCGACCTGGCGCTCGTAGATGTCCACGACGTGACCGGGTGCGGCCGCCAGCGCGCCGAGCCGCTCGAGCAGCGCGCCCACCTCGTCGGGCGCGACGCTCGTGAGCGCCTGCTCACCGTGCTGAATGGCCTCGGCCGGATCCACGCCGGCCTTCACCAGCACCTCGGCCTGCCGCACCATCTCTTCGGCCCGGGACGGGCCCGAGAGATCTTGGACCAGGAGATCGTGGGCCGCGCCGAGCGCGTCCAGATCCTTCAGCTCCGTCGCGATGGTCTCCAAGCGCTCGCAGATCTCCGGGGTGGCGCCACGCGTGCGGGCCAGCTCCTTGCCCACTGCGGCGGCGTCGCCGTTGCGTCCAATCTCCACGAAGCGCCCGAAGGCGCCCCGGAGCGCCTCGTGCCGCTCGGCACCGACCGGAGCGGCCTCGAACCACTCCACGAGCTTCTGGGCGACGATGCCCTTCCACCCGAGCTCGTCCCCGAGCTTCACGTAGTCCTCGCGACACGGCCCGTCGCCGTCGTCGGCGACGGCCGCCAGCGCCGCCATGGCCTCGTCGCCCTTGCCGCACTTCTCGTGCAGCACCTCCGCGAGCCGGCGCGTCATGCGGCTGACCTCGTCCTCGTCGCCCTCCACCTCGAGCAGCGCCGCGAGATGCTTCGCGTAGATCGGCCACTCCTCTGCCTTCTCCGCGAGGTCGGAGAGGCGCTGGACGGCGTCGAAGTCCTCGGGATCGAGCTCCCTGACGACGTCGAGCGCGCGCATCGCCGCCTTGGGGTCGTCCAGCGTTCCTTCGTAGAGGGTGGCGAGGCGTCGCGCGAGATCGAGCTTGGTCTCCCGCGTGGCGGCAATCTTCAGGTGCCGTTCGAGGGCGTCCGCGGTGCCCTTGGCGTCCCCCTTCTGTTCGTGCAGCGCGGCGATGCGCTCCAAGGAAGCCTCGCTCTTCGGGTCGAGCTTGGCGAGGATGGCCTCGTACCGCTCGATGGCCGCATCCGGATCGTTCAGCCCTTCGGCGAGAATTCCGGCCTCGCGCAGCGTGATCTTCGCCTGCTCCGCCGGCTCCGGCGTGGCTTTGGCCAGGCGGCGCAGGAGGTCCACGGCGTCCTGTAGATCACCGGAGACCTCGGCATCGTCTGCGAGGGCAGACAGCGCCTCCACGTCGTCGCCGTCCTCGAGGACCAGCTTGAGCGCTTCACGGGCGCCGACCTCGTCCGTCAGCGTCTCCCTATGAAGTGTCGCGGCGCGCTTCCGGAGGGAGATGCGCAGGGCCTTGTCCGGCACCTTCGCCGCGCGCTTGAGCAAGTACGCCGCGAGATCGCCGAAGCGCTCTGCCGCCTCGTAGTTCCCCTCCAGGCGGTCGGCCAGGTCCTGACTCTTCGGATCGAGTTCCGCGGCCTGTTCGAGGCGCAGCACTGCGCTGGAGTCGTCCCCGGCCTTCACGAGGTAGTCCGCTTCCTGCGCGAACAGCCTCGCCTTCTCCGAGTCCGACGCGGCGAGCTGCGCGCGCGCGTCGGCTGCCGTCGCCGCCTGATCCCAGGCCTCCGCGGAGGCGAAGCAACGTTCCGCGGCCTCCCAGAGCTGCGGGTCACTCGAGGCGCCGGCTCCATCGGCGTAGGCCTCGCCGGCGGCGAGCGTCTCGCCCGTCGCCTCGCGCAGTTCGCCCAGCTTCTTGTACAGCGCGGGCTTCGCGCGATCGTCCTGGACGCTGGAGACGTTGTTCCCGATGACCTGCGCGGCCAGGTCGAGGCGCTCGCCCCGCTCGAACAGCCGCACGGCGGTCTGGATGGCGGTCTCGTCGTCCGGGGTGAGCCCGGCGATCCTCGCCCACGCCTCGCCTGCACCGATCGGATCCTTGCGCTTGACCTCGTGGAGCTTGGCCAGCTCCTTCTCCAGGGCCAGGCGGATCTCGACGTCGGTGGCCTGGTCGGCCTCCTGCTGGATGACCGACGCGAGATCGTCCCACTTTCCGCTGCGCTCCAGGATGCGGCGAAGCTGCGCGCGCGTCGCGTCGTCGCCTGGATCGAGCTGCACGAGCTCGCGCAGCGCGACGACCGCCGTGTCCACGTCACGGAGCTGGGTCTCGCAGAGGGCAGCGACGGCCTTGAGCCACTCCCGACGCTGATCGTCGAGGATGTCCGAGACACGCGCCGCAGCGAGCAACACGTCCCGGAGCTCCGCGTACTTCCGCGTCTGCTTCAGGTACGTCTCGAGGAACGTGATCGCCTCCTCGTTGGCGGGGTCGATCTGCAGGGCCTCGCGGTACTTCGCCGCGGCCTCCTGCTTCTTGCCTCGCTTGACGAACGCAGCGGCCTCGTCGACGAGGCTCACCGCGCCCTCGGGGTCCGCCTCCAGCGCCGGTGCGGGCGCCTGGGCGGCCGGCGCCGCGGAGCGCGGGCGCGCCGCGGGCGCCGCCGGCGATACCGGTCCGCCATTCCTCGCGACCAGCGCCTGCGCATCGGCCGCCATGACACCGCCGGGGTTCGCTTCGAGGTAGGCCGTGGCGCTCACCACGACCTCCGCTTCACGACCGAGCTCGGCGGCGTAGTACATCGCCAGCTGCACCGCGCGATCGTTCGACGGGTAGGCCTCCACCGCGCAGCGCGAATAGCTCAGGCCGTGCTCGCCCGCGTACTGCTCGGCCAGCGAGACGAAGAGGTCGGCCGCCTCGGCGCGATCGGCGTCCGAGACGCGCTCGCCGCCCTGAATGCGCTCGAGCACCAGGCTCCCGAGCTGCTGGGTGAGGGCCGGGTCCTGGCCACCGTCGTAGGAGCGCGCGGACCGAAGCGCCTCGGTTGCTCCCGCCCCATCCCCCGCCGACTTGCGAACGTCGGCCTCGTCCACGAACAGCGCGATCTTGCGCGCGGGATCCTCGACCAGATCCTGCTCCATCTGGAAGTAGGGAACCGCTTCGGCCCACTGCTGCTGCGACTTGAACAGCTCGCGCAGCTCGTAGATGGCGTACTGGCTCTGTGGATCGTACTCGAGGGCGCGGCGGTAGTTCTCGACGGCCTTCCGCGGCTGCCCGAGCGGCGCAGCCGCCCACAGACGGCCGAGCTCCTCGTGGATGCCCGCGACGTGGGCCCGCATCTGCGGGTCCTGCTGCGCGAGGGGTGCCAGCGCCTTCGAGCGCCGCTCGAGCAGCGCAGCGAGCGCCTTGGTGTCGCCCTTCTCGCGATAGAGATCGGCGAGCCGTTCGGCCGGCGTCGGCTGCGTCGGATCGCGATCGATGGCGATCATCAGGGCGCGCGCCGCGCGGTGCGCGTCGCCGAGCGTCGTCGCCCAGACGTTCGCCGCCTCCGTCAGCCAGTGGCTGGCCAGTGCGGGGTCGCTCGTCGCCGTCCCCGTCTTCTCGAGGAGCATCGCGTACGAACGCGGATCGGACTGTCCGGCCTGATGGGCGTACAGGATTGCGTCCTGGTCATGCGGGTTCTGGACCAGGCGCTGAACCAGGCTGTCCATCTCGCGGGCGTCCATCGGGGGGCCGACGCTATCACGCGATATCTGCGAGCCGCAACGCGGGTTTACGAGGCGCGGGGGCCTTCAACCGACGGGGTTTTCGCTCACTCGAAGCGGTCGTACCGACGCTCGATCTTGGGCGACGCGACCGGGCGAGGCGCCGGGACGGTGGGGATCCTGCGGACCTTCGGCTTGGCGACGCTGGCGGCGGCTGCGGGATCCGGCTCGTCAAACGCGCTCGCAGACGGCTGTGGGGCGAATGCAGGAGCGGGCGCCGGGGCCGCCGCGACCGCCCGCGGCATGGGCGACGCGAGGGCGGCCGACGCCGCAGGCGACGTGCTGGCGGCCGTCACGCGGTAGCCTGCGATGGCCAGCCCACCGAGCGCCGCAGCGCCGAGGACGTAGGTGATGCGGCGTCGCAACGAAGGCCGCAGTCGAGGCATGGGCGCGACGGCGGTCGCCAGGAGCCCGCTGTCGTTCACTCCGGCACGCTCGGCCGCGTCGTCGAGCGCTGCCATGAACTGCTCCGCCGATTGCGGCCGGTCTTCGGCGGCCTTCGCGAGCGCTCGCCGCACGACGTTCTCGATGGATGTCGGCACGAGCGCATCCGGCGCCACCTCGGCGAACGCGGGCGGGTCGTCCTTGATGTGCCGCGCCATCACGACCACGGCGTCGTCGTCGCAGAACGGCGGGCGGCCCGTGAGCATCTGGAACAAGATCACGCCGAGCGAGTACAGGTCGGTCCGCGGGTCCAGGGTGGCGCCCTGCGCCTGCTCGGGCGACATGTAGCGCGGCGTGCCGAAGACCGTGCCCGCGAGCGTCTCGAGCTGGTCCACCCGGGCGTCTTCGCGAACGACCTTCGCGATGCCGAAGTCGAGCACCTTGCAGATGGGCGCGGCACCCGCATGAGCGGGCTCGCACAGGAAGAGATTGTCCGGCTTCAGGTCGCGGTGGATGATCCCCTTCGAGTGGGCCTCGGCCAGCGAGCGCAGCGCTTCACGCGCGATGCGGACCGTCTCCCCGACCGACAGCGCGCCGGTCCGCCGCAGCCGCTGGCCGAGCGACTCCCCCTCGAGGAGCTCCATGACGAGGAACCAGTCGCCCTCGGCCTCGCCGAAGTCGAAGACGGTGACCGTGTGGGGGCTCGTGAGCAGCGAGGTGGCGCGGGCCTCGCGCTCGAAGCGAGCCCGCGTCTCGTCGTCGGCCATGCGGTCCGTCCGCACGACCTTCACCGCGACGTCACGCCCGACGGCCTCCTGACGCGCCCGGTAGACGGCACCCATGGATCCGGACCCGAGCACCGACAGGAGCGTGAACCGCCCGCCCACCGTCTTTCCCAGGACGCGGGCGTGCGTCGTCTTCTCCAGGTCGCGCTCGGGGACGAACGCGTGCCCGTGCTCGGGACACCGCGGCACCGCACCGACGACGCCCTGGGTGTACGCCGCGCCCCCGTCGCTCTGGGTGCGGCGGCACTCCGGGCACACCAGTCGCGTCTGGCGCGTGGGGAGCAGCGTCGCGTCGTCGTTGACCATGATGCCCCGGAGTGACCGGGATCGTCATGACCTACACCGGTGCGCACCGCAAGACGAATGCCGACGAGCTCTCGACGGGACGGCAGCCGAGGTCCGGTCGACCGCACGACGCATCGCTGCAACACGCATCGGCGCATCGGCCATCGATGCAGCGCCCACCGCGGCAATCGTCGCTGCTGCCACAGGGATCACCGGCCAGGCCCGCCCCCGTGCGACCCGTGGTGCAGGCTCGCACGAAGTTTCCGCCCCCGACGGGAACGTAGTGACACCCGAGATCGCCGAGCACGGCGACGGCTCCGCAGTCGTCGTCGCTGCAGCACGCCTGCGTACACGCGCCGAGGAACTGAGTCCCGATGCACAGCCCGCTGCGGCACTCCTGGTCCGACCCGCACGCCGTCCCGTACACGAGCTTGCTCGGAGCTTCGCCACACATGAACGCCGTCGCGCCGGTGCCGACGGCGCGCAACCGACAGTCCGGCGCCGCCGCACCGCAGTCGTCGTGCCCGCAGCAAGTGTCCAGGCAACTGTTCCGGTCGCACAGCGCGGAGCGGCAATCCGTCGCGCCGGCACACGGTGAACCGACAGGCGAGGCACCCGGCGCGGGACGCCCGACGTCCGCCGCCCACCGGCAGAGCCCACCTCCGAAGGGAGTCGGCCAGCAGACCGCGGTTCCGGGCGAGCAGTCGTCGGAGGTGCAGCAGCTCCGCGTGCAGACGGGCGCGGCGCCCGCTCCGTAGAGGGCGGGGAGGTCGGCGCAGAAGAGCCCGGGATCGCAGCTGCCGGCCGGACCGCACGGTCCTCCCGGCGGCGGACCACCGCCGTCCGAAGCGTCGGGAGGCGCGCCCGACACGCCGGCGCTCCCGGCATCCATCGCCCCCGAACCTCCGGCGCCGCCCGAGCCACCGAGGCCGCCGGCGCCGACGGCGCAGCCGTCGTCGGGCAGTCCGTTGCAGTCGTCGTCACTGCCGTCGCCACACGTCTCCTGGGCGAGGCAGAGCCTGCACACGCCACGCAGGCAGATCTGCCCCGACAGGCACGACGGCGGCCCGACGGCGCCGTCCGGAGCGCACCTCACGCTCTCGACTTCGGACGGCACGACGAGGCTGCAGCCTGCCATCCAGACGGCCGGCAGGATCCAGCGCGCTGCGCTCAAAATGCGCCCCCGAAGGCGACGCCGGGGGCCGGAATGGACGTGCGCGCGCTCGAAGGATCGCGCGTGAAGAACAGCGTGGCCGAGGTCGCGCCCGCCACGAGCGCGATGGCGAAGGACACGTCTGCAACCACCGCCAGGTCGTGCGCGCTCTTCTGCTGCTCCTCCACGTCCTTGGCAGACCGACGGATCCCCGTCGGGTCGTCGCTCGGCTGTCGGGCCAGCGCGCGCACGCCGAAGACGATGCCGACGACCAGCGCGGTGGCCGCCACGGCACCGGAGCCGATCACCCAGGCGTCGGCGCGCGCAGGAGGCTCCGTCGGGGCGGGCGTCGGGCTCGCCGACGGCTCGTCGCGCCACTCCGCCAGCGAGCCAGGATCGTCGCTCCGCGCCTGCTTGGCGCCCTCGAGCCGCTCGATGGTCGCCTCGATGCGCGCGCGCTCGTCGGGCTGCGGCTCCATGTCCACGTACCGTCGGAAGTGCTCGATGGCGGCGTCGAGCTCTCCGAGCTTCTCGTGCAGGATGGCGAGGTTGTAGACCAGCTCCTTGCCGCTGGGGTCGAGCCGGACGGCTTCACGGAGCTCCTCGATCGCGGCGCGGTAGTCCCCGGCTCGATACAGCCCGCGCGCCCGCTCGAACGCTCGCTGTGCTTCGGTGATGGACGAGCCCGTCGCGGGGCCCCCGCCGCCTCCGGCCTGGGCCGCGGCCCCGGAAGCCCAGAGGCCCACGAGGAGCGCGCAGCGCGCGGCCAGCCTGACGGTCATCGTACCCGCGAAACCATACCGTAAGTTCCGGCTCCGCTGCGCGTTGGGGTGGTCGGAGGCACCCACGATGTCGAGGCGATTCCGAACACTGTCCTGGTTTCTGGCCACGGCCCTCACCGCCGGAAGCGCGCTAGCCCAGGACTTCGCACGACCGCCGGGCGATCCGACGCTGGTGGACGACCGGCCCTACGACCGCGATCCGCGCCACGACGCGTCGGACCCCGTCGTCGCGGACGGGTCCTTCCACCACCCCGCGTCATCGGTGCGGTTCTTCGTCGGGCCGGCGCTCCGGATCGGGGAGTCGGGGACGGCCGGGGGCCTCGCCGCGGCGATCGAAGCCGGCGAAGGTCCCGCGGGGGTTCGGCTGACGGGACAGTGGGTGGAGGTCGGCTCCGACGACGGCTTGGCGCAGTACGCGGCGGAGCTCTGGCTCGACTTCGGCCATGGTCGTCGCCTGCACCCGATGCTCGGCGCGGGCGCCGGCGTGGCGCGGGTCGAGGACGCGGGCTCGACCAGCACCGTCGGCGTGGGCGTGCTGCGCGGAACGCTGGCCTATCTCCTTCCGGTGGACGGCACGGACGCGCGCGTGGCATTCGACGCGCAAGGGAGCCTGCCGGCCATTCGCGGGAACGACGCGCCGGAGGTGGCGCCCTGGCTCACGCTGTCCGTCAGCGTGGGCGTCGGATTCTGAGCGCTCCGACGACCGCGGTGGGCGCGTCGGACCCACGCGGTATGCTTCGAGGCGCCTTGCCCGATCCGAGCCACGCCCCGGAGTTGCCGCCGTCGAGCGCGACGGTCGGTCCCGCGACGACGAGCAACGCCGCGATCGCCGCGGTGACGAGCGCACTCGTCTGCCCCGCGTTCGGGGGTCTCATGGCGCTCGTCCTGGGCGTGGCCGCACGCGGAGAGATCAGGAATTCTCATGGGCGCCTCACCGGTGGCGCGCTCGCGACGGTCGGCATCGTGCTCGGCGTCGTGAACCTCTCGCTCTCCGCGCTCGCGCTCATCGGGGTGATCGCGGCACTGGACGCGCCCAAGCGCCCGGCCGCTCCCTCCCCGGGCCCCCTGGCCACGCTTCCGTCCGCGCCGCTGGTGCCGGCGCCGAGCTCGGCGTCCCCCGACGCCGGCAACGCCGGACCGGCACGCGGCAACCGGTCCCTCGACGAGTCCACCATCACGACGACGGTAGGGTCGCTCACCCTGGTGGACGTGGGACCGGGCTCCACGTCGCTCGCCGCGGAGCTCGACGGCGTCGTCCAGGCCGCCGCGGCGGCCGGGCAACGCGTGGTGGTGTGGGTCGTGTGGCCGGGGTGCGAGCCGTGCAACGGCGTGGCGCTCGCGCTCGCCGACGAGCGCATGCAGCGCGCGCTCCAAGGGGTTCGCCTCGTCCGGGTCGATGCGACGGAGTTCGGTCGTGACCTCGGCCGCCTCGGGATCCCGACCAATCCAGTTCCTGGTTTCGCGCTGCTCGGCCCCCGGCACCGCCCCACGGACTACGTCGACGGAGGGGAGTGGGACGAGGACATCGCGGCCAACATCGCGCCGGTGCTCGGTGGATTCGTCCGGGGCAGCTACTCCAAGCGCCGGCGCCCGTGGCGCGGCGGTCACCGGCCGGACGAGACTCCGATTTGACGTTTTGGTAGTATCCGCGCCCCTCATGGTGCCCCCCACCGCCACGCCGCTCCCCGTCGGAGCGACGATCGTCCCCGGCTCGCTGCGCGAGCAGCTCGACGCGCTGCGTGCGTCGGGCAAGCGATTCACCCTGCGCGACGCGGTCGGCATCGTCGTGCCCGTCGCGGTAGAGCTGGCAGAGCTGCACGCGCAGGGCGCGACGCTCTTCGTCCACCCGTCGTGCATTCGGAAGGACGCATCGGGCGCGTGGCACGTCGATCCGGTCCTGGCACGAACTCCGCCGGGCTTGCCCCGGGACCAGGCGTGCATGGCCCCCGAAGAGCGGTCGGGGCGCCCGGGCGCGGCGCGTGCCTCGGTCTACGCCGTCGGTGCGATCCTCTACGAGCTGGCCACGGGGCACATGGTCGGCCCCGGGATGCGCCGCCCGAGCGAGATCATCCCCCACGCTCCTGCGGCGCTCGAGGCGATTCTCGGGAAGGCGCTCGTCTCGGATCCGGCGCAGCGCCCCGACGACCTCGGAGCGCTCGCCCAGGCGATCCACCATCTGTCGCCCGCCGGGAGCATTCCTCCGCCGGCCGCCGACGAGTCGCACCTCGAGGTGGACGTGTCGCTGTCGATGCTGCCGCCACCCACCAGCTCTCCGAGCGCCGCCATGCCGTCGAACCCCTACGACATGGGCGTCGTCAACGCGACGCGCACCGTCGACTCGGCGGGCGAGCTTCAGGCGCTCAAGGCGCAGCTCGAGGCGGACAAGCGCGCGCGGTACGTCGTCGCGAAGGACGGCATGGACCATGGCCCGTTCGCCGCCGTGGAGCTCCTGCAGCAGATAGCCAACCACACGTTCGAGGAGCACGACATCCTGCGCGACTCCCTGAGCAAGGACGAGCGGGAGATCCGCGCCTGGGTGCAGTTCGCCCCGTTCGCCGAGCACGCGCGCCTGCACCGCGAGCACAAGGCCGAGAAGGCCGCCATCGAGCAGGTGGTCGTCGAGGAGAAGAAGTCGACGCGCGGGAAGGCCCTGTTCGGGATCGGTGCCGTGGGCGCCCTGGTGGTCGTCGGCGCGGTCTGGTTCTTGACGGCCACGGGTGCGAAGAGCGACGAGATCGCCGTCCAGAGCGATCAGGTGACGAACATCGAGACCGACGGTGGCCTCAAGGTCGATCCGAAGAAGCGCCGCGGTGGCGGCGGCGTCGCCGTCTCGGGCCGCAGCGCGGGCGGGCACCCGGTCATCTCGGGGGGATCGTCGTGCGAGGCCGCCCAGGCCGCGTACGTCGAGGAGTACAAGATGGGCGGGGAGAAGGTCGCGCCCGATCTGACCGCCGGGGCGTACGGCTCCGTGCTCAATCGCGGCTCGTACTTCGCGCACTGCGGCGTCTCGGACAACATCACGCTCAACATCTGCGCCGCCGTACAGAACGGGCGCGCCGTCGGCGTCACCGTGAGCACCAGCCCGCGCAACGCGGGCATCAACGGCTGCGTCTCGGCCGCCGTTCGGGGCTTGAGCTTCCCAAGTCACCCGCGGCTCGACGTCACGCGGACGACCTTCGCCGCGCAATGATCCGACCCTGGGGGCCGTTCGCGGCGATCGCCATCCTGGGCTGCGCGGTCCTCGGGTGCTCCGCCCCGATCGCCACGGCCCTCGACGAGAGCGCCGCCAACCGCGTGGTCGTCGCCCTCGAAGAGCGAGGCATCCTGGCCGAGAAGCAGCCGGACCCCCAGGCGGAAGGTCGATGGACCGTCGTCGTGTCCCGGGACGAGTCCGCCGCGGCCCTGTCGGTGCTGGCGCGCGAGAGCCTTCCGCCCCCGACGTCGCCCGGTGTGCTCGAGGCCATGGGGGAGACGTCCATCGTGCCCAGCCGGGCGGCGGAGCACGCGAAGATGGTCGCGGGTGTGGCCGGTGATCTGGAGCGCACGCTGATGGGCGTGGACGGCGTGCTCACCGCTCGAGTCCACCTCGCGGTCCCCGTCGCCGACCCGCTGTCCCCCAGCGACGGTACGCTGGCGCCCTCGGCCTCGGTGCTCCTGCGCCACCGCGGTTCGGCGCCGCCGATGGCGCCGGCGGAGGTCCAGCGGCTGGTGGCGGGCGCCGTGCCCGGCCTCGAACTCACTCGCGTCGCCGTCGTGGCCTCATCGGTGCCCGACCGTGAACGCGCGGTGGATCACGGCCTCGCGCGATTCGGGCCGGTCACCGCGACGCGCGGCTCGGCGGGCTGGGTGCGCGGCATCGTCGCCGGCACCGTCCTCGTGGGTCTCGTGCTCTCTGGCCTGATCATCGCGCTGTGGACGCGGCTGCGCCGCACCATCGAGGAGGCCCCCGGCACGAGCGGCACGGACGATCCGCGGTGATCCGGCTGACCGGCGTCAGGAAGGCGTTCGACCGTCCCGTCCTGCGAGGCGTCGACCTGCACGTGCCCGCCGGTTGCCTCTACGGGCTCATCGGCCCCGGCGCTTCGGGAAAGAGCGTCCTCTTGAAGGTGATCACCGGTCTTGTCCTGCCCGACGTGGGTCACGTCGAGGTGGACGGCCGCGACGTCGGGGCGATGTCCGACCTGGAGCTTCAGGAGTTCCGCAAGCGGATCGGGATGCTGTTCCAGAACAACGCGCTCTTCGATTTCCTCACGGTCGCGGAGAACATCGCCTTCCCCCTGCGCAGGTTGTTCGACCTCTCGGAGGAGGAGATCCAGGAACGCGTGGAGGAGCGCCTCGCCTGCGTCTCACTCCCGGGATTCGGCAAGCGCCTGCCGTCGGGACTGAGCGGCGGTCAGAAGAAGCGTGTGGGCGTCGCTCGGGCCACGGTCGCCAGCGCTCCCATCGTCCTGTACGACGAGCCGGCGGCGGGCCTCGACCCCGTCACGAGCCAGAAGATCTTCGACCTCCTGCGCAGCGAGCAGCGCTCGGGCTCGGCGACGGTCGTGATGGTCTCGAGCGATCTGGACCGGCTGCTCACCGTGACCGATCGCGTCGGCATGATGTACCGCGGACGCCTCATCTTCGACGGGACGACCGCCGAGGCTCGGGCGTCGTCGAACCCCTACGTGCGCCAGTTCGTCCACGGCGAGCCGGACGGCCCGCTCTGACGAGCGCCGCGTTGCCGCCCTGCGGGCGCCGCGTTACCGGGTCGCGGCATGCTGCTCACGGCCGACCAGTACCTCGACTCGATTCGCACCCGCGGGATCCGCGTGTTCTTCCGCGGCGAGGAGCTCCCGAACCCGGTCGATCACCCCGTGGCGTTTCCCGCCGCCAACGCCATGGCCGAGACCTACCGTCTCGCGCAGGATCCCGAGTCGAGCGCCACCTTCACGCGGCCGTCACCGTTCGACGGCGCCCCCGTGAACGTCTCGAACGTCGTGTGGCGGCAACGGGGAGACCTGCTGGACCGCATCGAGTGGGAACGGCTGGTGGGCAGACTGACCGGGCGCGGCGCGCTCCGCAGTCCCGGACTGGACGCGCTCAACGCGCTCACCATCGTCACCCGGCGCGTGGACCGCGAGCGAGGCACCGAGTACGGCGCGCGACTCGAAGCGTTCCTCCGGCAGGTTCACGCGAACGACTGGGCCCTCTCGGGCGCCATGACCGACCCGCGGGGCGACCGCACGCTACGGCCGTCCCAGCAGGCGGATCCCGACCTCTACCTGCGGGTGGTCGAGCGGCGCAGCGACGGCGTGGTCCTGCGCGGCGCGAAGGCCCACCAGACCTCCGCCTGCCACTCCCACTGGCACCTCGTCCTGCCCATGGGGTGCGGCACCGGCGACGGCGACTGGGCCATCGCGGCAGCCGTGCCCTCGAACGCGGCGGGGCTCTACCACCTGCACTCGCGCCAGCCCGGGGACGATCGCCGGCTGGATGAAGATGGGATCGACGTGGGGGTCGCGGCCTTCGGCGGCTGCGAATCCCTCATGGTGTTCGACGACGTGTTCGTCCCGCAGACGCACGTGTTCCTGGACGGTGAAACCGACGCCACCCGCGACCTCGTCACGTACTTCGGGTCGTTCCACCGCCACTGCTACGGGGGCTGCAAGGTCGGCATCGCGGACGTGGTCATCGGCGCGGCGGCGGCGCTCGCAGAGATGAACGGCGTGCGCGACAAGCCCATGGTCCGGGACAAGATCGCGGAGATGGTGCACCTGAACGAGACCATGTACGCGTGCGCGGTCGCCGCCGCCGCTCGGAGTGGGAACGTCGAGGGGGTCGAGATCCCGAACCTCCTGCTCGCGAACGTGACCAAGCTCAACGTCACGCGCTTCCCGTTCGAGATCGCGCGCCTGGCGGCCGATCTGGCAGGCGGCGTCATGACGACCCTCCCGTCCGGGCGCGATCTCCGGAGCGAGCGGCTCGGCCCGGTCGTTCGCAAGTACATGGCGACTCGCCCCGGCGTGGATCCCGAAGAACGCATGCGGCTGCTGCGCCTGCTGGAGTTCTTCACGCACGGGATGGGGAGCACCTACTTCCTGCACGAGTCGCTCCACGGCGCCGGCGCGCCCGAGGCCATGAAGATCCTGATCCGCCGCGAGGTGGACCTTCAGGGGCTCGTCGGAGCCGCGCGCGCCCTCGCGGGGTGTCGCTCGTGACGTGAGGCCCGCCGGCCGAAGACCCCGCCCGCCGACGACGCCCGAGCAGCGCAAGGCCCTCGCCGACGGTCTAGCCGCACGCTGCGAACGGGCCTAGAGTAGCGGTTCCCGCCGCCATGACCCGAGACGATCGCGATCCGGCCCCGAGCAGCCTAGCCGCCACCCGCGTCGCGACTCGCTCGGACCAGGCCATGCGAGCGGTGAAGGCCGCCGGAAAGCCCGGAGCACGGCTCGTGGTGATCGTGGGCCCGAAGATCGGCGTGCAGCACGGGCTCGGCGACGAAGCCGTGGACATCGGGCGCGACCCGGCGTGCGGCTTCCAGGTGGACAACGACCTGGTCAGCCGCAGACACGCGCGCATCGAATGGACGGACGGGCGTTATCGCATCGCCGACCTGGGGTCGACGAACGGGACCTTCGTCAACGATCAGCGCGTCACCGAGCGGGATCTCGTGGACGGCGATCGGATCAGCATCGGGAAGGCGATGCTCAAGTTTCTGGCGAGCAGCAACGTCGAGGCGGAGTACCACCAGGTCATCTTCCACCTGATGTCCCACGACGGTCTCACGGGAATCCACAACAAGCGCCACTTCGACGAGGGGCTCTCCGCCGCCACCGCACGCCCCGGGTTGCTCAGCCTGCTCGTGCTGGACGTGGACTTCTTCAAGAAGATCAACGACACGTACGGGCACGCTGCGGGCGATGCCGTGCTGCGCCGCCTCGCCGAGACGGTCACGAAGACGGTTCCGACCGGCTGCCTCTTCGCCCGCGTGGGGGGTGAAGAGTTCTCCGTGCTCTGCCCCGACACGGCCCTGGAGGCCGCGATGGCCCTCGCCGAGAGCATCCGGAGCACGGTCGAGGCGACGACGTTCGATTTCGAGGGCAAGGTGATCCCCGTGACGACGAGCATCGGCGTCGGCTGCCGCGACGCGACGTCCAGCCTGCACGGAACGGAGCTCTACAAAGCCGCCGACGCGCAGCTCTACGAGGCCAAGCAGTCGGGTCGGAACCGCGTGTGCGGCGTGCTCGCCGGGGGTTGAGCCGCGGTCGTCAGCGCTTGTGCATCCCGGAACCCGCGGGGGCGCGGGAGCACCATCCGTAGCAGCACTGCGGGAAGCCCTGTGTGCGCTGCTGAAGCGTTCGTGAAGCGTCGAACGCCGCCGCGCGGGGCGCCGCGAAGACGGCGCCGGCGGGTGGCACGATCGCGGCCGGACACTTCTCGTGCGGTGCCCCGATGGGCCGCGTGGTGCCGCCCTCCGGTTCGTCCATGCAGAACGTCTCACGGAACGCCGAGGCGTCGTCGCACCCCTCGAACCCCGTCATCCCGGACGAGTCCGCGACGGTCACGAGGGAGCACCAGCTGTAGCAGCACTGGTGTCCCGGCGCGGCGCGCTTGCGCATGTACTCCGTGTAGTCCGCGTCGAAGACGGAGACCGGCGGCGTCGGGTCGATGATCCCCGTCAGGCCGACCATCTGCGCGGGGCACGTCTCGTAGGGTGGAGGCGCCGGCAGGGACGCCTCCCTGGGCAGCAGGGCTTCGCACTGGTACTCGCGCACTTCGTCGGCGCGGCACGTCCGGGGGCTGTGCGCCCACAGCGCGGAGGGGTCCGCGCGCTCGGGGGGTGGCTTGTCCGAAGAGCAGGCCAAGCCGAGCGCGGGCCCGAGCACGAGCACGGCGCCGAGTGACCTCGCTTTCATGGTCGCGGCGCAGTCTAGTCGGGGCTCGGCCGTCGCCAAGGTGGTTCGCCGGCTCGAGCCTCGGGCGACCGTCGATTGCGACGCGGGAGCCGAACCGGCAACCTCGCCCCGTGATCTCGTTCCAGAACGTCCGGAAGGCCTTCGGGGAGAAGCAGGTGCTTCGCGGGGTCAGCTTCGACGTCGGCGACGGAGAGGTCTTCTTCATCATCGGCGCCTCGGGGGTCGGAAAGAGCGTCCTCATCAAGCACCTCATCGGCCTCCTGTATCCCGATGACGGCGAGATCTGGCTCGACGGCGAGGAGGTCAGTCGCTTCGACGAACGACGGATGGCGAGCGTCAGGAAGAAGTGCGCCATGGTGTTCCAGCACTCTACCCTGTTCGACTCGATGACCTGCGCGCAGAACGTGGCGTTGCCGCTTCGCAAGCATCGCGCCATGTCGCGCGACGACGCGCTCGACGAGGCGCACCGGCTGCTCGAGCGTGTGCAGATGGACGAGTTCGCGGACCGATACCCGGCCGAGCTCGGCGACGGCATGCGCAAGCGCGTCGCCATAGCCCGGGCGCTCACCCTGGAACCCCGCTACGTGCTCTTCGACGAACCGACGACCAGCCTGGATCCGGTGAGCGCGCGTCGCGTCGACCAACTCATCCGCAGGCTGAGTGACGACCTGGGCGTCACCAGCATCGTCGTATCGCACGACCTGGTGTCGATCTTCGGCATCGCGGATCGCATCGTGATGCTCTACGGTGGGCACGTTCGATTGATCGGCACCCCCGCCCAGTTCCGGGACGCGGACGACGGAGTCATCCAGCAGTTCATCAACGGGCGTGCCGAGGGCCCCATGGAGGCCTGACCGAGCGCATCCGCGCGACGCGGCACGGGGTCCATCGAGCGGAGCGGCGCGCGGACTGCTACCTTGGTGGGGCCGAGGACGGGCCCACGGGCGCCCCGGGAAAGGAACGGCATCCGAAATGAGTCAGCGATCCATCGAGGTGAAGGTCGGAGCACTGATCCTGGTCGCGCTGGGCCTCCTGGCGGGCTTCGTCGTGATCATGGGCGGGCTCAGCTTCGAACCCACCTACACGGTGTACGTGGACTTCGAGAATCCCGGCTCCCTCCAGTCGGGTGCGCCGGTCAGGATCGCGGGCGTCAAGGTCGGGCGCGTCGCGGAGATCCAGTTTCGCGGTGGCGAGGTCGACCCGGCGGGCGAGGCCGTGGCCCCCATCCGCGTCCTGGCGAAGATCGAGAAGCGCTACGAGAAGGCGATCCACGAGAATGCCCGGTTCTTCGTGACGAGCCAGGGCGTGCTGGGCGAGATGTTCCTCGCCGTCGAGCCCGGCTCGCACGATCGACCCTTGCTCGCGGACCAGGCCATCGTGCGCGGAGTGAGTCCGCCGCGGCTCGACCTCCTGCTCGCCGAGAGCTACGAGCTCTTGCACCGAACCTACAAGGGCATCACCGAGAACGAGAAGGAACTCTCGGAGATGTTCGACGGGATCCACAAGACCCTGAAGGGCACCGGGCAGTTCTTCGACAAGAACGACGAGAAGCTCGACCAGATCGTCTCGAACGTCGAGAACCTGACGCGGGAGGGCAACGAGACGGTCGTCGCCGCGCGAAAGCAGTACGTCGACAACCCGCAGATTCACCGCATTCTGCGGAACGCGGAGCGGGCGACGGCCACCGTCGACAAGAACCTCGATCCGCTGCTCTCCGACGGCCGCAAGGTGCTGGCCGACACGTCCAAGCTCACCACGACGCTCTCGTCCGACGCCCAGCTCGCCCGCTACGAGAAGATCACCCGGGACGTCGACTCCATCACCGGACACGCGAAGCACGCGGCCTCCGACGCCCAGTCCATCGTGGCCCACGTCAAGCGCGGGAACGGCACCGTGGGCGCCTTCGTCATGGACGAGGCCGTCTACGACGACGTGCAGGAGATGCTCCGCGACCTCAAGCACAACCCGTGGAAGTTCTTCTGGCGGGAGTAGTGCGCGTCAGTCCGTCGAAGCGTCGGCCGTGCTTCCGCTGGTACCGCCCGTGGCCCCCGCCGCGCCACCGGTGCCGCCAGTCCCCGCGGTGCCGCCCGCGCCGCCGGTCCCCGCGGTGCCGCCCGCGCCGCCGGTTCCCGCGGTTCCACCAGCACCGCCAGTGCCGCCTCCCGTCCCCCCGGCTCCGCCGGAGCCGGACGTTCCACCCGTAGCGCTGCCTCCCGTCCCGCCGGCGCCGCCGCCGCCGGCGGCACCGCCCGCGCCGCCCACTCCGCCGGCCCCGCCAGCACCGCCGGTTCCCCCCGCTCCGCCGATCGCGCCCGCACCGGCGGCGCCGCCCGTGGGCGTCCCAGCGGCCCCGCCCATGCCCGCGCCCGCGGCAGCGCCGACACCCGCCATTCCTGCGCTCCCGACGCCTGCTCCACCCGCGCTCCCTTCGACGGACGCGTCACCCGGAGGGGGCCCCGAAGGTGCGTCCACCGTGGACACGATTCCCGAGAGATCGTTCGTGCAGACGTTCTGCACGCAGACGAGCCCCTCGGCGCAGTCGTTGGCGCGAAAGCACTCCTCTCCGGCGGCTGCGGCGCCCTGGGGGCCGCCGCACGACGGCACCCAGAAGGCACCGGCCAGGGCGGCGGTCAGCAGCGCGAGTCGAGCGCGGCGCGCCATCGGTCCGATCCTCACGCGAGACCGCGCTGCCGTCAAACGGCGCGCCGTCGTCAGTCGAGGACCACGAGGACCTGACCGTCCTCGACGGCCTGCCCCTCTTCCACCGCGATCTTCGAGACCTTGCCGGCCACCGGTGATTCGACCGGCATCTCCATCTTCATCGACTCGAGGATGACGACCGTCTGCTCCTCCGCGACGTCGTCGCCCACGGCAACTTCGATCTTCCAGACGGTCCCGGTGATGTGCGCACAGACGTCGGTCGGCATGGGCGGACGATACTCCGGGACGGCACCGGTGTGACCCTCTCCGCCGCCTCGGTCCGCGTCCCGCGGAAATGCCCGGATTCCTGCGCTCCACCGCGCCGCCGGACCGGCCGTTTTCCAGCCCGAGCGACGCCGCGGCGTGCCGCGACTTCGGGATTGGGCCGGCAAACGGCTCTGAGTTAGACTCCCCCGCCTCGCACGCCCATTGACCCCACCGGCCGGGGCTTGGTATCCGCCTGCGGGTCGGTCGTCCGTCGCGACGCTCCCCGCTGGCCCCGAAGAAAGCACCATGGCAGAAGAGAAAGAAAGCTCCGTCCTGTTCTCGCTCAACGAGCTGATGAACCTCGAAGAGCAGCGGATCAAGGAGGAGGAGGCCGACAAGGAGGCCGCGGCGCGCGCGGAGCGCGAGTCTCGGGAGCGCGCGGAGCGGCAGGCCCGCGAGGACGAGGAGCGCCGCCTTCGCGAGGAGGAGGAGCGCCGCCGCTCCGAGGAGCAGCGCCGCCGCGAGGAAGAGGCGCGCCTGGAGGCCATCCGCCACGCGGAGCTGGAGAAGGGGCGGTCCGAAGCCGAGCACCGAGCGAAGATGGAAGCGCTGGCCGCCCAGCAGGCTCACGAGACACAGCTCGCGTCACTCGCGACGGATCAAGGGAAGAAGCGGCTGCAGATCGCCGTCGGCGTCGTCGCCAGCATCCTGGTCATCGGTGGCGTGACCGGCGGCGTACTGTGGAAGAAGTCTGCGGACGAGGCCGAGCGCAAGGCGATGGCGATCGAGGCCGCGAAGCGGGAGGCGGAGGAGCGCATCACGCGCCTCGAGGCCGAGTACAAGCGCGCGCAGGAGAAGGAGGGCGACCTGCAGGAGGCCCTGCGCAACGCGAACGACGAGAAGGAACGCGCGCGCATCAAGGCCGAGCTGGAGGCCGCCCAGAAGGCGACGGCCGAGGCCAAGCGCAGCGTCGGCGGTGGGGGCGGCGAGAAGAAGTCGGGCGGCGGTGGCGGTCCGAAGCCCTGCAACTGCCCCCCGGGCGATCCGCTCTGCTCGTGCCTGTGACCCCCTGCGCCGCGACGTGACGGACCTGGCAGCGGCACGCGCGCATCTGGCGTTCGCCCTCGACTACCCGGATCTCGATGCCGCCCGGGCGGCGGCGCTCGCCGTCCGCGATTCCGTGGGGGTGCTCAAGGTCGGGCTCGAGCTCTTCGTGGCGCGCGGGCCCGCCGCGCTCGACGTCGTCCGGGAGGCGCAGTGCGACGCCTTCCTCGACCTGAAGCTCCACGACATTCCGGAGACCGTGGAGCGGGCCGTCGGCGCCGCGGCGGCGCTCGGCGTGAAGTACCTGACGCTCCACGCCGGGGGCGGACCTCGGATGCTCGAAGCGGCCGCGCGACGCGCCGAGGCCGAGGGCGGTGGGACCACGCTGCTGGCGGTGACCGTGCTGACGTCGCTCGATGACGAGGATCTGCGCGTGCTGGGGGTCCGGAGCACGGCCCACGATCACGCCCTGGCGCTCGCCCGGCTCGCGAGGGACGCCGGCGTCGGAGGGCTGGTGTGCTCCGCGCAGGAGGTCGGTCGGATCCGCCCGGCGGTCGGCCGGGATCTCGTCCTGGTGACGCCCGGGATCCGCGCCGCAGCGGGCGCCGCGGACGACCAGAAGCGGACCGGGACGCCAGGGAGCGCCATCGCACAGGGCTCGAACCTGCTCGTGGTGGGCCGGCCGATCCGCGACGCCTCGAACCCGGCCGCCGCCGCGCGGAGCATCGTCGAGGAAATCGCGGCGGCCCTGCCGTGAAGCGAGACCACGGTGCCCGCACCGTGTGCGGGCTGCAGCCAGTGCGCGAGGCCGTGAGAGTTCGCGGGCCGGGCCTCGAGCGCGTCCTGCTCGACGCTCGCGGCGGGGCCACGCTGGACGCTCTGGGCCGCTTCGCGACCGACCGCGGCGTCCGCGCCATCGAGCGCGTCCCGCGCGCGGCGCTCGACCAGCTCGCCCGCGGCGCGACGCATCAGGGAGCGATCGCCGTCGCTCCGCCCCTCGAGCTGCTGGACCTCGCCGACCTGCTGCAGGAGGCCACCGTCGTCGTGGCGCTCGACCGCATCCAGGACCCGCAGAATTTCGGCGCGGTGATCCGCAGCTCGGTGGTGCTCGGGGCCGGGGGAGTTCTTTGGCCGGAGCACGGCGCGGCGCCGCTGTCGCCGGCGACGTTCCGCGCTTCGGCCGGCGCGATCGAGCACGCGCGGCTCTGCCGGGTGGGGTCGCTGCGCTCCGCGCTCCACGAGGCGTCCGAGCGGGGCTTCTCGGTGGTCGGACTGGACGCGGGCGGTGAGCCGCTGCGGTCGATCGACCTACGCGGGCCCGTCACGCTCGTCGTCGGCGGCGAGCACGAGGGTCTCCGGCGCGGCACGCGCGGGGCGTGCACCCACCTGGCCCGCGTCGCGGAGCGGTCGCACGTGGACTCGCTCAACGCGAGCGTCGCGGCGGCGCTCGCGCTGTACGAGATCTCCAGACAGCGAGCAATTTCAGACAGTTGAGCGAAGTTGCTGAGGGAGTGCCTCATACGTGCGCAGACAACTGAACATCCGCCGGGGAGTCCTGACGCCGTACTCCATTGAATGGATTGATGGATTCGGCGTCGACGCCCCCCGAGAACGATCGAGTTTCGAGCACTTACGCGTGGGGGTTCGATCGTCGCGTCCCACATGAGGGATCTCCCTCCAGCATCACTTCAGGGTCCGGGGGCGTGGCCCTCAACCACCCGTCTCACCACCCGAATCGCGTACTCGACGTCCTCGGCGCTGGTCGTTTCGCCCAGCGTGAGGCGGAGGGAGCTCCGCGCGCGCTCGACGTCGTACATGGCGGTGACGACGGGCGAGGGCTCCGACGTGCCGGCGGCGCAGGCGCTGCCGCTCGACGCGCGCACGCCCTCGAGGTCGAGCGCGGCCACCAGAGCGTCCGCCTGGTGGCCCGGGAACCACCACGAGACGACGTGGGGCAGTCGGGGCTCCATGCCGTTGCTCTGGCCGAGCCCGTGGAGCGACCGCTCGAGTCGATCCCGCAGGGTCGCGAGGGTCGCGTGGCGCTCCGGGCCCGACCGCGCCGCCTCCGCCGCTACGGCGAGACCTGCCGCGGCGACGGGATCCACGGTGCCCGGCCGCAGACCGCGCTCCTGCGAGCCGCCGACGAGCAGCGCCGCCGGCCGTCGGCCGTCCAGCAGGCACAAGGCGCCCATCCCCTTGGGGCCGCGAAACTTGTGGGCCGCGACGGCCACGGAGCTGGCTCCCTCCCACGCCCACGAACCGGTCTTGCCCACGGCCTGGACGGCGTCGCAGTGGAGCGACATGCCCGCTTCGCGGACGACCCGCGCAATCTCCGAGATGGGCTGGACGGCGCCCGTCTCGTGATTCGCCGCCATGACCGCGACGCGCGCCCCGCGGGGCAGGCCGTCGAGCGCCGCCTTCACGCGCTGAACGTCCAGGTGCCCCGATCGGGGGACGTCGATCCACCTCACGGTCCGGCCGCGTGCCGCCAGCGCCTCGGCCACGCGAACGACCGAGGGATGCTCGATGCGACTGGTCACGAGCGCCTCCGCGTCGTGCAGCGCGAGGTTGTTCGCCTCCGTCCCACCCGACGTGAGCACGACGTCCCGGGCCTCGCAGCCCACCAGACGGGCCACCGCCTCCCGCGCCTCCTCGACCACGGCCCGCGCGGCTCGCCCGGCGGCGTGGACGGACGACGGGTTGCCCCACGTGTGACGCGCAGCCTTCGCCATCGCGTCGACGACGGCATCGAGCGGCGGCGTCGTCGCGTTCCAATCCAGGTAGACCGGCGGATGCCGATCCGTCACGCGACGCGGTTCCCGCCACCGCTCGGCGGTCTGTCGGCGAGGGTGAGGTAGAACGCCGCCCCTCGGAGCGGAACGCCCTCCACGTCCTCGCGCGCGGGCGACTCGGCGCGCAGGTCGCCGCCATGTCCTATCGCCACGCCGCGCGCGATGGCGAGGCCGACCCCGGTCCCGCCGAAGCTGCGGGTCGGCGACCCATCCGCCTGGAAGAAAGGCTCGAAGATGCGCTCGAGCGCCGCGGGGGGAACGCCCGGACCGGTGTCGGCGATCGACACGACGAACTCCCCTCGCGACACCTGGGACACGCGGACTCCCACCGCGCCGCCCTCCGGGGTGAACTTCGCGGCGTTGTCTAGGAGCTGAGAGACGGCCCGCGCGATGCGATCGGGGTCACCCATTCCCTTCAGCGGGTTTCGCGGCAGGTCCACCAGGAGCCGGATCCGGCGCTCCTCGAAGACCGGACGGTGGCGCGCGAGGGTGCGTCGCACCACGTCGAGCAGATCGTAGTCGCGCAGCGCGAACCGCATGCGACCGGTCTCGATGCCGGTGACGTCTATCAGGTTGTCGATCAGCGCCCGCAGGCGCTGCACGCACTCGTCGATCGATCGCAGGGCCTTGTCCTGCTGGACCGTCAGCGGGCCGAGCTCGCGATCGGCCAGGAGCTTCACGTAGCCGACGATGGGCGTCATGGGCGTCGCGAGCTCGTGGGAAATGTTGCGGTAGAACTCCTTCCGCGCCGCGTCGAGATCGATCAGCCGATCGTTGGCGGCCTTCAGCTCCGCGAGCTTCTCCTCGAGATGGCTCGCGATGCGCTGGCTCTGCAGACGCAGGTGCTCGCCGGTCAGCTCCGTCGTGGTCTGCTCTCGCCGCCCCGAAAGGTAGCTCTTGATGGTGGCGGCGAAGGACCGCGCGTCGATGGGCTTCTGCAGGAAGCCGTCGCACCCGACCGCGAGGCTCGTCTCGCGGTTCCCCTCCGCGGTGATGGCCACGATGGGCGTGCGCTGCAGCTTCGGCTCCGCGCGCAGCCGAAGCGTCACCTCGTACCCGTCGAGTCCGGGTATCGCGATGTCCACCAGGATCAGATCGGGGTTCTCCGCGCGCGCCATGCGGATGCCGGTCAGCCCGTCGGTCGCCTCGATGACGTCGAACCCCGAGGGTCGCAGGAGCTTGCGCACCAGCAGCCGGTTCGCCGGATCGTCTTCGATGTGGAGGATCTTCGTCATGACGGCGCGCCGCAAACGCGCGGGGACCGCGCATCTTTCCCGTCCTCCGCTGCCTGAGCAAGCGCCTCGCCGCGGGCGGGGCTTGCTTCCGGGGGGTGGACCGCAATACGGAAGGGGCGATGAGCCATCGCCCCGCGCTCTTTCTGGCGCTCGCCACCCTCCCGGCCTGCGCCGACCTGACCGCACCGCAAACCGAGACCGCGCGGCGCGCCGGAACGACCACGGCGCCCGCGGCCGCAGCACCCGCCGCCGTGCAGACCGCGATCGTCCAGCCCGTGGCGCAGCCGGCGCCGCCCGTCCCCGAGCCCAGCGGCGAGACCGTCGGCGCGGCGCACGTGCTCGTCGCGTACGTCGGCGCGCGACGCGCGGACCCGAAGATCACCCGAACCAAGGACGAGGCACGCAAGCGAGCCGCCGACGTGCTGGTCAGGGCGAAGAAGGGCGAGGACTTCGCGGCCCTGGCGAAGTCCCACTCCGACGATCCGTCGGGGCCCCCACGCGGAGGGGACCTCGGCCGCTTCGCCCGGAACGCCATGGTGAAGCCGTTCGCCGACGCGGCCTTCGCGCTGAAGCCGGGCCAGGTGAGCGAGGTGGTCGAGACGGAGTTCGGCTTCCACGTCATCAAGCGGACGCAGTAGGTCGTGACCGCGGAGGTCGCCCGCCGAAAGAAGATCCTGGTCGCCGAGGACGACCCGGCGATCCGCGCACTGCTGGCCCGAGCCTTCCATGCCCAGTACGAGGTGGTGATCGCCGAGGATGGCAACGCCGCGATCGCCCGGGCCAGCGAGACTCCCCCTCCCGACCTGATCCTGCTCGACGTGATGATGCCGGGCATCGACGGCTTCGGCGTCGCGCAGCGGATTCGCATGCTTCCGGGAACCAAGAAGGTGCCGATCATCTTCATCACGGCCAAGGACCATCCGCTGGATCAGGTCCGCGGGATCCAGGTCGGGGCGCGGCACTACATCACCAAGCCGTTCAAGCTCGAAGACGTGATGACCAAGGTGCGCAAGGCGCTCGGCGCCTGAACGCCACGCGCGAGTCTCGGACGTGGACGCGCCGGCCCCTCTCGTGGTGAACGCCAAGGCGGCCTACGGCCTCGCCTTCCTCTCCGGTTTCCTCTACTTCCTCGCGTTCCCGGGGATCGACGTCTGGCCGCTCGCCTTCGTCGCGCTGGTGCCGCTCATCGTGGCGCTCCGTGGCCAGACCGTTCGCCGCGCGACCGGCCTCGGCTGGCTCGCCGGCTTCACGATGACCATGTGCGGCTTCTACTGGCTCCTCGAGATGCTGCGCGTCTTCAGCGGCTTCGGGACCGCGCTCTGCCTGGTGTTCATGTCCATCCTGTGCGGGTACCAGGCCGGCAGGATCGCCCTCTTGGGGTGGCTGTACGGACGCGCGGAGCGCCGCGGGTGGCCGGCCGGTCCGGTCTTCGCGCTCGCGTTCGCCGCCAGCGAGATGCTCTACCCGCTGCTGTTCCCCTGGTACTACGGCGCGACGGTCCATCTCGCTCCGGCGCTCGCCCAGGTGGCGGAGCTCGGCGGTCCCATCGCCGTGGCCCTGGTACTGGTCGCCGCGAACCTCGCCGTCGCGGAGGTCGTCGTGGCGCGTCTCGAGAGGCGCGCCCCACGCTGGCGCCTCGCCGCGACCCTCGTCGCGGTGCCGGCCGCGGCCGCCGCGTTCGGGGCCGTCCGCATCGCGCAGATCGACGCCCGCACGGCGGAGGCGCCGCGGGGTCGTGTGGGCATCGTCCAGGGCAACATGAGCCTCATGGGAAAGCGCAAGGATCGCGCGGAGGGTCTGCTGCGCCACCTCAAGCTCACGAAGGATCTCGAGCGAACGGAGGGCCCTCTCGATCTGGTCGTCTGGAGCGAGACGTCGGTGGCCGGGGCGCGGAACGAGGACACTGCTTTCGAGGACTACGAGCGCGACGTCACGCGGTACGTGGGCGTGCCGCTCATCTTCGGAGCCGTCCTGGTGCGGGACGTCCCCGACGCGCGTCGCTACGTGCTCTGGAACACCGCGCTCATCACCGACCGCGCCGGCAAGGTGCAGGGGCGCTTCGACAAGGTCTTTCTCCTGGCGTTCGGTGAGTACCTCCCGCTCGGTCAGACGTTTCCGAAGCTCTACGACTGGTCGCCCAACTCCGGCCGCTTCACGCCGGGCGAGAGGATGGACCCGGTGCCCCTCGGCGATCGCAAGATCGCGCTCTTCATCTGCTACGAGGACATCATCCCGCAGTTCGTGAACGAGATCGCCAATCGTGACACCGTTCACCTCCTGGTGAACATCACCAACGACGCCTGGTTCGGCGACACCACCGAGCCGTGGATTCACCTCGCGCTGGCGAAGTACCGCGCCATCGAGCACCGGCGGTTCCTCGTCCGTTCGACCAACAGCGGGGTCAGCGCCATCGTGGATCCCGTCGGCCGCGTGGTGCGCCACACGGGGACGTTTCGGCAGGAGGCGTTCGCGGCGGACGTCGCGTTCCTGGAAGCGCGCACGGTCTACGAGATCCTGGGCAACGCGCCGTGGTGGCTCGCGTCGGCCGCGGCGGTCGCCTTCGCCTTCGTTCGCCGCCCTGCCCGACAGGCACCCCGGTCGCCCTGAGGGGCCCGAGGCGCCCCACCCAGGCGCCAGAATCCCGAGGCATCACGCACGGTTCGGGCCACGTCGCGCCGCGCGTCGCGCCGCGCCCTCGAATACTGGACCCTGCTCACCCGTCCAAACCGCCGGCGCTTCACGAAGCGCACGGAGAGCCCAGCGGGGCACCGTCCGGAGGTCGAAGGGAGTTTGACCCATCCCATACCGTATGGCAGTTACGCGACGACGGGCGGTAGTGCCCGACGTCGAACGCCCCACGGGCTTTCCTGTCGGATCCATCGACGCGCGGTCACTCGGGACTCATAGGGAGATACAACATCATGAAGAATGCTTGGCGTAATCTGGTGGCTTTCGGTTTCGCTTCGACGCTGGCCGTGGGCTGCGTCGTGAGCAGCGGCGACGACGACGACGGCTCGGCGGGCGCCTCGGGAAGCGGCGGCTCCTCGGCCGGAACCGGCGGGTCTTCGGCGGGAACCGGCGGCACGGGCGGAACGGCCGGCACGGCCGGCACAGCCGGAACGGGCGGAACGGCCGGCACGGCCGGGACCGGCGGCTCGGGCGGGATGCCCATGCTGTGCGACCCCGCGAACCAGACCGACGTCTGCGCCAAGTGCGTCGAGACGAACTGCTGCCCGGAGTGGGAAGCGTGCCTCGCCGACGGCGAAGCCTGCAGCGAAGGCGGTCTCATGGGCGAAGGCGAGATCGTCTGCTTCCAGGACTGCGTCGTGACGGCGCTGACGAATCCCGACGCGGGATCCCCGGACCCGAACGACGTGAAGGCGAGCTGTGCGCAGTCCTGCGCCACGGACTCGGTCCTCATCAGCGCCGCGACGAACGCGCTGGTGGCCTGCATGAACGCGGGTCCCGGTACCGACGGCGGCATGGACTGCGCGCTCGACTGCTTCGGCGGCTGAGACGCGGTTCGCACGGGGGTGAGGTCGGCTCGACGCCGGCCTCACCAGCCCGGAACATCGCGCGCGAGCGGGCAACCGCCGCGCGCGATTCTCTTTTCGCCTGCCGGAGCGATCAGATCCCTAGCGCGCGCTTGAAGCGCTTGGCGTCGGCGAACATGTCGACGTTGGCGAACACGTACGTCGCCGCCTGACCGTCGGCTCCCTGCGCGATCTCCGCGAGCCGCTCGATGGCCGGATCTTCGTAGCGCGACTTGTGGCCCGCGGGACCAGGGAGGCGGTAGTACGCCACCTGCTCTTCACTCGCGCCGTGCTGCAGCGGATCGCGGGCGGCGATGGCGCCGGCGTCTGCCGCGAGAGAGTCGGCGTCGCCCGGGTCCCATGCGGGCCCCGGCTCGAACACGATGGTGTCGAAGCGCCCCTTGACGAGCTCGAGGAAGCTTCGGAGCGCTGCGCGGTTCGAGCGCCCCGCCGTGAAGTCGGGAGGCGCCACGAACACCGCCGTCGTGGCGTCGAGCTCCTCGGCCACCTCCGCGAGCTGCGCGAGGGCCGTCTCCACGACCTTCCCCTCCCGGAATCCCTCCTGGGCAATCTGCCGCGGGCCCATCAACGCGAACTGGAAGCCCTTCGGCGCCTCGCGGCGCCAGCGCCGGATGGTCCCGGGACCGGGGACGGCGAGGTGCGTCTCCTGAACCTCCACGAAGCGGTACTCCTTGAAGTACTTCGTCGCGGGACCGGAGAAGCCGGCACAACCGATGGTGAGCACCGGAGCGGACGGTAACACAGACCGCTAGAAGCCACAGACGCGGCGCCGCCGGGCCTCCGCGCTCCGTCCGCGCGCGTGCGGCTCGGACCACCGCATGGCGCCGGTTTCGCGCGTGGGAGCCTTCCCCGGCGCTTCGACCACCCACGCGTGGCCCATCACCGCCACGCTCGAGCCGCGCGCGGCGGGGTCGTCACGGTCGTTGCCCGCGCGAACCACGATGCCCATGGACCGCTCGTCGACGCGGTTCCGATCTTCACGATCGTGCCCTATCTGCGCCGAGGGCTCGCCCTCGACCTCGGCGACGACTCCCTCGACGACGACGAGCCCGCACGCAAGCCGTGGGCCTGGCTGACCCCCTCCTCTTCGGGTTCGGCCCGCTTCGCAAACGCCGCGGTCTCGGCGTAGGATTGCGGCGTGGACGTCGACGCGCTCGCCGAAGAGGAACGACGCCGATGGGCCGAACTCGGCCCCGAGCAGCGCGCCTTCGTCGAGCAGCGCGAACCGATCTGGCGTCGCGCCCACGAGATCGTCGCTGAACGCCCCGATCTGGACGTCGGCGACGTGTACCACGTCCTGGTCTCGTGGAACGAAGCACCCGCGCGCAGGCTCGAGAGGGCGCTGAGACGTGGTCGACTCCTTGCTCGAGCCGGGTGAGCGCGCCTTCCTCGCCGCGGTCGAGGAACTCGGAATCCGCTATCTCGTCGTCGGCGTCGGAGCTGCGGCGTTGCAGGGGGCACCGATCGCGACTCAGGACATCAATCTCTGGTTCGAAGACCGAACGGATCCGCGACTCCTCGAAGCAGCGCGGCGCGCAGGCGGCGTCTACGTACCCGGTCGCCTCGGCATGATGCCCGCGCAGGTCGGCGGCGGGGCGATCGGCGACCGACTCGACGTCGTGACGACGCCGCAAGGCCTGGATGGTTTCGATGAGGAGTACGCTCGGGCGCGGCTGATCGACCTGGGGGGCGTTCAGGTGCGCGTGCTGCCACTCGACCGGATCATCGCGTCGAAGCGCGCAGCTGGCCGTCCGAAGGATCTCGCCGCGCTCCCTGCGCTGGAGGCGACGCTGGCGGTCCAGCAGCACGAAGAGCACCTGCGGCAGCCGCGGTGAGCGACGTCGCCGACGAGAGCGCGCAACGCGCGACGTCGAGCATGCCGCCGACGCGCGTTGCTCGACGAACGAACTCCGTCAGCTCGTGCTCGACCTCCGTGACGCCTCGCCCGACGACTCCGAGCCGCACCGCAAGCCGCGGGCGTGGTCGTTGCGTCATGTGCTCCGGGAGGGCGTAGACATCTGGGAGCGCTGCGGTGGTGCCATGCGCTGGCTCGAGGCGGCGACGACACGCGAGGCCGCCGCGCGACTCATGGCACTCGAGCACGGGCAGAGCGCGAACGCCCTGAATGTCGAAGTCGAGCCGAATCCCACGCCCGCATTGCGAGACAATCGCGGGAGAATCGGTTGCGTCATTCCAGGGTTCGGGCGAGGACGCGGTTTCGCTGTCACAGCACGCGCTCCGTCGGCTTTGGGGATCGCGCGCCGCTGGGTGAGCGGAAGCCCGTGCTACTCCGGCAGGGCACACAACCTTCGACGGCTCGGACGCCCTCCGCGCTGCGAACGCCATCGGCTTGGTCAGCATCCGATGCCGTGCCCCCAGGCTTCCGCCGGCGGCTCGTCCGCCTCACGGGGGCAGGCGCGCGAGGAGCTCGCGCATCCGGCGCACGTGGGCTGGCGGGTGGCGCTGCGTGCCCCAGGCCGCGATCACCTTCCCTGCGTGGGCGCGCGCGTCGGCATGGCGCCGGGTGGCGGCCGCGCGGAACGCGCTGCGCACGTCCGCCGGTCCGGCACCAGCATAGAGGACCGAGCGGTCACGGAGCGGCGCGTCGATGCGCTCGGCCAGGTCGTGATCGCCCGCGCGGTCGAGGGCGTTCGAGATGACGACCGCCGCACGCGCCGTCAGCAGGGAAGGCGCGGCCGCGGCCAGCGGCCTAAACGCCGCCGCGGCTTCGTGGTAGCGCCCCTCGGCGTGGGCCACGGCCCCCTCGAGCAGGGCGTTCACGTCGATGTGATACAGGTGACGCGGGCTCGCGAGCTCGCGCCGTACGGCGGCCACACAGCGGACCGCGAGCTCTGGGCTGGCGAGCGCACAGTTGATGGCGACGGGCATGAACACCGTGAGATCGAACGGAACGACAGCCGCGGGCTCGGACAACAGATAGCGGCTGACGAAGGCATCGGCGTATTCGCGCTCACGCCCGAGGATGAAGCCCACCTCGCGTCCGACGAGCGTGAGCATCATGTCGCCCGTCTGACCCCACCCGTATTCAGGCCAGGTTGCCATGAACCGCAGGACGCGCTCGAAGGCTGCGTGGAACTGTCCTTCCGCCGCCTCGACGCGCGCGCGGATGAGCTCCGCCGCGGCGAGCTTGATGGCGGGCGGCGCCTCGCTCAGCTGCACCTCGGCGGCGAGCGCCCGCGCGGCCTCCACGTCGCCCGCGTCCAGCAGCACGTCCGCGAGCGTGACCCCACCCGCGGGTTGAAGGCCAAAGAGAAGGTAGCCGAGCCGCTGGTAGCGCACCCGCTCGGCGGCGCCGGGCGCCCCGAAGCGAGCAAGAGTGTTGTAGCCGTTCCAATCCGACGGGACCCAGGCGCTGGCAGCGCGCTGCACGTCGGTCATCCCTGACCGGTCGTAGGAAGCCGCGACCAGCGCGCCCCAGGCACCTTCGAAGCGCGGATTCGCGAGCACGGCCGCGAGCGCCAGCTCGCGGGCCCGCGCTGGATCGCTGTCGCTCCTCAACGCGGCGAGGGAAGTGGCGAGCGCCGCGCGCCGCTGCGCGCTCGGTTCGCGTGCGAGCTCGTCGTCCAGCGTCGCGAGCGTGGCTTCATCCGGGCGAATCCCCACTTGGATCCGCGCCACGGCGCTATGCGCGAGGCGCATCGGCGAAGTCGCGTCGAGATCGACGGCGGGCGCTGGGCCGGGGATGCGAGCAAGGGCATACCTGCAGTTGTGCTCGATCACGTGCCGCGCCACGCCGAGCTCGCCCGACCTTCCCTCGAGGCGCGAGCATGGCGCTTCCGGGTTGCGACCGAACACGTTGAGGTCCAGCAGGTCGCCACGAAGGTCTGCAGCGGTGACCGGGAACAGGTCGGCGACCTCGCCGTCGAGCGGAGTCGCCACCGGCAGCGCGCCAACGCCGACGAGGTCACCGAGAGCACGCTCGACGGCGCCCGCCACGTCACGCCCGCGGCCCTGCCCGCGGCCGACCTCGCCGCCCGAGCGCTCCAAGCGCACGACGACGTCGAAGCCCTCGCGCACGAGCTCGACCTCGCCGTCCGCGATGACCGCGCCGTCCTCCCCACGCGCGCGCGCGAGCGCCTGCGCGCGTGCCCCTGCGGCGTCGTAGGGGTCGTGCGGCAGGGTGCTGCTGGGCCGCGCGGGCAATCCCAGAAGCTCGGCCGGGACGCGCAGCCGCTCGTAGGAGCCGCCGATCCGGAGCACGGCCTTGCGGCAGAAAGCGTCGGCGGCGGCGGCGCCGATCCATCCGGGGCTGTCGCTCGCGTCGCGCACCTCGAACGCGGGGCACGCGAGGACCGTGCCTGGATGCACGGAGGCCACGCGCGCAGCAGCGCTGCCGGTCGCGGCGGGAGCTGGCGCGGTGACGGCTTGCCGCACCCACCCGTAGTGGTCCACGGCCAGCACCGCGGCCGCCGCCACCGCGACGATGGCCAGCGCGCGCCGGCTCCGGCGACGCACGGGTGACGCGGGCGCTTGGGTCACGGTGGCATCGATCGGCCCGGGGACGGAGTCGGTGGGCGTCGCGTCTCCGGCCTGGGCCGCTGCCGGCGCGGCGGGCACCTTCGTCGCGACCGCGGCGGCGAGCGCCTTGGCGAACGACTCGACGTCCGCGTAGCGATCGCCAGGCTGCTTCGCCAACGCGCGCAGCACCGGGGTGTCGAGCGCTGCGGGCAACGCCGGCGCCACGCTGCTCGGCGGCGCGGGGTTCTTGCTCAAGATCTCCGCGAGCATCTGCGCGCCGTTGGTGCTCTTCCACGGCAACGAGCCGGTGAGCGCCTGGTACGCGACGACGCCCAGGGCGAACTGGTCGGCCCTGCCGTCGAGAGGCTCGCCGGCAAACTGTTCCGGGGCCATGTACGCGGGCGTGCCCGCGATGACGCCATCCGCGGTCACGTTCGTCACCGTGACGCCATCCTCGCTCGTGTCGTCCTCCGCCGTGCGCGCCAGCCCGAAGTCGAGCACCACCGCGCGCCCGTCGTCTCGTACGAAGACGTTGTCCGGCTTCACGTCGCGGTGGACGAGCCCGGCGGCGTGTGCGTACGAGAGCGCGCCGGCGATCTCCCCGATCAGGCGCACGCGTTCGGCGAGGCTCAGCCCGCCCTCTGCGAGAAGCGCGCGCAGGGACCGCCCGCGCACGAGCTCCATCACGATGAAGGCCTCGCCCTCCTCCGTCGTGCCTACGTCGTAGATGCGGACGATGCCAGGGTGCTCGAGGCTCGCCGCGGCCCGCGCCTCGCGCACCAGCCGTGCCCGGGCACGCTCGCTCCCTACCGCGTCGGTGGGGAGCAGCTTGATCGCGACGTCGCGCCTGAGCTTGTCATCGCGCCCGCGCAGCACGACGCCCATGCCGCCTGCGCCGAGGGTTCCCTCTACCGAATAACGGCCCGCAATGCGCCGTCCACTGGCGCCCTCCGCCATCGCCTCACTGGATGCTGGCTTGCGGGTGGCGTCAACACCAGCCACACGGTGCGTCGGCTTCTTCGACATCCCCAGCAGCTCGTCGGCCGGATCGACCGCTTCGCCCGAAGCAGGGAGGGGCGCTCCGAACCGTCGCAGTCCGATGCCACCGCCTCGAGTTCCTTCGCGGCACGGCAGAACCCGATGAGCGATTCGAATCCGACTGGTCGTCGTTCCCGTCGCGCTCCTTGGTGTGCGCGCGAGTGCGGCGTGCGCTTCGGCGCGGCGCGACGTGGTACGGTTGGCAAGTGGGTTCGACGGTAGTGCGATGAAGCGCGTTGCACTTCGTGGCGCGATCGTGCTCGCGGTTTTGGTCGCGATGGTCGCGGTCGGCCTGGCCGTGGTCGGAGCGCGGCACGAGCCGAACACGGCCATTCCCGAAGGTCTCGAGGGCCACCACGTGACCGTCCTCGGTGTGCCGTTCCGCGTTCTCACCCGGGGCGCGGGCCCTGACGTGCTCCTGATTCACGGCTCTCCTGGCTCGATCGAGGACTGGGCCCCGGTGATGGACGCGCTGTCGGGCTCGCTCCGCGTCACCGCGTACGACCGACCCGGGCACGGGTACAGCGGCGACACGGGGGAGTACGGCTACGAGCACAACGCGGAGGTGGCTGCCGCGCTCATCGACGCACTCGAACTGAGCCACGTCGTCGTCGTGGGCCACTCGTACGGCGGAACGACGGCGCTCGCGCTCGCGCTTCGCGGCTCGGCCCGGACCGCGGCGTTCGTCGTGATCGACAGCGCGACCTACGAGCCCTCGCGGAGCGCAGATGCGACGCTTCGCGCGTTGACGTTACCCCTCGTCGGCGTTGGAATCGGAACCCTGGTCGGACCGCTGCGGGCACCCCGCATGATCCGACGAGGGTTGCTCGAGCAGTTCCGTGACACTCCCCCCACGGAGGAGTTCATCGCGCTCCGGACCCAGATCTGGAACACACCCAAGGTGACGCACGCGATCGCGTCGGAGACCGTCGGGGCCGCCGAGAATCTCGCACGACTTTCACCGCGCTACCCGACCATCACGAAGCCACTGTTCGTTCTCGGCCAGGCCGACGACCCTTTCCGCCGAAGGACGGCCGACCGCCTCCATCGCGACGTGCCGGGCTCGTCACTCCAGCTCTTGTCCGGAACGGGGCACTACCTGCAGTTCGAGAAGACGGCAGAGGTCATCACCGCCATCCGCCGCGCGGTGGAGGCGCGGCGATGAACCCGTCGTCGCGACGACGACCTCCCCACGACCTGGACGCGGATCGGCGATCCGGACCGGGTTCGTACTCGTCGCGGGAGTGGTCGCGGTGACGTTGCCGGCGTGCAGCCAGGGTCTGCTGCGAACACAGATGGGTGGGGTACGCTGGCGTGATGTGGGCTGCGTCACCCCTTCGTTTCACTGGAATCCGCACGACATCGTGTCGCCTTCGTGGGTTCACCTTGAGCGTGTGCTCGGCGTCAACGTGCACGCGCGCCCGCGGTGGAGCGGGTGGAGACGAGCGCTTCGCTCGTAGCAGGCGTGGGGACGCATCCGCCGCAGACCGAGCCCGGCGTGAAGCGGCGGCGCGCGCGCGGCGTGCTCGCGGGTGGGCGAGTCGAGCTCGCGGCATCCATGAAAATCGTCATCCTGGCTGAGGATTTTCATGGTAGCTTCGCGTGATGATTCGGCGCGCGGAGCTCGTGGGCCGCGTTCGGGCAGCACTTCGCGAGGCGCCCGTCGTGTCGATCACCGGACCTCGCCAGTCCGGCAAGTCGACCCTCGCGGGCTTCGTCGCACGCGGACGGCGCGTCGCGATGTTCGATCTCGAGAATCCCGTCGACACCGCGCGACTCTCGGCGCCGATGACCGAGCTCGAGCGGATCCGCGGGCTCGTCGTCATCGACGAGATCCAGCGCATGCCGGACCTCTTTCCGATCCTGCGCGTTCTCGCGGACCGGCCGCGAGCTCCTGCGCGTTTCCTGATCCTCGGCACCGCGGATCCGGAGCGGGTGCGGGGAGTGTCCGAGAGCCTCGCTGGACGGGTCCACCACGTGGACGTGGTCGGCTTCGACCTGGCCGAGGTGGGCGTCCGCCGCTTCCGGCGGCTCTGGCGGCGCGGCGGCCTACCGCGCTCGTTTCTGGCGAGATCGGATGCCGCGAGCCTCGCCTGGCGGCGAGACTACGTCCGCGACTTCCTCCAGCGAGACCTGCGGGACCTCGGGGTCGAGATCCCGTCGGCGACCCTCGGTCGGTTCTGGAACATGCTTGCACACTTCCATGGCGGGATCTGGAACGCTGCGGAGTTCGCCCGATCTCTGGGGTCGTCCGAGAACACTGCTCGGCGTTACCTCGACGTCCTCACGGGCGCGTGGGCCGTCCGGCGCGTCCAGCCGTGGTTCGAGAACGTGGGCAAGCGGCAGATTCGCGCCCCGAAGGTGTACGTGCAGGATCCAGGGCTGCTTCACGCGCTCCTGGACGTCGAATCCGATCGGCAGCTCATGGGGCACCCGAAGTGCGGCGCGTCGTGGGAAGGCTTCGTGATCGGCCAGGTGCTGTCGCTTCTCGGCCTCCGCGAGGGATTCTTCTGGGGCACGCACCAGGGCGCGGAGCTCGATCTGCTCGTGATCCGCGGCGGTCGTCGCTACGGCTTCGAGATGAAGCTCGCGGACGCACCCACCGTGACCCGGTCGATGCGCATCGCGATCGACGACCTGAAGCTCGCGCGCCTGTTCGTGATCACGCCTGCGGCGCGCTCGTACGGACTCGACGATCGGATCGAGGTCGTGTCGATCGGCGATCTCGGAGCGCGGCTGAAGAAGCTCCGGTGAAGCCCGATCACGCCCCCACTCTCGCGACGATCCACGCCCGCGCGCGCTCATCACCGGGCGCGGTGCCGAGGACGTCGAGCAGCTCGGCCATGCCGCGGCCGCCAAGAGCTGTGGACCAGCCGGTTCGGAACACCCGGCGGGCCAGGGACGAGAGCCCAGGGCCTGAGGCTTGCCCGGGGTGGTCGCTGCGGAGGCAGAGGAGCGCGGCGCGCACGAGGGCTCGGTCGCGCCGCTCCGAGCCGCCCGTGCGCGGGATGTCGCCGTCGCGCAGTGCGGCGGCCGCCAGCGCTCGAACTTCGGCAGAGAAGTGCACTCCTGCGTCCTCGGGCGCGGCGGGCGTGTCACGTGGCGGGGGCGCCGTCGGGCGCAGCGGCGGGGGCGCTTGCACGTCGGCGGCGCGGAAGTCGTCGGCGGTGAGCGGACCGTCGTGGCCTGCGAAGGCGAGAGCGCGATGCACCGCCAACGGCCAGATCGTGCAGGCGTCCACGGGATTCGGCACCGAAGCGCTGTCGTACGACGCGCGCGGCCTCCTCGCGGCTCGCTCGAGCGTGGCGTTCGACGTTCGCACGGACACGCCGGCGGCACCCGGTAACCCCCCGGTCGCTCCCACCACCGGACCTCACCAGCTCGGTCACTTCCTTTACGACCACGACGAGGTTGGTCGAAACGTCAGGCTCTCGTATCCGGACGGCCACGCGCGCGTCCAGACGTGGGACGAGCTGGGGCGGCTCACCAGCCGCTGCTACGAGTACGCGCCGCCGGCGGAGACGCGCTGCTACACCGCGGAGTACGACGAGGTCGGCAACCCCGTCCGCCTCGGCGACCCCGAAGGCGAGACGCTCGTCGTCTACGACGACCTCGATCGCGTGGTCGAGGTGCTGCGCGGGCCGGAGGGCGGCCCCCACGTGAGCGAGGAGCGCTACGAGTACATGTTGCAGGCCGAATTGATGTCGTAGCCCGCGACCGAAGTGTGATCGTACAGATT
>CAZARU010000065.1:0-38648 GCA_964487605.1 uncultured Polyangiaceae bacterium
GCACGTCCGGATCCGTGGGAGCCCCGGGAGGGAGACCTCCCGGGGCCACCCGACATCCGTCGAACCCACCCGGCAACCCTACCACGTCGCGCCGCCCCGAAGCGCACCCGCGCTCGCAACCAACGCCACGGGACCGCCACGAGAACGGCAACGTACGGTGCTCACGATGCACGCGCGGCGTTTTCAGGAGAGCGCGACCAACCGCGAGTGGTCGCACTCGCGGCACGCGAGCCGCCGCACGATGCCGGCGCGGTCGCGAACGTGGGACCCGCTGGCGGCTCGGACGCCGTCAGAGAGTGATCCCCAGCACGCGGCCGCCTGCCTCCGCATCCTGGGCCGCGCGCAAGAGTTCACGGTACGTGGTGTTGGCGTTCAAAGAAAAGCGCGTCGGGGCGTCGGGATCGAGGTTGATCTCCACGCCGCAACATGACGACACGAGGTCGACGGTACCCCGAGTGGCGGTCTTCAACCTTGCTTCGGATCGAGTAACCAACAAGAACTTCCGGAACCCGTGCTGGCGGAAGAGCCCGAAAGGAACAGTGCGCATCGGCGCGTTCTCGGGTTCGACCACGAGCGCGACCGGCGGAAACGGTGTGCGCTGGACATGTCGCCACATCTCTCGCTTCTTCGTCAATGCCGAGATCATCTCCGACTCCGATAGACTCGCCGTCTGACGCATGTAACGACCGTCCGGTCGAAACACCACGAACTCCTGACCGTCCAGCGGGCTGCAAGTCCCGGCCTCGATCGGAGCGCTACGCGCGACCGCCGGACACCGCGCTGGCAAGGGTCGATGAGGAACGTGAAGGCGGACGTCTGCAGCGGTAGCGCCGACGGAACGCTCGATCTCGACTTCGAGGGCGTGCTCGTCATCGCGCCGTCGTGGCTCGACGTGAGCGCGATCGCTGATCGCTACCCAGCGTCCTGTCGCGCGCGAGCCAGCAGATCCGCGACGCCGATGACCGGCGCCCAGCGGTCGAGATACGCATCGTCCAGGCGGCCCCGCTGCACCTTGAGCACGCCCAGCACGTCGCTCCACTGCCTTTCGGAGACCTCGGCTCCCTTGCGGTACCAGGCCAGCTTCTGAAGCACGGTGTCTTCCGCGGTCGCAAAATACGCCGACGCGTCTCCGTCGATCACGTGGAGCTCGCGACGGTCCATCTCCTCTCGCGCCAGTGGTTCTCGACTCAGGACGAAGACGTCGACCTTGAAACCCGACTGGTCGTGGATGACGTTGAACGAGCCCCCGCGACGCGCGGCATCTCGGATCATCTCCGCATCGACGTAGAACTCTGGCTCGAGGAGCCTTGCGACGTCGTCCGCGTGACGCCCCGGCAGCTCGGCAACCAGATCCGCGTCGTGGGAGGAACGCGGGATTCCGTGCAGCGAACTCGCCAGCGAGCCGCCGATCAAGTAGCGCAAGCCCAGCGTGTCGAAAGCTCGCGCGACGCGGAGCGCCACCGACAGCTCGAGGTCCATTCAGAGCCTCTTGGCGTCGGGATCCCAGTCGTAGACGCGGCGCATGGTGTCCGCGTCGAGCCAGAGGGCCGCAAGCCGCAGCTGCATCTCGCGCTCGCCGATGTCTCCGTACCATCTGCGGATCCGCGATCGCGCCAGCGTCAGCGCCGCCGCGCGAAGCTCGCTCGCACGGTGCAAACGCTCCGCCGGCGTCATGCGCCGCAGATGCTCGACCATGACGTGCTCGGCGCGAGGATCGGTGTCACTCAGCACGTCGCCGAAGGTACCATGGGGCGCGTAGCGAGGCTGGTCGAGCGCGTCTCGCCGGGTCTCGCACCGGCTGGCGGCTCCGCTGCACTGCGCCGCCGCGCCGTCACCGCGCGCTGGGGCGCGCCTTCGGCCGGCACGGCGGCGAGTTGATGAGCCACGTCGCTCGCCGTCTTGTCGATCCGCGTTCGGGAGGCTCGGGGCCGTTGCGGGCCCCACCGTGGCTCTGGCGTACGCGGGCTGCACCACCGTCACGTCGGTCGAGGGACCGGACCGGACCGAGATTCTCGCCCTCGAGCGCGGAGCCGCCGTACCCGGGATGCCCGCCCGAGCTCGCGGTCGGGACGGAGGGAGCCGTTCGACGGGTGCAGGGTGCGGGCGCCCGCGAAGTCCTGTGCGCTGCGTGGCCGCCACCGGCGTCGCGCGAATGCGGTGCCGAGGCCGACGAGACCAGCGAGCGCGAATGAGTCTCGCGTGTCCGGGGAGCCGATGCTGCACGCGGGGCTCGATGTCCTCGAAGGCGCGGCGACGAGCCGGGAGGGCTCGTCCACCGGGACGCTCGGGAACGCGTCGGGTTGCGAGTCGGGAGCGGTGTCCGAACACCTAGACCGATCGTCGGGCGTGGGCTCTGACCCCGTCGCGCACGCGTCGAGATCGGGCAGGCTGCCGTCGAGCGACGGTGCCGGGGCAGGGTCATCGGAGCCGGCCTCGGGTCCTGGCTCGCCATCCAGCGGAGGCAGGGTGAAGCACCTGTGCTCGCGGCCGGCGGCGCGGCCCCCCGAGTCGTACACGACGACGTCGACGCAGGTGCCGTCGTTCTCGGTGCGCAGGAAGGGAACGCAGACGTGGCACCCGTGCTCGGTCACCGGATCGGTCGGCAGGACTCGCCTCACCACGAAGCGGTACCCGAGTTCGGCGGCGACGACGACGCCCCCCGGATCGTCGGAGCGGACCACGATGCTGGCGCTGACGTCGCTTTCCAGGGGCACCGCGCACGGATGCGTGTTCACGGGGACCGGCGCATGCCGCACCAGGGTCAGCTCGAGGTCGACCTTCGCCGTTCCGGCCGAGGGCTCGGCAGCCACGAACCGCACTCGGCCGCCGGCATACGGCACCTCGAGCTCGTAGGCGGTGCCCGGCACCAGGGGGGTCGTCGGTTCAAGGCCGACGAAGGGCTGGCTGCACGCGCCCGCAGGCGTCGAATGGACTTCGACGAAGGGTATGACCTGCCCGTCGGCGTCCAGCAGCCGCGTGGCGCTCGGCGTCGCCATGGCGAGCAGGTGCCCGTTGGCCGGAAACATCTCGCCCTCCAGCGGAAGGACGTACCCCGGGTACGGCGAGCAGCTACACGCGCGCGCCTCCGGCGGCGCAGCGGCGATGCCGCACACCCCGACGGCGACGACGGCGGCCCACCGCGACGCCGCGATCAGGCGGTGGCACAGGCTGTGCCCCGGAATCCGCGCCGCGGGCGGGAAAGCCGCGCGCCCCACCACGTGAACCGGTGACGTGTCCACGGCCGTGGTCCTGGGCAAGGAGCGTGCCGGTCCGTGGCACACGCGGGAGGCGTCGCGCGGCTCTCAGTCCCCGCCACCCCTGTCGCGCGCCGTGCCCCAGGAGAACGCGCTGAAGCCGTCGTCGGCGTCGTCGAGCAGTGTCACCGCGCTCTTCTTGTCGATGTGACCGATGAGACCCCGGTACACGCCGTAGCCGACCAGCTTTCGCAGCCGAGCGGAGAAGCCGCGGGCTATTTCCCGCGGAATGCCGAGCTGCTGGTTCTCCTGCTGGCGGAGGAAACCCGCGCAGTAGTTCATCGCCACGCCGGTCCGTCGCGTGGCGCTCCGGTTCGCCCCGCCGCCGTGCCAGAGGCTGCCGTCGTAGATCATCACGCTCCCGCGCGGCATCTCCGCCGCGATGGTGTCGCGATCGTCGGTCCCGACGACGGGCGGCCGATCGGCACGATGGGAGCCGGGGACGATGCGCGTCGCGCCGTTCTCCTCCGTGAAGTCGGTGATGGCCCACATGGTGTTGCAGACGAGGGGCGCGTGGGGGCGCACGATGGGCAGGAGCTGGTCGTCGGCGTGGATCGGCTGCGGCTGCTCGCCCGGATCGATGGCGATGGACGAGAGGGACGAGACCAGGCAGTCGCTGTCGAGCACTCTCTCGACGATCGGCAGGATGCTGGCGTGGAGCGGCACGCGCTCGAAGAGCTTCCCGTGAACGAGAAGGTTGTAGATCCGCACCGTCCGCGTGCCCTCGAACAGGTTCGACGCCGGCACGATGCCGAGATCCCGTTCGAGCCTCAGGAGCGTCTCCTCGAGGCTGCTGACCAGGTCTTCTTCGATGACCCGCTCGAGGATGGTGTAGCCGCGCTCGGCGATCTCCTTGGCGCGAGCGTCGAAGTCGATCGTCGTCATCTTCCGAGCCCCTCGATCCAGCGCCGGATCACGTCGCGCCCCACGTCATCCACGCGCTCGGTCCCCAGCGGCGGCATCGCGTTGTAGTCGCGGACGCCCATCCTCACCCAGGCCTGGCTCTGCGCCGGTGACCCCGGCGAGATGACGCGGGTGGTTCCGCCGACGTCGTGGCGCGTTGGCGCGTCGATGCCCGTCGTGTACGCCGACGTTGCTTCCGGCCAGAGGTCGCCCACGCGCAGCCGGAAACGTACGCTGAACTTGTCGGCCAGGAAGTAGTCGTCGGCGTGGCAGTGACCGCAGTTGGCGTGCAGGTACGCCAGCGCCGCGCTCGTGTCGCCCGTGCCTGGCACCGCGTGAGCGCCCGGCGGGGGCGTCGTGAAGGCCGACGCGCCGGCGAGGCGAGCCACGGACTCGGCCGTGAGCTGCACGGCGGTCACTCCCAGCATCCACTCGCGGCCGTCGCCCATGTGACAGCGGACGCAGTCTTCCGCCGAGGGGATGTCGTGCTCGGTGGACGCCGCGTCAGGGAGACCGCCGGGAACCGCGTCGGCGTCGCTGCCGTCCTCTCGCCAGGCGTACGACACCGCGCGCCACGCGTTCGGCGCGGTCTTCTCCAGCAGGCGGGTCTCGATTGCGCGGCCGCCCACCGCGAACTCCTTCCACGCGCGGGTACCCACGGGGTAGATCCACCGGTCGGCGTCGTTCGTGTCGATGGGCTCCTCCGCCGGGAGGCGGAGCCAGCGTGTCTTGGTCGCTCCATCCGACCAGAGGTCGTGCTGCACGGCGTACGGCGCCACCCCGTCGTCGAGGGTGCGCCGCGCGATGTCGGCGTAGAGACCGGTCTCCGAGAGCAACAGGGGGCCGTCCGGGAGCCTCCCCGCCTCGCCGGAGGCGTCCGCCGCCGCGTCGAGCGACGGTGAGGCGTCGAGCACGCTTCCGCCGGGTTGGAGGCGACGCGCGTCGCTGGAAGAGCAGGCGAGGGCGGCGATGCCGCAGCCCAGAGCGAGGCAGCTGGTGCCCACGGTGCCGCGCTCATGGCCTGGACCACGCCGCGTCATGCGCGCCGCCCCCACGCGAAGATGCGCTCGTACGGCAGGAGCCACGGCGAATCGCCGGCGAGGCCGAGCGTGTCGAGCAGCTCGGCCGTGTACTGCTCCACGAACGCCTCGAAGTGGTCGCCGAGGCGGTCCTCGTACCACGTGAGGAGTGATCCTCTCACCCATTCCACGGCGAGCTGCGCGTGGGAAAGCGCGTGCGCGTAGATCTCGAGGCGAACCCGCTGCTCGACGAAGCCGGCAGCGTGCAGCAGCGCGGCGTAGTGCGGTGGCGCGAGCACCGGGCTGCGCCGTGGCTCGGTCCCGAGCGCCGATCGGAAGGGTTCGCGCTCGGCGACGTTGCGGGCCACGGTGTGCAGCGTGTGCTCGTGCATGGCAGGTACCTGGAACGCGATCTCCCCGCCGGGCGCGACCAGACGGGCGAGCGAGGGGATCAGCGTGACGTGGTCCTCCACCCAGTGCAGCGCCGCATTCGAGAACACGACGTCCACGGGCTCGGGGCGCGAGGCGATCCATTCCTCGATCGTGGCTCTCCGGAACGACAGACCGGAAGGCAGCGCTCCCGGTGCGCGCTCGAGCATCTCGGCCGACGCGTCGATGCCGACCGTCTCGCTCGCACCGAGCGTCTCGTGCACCGTGACGGTCAGGGCGCCCGTGCCGCAGCCCAGATCGACGACGCGGCGGGGACCGCGGCACTGCACCAGGCCCAGCAGATCGTGGAACGGCCGCGCCCGCTCGTCGCGAAACTGAAGGTACTGAGTCGGATTCCACGGCGCCACGAGATGGTCCCCTTCGGACGCGAATGTGCATAGGATACTCGCGATGTGCCGGCGTAAAGCTCGTTCTCCTGCGTGTGACTTCTGGTTCTTCCTCGCCGCGACGGTGCTCCTGGTCGGCTGCGGGGGTGATGACGCGAAGGCGAAGGCGAAGCCCGAGCCCGACGCGGGGTTCGACGCAGGCAGCGGAGGGTCCGACGCGGGCGTCGAAGCGTCGCCGGACGTCGCGCCCGACGTCATGCTCCCGAGTACTCCCTTCGGGCCGAGCTTCGTCGGTGTCGCCGAAAACGTGGACGGCACGACGCCCGACGACATCGCGCTCGGCTTCTTTTTCGATCCGGCGGCGGTGACGATTCCCCACGTCGGTACCGAGTGCGTCGCCTACGCGTGGACCGCGGCGGCGCCGCCAGGCCGCGACGTGGGGGAAGTCACCGTGACGGGTGGTGCCGTCGTATCGCCGGTGACCCTCGCTCGCGACGACAACAGCGGGTCGTACTACCTGGACCTGCCGACCGACGCGTGGAACCCGGGGGACGATCTCGTGCTCTCGGGCGACGGCCAGATGCTCGGCCCGGCGAAGGTGCCGACGGAGTTCACGAGCGAGACGCTCTCGACGCAGTCGGCCGCGAATCGGGATGGTGCGCTGCCTCTCGTCTTCGGCGGAACCGACGCCAGCCACGTGGCCGTGACCATGTCCGGGAGCGAGGCCGGCCAGTCGTATCTGCTCGTGTGCCTCGCCCCGGCCGCCGGCGGCTCCTACGCCGTCCCCGCCGAGGCGATGGGCTCGATCCCGGATTTCGCGACGACCATCAACGTGAAGCTCTCACCCGTGAGCGCGGTTCAGGCCGGGGACGTCGCGTTCTTCGCGGCGGGCCAGGCCGTCGAGGCGGATCTCGTGGTGATGCAGTGACCTCGCCCGACGACAGGCTCGGTGGGCGCGTCGCGGTCGTCACGGGCGCATCGTCGGGGATCGGGGAAGCCACCGCGCGACGCCTGGCGGCGAGCGGAGCGCTGGTCGTCCTGGGTGCCCGCCGTACGGACCGACTGGCGGAGGTGGCGACCTCGATCCGGCGGGCGGGAGGAGCCGCGGAGCCCCACGTCCTCGACGTGGCGAGCGTCGAGAGCTGCGAGAGGTTCGCGGCGGAGGTGCTCCGCTCCCACGGGGCCGTCGACATCCTCGTGAACAGCGCGGGGCTGGCCCGGGGTCTTGCCCCCGTCGCCGACTTTGCCGAGGCGGACTGGCGCGAGATGTTCGAGGCGAACGTCCTCGGCCTGATGCGTGTGACGAAGCTCTTCTTGCCGTCCCTCGTCGCGCGTCGCGGGGACGTCGTTCACGTGGGTTCCATCGCCGGCCTGCAACCTTACGCCGGCGGCGCACCCTACTGCGCGTCGAAGGCCGCGGTGGAGTCGTTCGTGCAGGCGCTGCGCCTCGATCTCGCCCAGACACCGATTCGTCAGCTCGTGATTCAGCCTGGCCTCGTCCATACGGAGTTCAGCGAGGTCCGCTTCCACGGCGACCGAGAGCGCGCCGGGCGCGTCTACGAAGGTCTCGAGGCCCTGTCGGCCGACGACGTCGCGGACTGCATCCACTTCGCGCTGACGCGACCGGCTCACGTGAGCATTCAGACCCTGTTACTCACGCCCACGGCCCAGACGTCCGCCACGGTCGTCCATCGCACCGCGAGCTGAGGGACCCTTGCTCGAGCACGACGCAGTTCTCGGCGATCGCTATCGCCTGGTCCGCCGCCTGGGCGAGGGCTCCGCGGGCGCCGTCTGGGAGGCTGACGATGTGCGCGCCGACCGTCGCGTCGCGGTCAAGGTGCTGCATGCCGCACTGGCGTCCAACCCGGAGGTTCGCTCCAGGTTCGTCGCGGAAGCGCGGGCTTCCCGGCGCATCGCCCATCGGAACGTCGTGGAGGTGTTCGACGACGGTGAGGCTCGGGACGGGGTTCCCTACATGGCGATGGAGCTCTGCGACGGCGAGACCCTCGACGCCGTCGTGCAGCTTCGCGGGGCGGTGGGGCCGTCCTACGCCTGCGAGCTCGTGGGCCAGGTTCTGGCGGCGCTCGTGGCGGCCCACGCGCTGGGCATCGTCCATCGGGACCTGAAGCCGGCGAACATCATGGTGGTGCACCCGTCGCCGTCGCAGCCCTTCGTGAAGGTGCTCGACTTCGGCATCGCCAAGGGCGTCCATCCGGACTCCGAGTACGACGAGCGTGGGCGCATCTTCGGAACGCCCACGTACATGGCGCCCGAGCAAGCGTCCGGCGGCGAGGTTGACGCACGCACGGACGTGTACGCGGCCGGTACCATCCTCTACGAACTCTTGACGGGGCGCCCTCCGTTCGTGGGCGATCTCCCGTCGATCGTCCTCGCCGAAGTCCTCAGTCGTCCTCCGATGCCGATGCGCGCCTTCGATCGATCGATCCCCATCGATCTCGAGCGCATCGTCCGCGCGACGCTCGCGAAGGATCCGGCGGATCGCCCCCAGAGCGCGGCCGAGCTTCGCGCCGCGCTCGAGCCCTGGATCCCCGCACCGCGCGCGGCGGCCCCGTCGCTTCCCGACCTGCAGAGCGAGCGCCCGCTTCCGCTGATTGCCACGACCGGGGAGCGCGCGCCGGACGTCGTCGAAATGCCCCGTACCGCTCGGCTCGTGCTGTCGGACTCCGTGCCGCCCCCCGGCGAAGTGGCGTCGGCACCCCTCGAGGTGCTCTCGACGGGTGAGTTCGAGGCGATCAGCGTCCCGGAGCATCCGCTTCCGACCGCCCCGAAGCCTGCGCGACCCCTTCCGCCGCGCCCGCGTCCACGCGTCGTGGCACCCGTGCCGCCGAGCGACGCCGACGCCGACGCCCCGCCGACGTCCCGACGCCTGATGCTGGTCTCCGACAGCTCGGTCCCGCCGCCGCCCGGCGAGGACGCCGAGCCGACCTGACCTACTTGCTGGCGCTTCGCTTCTTGACCGCGCCCGAGCCGGGGAAGTACGCGGTCGCCCGCTTCTGGCCCTTCGTGGTCAGCGCTCCGCCCTGGACGAGCTTGCGCATGGGTAGCGCCAGGTCCTTGGTGGTCATCCGGAGCGCCTTCGCGATCTGCTCCGTGCGCTGGCCCGGGTTCGTGGCGACGTGCTGCAGCAGGCGGTTCGAAAGGGCTTCGAGCTCGGAGAGCGACCGCTTGCCGCCGCTGGCCCTGGCGCCGGCGCGTCGCGGCGACGCGCCAGGGCTCGGTTGCCCGCCCAGCGCCTGCGAGACGGCCGCCAGCGCGGCCCTGCGCACCAGGACCGTCAGGTCCTTCACGAACTCGTCCACGCGCTGCGCGATCTCCCGTTCCACGTCCTTCATCGGGCAGCGACCTTGCCTCGCCTCCGCGCGCGCTGTCAACGCCGCCCGGACCGGCAGCGAGTACCCTGGCGACGACGGTTCAATCGTCCGAGTCGAACACTCTCACGGCACCGCCGAGCGTCACGAAGAAGCCGGGACCTTGTCGGATGTCCTCGTCCCGAGTGACGGGCGCGAAGAACATTCCGGAGGCCATGAGGGCTTCCCAGCGAACGCCATACCCGACGCCCAGGTAGCTCTGATACCCGTCCGTCTCCAGGGTGCTGCCGGTCGAGTCGGTGACCGCGTCGGTGAAGCCGTCGTTGGCGAACGACGGGTGAACGCTCCATCCGGCGAAGACGTGTCCGTAGCGGCGCTGCTCGTCCACGTGGAACGAGGGGTAGACGGCGCCGGACCCGAGGAGAAACCCTTCGGTGTCCCGCGCCGAGAGGCGGTAGCCGGAGACGCAGCCCTCGGGCGCCGTGGTGCAGTCCGGTGAGAGCACCCACCTGGCGACGGGCGCTCGGTAGAAGAGCGCGTTGCCACCGAAGCCGATGGAGAATCGCTCGCTGACGTCGATCACACCGCGCGCTTCGGGACCGAAACCCCAAACGCCGGGCTCCCCGGGGATGGGCATGGTCCCGCGCGCGGTCGTCTCGGCCATGTCGTAGCCGGCGTAGGAGCCCCGCACTCCGAGCTCGAGTCCCCGGGTGAGGCCCAAGGCGATGACCGCGTCGAAGGTCGTCGTGGGGACGCGCAAGGCCGTGTCGTGCAGTTCGGGAGTCAGGTTCTGCTGGTGGTCGTCGTGGGACACCGAGCCTTCGAGGCGGAGTTCGCCACGGTCTACCGTATCGCCGTCCCACGCGAGCGGCCTCGGCGCGGGAGGCTCCCCGGTGTGCCTGAACTTCGAGCGGGGAGTGCCGCAGGCGAGCATCGCGATGCCCAGAGTCGCGACCAGTTCGACCGAAGAACGTGCTGCGCGCATCGCGCCGAGTACAGCACGTCGCGTGCCACGCCGCTCTCGACCCGAGGTCCGCCGGCATCTCGGTTTTCCGCGACGATCGCCGCTTCGACTGCGTCGAATCCGCCACAGCTCGCGGCGGCCCGTGACGCGGCGATCAGGCCTTGCGGTTCGGTCGCCTCGCGGGCACCCTCGGTGTCGTGCGCGCTCGGCGTGTTGCTCTTCCCCGGGGCCGGGGGCTGCCGTGCCTCGGCGCGCTGGCGCTCGCAGCGATCTTTTCGGCGTGCGAGCGCTCCAAGCCCGAGCCCGAGCCTCGGAGCGCCCCGGCGGTCGCCTCGCACGAGCTGCCGCCCGGCCACCCTCCCGTCGCGGCCGGCCCGGCGAAGCCGGACGACACCCTGGGCCTGAAGTGGACCGATCCACCGGCGTGGAGCCGTATCGCGCCTTCGAGCCCGATGCGCAAGGCGTCGTACGTCGTGCCGCGCGCCGCGGGCGACCCGGAGGACGCCGAGATGGCCGTCTTCTTCTTCGGCAGCGGGATGGGCGGCTCCACCGAGGACAACGTCAAGCGATGGGTGGGGCAGTTTCCCGACGTTCCCCCCGGTGCCGTGAAGCGATCGGATAGGAGCGGAGGCGGCGTTCAGCAGCACCTGGTGGAGATCGAGCGTGGGACGTTCAACTCGGGCATGCCGGGCGGCCCCACGACGCCCAAGAAGGACTTCGCGATGGTGGGCGCCATCGTCGACGCGCCGAAGGGCAAGGTGTTCTTCAAGCTGACCGGCCCGGCACCGACGGTCGCCGCGGCCCGCGAGACGTTTCTCAAGTTGCTCGACGGCGTCGTCGTCGTTCCCTGAGCGTTCGGTCGATGCTCGTCGCGGTATCCTTCCCGGTGCCATGGCGAAGCTAGCGTGGATTGCGGCGCCCATCGTCGCGGTGCTCGTGTGGATGGGGGTTCGCGCCCTCCGCGGGCGTCCAGTGCCGCGCTTCACGGCCAACGTCGTCTTCGCGCTCCTCCTGCTGGCCTACCTGGCCGCGACGACGGCTCTCGGCGTCTTCTGGGTCTCGCGGATGGATCTTCCGGCGTTCGACTGGCACTACCTGTTCGGTTACTGCGTCATCGGGTTGAGCGCCGTGCACGTCGCGTATCAAAGCCGAGTGCTCCTGGGGTTCTTTCGCCGGGCGAGCCCCCCGGCGCTCGTCCTGTCCGACCGGTCCCGGTTCCGGCCCTGGGTGATGTGGAGCGCGGCTTGCGTGTCGGGCGCGTGCGTCGTCGGTGCGGTGTTCTGGTTCTCCGCGGGTGGCGCGGATCGGGCCGTCGTGCAGCGCGAGGACGACGTGACGGCCCGGCCGGTCGCCGGGGCGACCGTGCCCCGCGTGTTCGTCGAGCGCGGCGGCGAGCGGCAGGCCGCCATCGACTATCTGCACGAGCAGTCGTCGTACTCGCGCTCGGGCATTGCGCGTCGGCCCGCCGTGGTGGTCACACAGCGCCCCCCGCCGTTCAAGGCGTACGAGGGACACGCCCGCACGGCGCTGCCCGCGCCGGGCCCGCAGGGAAAGCGGTCCCTGGGTGCGGCGCTGTGGGGGCGCATGATCGCCGCGGGTGAGGGCGCCGGGGCGCCGGACCTGGTCGTCGCGGAGCCCGCCGATGGACCGATGGGCCGCGCCGATCTCGGCGTCCTGCTCCACCACGCGGCCGGCCTCACGTCCACTCGTGGACTGCAGGGAGACGTTCAGCTGCGCGCCGCGGCGTCGTCGGGCGCGCTGCATCCCACGGACGTGTACGTCCTGTCCGACGGCGTGACGGTAGGTCTGCCCGCGGGCGCGTACTACTACCACCCGCGCGAGCACGCGCTGGTACGGATCACGGACGCCCCTGCGCAGGGCGCGGGAAGCGTGACGTTCGCCCTCGCCGCCACCTTCGACCGCACCGTGTGGAAGTACGGCGCGCGCTCGTACCGCTATGTGGCGCTGGACGCCGGACACCTCGCGACGAACCTGGGGCTCGCCTCCGAAGCGCTGGGCTGGCGCTGCGGGATCGACGTGACGTTTCAGGACGGGGTGCTCGAGTCCGCCCTGGGGCTCGCCGCCGACGCGGAGGGGCTCGTCGCGCTGGTTCGATGCGACCGGCGCGGTGCTGCGACCACCCCCGCGCCACCCATTGCCGGTCCGCCGTCGCTGCCGGAGCGGGCGGACTCCGTCGAGCTGACGCGGCTCTCGCATCGCATGACGTCGCTCGCGTGGACCGGCACGCCGGCCCTCGGCGTCCTCGCGCCATCCCCTCCCGCGCAGGCAGACCTCCTCGTGGAGGACGCGGGAGCGGACGTCCTCGCCACCATCGTCCGACGCCGCTCCACGCGGACCTTCTCCACGAGCGCGCTGCCGAACGGGGTCCTGCTCGGCGTCTCGCGCGACGCGCGTTGGCTCACTCCGCAGCGGTGGTCGGGCAATCCGGTGGAGCTGCTCCTCGTGGTTCGCCGCGTCGAAGGCCTGGTGCCCGGGATCTACCGGATGGATCGTTCGGGCTTGGAGCTCCTTCGCGCGGGTGACCACTCCGAGGCCATGGGACGCGCAGCGCTCGATCAGGACGTGGTGCGCACCGCCTCCGTGGTACTGGTCTGGACCGCGCGAGACGACGTGCTGGGTCGCGTCGTCGGACCACGCGACTATCGCCACGCGCTCTTCGCCGCCGGCATGGCGGGCGAGACGGCCTATCTGTCCGCCACCGCGCGCGGCGCCGGCATCTGCGGCGTGGGCGCCTTCTACGACGACGAGGTCGTCGCGGCCCTGGGGGACGCCGGAAGCGGTCGACGCGTCCTGTACTTGATGGGGATGGGGCTCCCCGCCGACTGACCGAAGAAATCTCGTGCGGTGTTCCCGCGTCCTTGCGTCGTGCCGAACTCGGCACTACCCGCCACGTGGCAGACCACCCGGGAGACGCGCGGATGTCGGAACTTGCAAGCGAGGATTTCAAGGCGAGGCTCGGTTCGTTCGTGGACGGGCGACGCGCCGAGGTGTTCATCACGACGGTCATTCTGGCGAACGCCGTCGTCTTGGGCCTGGAGACGTCGCGAGCGATCATGGATCGATGGGGAGACCTGCTCAGGCTCGCCGACCAGGTGATGCTCGCGATCTTCGTGCTGGAGCTGGCCGCGAAGGCGTACGTTCACCGCTCGGGCTTCCACCGCGACGGCTGGCGCGTGTTCGACACGATCGTCGTCGGCATCGCGCTGGTGCCCGCCGCCGGGCCCTTCGCGGTGCTTCGCGCCCTGCGCGTGCTGAGGGTGCTTCGCCTCATCACGATGGTCCCGTCCATGCGCAAGGTCGTCGCGGGCCTCCTCGCGGCCATCCCGGGCATCGGGTCGATCATGAGCATCATGGTCCTCATGTTCTACGTCGCGGCCGTCATCGCGACGAAGCTCTTCGGCGAGGCGTTTCCCCAGTGGTTCGGGACGCTCTTCGAGAGCGCCTACACGCTGTTCCAGGTGATGACGCTGGAGAGCTGGTCCATGGGCATCGTGCGCCCCGTGATGGAGCGGTTTCCGTACGCGTGGGCGTTCTTCGTACCGTACATACTCCTGGCGACGTTCACGATGCTGAACCTCTTCATCGCGGTCATCGTGAACGCCATGCAGAGCGAGGCGCAGGCCGATCGTCTGGAGATCGAGTCGCAGGCCAGTGACGAGCGCGGGGACATCCGCAGCGACGTCGCGAGCCTCCGTGACGAGATCGTGGCGCTCCGCAACGCGCTGCGGGAATCTCGGCCTGGCTGAAGCGTGCCAGGCCCATGGGGGTCACAGGTCGACGCCCGCCGGCCGCCCGCACAGCGTACCGGAAACGTCGTCACCGTTCTGTGCCACCTCGAGCGCGCAGTCCACGGCGCTGAAGGGGAGGGGTGGGTCGTAGACGGTCCCGGAGATCGTGATGGCTGGACTCTGCATCAGGAGCGCGGTCGAATCGGAGGGCTGGACGACGATCGCCCCTTCTTGCGACAGCGTGCCCGTCACGACGACGTCGTAGCTCTCTTCGGGCTCGTCGTCGCGTCGCTGGTAGCCGCACGACGCGAGCTCGTACGTGAGTGAGACGTTCGTCGCACCCTGCACGGGGTTCGACGTGGCCTCGCCGTGAACGCGAGCCGTTCCACCGGCCGGGCACCGCGTCGACTCGTCCTGCGCGCCCACGGGGTTGCCCTGCAGCGTGAGGTTGTAGACGAGCTTCACGGTCTCGCGCAGCGCGCGGAGCGCCACGTCGTCCCGGCAGGCGGCGTCGCACGCCTTGGAGCGCGGGGCTTCCCCGCCGCCGCACCCGAGCGCGAGGAGCACGCCGATGAAGAGAACCGGGTGGGACGGTCCGAGCCGTGAGCCGCGCATCAGAATCCTCCTTCCAACCCTACACTGGGAATGGTGACCGGTCCGATCGTCTGGGCCGAGCAGCCTTCGAGGGTGCACTCGGTGGTGACGGCCTCCTTCGAAAGGGTGGCGTTCATCCACTCGGCCACGAACGAGATCCAGCTGACCTCGCCGAGCTGCCAGCGCTTCTCGAGTCGCACGTCCAGGCGAAAGAAGGGTGGAAGTCGCGTGCTCCCATCCGACGGATCCGGTGCCTTCGGCAAGCCCGTGTAGAAGGTGCCCCGCACGCCGGCTCTCCACAGGCGGCCCAGGTCGTAGGCCGCAGCCGCGTTGGCGACGTGGGTTCGGTCGAACGTGGCCACGAACGAGCGCCGCTCGAAGCTCCGCACGGATCGACTGAGCGTGTACGAGACGTACCCGCCGATCCTGCGGGTCATCTTTCGCTTGACGTAGATCTCGAGGCCTCGCGACCAGCCCATGGTCCGCACCTCGAAGGCGGCGGCGGCGCGCCGGCCCCCGGCGCTGTCTCCCGCCTGACCGAACCCGCCGCTTCGATCCGGGCCGACGGTGCCCGGCGGAAAGCGCGGGATGCCGCACAGGATGGGCTCGTTCGGTGAAAACCCGTAGTCCCCCGAGAGCGAGTCGGTGGGGAATGCGCCCGGCGGGCAACCGTTGATCGAGCGCTCCGCCACGCCGAGGGGGTCGGTCATGTCGAAGAACGCGTTCTGGAACACCGTCGTCGTCGCGGTGGTCGCCTCGTCCAGCCGGAGCTCGACTCCGGCGGACTGCTGCACGGCCTTCTGCAGCCCTCCGCGGAGTCCGCCAGGCTGGAACCCCGGCAGCGGAACCACGAAGGCCGGCGGCTGGTGGGCGACGCCGAACGTCGTCAGGAGCGCCAGGGTCTCGGTGACGGAAGTGCGTGTCGCCAGTCGGGGGTCCACACCGACCGCGCCCACTCCGTCGGAGCCGTAGAGATCAACGCGGACGCCTGGCGTCACCTCGAAGCCCGGCTGTACGTCCAGGACGACGTCGGCACGAGCACCGAGCGCGAGGTCCGTGCGCGACGGGAAGTACCGGACGACCGCCCTCGCGGCCGGTGAGAAGTCGATGGGACCGAGGTCCACCTCGTAGGTGTCGAGCTGCAGGTCGGTGCCGGCGCGAACCAGGGCCGTGGGCGCCGCGCGGTAGGTGAGCTCGGTGCGGGTGGCGAAGACATGGTCCACTACCGATCGGTCCTGCTGCTGGGCGCGCGACGTGTCCCTGCCGACGGTCACGGCGGTCCGCAGCTTGCCGCGATCTCCCAGGCGGCGGTCGTAGCGGGCATCCACCCGGTGAAAGTCGGTTCCGAAGAGCGTGATGGGACCACTCGGGCTCTTCTGCGCGAGAAAGTCGTGGGAGCCGAACGCGAGCACTCCCACCCTGTCGTCGCGCCCCAGATCGTGGCTCACACGCACCTGATAGTCCCAGTACTCGAGCAGGATGTCCGACGAGAGCGCCGTCAAGAGCGCGGCCGTGTACGAGTAGCGGCCCCCCACCAGCGCCGTGCCCCGTCCACCGGCGAACGGCGCTTCGGCCAGTGCCCCCGCGTCGAAGAGGCGCAGGTTGTACTCGCCGTGGAGCTCGGGGACCGGCTCGACGATCTCGCCGGAGACGATGCCACCCGCGAAGCGCCCGAAGCGCGCCGGATACGCCGCGGGGTGGAGATCCACGCGGTCGATCAGCGCCGGGTGGACGACGGACGGGCCGATTCCGACGTGGAACAGAAGGGGGACGCGGATCCCGTCGAGGAAGTAGCCGACGTTGCCCGGAGGCGCGCCGCGGACGAAGAAGAACGGCAGGCCGGAGACCACCGGGGTGACGCCCGGCATGGTCTCGATCGCCCGGAACGGGTCTCCGAACGTCCCCGGGATCTGGCGAACCTCCGCGCGCGAGAGCGTGGCCGTTCGCGACGGATCCGACCGCTCACCCTCGACGAGGACTTCGAGGGGTTCGTCGGCGAGGGCCGGCGCGAGAGCGGCGGGAGGTGCCGTCGAGCCTGCTGCGGTGGGCCGCGCGACTTCGCGATCGGGCTCGGTGTCCGGAGCGGCGGAGAGATCCACGGGGGCCCGGAACACGATCTCGACGCGGGTCTTCGCGGCGACGGGTGTGCCGTCGCGCGTGGCCGGGACGAACCGCCACGTGCGCGCGGCCCTCAGCGCGGCCGACGAGAACGGTTCGTCCTCGGAGAGCGCCCGGGCGTCGGTGACCGCACCCTCCACGTCCACGACGACCTCGACCACGACTCGCGCGTCGCCGCGGGCGCCCTCGGGGTAGTCGGCCGTCAGCCGCTCCGTCGGGCGAGGTGCTCGAAGCACCGGCGCAGGCGCCGCCGAACCGGGATCCGGGGCCGGTGCCGCCGGCTCGGGCTGCGCCCGGGCCTGCGTGGTCACCGTCAGGACCAGGGCGGCGACCCATCCGCCCGCTTCAACGACACGCATCGCCTGATGGCGCACCGGCGCTCGTCCAGCCGACGAGCGTCGCGCGCTCGCCGACGTCGAGCGGGGCCACGGGAGGATCGTCCTCGACCTCGAGCGGCGGCATGAAGTCCTCCTCGATGGCCAGCTCGATGCGCTCGAAGACGGGCTTGCCGCCGCGGACTTCGCGAATTCGCGAGAGGGACGTGAAACGATACGGCGCTCCGTGCCGTGGTTCGGCGCCATGGCAGCGCAAGCACTTCGCCTCGAGGACCCTGGCGACGTCGCAGGGGATCTCGCCGTCCGCGGCGGCATGCGAGCAGCCCGTGAACGCGAGCACGGCGAGTCGCACCAGCCCTCTCAGTTGCAGGCCTCGTCGTCGCGCGCCGAGGGATCGAGTCCGGCGCAGCTCAGGTACACGGTGTGAGGCTGAAAGATGCTGGGTACGGCGATCTCGACCGTCTCACCCGCGCGCAACCTGCCGAACATCTCGCTCGTGACGATGACGTCGTGCCCGTGCGTCGCGTTGGTGCCTCGAATGTCGTACGTCTTCTCGCTGCCTTCGGCGACGTCGGCTGCCGGGACGATCATGCGGTGGTCGTGTCGGCACGTGATCTGCGCGTCGATGTCGGCGACGCAGGTCGTGCTCCCGGACCCGGCCATCGCGCCGGCGCCCGAGCTGCCGCCGCTCCCGCCCGCGCCGCCCCCTGCCGAGCCGCTGCTTCCGTCCGCGCCGTCGTCCTTCGAGTCGTCGGACCCGCACGCGAGGACCGAGGCGGCGCCCGCCGCGGCGAGGCCGCGCACGAACTGGCCACGGGTGACTTCGCCTCTCGCGCGGTGTTTCGTCGGCTTCATCCGCTCCTCCGGAGATGCTGGGTCGGCGGCTGCCGACCGACCGCACCCCATAGCACGAGAAGACCCTGCGAGGGGGCCGCCGGACGCGTGGGATACACTTCGAGACGAGCCCGTGCACCTCGACTTCCTCAACGATCTACTCATCGTCTTCGCCATCGGCGGCATCGTCGTCTACGCCGTCAGACCACTTCGACTCCCGGCGATCATCGGTCTGCTCGTGGCGGGGACGGTGGTCGGGCCCCACGGAATGAGCCTGGTGGACGACGTGGGCCGTGTCGAGGCCCTCGCCGAGATCGGCGTGGTGCTCCTGCTCTTCACCATAGGACTCGAGTTCTCCCTCTCGCAGCTCGTTTCCATGTGGCGCGTCGTCGTCGGAGCGGGTGCGGGACAGATGGCGCTCACGATCGGGCTCGTCGGCGCTGCAGGCATGGCGCTCGCGAGCGGCTGGCGTCAGGCGGTGTTCATGGGCTTCCTGGCCGCCCTTTCGAGCACGGCCATCGTGCTGCGCATGGTGGGGGACCGCGGCGAACTCGGGACGCCCCACGGGCGCGTCGCCGTCGGCGTGCTGCTCTTTCAGGACTTGATGGTCGTTCCGCTCGTCCTGTTCACGCCGCTCCTCGCCGAGGGCGGGGGATCCATGGCGACCCTCGCGCGGACGCTGGGGATTGCCGCGGCCGTCGTCGCGGGCGTCGTGCTGGCCGCCCGTCGGGTCATTCCCTTCGTGCTCGAGAGGGTCGTGGCGACCCGGAGTCGCGAGCTCTTTCTCACGCTGGTGGTGGTGCTCTGCCTGGGCACGGCGTGGCTCACGTCGCTGGCGGGCCTGTCGCTGGCCCTCGGAGCGTTCCTGGCGGGCCTGGCCATCAGCGAGAGCGAGTACGGTCACCAGGCGCTCGCGGAGTCCATCCCGTTCCGGAACGCCTTCGGCAGCCTGTTCTTCGTCTCCATCGGCATGCTCCTCGACGTCGGGTTCGTCGCTGCGAACGCCGCAGCGGTTCTGCTGGTGACGCTCCTGGTCATCGTCTTGAAGGCGCTGGCCGCGGGCGTTCCCGCGCTGCTCATAGGCTATCCGCCGCGGGTCGCGGCCTGGTCCGGTCTCGCGCTGGCTCAGATCGGGGAGTTCGCGTTCGTCCTCTCGCACGCCGGGCTGCAGCTGAAGCTCCTCTCCGCGGAGCAGTACCAGCTCTTCCTGGCGTGCTCCGTGCTGTCCATGATGGCGACGCCCGGGCTCGTGCGCGTCGGTGACGTCGTGGCCGCGCGGCTGGCCGCCCTGCCGACCACGCCACGCGGCGCGCGCCTCGTCGGCGACGCGAACGAGTCGACGGAGCTCCGCGACCACGTCGTCATCGCGGGCTACGGACTCAACGGAAAGAACCTCGCGAGAACGCTCCGCACCGCCGGGATTCGCTACGTCGTGCTCGAGATGAACCCGGCGACGGTGCAGGCGGCGCGGGCCGAGGGCGAGCCCGTCATGTACGGCGACACGACCAGCGCCTCCATCCTCGAGCACGCGGGGATTTCTCGGGCGAGGGTCCTCGTCGTGGCGATTTCCGATGCTGCGGCGACGCGGCAGACGATCGTCGTGGCGAAGTCGCTCAGCGCGCGGCTTCACGTGCTGGCGCGGACTCGCTTCGTCCGGGAGGTCGAGGAGCTCCGGCGCCTGGGCGCCGATGACGTGATCCCGGAGGAGTTCGAGACGTCGATCGAGATCTTCGCGAGGGTCCTCGCCTGCTACTCGGTGGCGCGAAACGTCGTGCTCGATCTCGTGGCGCACGTTCGGGAAGGCGGGTACGAGATGCTCCGCAACCCGCACGCACCGCGCCTCGCCGAGCGCCCGCTGGTCGATCTCCCCGGCGTCGAGGTCGAGACGGTCGAGCTGGAGGGCCGGTCGCAGGCCGTGGGCAAATCCCTGGTGGAGCTGGAGCTGCGCACGCGGACGCACGCCACGGTGCTCGCTGTCCGCCGCGGCGACGACGTCCATGGTGCGCCCGGTCCCGACTTTCGCCTCGAGGTCGGAGACGGCGTCATCCTCGTCGGGAGTCGGGAAGCCCTCGACCGGGCATTGACGCTGCTCGACGACGGGGATGACGCCGAAGCCCCACCGGGGTAGCCGTTCGAGCGTCCCCCCTTCGATCGAGGAAACGACCTCATGTCACGCTGGCTCAAGAGAATAGGCCTGGGTTTGGGCGTGTTCGTCGTCCTCTCCGCCCTGGGCGTCGGCATCTTCGCGTACGTTCATGCCTCCGCCTTCGACGAGAGTGCCAATCGCGTCTACGACGTTCCGCTCCCCACCATCACGCGCTCTGCCGACCCTGCGGTGCTCGCGCGCGGCAAGCACCTCGCGGAGTCGATGATGCCGTGCCTCGCCAGCGGGTGTCACGGGGCGGATCTCGCGGGTGGCAAAACCGAGCAGATGGGGCCGATTGGCGTGATGACGGCGCCCAACGTGACCGAGGCGGGCCTCGGTGCCGCGTACTCGGATGCCGAGCTCGCACGGCTGTTGACGCATGGCGTGAAGAAGGACGGAAGAACGGTGATGCTGATGCCGTCCCACGAGACGTCCTGGATGCCCCAGTCCGACGTCGTCGCCGTGATCTCCTACGTGAGGACGCTCCCTGCGGTGACGAAGCCGAACGGTCCGCTCGAGTGGTCCACGTTCGCGAAGGTCCTCGATCGACTCGACAAGTTTCCGCTCGACGTCGCCCGGCGCGTGGACGTCGCGTCGATCGGAAAGGGGCCTGCACCGTCGGCGACGCCGGCCTACGGCGAGTACGTTGCCAAGCTCTGCCAGGGCTGCCACGGTGCCCAGCTCAGCGGCGGACCCATCCCCGGCGGGCCGCCGGGATTCCTTCCGTCCAACTTGACGCCGCACGAGACGGGCCTCGGTTCTTGGACGTTCACGGACTTCGAGCGCGCACTCGTCAAGGCCGAGCGCAGGGACGGGACCAAGCTGAGCGAGATGATGCCCACGGAGGCGTTCGGAAAGCTCGACGCGACCGAGATGCGCGCGCTGTGGGAGTACCTGCGTACCATCCCCGCGACGCCTTACGGCAATCGGTGATGACGCCGAACGACAGCTCCCCCATCACGCGCCGCCGACTGCTGCTCCTCGGGCCTCACCTGGTGCTGGGCGCGATGCTGCTGCCGGCGTGCAAGCAGCCCGCCCCGGCGTCCTGCACCGAGACGACGGGACTCACGTCGGACGACATCAAGCTCCGCGTGAAGCTCGGCTATCTCGATCGATGTGCGGACCCGGACAAGGCGTGTGACCGGTGCACGCAGTGGCTCGCGGCGCCCGAGCCGACCGCGTGCGGCGGCTGCAGGGTGATGAAGGGTCCGGTCCACCCCAGCGGTACGTGCAACGTGTTCGCGCGGTCCGGGTGACGTTTCGCGACGGCTCGCGGCTCAGACCATGGGTTCGGCGTGCTGGGTGCTCTTCTCCGGCCGTCCACCGCGCAGGATGCGGACGCCGAAGTCCAGGCGAATGAAGCCGAGCAGGGCCAGAAAGATGGCCGCGAGCGCCCCGACCGCGATCCACGGATTGTACGCCTGGGACACGTACACCTTGCCCTGGCCGACGGGGGGAGGCTGCAACGGCTCGATGGGCAGTCCGTAGCGCTTCGCGATGAGCTCGATGCGTGAGACGTGGATCACGGGCACGTCCTGCATCGCGTAGCGCAGCATCACCGAATCGACGACCCCGGCGCCGGGAGGGACGGAGGTGTTGAGCCCGGGCCGGAAGAGCTTCTTGCCGACGTGCGTGCCCACGGAGGCGGAGCCGCCACCGACGTTGATGTAGGCCTTCACGGGCTTACCCGCGGCGCTGTCCGCGTAGATCCGCATGCGCTGCTCGATGCTGTCGGTGAGCGACTTCGGGTCCAGGGGGGTGAGGCCGTGCCGCTCGATGGCGGCCTGCAGGAGCGCGACGCCGGCCTTGGAGATCCCGACGCCACGGTCGTCGATTCCGCCGAGGGAGGCGGCCACGGAGCGGAATCCGACGAGCTGCCGATCGTGGAGGGTTCGCTCCATGTCGAGCCACAGGTAGTTGACGTGATTCGCGCCCCACTCCGAGCTCGAGAGGCTCGTGATCACGACCGGCGTGGCGCCGAGCACCTGGAGTGCCGCGAACGTCGCGACGTTCAGCGAAGGGAACGATCCGGAGACCGCGACCGTCACCACGTCGCCCGCCTGCACCCCGGCCGCCTTCAGGAAGTCCACGATCACGGCAGCGAAGTTGGGGTTCGTCGCGGTGCGCTTGGCGTTCAGGTACCCCGTGTTCGAGGTCACCGGCGTCAGGCTCTCGCCGATCATGCCGATCTTGTAGGGATCCACCTCCGGGTTGATGGGGATCCCGAGGCGCTCCTTCTCGGCCTTGATGGCCGCCATCGAGTCCTTGGCGAGCTGCGCGGCGGCGAGCTTCTCACGGTGGTACGGCTCCTCGCGGAGCATGGGGAACGACTCGACGGCGGCGAGGCCGAGCAGGGCGACGACGGCGATCAAGAGGAGCGCCGTGCGCGAGACCCCCGGCGGCCGCCAGTAGATGCGCTTCACAGGGCCTCGAGCTCCGCGCCGACGACGAGCACGAGGATCAACCGGACGGCCACGGACGCGGTGACCATCGCCGCGAGGGTTTCGACGATGCCCTGCCGCTCGAGCCAGATGGCGATGAGGCCCGGAATGATGAAGCCGATGACCTGCACGTCCGTCCCGCCGAAGCTTCCGAGCCCGGGCGCCGCGAAGCGGACCAGCATGCCGACGAGGTAGCCGATCAAGATCATGAGCACCGTGCGACGCCGCCCGTACACGATGACGAAGGACGACAGCGCGTGGACGATCGCGAAGGTCACGAAGCCGGATCCCACCGTGAGGAGCACGTCCACCGGGCGCGTGAGGCTCAAGGCGATGTATCCGGGCACGATCATGCCGCCGGCCGCGATCCCGAAGAGCTCGGTGAACAGCAGGCTCACGGCCAGCCCGATGCCGATGGAGAGCGGCAGCAGTTCCGTCATGCAGCGTCCTCGACCACGTTCGAGCGGTTCGAGAAGTAGCGCACGAGCTCCAGCCCGGAGCCCCCGATGTTGCCCATGCCCATGACGAGGGCCGAGTGGCCCACCAGGCTGACGATGCGCTCGAAGATCTCGTCCACCCGCAGCCCTTCCACGAAGACGAGTCTGGCCGGGTCCATCCCTGCGGCCGTGGCCGCCCGAGCGAAGAGGTACGTCCCCGTGCCCATCAGCACGACGTGGTCCGCGTCCTTCCAGCGCGCGAACTCTCCACCGAGCTGCAGACTTCGATCCGGGCGATCGGCGCGACAGTTGAAGATGGCGATCCTGACGCCAGCGTCGGAGTGTCGGCCCAGGGCGAGGTTCCAGATGCGCTCGGTGGAGACGGGATCGTTCGCCGCGAAGCCGTTCACGAATGCGATGCGCCTACCGAAGTAGTCGAGGACGTGCTCCGTCATGGCCCCGGGGTCGGGCCGGCTCTCCCACATCCCCTTCAAGGCGACGGTTCTATCGATGCCGAGGTCGCCGCACACGGCCAGGGCCAGCGCGACGTTGTCGGCGTGCTCGGTGTAGGCGAAGCCGGCCAGATCCTCCCGCGTCACTCCCGCCAGGGCCTCGTCGTCCATGGTGACGAGGGTCGTGTCGCGGTCGCGTGCGGCATCGCGGAGCACCTGCACGTTGTCCCGCTCCGCCGTGTAGAGTCTTCCCCCGACGGGCGTGGTTCCGGCCAGGGCCCGCGCGACGTCCACGTCGCCCGGACCCATGACGTCGAGGTGATCGGGGCGCGCGTTCGTGATCACTCCGTGCGTCGCGCGGATCATTCGCAGCTCCGACAGTGACTGGAGCTCGGGCTGCAGGGCCATGCATTCGATGACGAGGACCTCCGCGTCGTGCGCTGCCGCCGTCGCGACGATGCGGATCTGTTCGATCACGTTGGCGCCGGAAGGGCGGAAGACGGGGACCTCGTGGCCGTCGGGAAGGATGGCGCGCGGGAGGGTCCCGGTCGTCTTCGCGAAGGTCCGCACACCGCCGGCTCGCAGGCCTGCCGCGATGAGGCGGGTGACGCTCGACTTGCCCCGCGTGCCGTTCACGTGGATGCGGTGGCGAATGGAGGCCAGATTCTTGCGGTGGCGCGCGAACTCCAGCGCGCCGAGCGCGACGAGCACCACCACCACGGCGGCCAGGACCTCGACCACGGACACGGCTCGTTTTTTAGCAGAAGCGAGCGCCGCGCGGATCGATCGACGGGGAACCCGCCTGGAACGCGCCGCGTGGCGGGATCAGAGCGGAACCAGTCGCTCCTGCATCGTGATCCTGACCGTCCCGAGCATCAGTCTCGACCCATCGAGCACGAACGGGATGGACTGCGTGGTGCCGGCGGCCGTCACCTTCAGCGACCCGCGAACCTGCCCCTCGGTCCCGGACGCGCGCACGACCTCGATGGCGTACTCGCCCGGCTTCGCGCCGCGCAGCGACAGGCCTTCGGTCGTCGTGCTGACGACGTCCCTCGCGGTGATCACCGAGCGGGTCGGCGCGCCGAGCCAGGAGACGCGGTGGCCTTCGGGGTGGATCAGCGCGAGATCCAGGTCCGCGCCGCCGTCCCAGGTCGCCTCCAGGCGCAGATCGCCGGACAGCGCCTCGGTCGCGATCGGATCAGGGCCGGACAGGAGGCGCTCGGCGGCGGTTCGCGTCGAGACCTCGGCGGTCTCGAGCAGGGCGTCCGCGGTTCGCGTGTTGCCCGTGCGACGCAGGCATCGCACCGCCTCCGCCAGGAGGGCCCCGTCCTTGGTCCGGAACTGGGCGATGCCCATCGCGAAGCGACACCCGAGTCGCTCGTTGCCCGCCCACCGGTGGAGGCGAGCGAGACGCTGCTGCGACTTGAAGTCGTCGGGCCGCACGTCGAGCACGCTTCCCAGGATCCGGATCGCGAGCTCCCGATCGCCCGAGCGCGACGCGAGATCGGCGCGGGCCGTGAGCGCCTCGGGGTCCAGCGGATCCTTGGCAGACCACTGCTCGGCCAGCACGCTGCCGCGCTCGAGATCTCCCGCGAGCATGTAGAGGCGCAGCACTTCCATGAGCGCGTTGCGGCTCTCCGGATTGTCCGCACGCTTCGACTCGGCCGCCGCGATGCTGGTCGCCGAAGCGGCCTTCGGTACGGTGCCGCCCGCTGCGATCACCCCGACTCGCTCGAAGGTGCGCCGCATCGGGATCATCCGGCGGCCGCGGTTCCACCGCGGCGGCTCCTCGACGGGCCTCTCCTTCTCGCGCTCCCAGGCGAAGCCGTCGTCGCGCGGTTGCCGTGGTCTGCTCGCCGGTGGTGGTGGCGGCGACGCCGCCGCGGGAGCCTGCGCGAACCTACCGGGGGCCGCCTCCGACTTGGGCTCCGCCAGGTCGGCGGACTTCTTCGCAGGCATGGGGCCAGCGGCCGCGCCGCGTGCCGAACCGCCCGAGCCGATGCCCGAGAGGCCGAGCGCGCCGGCTCCGGCGGTGGTGCTGCCGTAGGGATTGAGCACGTCGAGCTGCGCGTCGGCGCCCGGCACGTCCTCGGCGCCGACGTCGAGCTCGCCGTCGGCGACCGTCGCCGCAGCTTCGTCCTCGCCCGTCCACACGGGCGAGCCACGGCGCTGATCGAGGCCGAACGCTTCGAACATGGCCTTGCTCTCGAGCACCAGGAGCGACGTGTAGCGGCTGGCCACGTCGAAGCTGGTGCTGAGGGTCACGGCCCGCTCCTTCGCTTCGGGTCCCGGCGTGCGCTCCAGCTCCTCGATGTGCGCAGCCGCGAAGAGGCGAGGCACGAACGCATTGCCCTTCGCGCGCGTCGCCGACACCGTCACCGGGTACCGCTGCTCGAACGCCTGTCCCGCCACGGTGCCGGTCAGCCGCACGCTCGACTCGACGACCGGGCGCGTCATGCGCGCCGTCACGATCACCTCGCCCCCCGCCGGAATGGTCGGCAGCACGGCCGGGGCGACGTCGGTGAAGCCGTCGGGCAGCTCGATGCGAGCCCCGGCGAGGGTGTTCCCGTACGTGGCGGCGAGCACCGAGTACGCGGTTTCCGAGACGCGCTGGCCCGGCACGTACGGCAGGATCACGCCACCGCCGCCTCGCGCGACGGCGCGGAGCGTGGCGAGATCGGAGTCGGCCCCCACCGCGACCGCCGTGACCGTGGCGCTCGAAATCCCGAGCTCCGCCGCGATCTCACGCTCCACGAAGGCCGGATGAATGGCGCCCACCGTCGGCGTGCCGTCCCCCACGTAGACGACGCGGCCGACGCGCTCGGTCGATCCCGTGGTGGCGCGCAACCCCTCCAGCACGGCGGCGGAGACGTCCGAGCCGCCCTCGGGGGCGAGCCCCGTCAAGAACGACCTCGCCTCGGCCGACGCCTGGGCGCTCGGCTCGCGAGCACCACCCTCCATGGTGCGGCACGTCGTGTCGCACGCGAGCACCGCGAAGACGTCTCCCCGGTCCATCTCCGAGACGATCCGGGCCGTGAGGTCGGCGGCCCGCTTCAGCCGCTCGCCGAACATGGATCGGCTGGCGTCGACCACGATGGCGTAGCTGCGGCGCACGTCTTCCGCTCGCGGCGGCAGCTTCGGGCGCACGGCGAACGCCACGTAGGCCGACTCGTCGTCGGCGGGGCGCGCCACGCGGTCCGTGACCACCGCCGGAGCGCCACCGGCCGTCTTCACCTTGGCCTCGTGCGCGCCTCGCTTCGCCCTCAAGGCCGAGACGTCGTCGGCCGAAGGCTCGTAGGCCCATGCGGAGAGCTCCGCGTCGCGGTTCGGTAGGGCGTACTCGACGAAGAGATCCCCCGACGGAACGAACTCCGTCGCGTCCATCGTCATGCGGTGGGCCTCCGGTCCCGGCTGCCGGTTCAGCTCGTAGCCCGAGGAGCGCACGCCGACGTCGGGGTCGTGTCCCTTGAGCTGAATGTCGACGTCGAACTTCGCCACGCGCGTGGAGCCCGACGGATCGTGCGGAAGCGGGTAGGTGTAGCGGCGCAGTCCACCCGCGGGCGGGATCACCTGGGTGTAGGCCAGGACGACGCGCCGCGCGCCCTTCTTCGGAATGGGGTAGATGCGCAGCTCGAAGCGGCCGCCGCGCTGCCACTCGAGCAGCGCGGGATCCTTCCAGGGTCCGGGAACCCACACGATCTCCTCGCGGATCTGCTGACGGATCTGCGGCGCGGCGTTGACGATGGCTCCGCGCCAGATCGCCGCGGCGCGCTCGCGATCGAGGAACGCACCCTCCTCGAGCTTGCCGTCCACCTCCAGAGCCAGCCTCTCGATCTGCGCGTCCGGCGGCAGCGGAAAGCGGTAGATCCCCTCGAGCACGTCGTCGGTCGTGTTGGTGAACGTCTCGTCCACCTCCGTGCGGGCCACGTTCCCGACGATCCGCACCTTCACCGCGTGCGAGGCGAGGGTGACCGCGCCCGCTCCCAGCTCCTGCTTCGCTCCGGGCTTCTTCGCCTTGAGCTCGCCCAGCCCTCGCGCGGCCGTCGTCTCCCCGTCGGACTCCCCGAAGGCCCGATCGCTCCACGCGAGCGCCTCACCCAGCGACGGCGCGGCCGTCACGTAAGGCGGGATCCCCTCGAAGAGTCGCCCTTCCTCTCCCGCCCGTACGGTGACCGCCCGCCCCTCGGAGTCCGCCAGCCGCACGGACCCGCGGCTCACGTCGACCGTCGCCGCCTTTTCGTTCACGCGCAGGCCCAGCTTCGTTCCGAGCACCTCCGCGGTGCCCCCGGGGACGTCGAACCTCGCGGTCTTGCCGTCCGACTTCACGACCTCCGCGACCAGCGAGCCGGAGAGCAACGAGCAGGTCCGGTCGGCGTCGTCGCGCATGACCAGTCGCGAGCTGCGATCGAGCGCCACCGTGGTGCCGTCCGCCATCGAGAGCGCCGCGCTCGCGTGCGCGCTGGTGCGGACGCGTGAGCCCGCGGGGATCTCGTCGCCCGCCCCGAGTGGGGCGCAGCCGTTCCAGCTCGCATCGCACTTTTCGAGGCCGCCGGGTCCGCCCGAGGCGTTCGACACGTGCGTGACCTTGCCCGTCCAGGGCGCTGCGGACACCGTGGACTTGCCGTCCTTGCCCGTGGACAGCACGAACACCGCGGCGGCCGCCGCGGCGAGCGCGAGGCCGCCGACGACGAGCGGGCGGGTGCGCCTCGCTGCGGGGATGCTGGCGGTGGGGGCGTCGTTCGGCGTGGCGCGTGGATCGCCGCCGCGCGTCGCGGTGCGCACGGGCTGTCGTGCCTGCGCCACCGCGCCCCGTGTCTCCCCGTCGTCGGTGCGCGCCGGCGCGGTGCGCGAAGTTTCCGTGGTCTCGTCGCGTGGCGCCGCGCCGCTCGACGCCTGCTCCCGGGCGCCCGCGGGCAGCGCGCGCCCGGGCTCCACCGGGATCCGCTCGGTGACGGGAGCCGTGGGCGCGGGTGCCGGCGCATCGGGCGCCGCGTGACCGGCAGCCTCGCTCACCGCGGCTTCGAGGCGCGCATCGAATCCCTCACCGGGCCGCCAGTCGTCCGCGGCGGCCGCGGCGACGTCTCGAGCGCGCTCTGCGTCGTGGCGAGCGTCGCGGCAGCGATCGCAGTCGGCGACGTGGTCGAGCAGATCGTCGGTCGCGGTCCCGTCGAGCAGGTCCGTCATCCGATCGTCGATGGTGTCGCAGGTCACGTCGCTCGCCATGGGGTCACTCCTCACTCATCGAGTCGCGCAGCCGCGCGAGGGCTCGCGACACGCGCTTGCGCGCGGCCGCCTCGTCGATGCCGCACGCATCGCCGACCTCGCGGAACGAGAGATCGCCGACGTACCGCAACAGAAGCGCCTCTCGCTCGCTGGGCCTCACCGCCTCCAGGGCCGTGCGCGCGTGCTCCGCGCGCTGGCGCCGCATGAGCCAGTCCTCGGAGGTCTCACCGCGGTCCGAGTCGTGAATGAGCCGAAGGCGCGCCGCCTGGCGCGTGCGCTTCTCGAGGTGCTTGGCGCAGCGCCGCCGCGCTATCCCGAAGACCCAGGCGCGCAGCGAGCCTTCTCCGCGCCAGGAGCCGAACGCGTCGTAGGCGGCGAGCAGCGTCTCCTGCGTCAGCTCCTCGGCCTCGGCCTGGCTGCCGACCAGGGCCAGGCACAGCCGTCCCACGGCGTGACCGTGGTTGCGCGCCGTCAGCGTCGCTGCTCGCCGGAAGTCACCGTCGGTCACGGCACGAAGCACGACGTCCTCGTCCGCTCCGGCCGAGAGCGACGCGGCCGCCGCCGTCACGCCTTCACCCTTTCGCTCATCGTCGTTCATGTAGCCGTGGCCCCTCGTTTCGTGACCGCCTGAGCCCCAACGGTCGCCGCAGCGCGGTCCCTACGCCACCGGTCGTCGAAAATCGCCGTCAAATCGCCGGCGAGGGGGCCGACTCGAACTCCGGCCACGGGGCCGCCACGTCGAGGCGTTCCGCTGGCCGACGCGCGCCGCGCGCGGGCGGCGTCGTACGCTCCCCGGGTGCCCGAGCTTCCCGACGTCGTCGTGGTCGTCGAGCGCCTGGCGTCGCGCGTGGGTGGGAAGGTGCTCGAACGCGTTCGCGTCGCCAGCCCGTTCGTGCTGCGCACGTGGGAGCCGCCCCTCGACGACGCGCACGGACGTACGGTCGTCGGCGTTCGGCGTCTGGGCAAGCGCATCGTGCTCGAGCTCTCCGGGGATCGCTTCCTGTCGATTCACCTCATGGTCGCGGGCCGGCTTCGGTGGAAGGAGGCCGGCGTCGTCATCCCTCGAAAGCTGGGCATGGCGGCCCTCGATTTCGCGCACGGCTCCCTGCTGCTCACCGAGGCCGCCAGCAAGAAGCGAGCGGCGCTCCACTATCTCGCGAGTGCCGAAGGGTTGAAGCTGCTCGACCGCGGCGGCATCGAGCCGCTCGAGGCGACCGCGGCCGCGTTTCGTGCCGCGCTTCGGCGAGAGAACCGGACGCTCAAGCGCGCCCTGACCGACCCCCGGCTGGTCAGCGGCATCGGGAACGCCTACTCCGACGAGATCCTGCACCGTGCCGGCCTGTCGCCCCTGCATCGGACCGATCGTCTCGACGACGTGGCCCTCGATCGCCTTCACGACGCCACGCGCGCGGTGCTCGCGGAGTGGATCGAGCGGACCCGGCGCGAGGTGGGCGACGGCTTTCCCGAGAAGATGACGGCGTTTCGGCCGGAGATGGCGGTTCACGGAAAGTACGGCGAGCCGTGCCCGGTGTGCTCGACGCGAGTGCAGCGGATTCGCCACGCCGACAACGAGATCAACTACTGCCCGCGATGCCAGACCGGCGGGAAGCTCCTCGCCGACCGTAGTTTGTCGCGGCTCCTGCGGGGCGACTGGCCCCGGAGCATCGACGAGCTCGAGGAGAACGAGGCGGTCCGTCCTCCGCTGCCGCCGAAGCCGCGGGCGAAGCGGCGCCCACGTGGAGGTTCCTGAACAGGGCGGGTTCATCTGGGCGGGGGAGCGCGCTCGACGCACGAGGGCGCGTCTGCGCACGCCCTAGCACCCGCAGGCGTTCGCCATGCCACAAGTTCCGAGCGGACCGCCTGAACCAGGGCCTGCGATCACGAGGACGCAGTCCGATAGGCAAGCCGGAGGCGCTTGAGCGACGCACGAGGTCGAGCACGAGGCCGAGCAGCCGCAGGCGACCGTGCAGGTGACGAAGTCGTCGCACTTGCCGCCCGGAGCAAAGCAGTCGTCGAACTCGGTCCGGCAACGCTCGTGCAGGCAACTGAGGCTGGGGCACCCGGCGTCGTTCTGGCACGCCCGCAAGAAATCGGTCGTCGGGTCCGAGGCGCAGCGGTTCACGGCCGGGTCGCAGTTGGGCAACGCCGGATCGGTACAGTCGGCGTCGGACTCGCAGAGCGCGCAGGCCTTCTCATGAGGGGCTCGGCCGTTCGCATCGACGAGCAGCTTCTTGCACGCGCCATCGCAAGTCTCGGCGACGGCCGCACCCTGACTCCAGCACGTGCCGCTCGGCCCATAGGCATCGAGCGTGTCGGCGAGCGCCGCTGGATCCGATGCGCCGATGCAGGCGACGTAGTCGGCGCAAGCCTCCGTCTGTTCGTCTCGTGGAGCATCCGAAGAATCGGCGGAAACGACAGTGCCGACCTCACCCCCCGCATCGGGTACCGCGCCCGCCGACGATTCGCTCGATCCGCAGCCCCCCAACACGACCGCCAGTGCGGCGATGGCGACGAGCGCGGGGGGTCGCACGACGCGATCATGCTCGTTCCAGTGGACTCGGCGGGATCGAATCCCGTCGGATCCCCGCCTGCGCTCCAGCGCTCGCCGGTCGTCGACGGCACCGAGCGCCCAGCCCACCGCGAACCGCGAGAAGAGGTCGAGGACTAGAGCGTGCGGGCCGTCTCGCCGAGAGGGGCTCCTGCCCCCGGGCCACAGACAGCGGCTCGCCCCCGAACTTTTGACAATGTTTTGACAATTGGTGGCGGCGACCTCCGGTAGGTTTCGTTGGCGTCGGCGCGGGCCGCGCGGAGGCGAGAAGAATGCGGAGGCTCGAAGAGCAGGCGTTTGACGACGCCATCGACAGGCCGGGTGCGGTCATGACGCCGGCGTGGTGGACCGCCCTACTGGCGGAGACGAACCAGGTCGAAGTCGCCGCGGAGGGCGATCATCGCGTCGGTGTCGGGCACCCGCTAGGCGCTGACGACCGCGCCGGGTTGAAGCCGTGAGCGGCTGTCGCTGCGGCGGGTCCTGCGGCTGCGACGGCGCGTGCGGCGCTGCGAGCGCCGAGCCGTCCCCCGCGCTACCGTCTGCGCGGAGCATGCAGGGACACGTGACGGGGAGGCGTGACCGAGCGAGCGCCCTCGGGGCGGGCGACCTCGTGAGCCGAGCGCGCGAGGCGCACCGTCGGCGGCAGGGGGTGGTCGTGAGCAGCGCGTTCGGGGTGGCGAGCGTCGCGCGGGATCCGGTCGAGTCCGGCGAGCCGCGGCTGAGCTTGCTGGCGCGCGCGCGGATGATGCCCATGACGCGCGCGAAGGCGCCGACGCTCGCGGAGAGCGTGGCGCTCGGGATGGAGCACAGCCGGCGTGCGGGGCGCTTGCCGGTGGATCGGACGGCGGAGCGGGAGGCGGAGTCCGCGAGGGTGGCGCGGGCGTTCGGGGTGACGTCGAAGCGGCCGGTGGTGCCGCAAGAGGGTTCGAGCGCGGAGGTTGGAGCGCTCGGCGTGGGCGCTGCCTTGCGCGCAACCGGAACGATCACGCAGATCGGTCCGAAGCACGAGGCGGCGGTGTTGTCCATGAAGGAGCTCCTGCCCGTTCCGTGGCCAGGCTCGCCGCTGATGCCGATCGTTCCGGCGTGGCCCGCGGCCGACTTGTCGCGGTCGCCGCTGTTCGCGGACATTCAGGGCGTTTCCCACGATGCTTTTCGCTGGTTCTTCTCGACCACCTACGCGCTGTATGACGTTCCTCTTTTCTCCGATCTCGACGACCCGAAGCCGAACCACAAGACGGGGGTCGGCGCGGTCCAGCAGTTCCTGGGCGATCCGGAGTACGACCACTTCAACGACTTCGACGTCTACGATCGGCGCGTGTACGTTCCAGTGAACGACCGCTACACGGACACGCTTCCGGCCAGGACCAAGGCCTTCGAGCAGCGCAAGCGCGTCGTGGTGGCGGTGCTCGACGCAGCGAACCTGCGGCTGCTCACCGTGCTGCCGGTTCCCGATGGCCCGCTCGGCCGGATGCGTCGGAGCGCGCCTTGGTGCGCGGTAAATCCGCGCGACGGCCTGCTCTACACGAGCGAGTTCGGGAACCAGGAGGAAGTGGACGCGTTTCACCGGGCACCCCTGATCGGCCTGGCCCACGCGAAGCGCGTGAGCTTCACGTCGTACGCCGAGCTCGCCCCGGAGCCTGGGCGCCCCGTCCCTCGCGACGTGAGGCCGAGGCTGGACGGAGTTCAGGGCGGGGCGTTCTCGCACAACGGGCACCTGTATCTGGCCGTGGACGCCGCGCGCACGACGCGATCGGCGCCCGACGAAGACGGATTCGTCTCGGTCCCCGGCGGGATCTACGGCGTCGACGTCGAGACCGGTGCGGTGCGGCAGTACCGGCGCTTCCGGTCGCGACGCCAGGGGGACGAGGCCGAGGGGCTGAGCGTGTGGGATCTGCGTCGCTTCAGCCCCTACCGGCACTTCGGCGGGGCCGTGCCAGACCGCCTCGGCGTCGTCCACCTCCTGTCGCGGCGCGACCGGAACGCGTCGAAGACGGACTTCTGGCACTACGATTTCGCCGATCCCGCCGATGCGGAGCGAGCGTGAGGCGCTCCGCCCTCGGGGCCGTGCTGCTGGGCGGCGTGCTGGTCGGCGCGGTGTCGTGCTCGTCGACGCCTCTGTGCGAGCTGGGCGAGGACGAGGAACGTTTCTGCCGCACGCTCTGCGAGCGCATCGCGAACGCCGGCGTCGGCCCGGAGTACGACTTGAATCCACGCTGCACCGAGGCTTGCAGGCAAAACTGCCTCGCCAGCGTGTCAACCGAGGAGAAGATCGAGACGGAGTGCGGGAGTTGCTACGGGCATCACCATTGGCGGTGCGTGGCCCGGCAGCCGACGGCGACGACGATGTACGGCCGAGACGGCGCGACGTACGTGTGTTTCGCCTTCCCGAAGCCCGATCCGCTGCCGGTCTCCCAGGGGCTCAACTCGCCATGCGCGACCTGCTGAATCCCGGGTTCTGAGCCCAGGGGGGACAGCGCGACTCCGGGGCGAGTACGCTTCGCGCCCGGGAGACGCACCGCATGACACAGAAGCTGCTCTTGCTCGCCCTTGCCGGCGCCCTCGGGGCGCTCGCCCGCGTCGGACTCTCGGCGCTCGTGCAGCGTTCCGCGGGCGATCTGCCGTGGGGAACCATCGTCGTGAACGTGACCGGATGTTTCTTGTTCGGGGTCGTGTGGCAAGCGAGCGAGGCGTGGACCCAGTGGGGCGGCGAGGCGCGCCTCGTGGTGCTCGGTGGCTTCATGGGATCGTTCACGACGTTCTCGACGTACGCGTTCAACGTCGCGGGTGCGATCCAGGCCGGGCGATGGGGAGTGGCAGCCATGGACTTCGCGGTGGAGAACGTCGTGGGGATCCTCTTCTTGCTGCTGGGCCTGCTGGTCGGGAAGGCGGTCTGACGTGAAGCGCTCGATCGTCGACATCCCCGACCACTGCGTCTCGACCCACGTCGTGCGCGTCCGGTTCGGCGAGACCGATCTGATGGCGATCGCTCACCACGCGTCGTATCTGCTGTACTGCGAGGCGGCGCGCGTGGAGTACCTGCGGCGCCGCGGCGTGGTGTACAAGGACTGGGTCGAGCGAGGGCTCCACCTGCCGGTCATCGAGGCGCAGCTCCGGTACCACCGGACGGCGAGGTTCGACGACCGGCTGTCCGTCGAGGCTCGGCTCTCGCTGCTCACCCGCGTGAAGGTCGGGTTCGCCTACCGGATCCTCGCGGAGGATGGCGGCCTCGTCGCCACCGGCGAGACGGTGCTCGCGTGCGTGGGCGACGAGCATCGCCCGAAGCGGCTGCCCGCCGACGTCACCGACCTTCTGACGAGCGCGGAGACGGCGCCACGCCAGGCCGACGAGGTCTGAAGGCGCGAAATCAGCCGGTACCGGCGTCGGACGTCCCGGCGTCCGCTCCCGAGACTCCACCCGCCCCCGCGCCCCCCTGGCCGCCTTGGCCGCCCTGACCGCCGCCGCCGCCGGGGACGCACACCTTGCGGTTCTTGGAGCCGCCGCCCGACGAGCGGCAGATGAAATCCTCGTGGGCTTCGCGCCGACAGTACTCGCCAGGGTCCACGTCGGGCGTCGCCGAGTCGGGGGCGCCCGCGTCGGCGGGCCTCAGGTCTTCATCTTCGCAGCTCAGGAAGCAGAACCTCATCCCCGTGGACTCGAACGGCGAGCAGACCTGTCGCAGATCGGTCTCGCACTCCCCCGGGGCGGCGCAGCAGTCGTCGTCGGTCTCGCAAAGGTGCGTGCAGTAGCCGTCCGTGACCCGGTCCAGGCAGACGACCTCGCCGCTCAGGGCTCCGGCCTCCACGGCGGGATAGCAGTCGGAGGGCGCCTCGCAGCTCCGGCCCGTTTGCTCGGGCACGCCGGCCGTGCCTCCGGCGCCGCCGGAACCCGCCGAAGCGTCCGCGCCTCCCGAACCGCCGGAGCCCTTTCCTCCGTCGTCGCTGGACCCGCCGCAGGCCACGGCCGTGACGAGGAGAGCGAGACCGGAGCGTAGAAAGCGTCGCGTCACCGAGAGGACCTCCGGCAGCGTGAGTGGCCGCGGAGGCCGACGATTATGAGCGTGTCACTCGGCGCGGCAGGTGTTCTCACGACACCTGGGCAGGAGGGGGTCCTCGCAGTCGTCGTGTCCCTCGCACTCCACGCACCGGTCGTCCCTGCAGAACGGGAGCGCCGCGTCGGTACAGTGCTCGTCATCCACGCACTGCACGCACTCCCTCGCGTCCCTGCAGACCGGCGTCGCCGGACTCGTGCAGTCGGAGCTCCGGGCGCACTCCACGCAGCGGTTCCTGGCGCACACGGGTCGCGCCGTGCCGCAGTCCGCATCCGCCAGACATTCGGCGCATTCCGACTCCGCCGTGTTGCAGAGGGGTTCGTCGCCGCCACAGTCCGCGTTCGAACGACAGCCTTCGCGGCACTCGAACTCCCTGCAGAAGGGGCGCGCCGTCGGGCAGTGCGAGTCCGCCCGGCAGTCCACGCACTCGAGCTCGGCGGTGTTGCAGAAGGCCGTCCCGCAATCCGCGTCGGCCGCGCACTCGCCGCAGCGGCCGAAAGCCGTGGAGCAGACCGGGTTGTCCGCCGGGCAGTCGGCGTGGGCCACGCACTCCACGCACGCGCCCGTCGGGTCGCAGAGCGGCGTGTCGCCGCCGCAGTCGCCGTCGTCCGTGCATGCCGGCCGGCACTCGTGGTCGCCCGGGAAGCACGCCTGTCCCATGCCGCAGTCGGCGTTCGACGCGCAGTCCTCGCACGACCCCATCACGCACCGCCGCGCGCCACACGCGGCGTCGGTCGTGCACTCGACGCACCCGAGGGTCGCGTCGCACGATTCGCCTGCGCGGCAACCGTCGCCGCACGCGGCGGACCCGCCTCCGCCGGCGCCCCCGGTTTCGCCGCCCTCCGAGCCACCGCAGGACACGGCCATCGCGACCGCGAGCACCAGCGGCGACAAACCTCTCATCCAGCGCATGGGCGAACCTCGCTTTCCTGCGCTGTAGGCTAGCAGCGCGGCGTCAGTCGGGCACGGGCGCGCAGCACCCCGTGAGGCAGAACTCGCCTGCCGGGCACTGGGGCTGCCCAGGCAGCCCGCAGGGCTGGTCACCCGCCGGGCACTGCTGCGTGGTGCACCCCGGCGGCAGCGTCGGCTTGCCGATGCAGATCTCGCACGTCTGGCAGGTGTTGAGGCACGAAGGCACCTGGGTACATGGCTTGCACAGCGCGGTGTTCCCGAGGACCGAGAGGTTGCACGTCCCGGCGCCGGACGAGTTCTCCGACCCCAGGAAGATCGGATGGCCGACGCCCGGCACGGTGCAGCACCCGAAGCAATCGCAGCCGTTGGGCGTCAGCGGTCCGCAGTAGCCCAAGCAGGAGTCGGGCGCGCACGTCCCGGCGCCGCCGTCGGGGAGCGGCGTGGCGCCGCAGGACTGACCGGGCCCCGGCGCGGGGGGACCGGAGGGCGGGTACGGCGTCGAGCCGCCGGCGACCTCGAAGAGCTGCTCGCACGAGAGCGACGTTCCCGGAATGTTCGCGGTCGTCTTGAACGCGCACTTGTTGTCTCCGCTCGGCGGGTAGCTCGGCGGCACCGAGCGCGGATCGCACTCGTGGGTCCAGTAGCAGTCGTCGTTGCCCGCCCCGGTGTCCTGGTCGAAGTAGCAGTCCATCTTGCACGGGGCCTTGTTCTGGCCGGGGATGGAGCCGTGGAAACCCGCCTCGTTGTTGTCGCAGACACCGAAGCAGTCCGCATCGGTGCCCGAGTCGATCTTGCAGTCCCCATCGTTGTCGATGCAGTCCCCGCACTGGTACACCTTCCCCTGGCAGGTGCGGACGGTGCAGAAGTTGCCGCAACCCCCTTGCGCCGGATCGCACCGGTGGCCGCAGGTGGTGCACAGGGAGTCGTTCGGCACGGACACGCAGCCGCCGGCGCTTTCGGAGCACTGCTCCACGGTGCAGGCGATCCCGTCATCGGCGCACACCGGGGGCGTTCCCGGGGCGCACCCCTGGGCGTTGGCCGACGGGGCTGCCGGGTTGCAGCGCTCCGCGCCGTTGCAGGCTACGCCGTCGGTGCATGCCAGGTCGTTCGGGCTGTTGAAGCAGCCGACCGTCGGGGAGCAGAGGTCCTGCGTGCACGGCACGCCGTCGCTGCAGGTCGGCGGGGTCCCCGCGATGCAGCCGAAGAAGTCCGCCCCGGGTGCCGAAGGCGCGCACTGCTCCTGGCCATCGCACGGGTTCAGGTTGGCGCAGGCGTTGTGTACGGGCGCGTTCGTACACGCGCCGGTGGTCGAATTGCACGAGTCGAGCGTGCACGCGAACCCGTCGTTGCAGTTCACGGGCGTCCCGGCGCGACAGGTGCCCGGCGTGGTGCTCGTGTCGCACGTCTCGGCGCCGTTGCAGGCATCACCATCGCTGCATTCGGCGTTCGTTCCGCCAGGGCAGGTCCTGGACGCGCAGCCCCCCGACGTGCAGAGCTGCCCGGACGGGCACACGGCGCTGTCGAGCATGACGTCACACGCGCCCATCGCCGCCTCGTCGCAGAACTCCACCGTGCAGGCGATGCCGTCGGTGTTCGGGCACACGATGGGCGTCCCGGGCTGACAATCGTTGGTCGGGTGGCACGTCTCGTTGCCGTCGCAGAAGAGGCCGTTCTGGCACGCGGCGGCGTTGGGCGTGTGGTTGCAGGAATCGGTCGTCTCGTTGCAAGCGTCGGTCGTGCACCCGACGCCATCGTCGCAGTCCGGCGGGGTGCCGGCGACGCAGCCGGCGGCATTCGCGCTGGGGCTGGTCGGGCTGCACGACTCGACGCCGTTGCAGTGCAGCGCATCGACACATCGGCTGTCGACCGGCGTGCTGACGCAGCGATCGAGCGTCTCGTCGCAGGCTTCCTGCGTGCAGGAGAACGCATCTGCGGCGCACGCCACCGGCGTACCCGGGAGGCATCCGGCGCCGTTCGCTCCGGGGCTGGTCGGGCTGCAGGTCTCGATGCCGTCGCAGAAGAGCCCGTTGTTGCAGCTCGCGTCCTCGAGCACCGTCTCGCAAGCTCCCGTCACTTCCGAGCAGAACTCGCGCGAGCACGAGAAGCTGTCGTCGATGCACACGATGGCCGTGCCGGGCTGACACGTCCCTGCCACGCAGGTCTCGTCGCCGTCGCACAAGCTGCCGTTCGCGCAGTCGCCGTCCACCGCGCACTCGGGTCCGGCGTCGGGACCCGCGTCACCCGTCCCCGCAGTTCCCCCGGAGCCCGCGCTGGCGTCGATTCCGCCGTCGGTCGCGCCCGCGCTACCGGCCTGCCCCGCGCTCCCACCCGCCGACGAGCCGCTCGCGCCACCGGGACCCGAGCCGGCCGTGCCTCCGGCGCCCGCCCCTGCTGATCCCCCGACGCCGGCGCCAGCAGCGCCGCCCGACGAGACGCCGGCCGTTCCCCCGGCCGGGGCTCCCGCGCTTCCGCCCGCCGGCGCACCCCCACTCCCGCCGGCTGAAGTGCCGCCATCTCCTCCGGCACCGGCGCCGGCGAGTCCGGCTGCGCCCGAAGCCCCGGCGTC
>CAZARU010000066.1:0-38118 GCA_964487605.1 uncultured Polyangiaceae bacterium
CCAGCACTCACCCCGCGCGGCGAAACCCTTCGTCGCGGTCAACTGCTCCGCCATCCCCGTCGATCTCGTCGAGAGCGAGCTCTTCGGCCACGCCCGCGGGGCGTTCACGGGCGCCACGGCCACCCGCGAAGGGCTGTTCCAGGCGGCGAACGCCGGCACCATCTTCCTCGACGAGGTGGGGGACCTTCCACCGCTCGCGCAGGTGAAGCTGCTGCGCGCGCTCCAGGAGCGCGAGGTGAAGCCGGTCGGTTCGAGCGAGACGAAGTCGGTGGACGTTCGCGTCGTCGCGGCCACGAACGTGGATCTCCGCGATCGCATCGCCGCGGGGAGGTTCCGGGAGGACCTCTTCTACCGCTTGAACGTCGTTCCCATCGAGCTGCCGCCGCTGCGCAAGCGTCGCGACGACATCCCGCTGCTCGCCCATCACTTTCTGCAGAAGTACGCGGCGCGCTCGGGACGGGACGTGGGTCGGATCTCGCCGGAGGCGATGTCGCTGCTTCGCGACCAGGCGTGGCCGGGGAACGTGCGCGAGCTCGAGAACGCCATCGAGCACGCCGTCGTGTTCACCCGGGGCGACGCGATTCAGCCTGGGGACCTCCCGTTCGCTCGTACGCAGCGGGTGACACGCGACAGCGACTCTCCGGCGCTGGCGGGCGTGCTGCTCCCCGCCACGCTCGTGGACCTGTCGTATCGCGACGCCAAGCGGATGGCCATCGAGGCGTTCGAGCGCGCGTACTTCGACACCTTGCTGCAGCGGACGTCCGGAAACGTCTCCGAGGCTGCTCGACAGGCCGGGCTCGACCGCTCGAATTTCCGACGGGCAGTTCGACGGGTGACCCCCGGCGATTGACCGCCCCTTCGGTGCTACCTTCGCGCCCGATGCACCTGCGGCTCCTCCGCGCCCTCTCGGCCGCGTGGCTCGTGGCCGCGGCTGCCACCGCAGCGGCCGAGACGCGGAAGCTCGCCCCGGGCACGCCGCTGCCCCCGGCGCTCCAGCGAGGTCCCGCTGGGCGGGTCTACGACCTGGCGCGATGCCTCGATCTGGCCGAGAAGAACTTTCCGAAGATCCACGAGGCCCGGGCGAAGCTCCGCAAGGCCCGAGCGCAGGTGGACGAGGCCCACACCGAGCCGTTCAGCAACTTCACGATCCAGAGCGGAGTGGGTGCCGCCCCGACGGTCCTCGGGACGAGTACCTACAGTCCGAACTCCGACGTCGCGCTGACGTCGAACATGGCGCTCGCGTGGCAGGTGGGCATCGAAGGGGCAATCCCGCTGTGGACCTTCGGGAAGATCTCCAGCGTGTGGGACGCGGCCGACGCGCAGGTTCGCGTCACCGAGCACGAGGTGGCGAAGGAACGTAACGAGATTCGCCTGCAGGTGCGTCAGGCCTACTGGGGCGTACTGCTGGCGCGAGACGCCACGGCACTCGTCGAGGAAGCGATGCGGCGCATCGACAAGTACACGGTGCGCCTCGAGAAGAAGGTGGAGGACGGCGACGGCGACGACATCGAGCTGCTCAAGCTGCGGATGAACAGAGCCGATCTGGATGCGCGACTGAGCGAAGCGAAGACCCAGGAGCGAATCGCCCTGGTCGGGTTGAGGTTCTTCACCGGTGTGGAGGCCGATCTGGACGTTCCCGACGTCCCACTCGAGCCCGTGAGGCACTCCGTGGCGCCGCTCGCCCAGTACCTCACCGCCGCGCGTCTGTATCGGCCGGAAGTGAACATGGCGCGGGCCGGCGTCGTCGCGCGGCAGGCGCAGGTACGGTACGAGCAGGCGCGCTACTACCCTGACCTGGCGCTCGCCGTATCGGCCAAGTGGGCGCGCGCCCCGGAGATCACGGACCAGCTCAACCCGTTCGTGCGGGATCAGGCGAACTTCTTGACGTACGGCGCGGCGCTCGTCCTCCGCTGGAAGCTCGATTTCCTGCCCCAGAGCGCTCGCGTGGCTCAGGCGCACGCCGAGCTGGAGAAGATCCGGGCGACGGAGCGCTTCGCGCTGGGTGGCGTGGGTGCCGAAGTGGAGCGCGCCTTCACGGAGGCGAACGACGCGAAGACGCGGCTGGACGCCTACACACGCGCCACGCGCTACGCGAAGCAGTGGCTCATCAAGGTGCAGCAGGGCATCGACGTCGGGACGTTCGACGACGAGGACATCGTCGATCCCTCGAAGGAGTACGCGCTCAAGCGCTTCGCCCAGATGAAGGCGACGTTCGAGTACAACGTGGCCGTGGCCCGCCTCTCCCTCGCGACGGGCTGGGAGCCCGACCCGCGCGGCTGACGGGCGCGGCGGTCAGCTCCCGCGCAGATCTTCGTCGTCGAGGCGCTTCTCGACGCTGGCCAGACCGTTGACGAGCGCCTCCTGGGCGATTGCGACGACGGTGTTCACCGAACCCTTGAGGGCCTCGTAGTAGCGCTGTCGCTCGGTCGAGTGAATGAGAGCCGGCGGGTACCCCGCGCGAAGCAAGAGGAGGTTCATGAGCAAGCGAGCCACCTTGCCGCTGTCGTTCGAGAAAGGGAAGGTGCGGAGGACGTCGTAGTGAACGCGTGCGGCGATTCGCAGGGGGCTCTTGATCTTCTTCGGCTCGGGTCCGTTGAGCCAGTCGATGGCTTGCCGCAGCTTGTAGGCGATCTTGTCCGGAGCGGCGTACTCGTGGAAGTAGAGGCGGTGCTGCGGCACGTCGCGGCGATACTTGACGTTCTTCACGTCGCCGTCTTCCGGATGGAGGATCACGTAGATCTTCTTGACGGTGTCGACGGAGATGGGCGAACGACGCTTCTCCGCGTACTCGCGGACGAAGGCGATGGCGGCCTTGTGGCGGCGAATCTCCTCGCACACCGGCTGCAGGCTCGAGTCCGGGACGACGGCGATGTTCGGATCGATCGCCGTCTTGAGCTCCTGGAACGTGTACACGACGCCCTCGAGCGCGCTGTCGTGGTAAATCCAGGACATCTCGTAGCTCTCTTCGTACTCGCGACGGAAGGCCTCGTCCGCCTTCGCCAAACGCTCGACCACGAGCGCCTGGCGCGCCTCGATGGACTCCGGCTTGGGAGGGGGCGGCGGCGGCGCCGCCGTCGGCGTGCGGGGCGGCGGGGCCGGCTGGTCGCTGCTTCGCTTGACCCGTGCCAGCGGCATCCGGAGGTTGGCGAACCGGGGGTCCATCGGCGCGTCGTTGCCGTCCGTGGCCCTGCGAGTGCCGGACTGGTCCGGGATGGACAGTGGCGAGTACACCCGTGACGTCGAGAGCCGCGCGCCGGCGCGCTGCTGGCGACCCGCGGCGCGTGCGACGCGCCCTTCGAGGGCACGCCGTGCGGCGTCGCGCTGCGCGCGAATCTTCTCCCGCTCGGCCTCCTTGGCCTTTCGGTAGGCTTCGCGCTCGGCCTCCCGCTTGAGTCGCTCCTCCTCGCGGACGCGACGTGCCTCTTCGCGAGCTTGCTCCCGCTCGGCCTCCCGCTCCGCGCGCAGTCGCTCGCGCTCGGCCTTCTTCTCCAGGCGGGCTGCCTCCCGGGCGGCGGCCTTCTCGGCCTTCTGCCGCGCGCGTTCCTTCTCTCGCTCCTTCGCGAGCCGCGCGCGTTCCTTCTCTCGCGCCTTTGCATCGCGCTCGCGCTGCTTCGCCGCGCGCGCCTTCTCGGCCTCCCGCTGCTTCGCCGCTCGAGCGCGCGCGCGCTCCTTGACCTCTCGTGCGCGGTTCTTCTGCGCCTTCTCCCGCGCCTTCTTCCGGAGTCTTGCCTCGCGCTCGCGTTCGCGCTTGCGCTCCGCTTCCGCGCGGAGGCGCTTGGCCTTCACGGCGGCGAGCTTCCGTGCGCGCTCGCGGCGCTTCTTGGCGTCCGCCCGCTCCCGGGCCGCGCGCGCCCGGGCTGCCTTCGCGGCGGCCAGCTTTCGCGCGCGGTCGGCCCGCTTCCTGTCTCGCCGAGCCTTTTCGGCTTTCTGGCGCTTGGCGCGGGCGGCCTTCTCGCGCTTCGCCCTCTCGGCCTTCTGGCGCTTCTCGCGCCTCGCCTTTTCGGCCTTCTGGCGCTTCTGGCGCTTCTCGCGCTTCGCCTTTTCGGCCTTCTGACGCTTGGCGCGGGCGGCCTTCTCGCGCTTCGCCTTTTCTGCCTTCCGTTGCTTCTCGCGCTTCGCCTTGGCCGCCTCGACGCGCCCGCGCGGAGCGGCCTTCTTGCCCTTGCCGGGTCCGGCCCCCTTGCGCTGGCCCGGTGCGGTCTTCCGGCGTTTCCCGACGATTGGCCGCTTCTTCTTCGCGGACCGGGCCGTCCGGGCCGCCGCCCTCTTCGCCGAACGCCGACTCCTGGCATCGGCCGGCTTCTTGGCGGCTTTCTTCGAGGCTCCGCGGCGACGCTTCGCCGGGCTGGCCGTCGCGCCACGGCGCTTCGGTTTTTTCTTTGATTTTGAAGGCTTACTTGCCATGCGACGGAGCCCGGGCGTGAGGAGAGCGTTGCGTGATCGCCCGCACGGCGGTCCACCCGCTGTAATCGGCCGCTGCCGTTTCCGTCAAGGGTTTCGGGGGCTAGGCGCCGCCGCGAAGGCCCGACGAGGCCGCCCGACGATCAGCGAAAATAGTCGGGGAAGATCTCGCTGTTGGGCAGGACGCCGGAGCGCGCCGTCAGGACCTCGGCGCCGGTCTCGGTGACCAGGATGGTGTGCTCGAACTGGGCGGAGAGGCTGCCGTCCGCCGTCACGGCGGTCCAGTCGTCGTCGAGCACCCGGACGCGCCAGTCACCGACGTTGATCATCGGCTCGATGGTGAAGGTCATCCCCGCCTTGAGCCGGTAGCCCTTTCCCCGGGTCCCCACGTGGGACACCTTGGGTTCGTCGTGAAACTTCCGGCCGATCCCGTGGCCGACGAAGTCCCTGACCACCGCGCAGCCTCGCGCTTCCGCGAACTGCTGGATCGCCGCGCCCACGTCACCCAGCCGCGCTCCCGGTCGGACCTCCGCGATGCCAAGCTCGAGTGAGCGGCGCGCGACCTCGGTGACGAGCTTCGCCTCCTCGGACGGCGTGCCGACGTAGAAGGTCGCCGACGTATCGCCGTGAAAGCCGTCCACGATGTGGGTCACGTCCACGTTGATGATGTCTCCGTCCTCGAGGCGCCGATCGCTGGGGATGCCGTGGCACACGACCTCGTTGATCGACGTGCAAACGCTCTTGGGGAAACCCTGATATCCGAGGGGAGCCGGCACCGCGCCCTTCGCCAGCGTGTCGGCGTGCACGAAATCGTTGATGGCGTTGGTCGTGATCCCCGGCCGAAGGATCGCGGCGACGGCTTGCAGCGTCTCGGCGGCGAGTCGGCCGACGCGACGCATGGCCTCGATTTCCCGAGGCGTCTTGATCTCGACGGTTCCGCTTCGGAAGTGCATTCGACCTACTCGAGACCCCGCTTCTCTACGGCCGCCTGAACTGCGACCTTCACGGCGTGTTCGTCGGGTTCCATTCGCCAGTGCACGGTGACGGTACCTTGCTCGTTGTAGCGTCGCAGCAGGAGGATCACCACCTTCCCGAGCAGGGACTCCCCGCGCGCGCGGACGAAGGGAAAGGACGGGGTGTTCTGCCTGACCTCGAGGGTCACACTCGAGTCCATGGGCCGCCCGGCGAGGGACCCGCCTGCCGGCTCTACCGTGATGCTGTACCCGGTGGCGCCCTCGCGACTCACGGTGGCCACGCGCACGCGTGCCACGGAGTCGGCGCGTCTCACCTGCTCTTCGAGGACGGGATCGGTCCCCGGCGCCGGACCGCCGAGGCGGAACCCGAAGATCTCCGGCGCCGCACTGTCGTCGAAGAGCGCCGCCTCCTCGGGGTCGTACGTAGGGAACCGGGCCGTCTCGGTCGGAGGCCGACTGCCGCATCCCGTCACCACGAGCGCGAGCACCGCCGAGCCGAACCTGCGGCGCCCGCCCCACCGGCGCGCGAGGTCCATCGAATCCGGACCACCACCGTCTAAACCGGGCGTTTGCCGCCTTGAGGCGGGCGCCCGCCCGGTGCTAGAAGACGGGCTGTTCAAGGATTTCGGGAGGATAGCCATGAGACTCCGTACCGCGCTCACCTTCACTGCCGCGCTCGCGGCTTCGGTCACCTTCCTAGCACCGACGCTCGTGTCCGCGGGCCCGACCACCGTGCTCGCCCGCTTCGACAAGGACGAAAAGCCGAAGAAGGACGACAAGGGGAAGAAGGGGAAGGGAAAGGAAAAAGCGCCGGAAGGCCCCGCGGTACTCGAGAAGGCCGTTCGATTGGCTCCGAAGGGGCTCGCCTTCCAGGCTGGCGTCAAGGAAATTTCCGCGCTGTACGCGAAGATCTTCGATGAGGAGTACCTGCCGCTCTACAAGCGCGTCCAGCCTGGACCTCGAATGCAGGCCCTCGACGCCGAGCTCGCCGACAAGAAGGAGCTGCTGAAGCGCAACGTCATCGCGTTCGGTTCCACGCCGACGGGCATCGACTACACCGCGCTGAAGGGTGAGTACTCCTACAGGAACAAGGAGAGCATGACGCACCTCGTGCTTCGCAACGGCACGAAGCGCCACTTCTTCTTCTTCGACGACAAGCTCTGGAAGGTGTACGACGAGTACCAGCTCGACGCGAAGGGGCCGCTCGGCGAGTCGTTCACGACTGCCGTCGAGAAGCTCACGAAGAAGCTCAAGATTGCGCCGCGGCTCCGGGAGGCCGGTTCCGATCCTGCGCTCGGCTTCACGACGGCAGACTGGCAGGACTCGTCGATGATCATTCGCGTGCTCGATCGCGGCGACGGCACCGTCGCCGTCGTCTACGTCGATCGGAGCGTGGAGGAGAACCTCGACAAGTATCGGACCGCGGCCGCCGACGACCCCAACGCGATCGATCGCGACGTCGAGAACGCCACCGAGAAGAAGAAGGCCGAGCCCGAGAAGGGCAAGGACAAGGACAAGAAGAAGAAGTAGCGCTGCCCTACCGCACCGGCCGTGCGCCGGCCGGTACGAGCGCGCCCGACGTGAGCGTCAATCGCACGCCCGGTAACGCGGCCTTCAGCGCGGGCTCGATCACTCGTCGCTGCGCGAGCGTGTTGCCGGGGCAACCGGCGAGGCGACCGGACAGATGAATCGCGACGCTGTCCCCGGTCGCAGAGACGAGGTGGACCTCGCCGCCATCGGCGTGGATGAGCGGCGCGATCACGTCACGCAGAACCCGCTCGATGGCATCGTTCGGTCCGGGCATCCGAGAACGTGAACGATATCACGCGGCTTGACCTCACCGGGAGACCTCACCTAGCGTGGCCCCCGCCGGACCCGCTCGGCCCCGCCCCCCGGGGTGGCAGCGGGGCGGCTCTCTGCTAGTTTCGCGCCCCCCGAGGACCTTTTCAGGATCGACATGGCCGTTCACATCCGTCTCAGCCGTCACGGCGCCAAGAAGTGCGCGTTCTACCGCATCGTCGTCACCGACCACCGCAACGCCCGGGACGGGAGCTTCATCGAACAGCTGGGCACGTTCGACCCGGCGCCGGCCAAGCTCGAGCTCGACCGCGGACGACTGGCGTTCTGGACGGCCAAGGGGGCCCGCCCCAGCCACACGCTGGACCGCATCCTCAAGAAGAACCCGGCACCCGCAGCCTGAACGCACTCCAGCCCCGGACCCACCATGCCGCTCACCGATCTGATCGCCACCATGGCCCGCGCGCTCGTCGACGAACCCGAGAGCGTGGAGGTCTGCGAAGTCGAGGGCGACCACAATTCGATCATCGAGCTGCGCGTGGCGCAGCACGACATCGGGAAGGTGATCGGCAAGGACGGGCGGACGGCGCAGTCCATGCGCGCCATCCTCGCTGCCGCGTCGACGAAGATCGGACGCCGCGCGCACCTCGACATCGTCGATTGAGGCTCGTCGAACTCGGTCGCGTCGGCCGAGCCCACGGGCTCGCGGGGGAGGTGAGGGTGGCGCTGCACCACGTGCACAGCGACGCGCTCCTCCACGCCGACCGCGTGTACCTCACCGCGCCCGACGGCACGCGGGTGGTCCGTTCCGTCGCTCGCGCGCGACGTTCCGGCCGTGGGCTGCTCCTGGCGCTCGAGGGCGTCGTCGATCGAGACCTGGCCCGGCAGCTCGCGGGGTTCACCGTTTCGGTCGATCGATCTCGGCTCCCGCCCCTCGGCGACGGCGAGTTCTACCTGGCCGATCTGGTGGGCGCGCGGGTCGATGGCCCGGCTGGCCACGTTGGAACCGTGGTCGAGATCCGCTGCCATCCCTCCGTGGACTCGGTGGTCGTGGAGGGCCCCGACGGCGCGCGGCGTGAGCAGCCGCTGTGCGAACCGTGGATCCGGGCCGTGGATGCCGAGGCAGGACGCATCGAGCTCAGCAGCGTGGAAGGCCTGGTGTAGGACAGGCGTCGGTGACGGCTGGCGTCGCCCCGGAAAGCCGAAACGCATGCGGATCGCCGTCGTCACCCTCTTTCCCGATCTCTTCGACACGTTCGCGAAGACCAGCTTCGTGGGGCGCGCGGTCGAGCGGGGCGTCCTCACGCTCCACCTGGAGGATCTGCGGCGTCACGGCCTCGGAGTTCACCGGAGCGTCGACGACACGCCCTACGGAGGCGGCTCGGGAATGCTGATGCGCGTCGACTGCGTCGTGGCCGCCATGGAGGCCGCGGAGGTCGGGCGATCTCTCCGCGTGCTGCTCACTCCGCAAGGCGAGCCGTTTCGACAGGAGCGCGCAGCCGCGCTCGCTCGCGTTCCGGACGTGACGCTCGTGGCGGGCCGGTACGAGGGGTTCGACGAGCGCGTTCGGTCGTTCGTCGACGAGGAGCTGAGCCTGGGCGACTTCGTGATGACCGGCGGAGAGGTGGCCGCCATGGCCGTCGTGGAGAGCGTGGTCCGGCTGCTCCCGGGCGTACTCGGCAACGAGGCGTCCGCCGGGGAGGAGTCGTTCAGCCAGAGCTGCGGCGGACTCCTCGAGTACCCTCAGTACACGCGGCCGGCGTCGTTCCGCGGGAAGGACGTTCCCGACGTCCTCAGGGAGGGGGATCACGGGAAGATCGCCAGGTGGCGCCGTGAAGCGTCCCTGCAGCGAACGAGCGAGCGCCGCCCGGATCTGCTCGCGCGGCGCCGGGAGTCCGACGAATGAGGCGCTTCGCCCTCGCACTGGTTCACCACCCCGTGCTCGATCGCGCTGGGGCCGTCGCCACGACGACGATCACCACCATCGATCTGCACGATCTGGCGCGGTCGGCGCTCACCTTCGGCGCCGAGGCCGTCTTCGTCACGCACCCCGTGCACGCCCAGCGCGAACTCGCGGAGCGTGTGCGTGCTCACTGGGTCGAGGGGTCCGGCTCCGCCCGCATCCCCGATCGCAAGCCGGCCATGGAGCTCGTCCGTGTGGTGCCGCGACTCGAGGACGCGGTGGCGGAGCTCGGTCCCGGGCCCGTCGACGTCTGGACGACGAGCGCGCGCGCCGCTGGGGCCGACGCCACCTGGACCAGCGCTCGCGCGGCCCTCGCGGCGGCCGGGCCGCCGGTCCTCGTGGTCTTCGGGACGGGATGGGGTCTCGCCGCGGACGTGACGCAGCCCGCGGCGCTCCGGTTGCCGCCCATCGAAGGGGCCGGGCCAGGCGGCTACAACCACCTGAGCGTGCGGGCCGCGGCCGCCATCGTCCTCGACCGCCTGCGCGGTGAGGACCGCCGCGAGACCCGTCAGGGCACCTGATAGGGTCTGAGCCCGCGCAGGCTCACGCTCGTCACGCTGTCGGGGTACACGCGGACGTCCGCGTAGCCGACGCTCACCAGCTTGAATCCTTCGCCGTCGGGCACGAGGCCGGTTGCCGTGACCCTGGCGAAGCCGGGCTTCACGTCGAGCGCGGAGTACAGCGACGTCGTCCCCGTGCCGAAGGAGTCGCGGTTGAGGTCCGGCAGCGGGTTGTCTTCGCTCGAGTTGAAGTAGACGAGCGACACTCGCGGCTTCGAGATGTCCACGCGCGCGTTCTGCAGCCGGATGTTGTCGCAGTCGTGGACCTCGCCCCCGATGGCGCCGTTGCCGCCGGCGATGGTCCTGCCGATGGCGACCGTCGGAATCGTGGCGAAGTCGTCCTCGGCCAGCGCCGAGACGTCGCGGTGATAGACGTCACCCTCGAGATCGGGATCGTCCGGGGCGATGTAGACGTTGTAGGTGAACAGGTCGCGCCACGAGTCCTGCGCCGTGGCCCCCGACGTCTTGATGACGAGCTCGGTGTCTGTGGGGACGCCGGGGTACTCGTACGCGCGGTTCTTCCGGTCGTCGGTGCACTTGGACACGCTCTCCAGCACCACCTCGAAGGTCGAGTCGGTGACCACGGGGCTCCCCACCAGCTCGCCGAGTTCGCCGTCCGTCGCGGTATCGCCGGTTCGCTTCACCCTGAAGACCTCCACCTTCACCCCCACGAGGTCGCAGCCGTTGGCGAAGGAATCGACCACGCCCTTCATGGTGACGATCTTCGGCGTACCGGGCTTCGGCGGGTAGCCGGAGGGATCGAGGCACGAGAGGTTCGGCGGTCCAGTTCCGGAGTACTCCTTCGTGGTCGTCGTGCGTTCGAGGGTCGGCGGGTCGCCCTTGCCGGGCTCACCGACCAGCACGCAGCACGAGTCGATCGGGCGATTGCTCGCGCGGTTGCAGTCCGGCGCGAGCCCGCTGCAGTCCGACGGACAGAACGCGTCGTTCGTTGGACGAGCGGTTCGTCCTTCGCAGACGACGTCGTCCGCTTCGTAGGCGACGGTCTTGTCGTCGAAGACGCGCAGGTCCGTTCCGCCGCCGCCGCCGGGCCCCTTGTCGGATGAACAGGCGAGCGCCAGGGCGGCGGCTGGCAGGATCGAAGCGGTATGGAGTCTCCGCATGGGCGGTACCTCTCGCGGTCGTGTGGGCAATCGGGCGAATTCGGCCGGATTGTCGTGGAAGCAGTTGAATGGCCCGGGCGCGGAGGACGTCTCACCCGGGCCCGTGGTGTCGCGAATCTATCCGAAAACCCGCAGGATGCCATCCATGCCGTGCGGCGAGTGGCGCCTGCCGGCGGGTTGTGGCATTCGGGCGGCGCGAAACTCCGAGATTCGTGAGGGGTTGCCCACGTGAGCCGACTGTCCAGCCTTGCTCTCATCGTCGCGTCGCTCGCCTCAGCCGCTCCGGCCGGCGCCGACGCAATCTCCGAGCTCGAGAAGCGCGCACGAAAGACACCGAAGGAGAGCGGCGCCGCCCTCGAACTCGGCGAGGAACTCCGTCGAGCGGGCTTGCAGAAGCAAGCCGCGGCGATGCTCCATCGGGCGATCCTTCGCGCCAAGGGCGGCGATGTCGCGACGCTCCGCTACGCCAGAGCGCGCGCGCTCATCGAGGGCGGAGAGCAGAAGGGCGCCCAGCGCGAATGCCAGGAGCTGACGAAGATCGCGTACGTGAAGGGGCACGCCTGTCAGGCCGAGGCGCTGCTGCTTTGGCGCCGCGCTTCGGTTGCCGTGCCCGCGGCCAAGCTCGCGGTCGATCGCGACCCGAATGACTACGACGCCGCAGTCGCGCATGGTCGCGCGCTCCGGCAGAACGGAAGCCCCGAGGAGGCCGAGCGCGAGCTGCGTCGGGCCGCGAGTTCGATCCCTGGTCGGTGGGAGGCGCACTATCACCTCGGGCTGCTCCTCGAGGGCAGCGGCCGAGGGAGCGACGCAGAGGCCTCGTACGAGAAGGCGAGGGGCGCCGCGCCGAAGGAGCCGGTCGTTCTCGTGGCGCTGGCTCGCATCCTCGGCAAGACGAGCCGCGCCGTGGACCTCTTGAACGAGTCCCTGGCGATTCGCCCGTCCGACGGCGTGGCCCACGCCCTGCTCGGCCAGACGCTGCTCGCCCTCGGGAAGGCGGCCGAGGCCGAGAGCGCGCTGGCGCGTGCGATCGCCATCGACGGCAAGCAGGTCGAGTGGCGCGTGACGCTCGCCCAGGTGCACCTCGCCAACGGCAAGGCCGATCTCGCGCTCAAGGAGGCGCTCGCGGCGCAGAAGATCGTCGGCAACAACGCCGGCGCGAAGCTCGCGGAGGCGGATGCGCTGGCGGCGAAGGGCGACATCGACCTGGCGATCGACGCCTACGAGTCGGCGCACGGTCTGGCTCGCGGCGACACGACGCCGCTCGTTCGCGCGGTGGCGGCGAGTCTCGCGGGGGCGCGCCCGACGACGGCGCGCGCGTTCGCGGATCGCGCCGTCGCGGAGTTTCCGGAGGCGGCCGCCGCCTGGGTGGCGCTCGGCGACGTGCTCGTGAAGGCCGGCGAGAAGAGAGAAGCTCGCGACGCGTACCAGAGGGCGCTCACGAAGCCGAACGTGGATCGGGTGGCGGTCCAGAAGAAGCTCTCCGACCTGAAGTAGCTTGGCGCGTCCTTGACGGCCGGAGACGCACCGTGCGGATGACGAGCCCCGTCTGGAGGCGCCTCGCGCACTGGGGAGCCAACCACGCGCCGGAGTTCTGGGTCCGAGGGAGCCCGTCCCTGTTCGGCGTCGCCTTCGCGGTCGCGCTGCCGGAGGCGAGGCGTCGTGTCCGACGGAACCTTCGCCGGCTCGTCGGTCCACGATCGCGCTTCGCCGAGGAGGTCGACGCGATGCGCACGTTCGCGGCGTTCGCTCACTGCCTCACCGAATCCCTGGCGAGTGGCTCCGCGCGCGCCAGCGGTGCGCGGCGCGTCGTGAAAGGTGCCGAGCACCTGCGAGCGGCCATCGACCGGGGACGTGGAGTCGTGCTCGTCACAGCGCATACTGGCGCGTGGGACGCTGCGGCCTCGCTGCTTCGTCGAGACTTCGACGTCTCCGTCACCGTCGCGATGGCTCGCGAGCCGGACCATGACGGCGGGCGCGTCCACGATCAGTTCCGAGCGTCGGCGGGGGTGGAGGTGGTCCACGTCGGCGGCGGTCCGCTCGATGCCCTCGCGCTGCTCGGAGGCCTGCGCCGCGGCGGCGTGGTGGCGCTCCAGATCGACAGGGCGCCCGAGCGGCTGAAGGCCGTCCACGTGCGCGGTGACTCGGAGATCTGGCGCGTGCCCATGGGGCCCTTCGCGCTCGCCGCGGCCGCACGTGCGCCGCTGCTTCCCGTGTTCGTCCGCCGCGTCGGCTACTTCGACTACGAGCTGTCCGTCTGCCCTGCGATAGACCTGCCGCGGCGACCGACCGATGACGAGATCCGCGCCGCGGCGTCGGAGGCCGCGGCGCAGATGGAACGGTTCCTGCGTGCCCATCCGACGCAGTGGTTCCACTTCCAGGACTCGTGACCTCGGGCCGCCGGCGACGAAACCCCTTGCCGCCCGGGCGCGCCGGTGCCATCGGGCGGTCCGCCGTCGCGCGCGGCGCTTGCGAATGACCGTCTGGATCGGAGGAGCGAAGGCCATCGGGAGCTTCGATCGCTACGCGGAGCGTTTCGACCTGCTCGAGCTGCGCGCACAAGAGGGAGCACTTCCTCGCACCTCGCGCCTCGCAGCGTGGGCGTCTTCGGCGCCCGCCGGGTTTCGCTTCGCGGTCGCCCTCCCGCCGGAGCTGGCCTCACTCGAACAGGGGGACGCGGCACGAGGGGCGCACGCTCGCGTCGCCGCGGTCGCGCGCGCGGTGAAGGCGGCGTGGATCGTGATTCGCACGGGCGCGGCGGTTCGGCCGAGCGCCCGCAGCGAGCGCGGGCTCCAGCGGCTCGTCGCAGAGCTCGCGGGCCTCGCGCCCCGCACGGCCTGGGAGCCCGGTGGGCTCTGGGAGGACGCGCACGCGGAGGAGGTCGCGGGTCGCCTCGGCGTCGTGAGGGCCGTGGATCTGGCGCGTCGAGCCCCGTCCGGATCGATCGTCTATGGGCGCATCTCTCGGCTCGGCACCGCCGGACGTGCGGGCGCGGCGACGGCCGATCGCGTCGCCGAGCGGCTGCGGGACCGCGACGAGGCGTACGTCGTGGTGGAGCCGAAGGGCGCGCTCGGGTTCTCCAGGCTCTTGCGCCGCGCGCTGGAAGAACAGGCGGCGTGATGCGTCGGGCCGGCGTTCGCTCCAACGACCCCATCGCCCAGGAGGCCGCAGACGAGCACCTGGCGGATGGCGGCACCGCGATTGCCGCGGCGCTCACGGGCTTCTTCACGGCTGCGGGGGCGCACTCGGGGGTGCTGCTCTCGCCCGTCACCGTGCTGCTGGGAGGCGCGGGCGTCGGCATGCGCTGCTTCGACGGTCGTCTCCGCCAGCCCGGGCGAGGCACCAAGCGCCCACGGGGTTTCAAGGCCGGCGAGGTCGTCCCGGACGCGGCACGGGTCGGAATCGCGGCGGGCGTCGCCGCGCTGCTGGTCGCGCACGCGTACGACGGCGGTGAAGGGCTGGCGAGGATCCTCAAGCCGGGGCTCCGTGCCGCCGAACGCGCCGGCGCGGACGGACGCGTGGCGCTGCTGCGCCGGATTCGCGGAGTGGGGGCGGGGGCGCTCACCGAGCCGGCGTTCGTGCGCGCCTTCTTGCGGGGCGCCGGGCCCAGCGAGGGAGGCCTGGTGACGCCCGCGGACTTCGTCGCTCTCGGCGACATCGACGCCGCCGCGACCGAGCGCAAGGTGGGCCGCCGGAAGGTGTACGAGGCGCCCTGGGCGGCCGGCGGAGCCGGGGCGTCCGCGAGCGGCGTCGGCTACGCGGTCGTCGCCATCGACGCTCGCGGCGTCGCGGCGGCGGTCTGCTACCGGCGCGATCTCGACGGGTTCCCCGTCGAGGACCTAGACGTCGATGCTCACCTGGGCGCAGAGCCCGTCCAGCGCGGCGTCACGCGGATCGCCCCCGGGGAAGCTCGCCCTGCGCCGGCCCCCGTCGCGATCGAGAAGACCGCATCGTCCCTGAGGGTTCTGGCGTGGCCGGCCCTCGCCGCCGTGGGCGCGAGCGACTTCGACGCTCCCACGCTGTCGGTGGAGTTCGACGTCCGGACGCGCGAGGTCACCCTCGTGGGCTGACCCCCGCGTGGCCCTGGCGCTCAGCCGACGCGCGCGGCGGTCTTCTTCGCGAACGCGAGCAGGCCGATCTTGTCGACGGTCCGCAGATCCCGGGTCGTGAGCTTGAGCGTCACGAACCGCCCCAGCTCGGGCACCCAGAGGCGCCGCCGCTGGACGTTGACGTGCTGCCACCGCCCGGTCTTGGCGTTCGAGTGGGACACGTTGCGGGCGCGCATCCGGTGCTTGCCGGTGATCTGACTCCGAGCCATGGGGGCGCGGACCCTAGCTCAGGGCACGGGGCCCTTCAAGCTGTGCTGCTGCCGTCCGAGGCCCCCGCCCGCACGGTCTGGACCCTTCGCGCCGCGTCCCTGCACAGCGCCGCCGCGAGGAGCTGGTACACACCGAGCGCCGTCAGGACGCCCGCGCACGAGACCCCCAGCGCCGTCACCGGGTAGGTGAGCCATCCGGAGCCATCGGCGACCGGCGTGAGCTGCTTGAGGGCGATCTCGAGGGGCAGGGCCACCGAGACCAGCGCGGCCCACACACCGGTTCCGGCGGTGGTGCCCGCTCCCATGAAGCCGGTGAGGCTGCAGGTGATGGCGATGACGCTGAACACCGACGCGGCCCGCAGCGCCATGGCCGCCGAGGGATCGAGCGCGAGGGCAACCGAGATGACGACGAACGGCGCGCACACGACGAGCGCCACCGCGAGGATCCACCTTGCCGTCGGGTAGGCCCGGTAGCTGCTGCGGAACAGCAGCGCCGGGGGCAACGTCGCGAGCACCATCAGCCTCGCCAGGTCCCGGAGCTCGCCGCCGTCGGCTCCCAGGCCCGCGAGGGGACCCGCCGCGCGGAGCCCGAGCGCCATCAGAGCCGTGCCGAGGATCAGCGCCATCCCGGCGCGCAGCGCGTAGGGGAAGGGCAGCACCGCGACGGCGGCGGTAGCCCCGGCTGCGGAAAACGCGATGGTCGCGCCGTCCGCGCGAACCTCGGGCAGGCCCGCGCCGAAGCGCATCGCGAGTCCCACGAGCGCCAGGACGGCGCTCGTCCCGAGCAGCCACCAGCGAGCGGAGGAGCGGGCGGGCTCCGCCGGCGCCAGCTCCTCGCGGAGGGCCTCTGAAGCGAGCAGGGGCTTGGGCGTTGGCTTGGCGGCCTGGTGGACGCCGGACGTTGGCCCCCGCTGCGCGGATGCGGTGGACTGCTGCGCCATCGGGTCGCGTCAGCGGCTAGCCTAGCGCCAAGGAGCCGAGCGCCGCCACCAGGGCCGAGCAGTACTCGCGAACCTGGCTGAAATCACGGGCTTTCTTCGTGAGCGTGTCCTCGTCCATGTAGAGCCGCCGGGCCAGCTCGACCTGGACCGCGTGAATCCCCTGGCTCGGGCGCCCGTACCACGCCGTCGAGTAGCCGCCCCGGTAGGGGGTGTCGTGTGCGACGGTCCAGCCTCGGGCTCGCGCGAGATCGGCCGGAGCCTCGATCACCGGTCTGGCCGCGCTGGATCGCCCGCGGCTGCCGGGCACCACGTCGGCCCGCTCGGAGCCGGAGTCGCTGTGCCCCGTCCGACCGCGGCTCGGCATCGAGTGGCCGCACAGCAGGATCGCGAACCCGAAGCGCCGGCGCTTGGCCTCCAGAAGCTGGGAGAGACAGGCGTGGTAGGGGCGATAGATGTGCTCGAGGCGGCGCTCGAGCTCCACCGCCGCGATCGGGCGCAGAAGGGCGGGCTGATCCTCGGTCGTCGTCCGCCAGATGAGACCGTGGGGCGTGTTCGGGCACGCCCCGCCCTCCGCCGCCTCGGGGTCGATGTCCTCCTCGCCGCGGTTCAGGTCGCAGACGTAGCGGCTGACGTGGGCCACGAGGAGCGTCGCGCCGCAAGCGGGCGCGTCGGCATACAGCTCGTCGACCATCAAGTCGGCGTCCCTGCCCAACGACCGCGCGGGTGCGATCAGCGTTGCCAGGGCCGGGGGGTCCGCCGCCAGACCCGCGTGCGGGATCTCGACGACGACCGGCGTCTCGGCGGCCGTGGGCTCGGTGACGGTGAAGTACACGCGCGAACCTCTATCACAGGCGTCGGGGTCCGACGCCCTGGCGCAAGGCACCCGGGTCAGCCCCGGGGGTGCGTCTTGCCGTGGACGGCGCGGAGGCGATCGCGCGTGACCTGGGTGTACACCTCCGTGGTGGTCACCGCGGAGTGGCCGAGCATCGTCTGGACGCTCCTCAGGTCCGCGCCCCCCTCCAGCAGGTGCGTCGCGAAGCTGTGGCGCAGCCGATGCGGGTGGACGCGGCCCGAGAGCCCGGCCGTCCCGGCGTGGCGCTTCACGATCTTCCAGAACGACACGCGCGACAGGCGGCGCCCGAGTCGCGACAGGAACACGGCGTTTCCGTCGCGCGCCGTCCGCGCTCCCGAGCGAACCGCGAGGTACGCTTCGAGGTGATCGAGGGCCACCTCGCCGACGGGAACCAGGCGCCTCTTCTGCCCCTTGCCGAACGCGGCGACGACGCCGCGTCGCAGATCGAGGTCGCCGAGGTCCAGCGCGACGATCTCGCTCGCGCGCAACCCCGCCGCGTATGCGAGGCCGAGCATCGCGCGGTCGCGCTTTCCCGACGCCGTCGAGGCGTCCGGCGCGGCGAGGAGCCGCAGCACGTCGTCGGCGTCGATGGGGCGCGGCAGGCGCCTGCCGGTAGTCGGGCGCACCGCGAGCGAGGTGGGATCCGCGGAGACGAGCCCCTCGCGCACGCAGAACTTGAAGAAGCCGCGCGCCGAGGACAGGTGGCGAGCGACGCTCCTGGCCGCCAGGCCCCTGTCGGCGAGCGACCGCTGCCACCGGGCGATCACGTCGAAGCCCACGTCCGCGGGCGTGGGACACCCCTGCGCCGCGGCGAGCTCCGCCAGCGACGAGAGGTCCCTGCCGTAGCCGTCCAGCGTGTGGCGCGCCAAAGCGCGCTCGACCCGGAGATGGGCCAGGTAGGCGTCGACGGCGGCGTCGAGGTGCACCCGGCGAGGCTACGCTCCGGGCGATGGCCGTGCGAGTTTTCGCGCTCCGCGCGTCACCGCGGCCGGGCAGCGGCGACCATGGCCGAGAGCAGCGGCAGGGGGTCGTCCTGCCGCATGAGCGCCTCGCCGACGAGCGCTGCGTCCGCGCGGGTGTCGCGTACGCGCCCGATGGCGTCCGCGTCGCCGAGGCCCGACAGGTGCACGGCCGTGATCGATCCGGGGAGCGCCCCGAGCACGCGCGCCGCGCGGCCCGTGTCCATCGCGAGCGTGTCGAGATCGCGTGCGTTCACCCCGACGATCCTCGCGCCGGCGGCGAGGGCTGCGGCGCTCTCGCGCTCGTCGGTGACCTCGACGAGGGGCTCGAGTCCGCGATCCCTCGAGGCCGACACCAGCTCGGCCAGACGCCGCTCGCTCAGGCAGCGCACGATGATCAGGACCGCGTCGGCCCCATGGGCCCGCGCCGCGTCGAGCTGCACCTCGTCGATGACGAACTCTTTGCACAAGAGCGGTAGGGCGCACGCCGCGCGTGCCTCGGTCAAGTGCTCGTAGGCACCGCCGAAGCGGCCCGCGTCGCAGAGCACGCTGACGGCGTTCGCCCCTGCGGCCTCGTAGGCGCGCGCGCGCTGCCCGACGTCGAGCGCTCGCGACAGCTCGCCCGCGCTCGGCGAGCGTCGCTTGATCTCGGCGATGAGCCGGAGCGGCTCATCGGGCCCGCGCGCGAGCGCGAACGGTCGCGCGGGCGGGGCGGCAGGCAGTGGCTTGCTCGAAAGCTCGCGGACCTCTCGGCGCTTCGCGGCCAGGATCTCGTCGAGGAGGCCCGGGCCCTTCACGACGCGCCGTCGCGAACGCGCGCCGCGGCGGTCCGCCACGCCTCGAGCTTCCGCGCGGCGGACCCGTCGTCCAGGACGGCCACGATCCGGTCCCGCGCGGCGATCGGCGCCACGCCCTCGGCGACGACCAGTGCGGCCGCTGCGTTCAGTACGAACGCGTCGCGCGAGGGGTGACGTTCGCCCCGGAGCACCCGCTCCAGGATGGCGGCGTTGTGGCTCGCTTCACCCCCGTCGAGCGCGCCCTCCCCGCACCTCTGCAGCCCGAACGTCTCGGGCGACACCACCCGCTCCTCGAGCGAGCCGCCGGACAGCTCCGTGACCCGCGTGGGTGCGAACGGGCTGACCTCGTCGAGGCCGTCCTCGCTCCGGACGACCCACGCCCGAACTGAGCCGAGTTCGCGGAGCGTTTCCGCCAGCGCTCGTCGCAGGCCGTCGTCGTAGGTCCCGAGCAGCTGGTGCGTAGCGCCGGCCGGGTTCGCGAGCGGCCCCAGGCCGTTGAAGATCGTCCGGATCCCGAGCTCCTTCCGGGCGACCGCGGCGTGTCGCATCGCGGGGTGGTGCACCGGCGCCATCAGGAACGCGATCCCGATCTCCCGCAGGAGCACCTCCCCGGCCGACGGCGGGAGGTCGATGGGGATCCCCAGGGCCTCCAGGACGTCGGCGCTCCCCGAGCGGCTGGAGACGGCGCGGTTGCCGTGCTTGGCCACCACGACGCCCGCGGCGGCGGCCAGGATCGCCGCCCCGGTCGACACGTTGAGCGTGCCACGCCCGTCGCCTCCCGTGCCGCAAGTGTCGAGCACCGTCGTGGCATCGTGCGCGACGGGAATCATCGCCGTGCGAAGCGCCTTCGCGGCCGCTGCGAACACCTCGGGGGTCTCGCCGAGCACCCGGAGCCCGACGGCGAATCCCGCGACCTGGACCGGCGTCCACTCACCGGCGAGGATCGACCCGAGCACCTCCTCGACGAGCGCGGGAGTCACGCCCTCGGGGCCCGTCATCGTGTCGAAGGCGTCTCGGAACGCCTTCACAGGCTCCCCACCCAGTTCTGGAGCAGCCCCATCCCGTGGCTCGACAGGATCGACTCCGGGTGGAACTGGACGGCCTCGATGGGGTGATCGCGGTGGCGCAACGCCATGATCTCTCCCGCAGGGGTGCGCGCGCTCACCTCCAGGCACGCCGGGAGCGACGCGTCCTCGACGATGAGGGAGTGATACCGCGTCGCTTCGAACGGTGAGGGAAGCCCGGAGAACACCGTGCGCCCGTCGTGGACGATGGGGGAGGTCTTGCCGTGCATCAGCACGGACGCGCGCACGACCTTCCCCCCGAAGGCCTGGCCTATCGCCTGGTGTCCGAGGCACACGCCCAGGATGGGGATCCGGCCGGCCAGCGCGGTGACGACGTCGAGGGTGACCCCAGCGTCGTCCGGCGTGCCCGGCCCCGGTGACAGGAGGATCCCGTCGGGGCCGGCGCCCGCTACGTCGTCCGTGGTCGTGCGGTCGTTCAAACGCACGTCGCACGTAGCGCCGAGCGCCTCGACGTACTGAACGAGGTTGTAGGTGAACGAGTCGTAGTTGTCGATCACGACCACGCGCTTCGCCACGCGCCGAGCCTAGTACCGCGCACCCGAAGTTCCTACCGGCTCGGGAGGGGTGCGGGACGACGGCGCGCGCGGTCTCGAAAACTTCGCCGCTCGCCGCCGGGCCCGATACCCTTTCGCGATGAACGACCGGCGCATCGCACCTCGTCAGCCCGTGGACGTCCTGTTCAACAAGCACGTCGGGGGCCATCCCTACCTCTGTTGCGCCGCGGACCTGTCGCGGACGGGGCTCCGGGCGCGTCGCACCGGCGAGCCAGAGGGATCCCGCGCCCACTTCGTGCTGGAGCTGTGCTTGCCGGGTACGGACGCCTCCATTTGGGTCTGGGCGCGCCGGGTCTGGCAGGCGGGATCGACCGAAGCCATCGAGTTCGTCGGCATGGACGCCGCCGACCGCGCCGCGCTCCACGGCTGGCTCGACGCGGCCTGAGGACCTCGCGCGCCGCGGCAGCCCGGCCGGCCAGTTTCCCGGAAAATCCCCGAGGCCAAAGACGCTCTTCGCGCCCGCGTCGAAGCCATTTGGCGTCGGCCTGGCCGCTCTACGATCAATCTTGCCGTGCGAAGGGGAGAAAAGTAGTGTGGCCGCCCGCTTCCTGCGGACTTCAGCGCAAAGTTTGGTGCCTGCACATGCAAGGGTCGGCCGGCTTCGAGGAGTTCCATGTCTGACGAGAAGAAGCCCAAGATCGATCTCAAAGCCCGGCTAGGGAAGAAGACCGTCTCGGCGCCGGGTGCGTCGCCGGGCGGCGTTCCTCCGCCCATGGGGATCCCGAAGCCCATCGGGATCCCGGCACCGCCCTTCGGCTCCGGGCCGAGCGCCGGGCCTGCCGCGCCGAAGATCGACGCCTCGGATCCGTACGCCGCCATCGACGCGAGTGCAGCGCCGAAGGTGGTCGAGCCCGCGGCGATCAAGGTCGAGATGAGCGAGGAGGTGGTTCAGGCCCAGAAGAAGGGCCGGAGCCGCGTCGCCCTGCTCGCCGCGTTCACCGCGGCGGTCGGCACGTTGCTCGGCTATGCGCTCGGCGGAAGCCTCGAGCGAAACCGGGGCGCCGAAGCCGCCCTCGACGGCGCGAAGGCCCTCGCCAAGGAAGTGAACGACGCGAACGCCGAGGCCGAGAAGCTGGTGGAGGTCATCAAGGCCGCTGGCTCGAAGCTCGGTGACAGCAAGTACCCCATGGAGGAGGTCACGCAGCTCGGTGGCCTCCGCATTCCGTTCGAGGGTTCGAACCTCGTCGGCAAGGGCATGGGACGCTTCAACGCGAAGACCGCGGGCCTGCTGTTGCAGTACGCCACTGCCGTCCAGGCCGCGAACGATCAGAAGGACAAGCTCAACACCGTCCTCAGCCTGAGCAAGAAGGGGATCGAAGAGTTCCTGGCGCAGAAGACCGAACCCAAGGTTCGCTGGGGCGTGTTCGCAGTCAGTGGTCCCCACGGGCCCTGGGGCGTGATGCAGCCGATTCCGGAGCCGTTCCTGGCCAAGTCCGACAAGACCACGAAGGACAAGGACGGCAAGGACGTCAAGTACGACTGGCCCAAGGAGTTCAAGGTCAAGGACGGGGGCCGCGAGCACACGCTCCCGCGCTACACGGGCGGCGACGCCACGCGCGACAACAAGCTCATTCCGATCGACCCGGGCACCGAGGCGACCGTGTGCCCCTCCGACGTGCTGGTCTCGCTGTCTCGCGAGCTGCGGAGCATGCAGGAGGTGCTGCAGGGCGTGAAGGGGACCACGCCGGACGACGAGAAGACGGGCCTCATCGAGCTCGGCGCTCAGGTCCTGGAGGATCTGAAGACCCTGGGCCAGCCGGGGTGACCCGCGCCCCGGGGGAGGCACCCGGTTCGGTGAGCGTGGTGACCGTCGACCTGGCGGGCATGGAGGCGGCCGCGCCCGTTCCGTCGTCCGTCCGGCAGGTCGCCGAGCGCGTTCCCCAAGCGTCCGCGCTCGAGCCCGGCCAGTGGCTGGCGTGCGCGTCGCCCCCGGCTCGCCGCTCCGTCGTGGCGCGCTGGCTTCGCGCACCGGTGCGCCCCGCCGTCCCTCTCGCGGTGCGCTGCACCGCCCTGCTCGCGCGCGGCTACGTCGACGTCGGCGCCTCGGCCGAGGGCGTGGCGCTGGGCCGCGTGCCCCCCGAAAGCCGCCTCACGCCGCGCTGACGCGCGAGCTGGCCGGCGGGACCGTCTCGGTGGACGGCGTGCGCAGGATCTCGACCTTCTTCACGTGCCGAGCGTCGGCCTCCCGCACGACGAACTCGAGGCCGCTCTGCTCGAGGCGGTCCCCGGCCGCGGGGACGCTGCCGTTCAGCGCCAGCAACAGCCCGCCCAGCGACTGGTACGCGCCGTCCTCGGGGAGGTCCGTGCCCAGGTACCGGCTGAGGTCGGTGAGCGAAACGGAGGCGTCCACCAGCAGTCGACCGTCGCCCAGGTCCACGATGGGCGCTTCGTCCCGATCGATCTCGTCGCGAATGTCGCCGACTATTTCCTCGACCAAGTCCTCCAGGGTGACGATGCCGCTCACGCCCCCGAACTCGTCGATGACCATGACGATGTGCTGGCGGCGCCCGGCCCGCATGTCCTTCAGCACGCTCGACGCGCTCTGGCGGGCAGGAACGAAGACGACGGGGCGGCGAATGACGTCGGCCAGAGCCAGGTCCTTCAGCTCCTGGATGGCGGCGTGGCTGATGAGATCCTTGACGTGCAGCATCCCCACCACGTTGTCCGCGTCGCCGTCGTACACGGGGTAGCGCGAGTGTCCCTGGAGGTTCACTTCCTTGAGGACTCGCTCGATCGGGGTCTTGAGCTCGAACATGCCGACCTGAGCTCGCGGAATCATCACCGAGCCCGCCGTGAGATCTCCGAAGTCGAGGACGTTTCGGATCATCTCCGACTGGTCGTGCTCGAGCGAACCGTCCTTCTCGCCTTCGTTGGCCAGGTGCTCCATCTCGGTTTCCGTGACGGCCACCCGGGGCGGCTGGGGCACCGAGCGCGCCACCGCCCGGCCGAGCGACGTGATCGGCGCGGCGATCGGCGCGACCGCCCATTCGAGCGGGCGAAGCAGCCGGAGCAACCACGGCGCAGCCGCCTCGGGCGTGCGCTCGCACACCTGGATCCCCACCTCCGCGGGAATTCCGTAGGCGAGCAGGGCCCCGAGCCCGGCGACTGCGAGCCGCCACCGCCCGAGGGAGTCGGGAACGGCCGTGGCCATGAGGACCGCGCTGGTGGCGATCCCCAGGACTCGCAACGTGAGCCAGCGGGACTGGATGGCCGCCCCGTCGCGCTCATAGCGCTCGAGCGCCGCCCGGACCCACGGCTCGGCAGCCGCCCCGAGCGCGGCACGGCGGGCCGGTGGGATGGCGCTGACGGCTGCGTCAGCCGCCGCGAACACGGCCGCGGCCAGGGCGGGAAGGGCGGCGAGCGCGAGCCCCTGAGCGACCTGTGGTGGCGACGATGGATCCAACGCGAGTGACGAGCCGCGCCCCCGAGGCGCTTCCCGTGATTTCGAAGTTACCGGGCGCGCGAAACTCGCGCAACTCGGGCCGATGCCCGGCCGAAAAACGTCGCAATGTCCAGGGTGAGCGCGCCGACCCGACCGGTCGCAGGGGTTGGTACGGGTCGCCAGGCCCGGGCGAATGGCCCACGGGGACCAGCGTTTCGGACCTTCTCGGCTCGGCTCGCCGCTTCGGTCCAGGGGCGCGTGGACGCTCCGCCCGTGGCGCAGGGCGACGTCACGTCGGGGGCCCCGACCCGGGCACTCCCGGACCCGGCCGTGCCGGGCGACCTCCCGTCACGAGCGGCGGCGCGACGTCCTCGGGGCGACGCCCGGGAGGGCAAGGAGGAGCGCCCCGATCCGCTCGATCCGCTGGTCCGTGGACTCGCGCGCCCGATCGTCGAGGGCGGGGCTGCCCCGGCGCCCGCAGCGCCACCGAGCGAGGCGGCGCAGGCGGCGGCGGTCGAAGCTGTCGCGCACGAGCTGGTTCGCCGCATCGCGTTCGGAGGTAACGCGCGGCGCGGGACGGCGCGCCTCGAGCTCGGGGCGGGCCGGTACGCGGGCGCCACGCTGCACGTCGAGGCCGAGGGTGGCCGAGTGAACGTGCGCATCGAGCTGGCGGCGGGTGCGGAGCCCGACCTCGCCGAGCGCCTCCGGACGCGCCTCCTGGCTCGGGGGCTGGACGTCGGGGACGTGGACGTGGGGTGAGCCGCGTCAGGGCGCGAAACCGCGGCGCACGACGAACAGCTCACCGGCGGCTTCCCCGATGGCGACCAGGTCGCCGTTCTGGTCGAGCCACGCCGCGGTCAGCGATCCTGGGGCCTGGGAAAAGTCTTCCGGGAGCAGCGCCTTTCCGTGGCGGGCACGCTCGACGCCGCGCTCGGTCAGCACGCCCGCCGGAAGCGCCCGACGTGCGGCGTGCGAGGTGGGGATGAGTTCGGGCGTCGACGGCGGCGGCCACGGCGACGCCTCGTCGAGCGAAAAGGGGCCACTGCGCAAGCGTCGGAGGCGCAAGACGTGGGCGCCGACGCCGAGCGTCTCTCCGAGGTCGCGAGCGAGGGCGCGCACGAAGTAGCCCTTGGACGCGGTCACCTCGAGTTCGACCTCCCCGTGACTCAGCGAGACGAGTTCGAGCCGTTCGACCGCGATGGGACGTGCGGCCAGCGGCGGCGTTTCTCCGCGCCGCGCGAGGGAGTGGGCGCGCTCTCCGCCCACACGTACCGCGCTGACGTTCGGGGGTCGCTGACATCGGCGCTCCCGCTCGACGTTCAGAGCTTGCTCGACGCGAGCCTCGTCGATGTCGCCGGGAGCGAGCGCGACCTGGGACGTCGTGGCGCCCTGCGCGTCGTCCGTCGTCGTGGTGCTGCCGAGGGCCACCACCACTCGGTAGGTCTTGGCCGCCGACGTGAGATAGCCGGACAGCTTGGCCGCCTGTCCGAACAGGAGCAGGAGCACGCCGGTGGCGGCCGGATCGAGCGTCCCCGCATGGCCGACCGCGCGCGTCGCGAACAGCCTTCGTGCCTGGGCGACGACGTCGTGGCTCGTGGGGCCCGCCGGCTTGTCCACGACCAGCACGCCTTCGGCGCCGCGCATCAGAACCAGAGGCTCTTCCTGGCTCGCACACCGTCGTCGAGCAAGCTCTGGATCTCCGTGCGCACGCGCTCGGCGAGGCGGCCGACGAGCACGGGATCGTCCGCGTGCGCGGCGTCGTGATCGTCGAAGCGCTGCAGGTCCCCGAACACGACGCGCCACCGCGTGGGGGCGGGCAACAGCCCCGCCGGTCCCAGCCACGGAAACGTCGGCGTGACGGGCAGGTACGGCAGCCCCAGGGCCTTTCCGGCGGCCTCGAGTCGAAAGAGCATCGGGTTCGCCTCTTCGGCGCCGATGATCGCGCACGGCACGAGCGGCGTCCGAGTCCGGAGGCAAAGTCGAATGAATCCGCCCCGGCCGAACCGCTGGAGGCGGTACCGCTCGCGGTACAGCTTGCCGATTCCCTTCACGCCCTCCGGGAACACGCCGACGAGCGCGTCGTGCCTGAGGAGCAGGCGCTCCGCATTCTCCTGGCACGCGCGCACCGCGCCGATCCGGCTCATGAACGAGCCGAGGAACGGCAGGTGGTACACGAAGTCCTCCGCGAGCCAGCGCACGTCGCGCGCCGCGGGATGGTGGAGCCGGAACGCCGTGCGGAGCATCAGCCCGTCGAGCGGGAGCGTTCCCGAATGGTTGGCCACGATGACGCAGCGGCCGGTGTTCGGGACGTTCTCGATGCCCTGCACGTCGATGCGAAAGTAGCGGCGGCACAGCAGATCCAGGACGGGCCGCACCTGCGCCTCGAAGGTCGGATCGAGCCCGAAGTCGTCCACCTCCTCGGAGCGGCTCCGCATCCCCATCCGCCCCCACTGGCGAAAGTAGTAGTCGCTCGCCAGCAGGTCGCGTGCCACGTCGGTCGCCGAGTCGTCGGTGCGCGCGGGGATGGGCGGAGAGCTCAGTCGTTCGACGACCTCGCGGGCGACGGTCTCGATGTCTTCGCTCAGCGTCGATGGCCGCGGCTCCTCGCCCGAACCGACGATGACGCGCTCGAGGCGCGCCTCGAGGTCGACGATCTCGTCGGCGACGGGACGCGTCGATGGCGGCGGTGGTTGCGCCTCGGGGCGGCGCTTGGTCGGGCGGGCGCCGGTTCCCTTGCGCTTCGCCCCGCGCGCGCGGCGGCGGGCTTTCGCGGGGGGCGGATCGTCGTCGCCCGGCGGGGGAGCGTCGGTCATCGCGCGCTCTCCGAGAGGAGCCGCACGTCCCTCAGGTGCTGGGCACTCGCGTAGTCGACGAGCGCTTCACGGGTCGTGTAGGCCGGTACGAATCCCATCACGCTTCGCGCCCGCTCGCCGTCGGCGACGCACACGTACTGCAGGTAGTCGAGGAACGACGGGGGCGCTTCCGCGATCTGCGCGACCCACGCCGCGCTCGTGAGGGGACGGAGGATCGATTTCGGCACGGGCATGCCGATTCTACCCGCTACACGCACCACGGTGCTCAGCGGCAGCACGCCTTCGCCCACCACGTTGAAGGTTCCCGGGCAGTCTCGGTCCACGGCGAGCTTGAACGCCGCCACGGCGTCCGCCTCGTGGACGAACTGGCAGAGCGGATCGAAGCCGAGCAGCGTGGGGACGACGCGGTGGCTCAGGTAACGCGTGACGTAGTTGTTCACGGTCGGGCCCAGGATCGGGGCCGTCCGGAGCACCGTCACGATGCGCCCTTCGCTCGGCTTGGCGTAGGCCAGAGCGTCGCGCTCCGCGTCGATCTTGTCCGCGAAGAACGGGTCGTCGCGGCTCGCCCTCAGCGGGTGCTTCTCCGAGAGGTAGTTCGGGTTGGTGGGATGCGCCCCGTACAGGAGCGCCTGGCTCCATGCGACGATCTTCCGCACCCGCGCGCGTCGTGATGCGTTCAGGAGGTGCATCGTCCCCACGCTCTCCAGCTCGTGAGCCCACGCCGTGGCTGGGGTTGGCGACGCCAGGAACGCCAGGTGCACCAGGGTGTCCACGCCCTCCGCGGAGAAGATCTCCGCGACGCGGTCCTCCGCGGCGGCGCTGGTGAGATCGACGTCGTAGACGCGGCTCTTCCGACCGGCGGTTCGCGGGGCTTCGACGTCCACGCTGACGATCCGCTCGACGCGGTCGTCCTCCTCGAGCAACCCCACCAGGTTCCTCCCCAGGAACGACGCCGCGCCCGTGAGCGCCACGACCCGCGGCGCTGCCGTGCTGCGAACCACGGCTCCCGAGCCGGAATCTGACACGCCCGACGCTTCCGAGCTGAAGGCCGGTCCGCCGGTCGGAGCGCCCGGGTCGTCGAGTAAATCGTCGCGGGACATGCGGCGACGACGCTCTTAGTCGAAGCAAGGCGCACCGCCAATCGCGCACCGGCTCGGGGCGGCATACCCGAGCGCAGATTCGCCTACACGCGCGCACCATCCGCGGGCTACCAGCTTTCGATTTTCACCACCGCCGAGCACGTCCCGCGGCTTCATTCGCGGTAAGATCGGACCATGGCGTCCGTTCGCGCGCTCGCTTCCGACCGCGTTGGCAGCTACGTGCTGGCCGAGCGATTGGGAGCCGGCGGCATGGCGGAGGTCTTCGTGGCGCGGCGCGACGGCCCGGGGGGTTTCTCCAAGCGGTTTGCGCTCAAGCGAATTCTGCCGCAGCTCTCGCGTGATCCGCGGTTCGCCGAGATGTTCTGCGACGAGGCGCGCGTGTGCGCGGCGCTGAACCATCCGAACATCGTTCAGGTCGTGGACTTCGGTGAGCATGCCGGCGAGCTCTTCATGGCCATGGAGTTCATCGACGGCGTGTCGTGCGCGCGCCTGTTGCGCAGCGTCGCCGCCAGGGGAGAGGTCGTGCCGGTCGGCGCCGCGCTCTTCATCGCGTCGGAGGTGCTCCGCGCGCTCGCGTTCGCCCACGGTGCGCGCGACGACGAAGGTCGGGCGCTGGGGATCGTTCACCGAGACGTTTCTCCGGGCAACATCCTCATCAGCCGCATCGGCGAGGTGAAGCTCTCCGACTTCGGGATCGTTCGCTGCGAGCTGCTCGAGCGCAGGACGAGTCCCGGGGAGCTGAAGGGCAAGATGGGCTACATGTCCCCGGAGCAGTCGATCGGCGGCGAGATCGACTTCCGCAGCGACCTGTTCACGGTGGGCATCGTCCTGGCCGAGATGCTCATGGCCAAGCCGCTCTTCCCCGGGCGCAGCGAGCTGGAGATCTTGCAGCGAATTCACGCGGCGGACGTCGGCGTGTTCGCGCAGCACGGGGCGCACCTTCCCCGCCCGCTCTTCGACGTGGTCGTCAAGGCGCTGGAGCGCGACCGCGAGCGGCGGCATTCGTCCGCCGCCGAGTTCGGCGCCGGGTTGCGCGACGTTGCCCGTCACCTGGGCCTCGCGCTGGACGACTCGGCCCTCGCCCCGTGGTTGAGCGGCCTCGGACTTCTGCCGTCCTCCAGCGGCATGCACGAGGTCAGCAGCGATCGTCCCGTGCCCGTCCAGCGCGGGCTTGCGGCGCCCGGTGCCGACGCAGCGCCCGTGGCTCCACGCGGCCCTCGTCGCGCGTCCCACGGCGCTCTCGCCGAGCCCCCTCGGGAGTATCGCGTCCTCGTGCACTCCGGGCAGGTCCTCGGCCCGCTCTCGCTCGGCCACGTGCTCGAGCTGTTCGGGACCGGTCGTCTCGACGGGCGCTCGCGACTCTCCCTGGACGGCGAGCGCTTCTGGCCCCCCCGCCGGTTCCCGGAGCTGGCGTTCGTGGCGGAGCGGCGAGAGTTCGCGGTGCACGCGGATTTCGGCGAGCCGGACGTCCGTCGCGGCTTGCAGCGGGACTCCATCGCGTCGTTTCTCTACGACCTGACGGCTCGTCGCGAGACCGGCCTCCTGCAGGTCCAGACGCCGCGGCGCCACAAGCGGGTCTTTCTCCAGGACGGCGCGCCGATCGCCATCACCTCGTCTGATCGCTCCGAGCTGCTGGGTCACTTCCTCGTCCGGAACGGACTCGCGTCGCCGGGCTCCGTCGAGCGCGTCGTGAGCGATGCCCACCGCCGCGTGCGGGTCGGGGAAGCGCTGGTCGCGCGAGGGGCTCTGAAGCCCGCGGCGCTGCTGCGTGGCGTGGTCGCCCAGGTGGAGGCTCGCTTCGTCGAGCTGGGCACGTGGACCGACGGTGTGCTCACGTTCAACCGGGGGCTGGCGCCGTCGTGTCGCGCTGCGCTCCCGGGCTCCACGGGCGTCGAGCTGGTCACGCGCATGGTGCGGGAGTGTCACTCTGACGACGACGTCGCTCAGTGGCTCGCGCCGCTCCGCCACAACCCGATCGCACGCGTCCCGGCGGAGCTGGCCGACCTCGATGCGCTCGGGCTCACGCCCGAGGAGCGCGTCGCGCTCGCGCGGGCGGGCGGCGCGCCGTCCCTGGAGAGCCTCGTCATTCGCCTCGCGAGCGACGGAACGGCCGGACCGATGGACACGCTGCGCGCCGTGTTCGTAGGCCTGTCCGCGTCGCTCCTGGCGATGCCCGGCTGGCCGCTGAAGTCACCTCGCCCCTGAGTCCGGGCCGGGGGGCACGCACGTCGCGGTGATCCAGCTCAGGGCGTCTCCGGTCTGCAACCACAGATCGACCCGCGAGCCCCTCGCCGAGAGCGCGAACCCGGTGGCGTTCGCCACGGCCATGGCGGAGGATGCGGGTCGGCCGTGCGCGTCGAGCAGGAGCGCGTGCACGAGCGTCCGCTCCGGCATTTTGCAGCTCACCGGTGCGACCCAGGCCAGGACGGCGCCGCCGTCGATGGACCGCGCGTAGGTGCTCGTCGGTGTGGCGCCGAGCTCGAGGCTCGCGGTCTCTCCACCCAAGGCCGCCAGGCGGAGCGGGAACCGGTCGGTCGTGCAGTCCGAGAGCGGACGGTCGGCGGTGAGCACGATGGGGCGCGTCGCCTGCACCACGTCGAGCACGCCGTTCGGCGAAGGGACCTCACCCAGGCGCTTCGGACCGTCGGCGGATACGGCCCACAGCGCCGTCCGGGTGCCCTCGGTGAGCGCCACGACCGTGCGGCGCGCTTTCGCGTCGACGGACACGATGGCGACGGGACGCCACGGGCCCTCAGCGTTCTCTTCGACGTCGTGGCGCGTCCAGCTCGCGACGGCCGCGCTCGCGTCACCGAGGGTGACCGTCGCACCCGGCGCGGCCGCTGCGCGTACCAGGGTCGTCAGCACGGCGCACTGGCCGTCGTCGCACGCGACGTCGGCGAGCTCGAGCTGGTCTCCGCTCGCGAGGGGACTCGCGCCCGTCCCCTCGCGCCAGAGCGTCACCTCGGCGGGGTCACCGTCGCGCTCGAAGGCACCGACCCAGCCCGCCCCAGCTCGGTCGAGGAGCGGGGGCGCGTCGAGCTCTTCCCACGGCAGGTCCCGCGGCGGCCCTCCGGCGAGCGGCAAGATGCCGCGCCGCTCGATGCCGCCCCCCTCCCGGCCTACCGCGACGACGATCTCGGACGCGGTCGTGCGGGGCGCCACGAACCGAACCGGCGCGCGTGGAAGCGCCGTACGACGGATCGGCTCGGTGAGGGTGCACCCGTGGGGCATGCCGAACCCCGCCGCCGTCGGGAGCGCGGCGAAGCGCATCGGGGCGAGGAGGTGGTCCGGGGGACGCGCGGAGGTCGCGATCGGCGGGGGGGCGCCGGCGTCCGGGCGGGCGGTCGCTCCCTGGCAGCGCTCGCAGCCCCCGAGCCCGAGCACGGTGGCCCAGACGACGCGCAAGGCGGTGCCGGAAGAGCGAAAGCATGGCGTCACGACTGCGAAGGAGGTGCGCCGGCCGGGTTGGACGACCGCGTGAGCGTCCGAACGCTCGGGGCAATGGAGTCCACGTCGGGCACGCCGAGGTGGGCGAGGACGTCCTTCAGGTCGAGCGGCTTGAAGAGGGTAGGGCACCCCGAGGCCTTGATGTAGTCGGCCTCGGTCTTGTTCAAGGCGCCGCCGGTGACGAAGAGAAAGCGGGGCGCCAGATCGCTTCGCTTGACCGCGATGCGGCGGTGGAGCTCGTCGCCGTTGACTCCCGGCAGGAACACGTCGCAGATGACGAGGCTCGGGCGGAACGCAGGATCGAGCAGCAGGATCTCGCCCTCGGATGCGGTGTGGGCGATGCGAACGTCGTGCGGCTTCAGCGCGCGGCGCATGGTGCGGGCGAAGACCTCGTCGTCGTCGATGATGAGGACGAGCCGAGTCAGCGTGTCGCGCCGACCCGTGCGCGGGGGCTCCGAAGGCGCCGGAGCGCTCGTGGTGCGGGGGAGCACGACGCGGAACGACGCGCCGCCCTTGGGGTTGTTCAGGACCTCGATGTGTCCACCGTGGGAGCTCACCACGTCGCTGCAGATCTTGAGGCCCAGACCCGTGCCTCGACCGCCCTGCTTGGTCGTGTAGAAGGGCTGGAAGATCTGACGCACGGCCTCCGCCGGGACACCCGGCCCGGTGTCGTCGACCGAGAGGATCACCTCGGCACCCTCGGAGGCCACGCGAACCGTGACCTCCTTCGCGGGCCGCCCCGCCTGCTCGCACGCCTCGGCGGCGTTGATGACCAGGTTGAGCACCACCTGCGCCAGGTTCTCGCGCTTGCCCTCGGTGAAGCAGCCCCGGTCGAGCTGCTCGATGACCGTGATCCCCCGCCGCTCGAGCTGCGGTCGCGTCACCCACAGCGCGTCCTTCACGACCGACGCGATGTCGAGCTCCTCGTGGTCCGATTCCCTGCGCCCGATGGTGGTGAGCTGGGTGATGGTCTCCCGCACCCGGCGCACCGCCACCGAGACGTCGTCGCGCAGCTCGCCCAGATCGTGCAGCACCTGCGCCACCGCGGGGTCGCTGTCGGTGGCGAGCAGCTCCAGCTCGCCGATGAGCCGCTTCTGCTCGGTCATCTGCAGCGCGAGGGCGCCGACCGGTCCGCGCAGCTCGTGCGCGACGCTCGCGGTCACCAGCCCGATGCCGGCGATGCGATTGCGCTCCTCGAGCTCCGCACGCTGCGAGCGCTCCTCCTCGATGCGTCGCTCGCTGTCCACGGCGATGGCCACCATCGAGGCGAGCGTCTCGAAGAAGTCCACCGTCTCGTCGTCGGCGCCCTCACGGTCGTCGAAGGCCAGGATCAACGCTCCGAGCGGGGTCCGCCGGTGCTCGAGGGGGATGGCGATGAGCACCTTCCACGCGACGCCGGCGTCGGCCACGACCTGCGGCGCCGGGTCGTCCACGATCATCGTCTTCCTGCCGGACAGGCAGCGCCCCGCGATGGCGCGGAGCTGGCGCCGCAGCCGACTCACGGTGTCGGCGTCCCCGCCCGGCAGACCCCGCTCGGCAATCTGGTCGAGGGACTCCCCCATGGAGAATCCGACTCCGGCGGTCGCGCCGCTATTCCCTAGCGCCGTTTCGAGCGCGTCTCCGACCACTCCGCCTCGAGCCTCCCCGGCGAGCCGGCGGGAGAGCGTGAGGAGCGACCCCAGACGTCGCGCGCGAAGAGACTCGGGCACGGGACCAGTCTAGCCCGAGTCCCGCGGGAGCCGGAGGTCGAGTCGCATGGCGCGGTACGGTCCCACCCCGTGGAGCACGAGGAATCCCCGCTCCTCGAACGCGGACACCGTGCCCATCCACAGCTCCTCCGGGTGGCCGGCGTCGCTCGTCCGGGGGAACGCGTCGACGGCGCGGGCGTCCGTCGCTCTGGCCCAGGCGATGCCCGCGTCCAGGAGCCTTCGAGTCAGCCCGCGCCGTCGCCACACGGGGTCGACGAGGAAGCACCCGACCGTGAGCGCTCCGTCTCGGTCGCCGAGGACCGGCAAGCCCTTGAACGGGCGCTGCTCGTACACCTTCGGGATCTGGTTCGCCGGTGCGAGCTTCATCCACGCGACGACCAGGCCATCGGCGAGTGCCACCATGCCGCGCGCGCCGGCGCCGGCGCCCGCGATCTCCGCTTGCAGCTCGTCGCGGTTCGTCCCAGGCGCGTTGGCGCAGCGGTCCAGCCAGGCGTTCTTGTCGCCGGCGAAGTGCCAGAAGCGGCAGTTGCACGGCGACCCGGCGCGGGTGAAGAGTTCGAGCAGGCCGACGGCATGGCCGGGCTCGACGGGAACGACGGCCGGCGTCACACCGGGGGCCTGCGGCGAAAATCCGGCGCCACGGCCTCCCAGGCAGCCGCGACCCGCACGAGCGTCGCCTCCCCGAACGCCGGCGCGAGGAGCTGCAAGCCGAGCGGAAGCTCCGGCCGGTCTCCGCGCGCCGGAGCGGGCGCGCACGGCACGGACAGGCCGGCGATTCCCGCGAGGGACGCGGGGAGCGTGAACACGTCCTGCAGGTACATCGCGAGGGGGTCCTCCACGTTCTCGCCGAGCAGGAACGCCGGAGTCGGCGTGGTCGGTGTCGCGATGACGTCCACCCGCTCGAACGCGCGATCGAAGTCCTGCTTGATGAGCGTGCGAACCCTCGACGCCTTCCCGTAGTAGGCATCGTAGTACCCGGCCGAGAGCACGAACGTCCCGAGCGCGATGCGTCGCTTCACTTCGGCGCCGAACCCGGCGTCGCGGGTGGCGCCGTACAGGGCAGCCAGGTCGGCGCCCGGCGGCTCCACCCGGAGCCCGAAGCGCACGCCGTCGAAGCGCGCCAGGTTGCTGGACGCCTCCGCGGTCGCGACGATGTAGTAGGTGGCGACGCCGTGATGCGTGTGGGGGAGCGACACCGGAACGACCTCGCACCCTTCGCGTTCGAGGCCGGCGATGGCCGAGCGCACGCTCGTCTCGACGTCCGGGTCGAGTCCTTCCGCGAAGTACTCCTTCGGCACGCCGATCCGGAGCCCACGGACGTCGCGGCCGCACTGCGACTCGAGGTCGCCCACCGCGCTGGTTGCGCAGGTCGAGTCGAGCGCGTCCGCCCCGGCGATGACCTCCAGCACCCGGGCGGCGCCGCGCACGTCGCTCGCGAAAGGCCCGACCTGATCGAGGCTCGACGCGAACGCCACCAGGCCGTACCGCGAGACGCGTCCGTAGCTGGGCTTGATGCCGACCACTCCGGACAGCGCCGCCGGCTGGCGGATGGAGCCCCCGGTGTCGCTGCCGATCGCCGCCGGCGTCAGCCCCGCCGCGACGCTCGCCGCGCTGCCGCCGCTCGAGCCCCCTGGCGTGCGCCGGTGGTCCCACGGGTTCTTCACGGGTCCGAAGGCGCTGTTCTCGTTCGACGAGCCCATCGCGAACTCGTCCAGGTTCGCCTTGCCCACGATCACCGCGTCGGCCGCCCGGAGGCGAGCGACGACGGTCGCGTCGTAGGGCGGGCGCCACCCGAGCGCGGGCGTCGCGCCGTCGCGGGTGAGGATGCGCGACCCGCACGTCGTGGGCATGTCGCGGGTGCAGAGCGCGTCCTTCACGGCGATGGGGACGCCCGCGAGCCGGCCTAGCGGCTCCCCGCGAGCGCGGCGCGCGTCGAGGTCCCGTGCTCGCGCGAGGGCCGACTCGCCGGCAACGTGCAGCAGGGCGTTCAGATCCGCCTGCGCGCCGATCGTCTCCAGGCTCCGCGACACCACGGCCTCCGCGTCGAGCTCTCCGGAGCGGACGCGGTCGGCCAGCTCCCACGCCGGCAGGTCCAGCCCGCTCATGGGTCGTCCACGAACGCGGGCACGGCGAACGCCCCGGCTGCCGTTCGGGGCGCCTCGGAGAGCGCGGAGTCCTGCGAGAGCCCGTCCCGCGCGACGTCGGGCCTCAGCGGCAGCCGGTCGGCGGCCAGGTGCGACGTCGGCTCGACGCCGGTGAGATCGAGGCCGTCGAGCGACTCCACGTGCGACAGGATCCTGCGCAGGTCGTTCTCCAGGCGCGCCAGCTCCGCTTCGCCCAGGCGCAGTCGCGCCAGGCGTGCGACGTGCTGCACGTCCTGTCGGCGGATCGTCATCGGGCGGGCGGAAGAGTAGCGAAAGGACCCCACCCCTGCAGCGGTTTGTCCCGAGACCTGATAAGAGCTTCGACATGACCGTGACCGCCCCGCACGGGGCTCGGCTCGCTCAGGGCGGCTGGGGGCCGCCACCGCCGGGCGGCTTCTCGCCGGCCGGACCACCCGGCGGGTTCAGCCCCGGCGCGCCGCCGGGCGGCAAGCCCATCACCGGAAGCCCGCAGACGATGGCGATGTACGCCGCCACGCTCGACCCGCGGACGGGCCTCCCGGTCGGCGAGAAGCCGCCCGCCGGGACCGCGTCGATCGTGGCGATCGTGTGCGGCGTGCTGCTGTGCCTCGGTCCGATCACCGGCGTCACCGCGATCATCGCCGGGATCATCGGCATGAAGAAGGCCAAGTCCGATCCGGTGAACGTCGGAGGGTTCGGGCTCTCGGTGACCGGCCTCGTCCTCGGCCTGCTGAACCTCCTCGGGTCAATGCTCTACCTGCTGATCGTCGTCGCCTCGATGCTCTGATCCCGGCATGCCGTACCGGGAGGCGCCAAGAACCGTCACGCCGCGCCGGATCGCCCTCGACCGGGCACCGCCCCGGCGCGCGGGCTGGATCTTGCTCGCCGTGTTCGCGGCGGTCGTCGCCGCGCGCGTCGCGCCGGTCGCCGGTGTCGGCGTGGCCGTGGGCGCGGCGCTCGTGATCCACCATCTCAGCCGCGGACGTCTGCTGGTGGTTCGTCGTGACGCGCTCGAGCTGTGCGCGACGTCATGGCTGGGTTCGCGCTCGATCGGCACGCTGGAGCTCGGGCCCGGCGGAGTGGTGCTCGGGGGCGTCGCGCGGCACGAGGCGCTGGACGTCGAGGTCGACGCCGTCATCGTCGGCGACCGCGGACGCCTGGAGTGGCGCGTGGGCTCCGCCGTGCAGTGGGCGGCCCTCCGCTCGAGGCTCGAGTCGGATCTCGCGAGCTGTGGGGCGCTCTCTCCCGACCCTTCGCACGCGGTGCTGGCCGGCGCGATCGTCGCTCGGGTCGTCGATGGCGAGCTCGACCTGACCTGGCGTCCCCGGGCCCACCGGTTCTTGCCCACGACGACGATCGTCGCGCTGCTGGCGGTCCTGCTGAGCGTGGCGGCCACGGTCGCGCGCCTGTCAGGGTCCCGCGCGTTCGGCGGCGCGCTCCTGCTCCTGTGGTTCCCCTGGCTCTTCTGGCGCTCGTGGCGTCGACGGCCGCCGAGTCGCGTCCACGCCGGGCCTTCGCTGCTTGCCGTGGAGCCGGCGGGGGCGGAGCCGGCGGAGCTCCGCCTTCCCGTGCAGATGAGCGTCTTTCGCGACCGCGACGCCCACGAGGCGCTCCGCCCGGGGGAAGGCGGCCTCTCGCTCCGCTCCGGCTCGGTGTCCGCGACGCTGGGGGCCGACCTGACGGACGCCGAGCTGAGATGGCTGGCGGCGCGCCTCGAGCGCCACCAAACCGAGCAACCCGAGCCCGGGGGGGACGAAACGCCGTCTCCGCCGTGACCGAGCGCCCCGTTAGACGAGCCGAGGCAACCCCGTTATCTTCGCGCTCCCATCGGCCGGATGCGGGGCGCCGCGGGTGTCCTGCGCCGGTTCGACGCAAGGGGCGCAACGTGCACCGCGAGTTTGCAGACGGTCAGATCGTCCCCGGCACGCGGTACCGCGTGCTGCGCCTGGTCGGCGCGGGCGGCATGGGCTGCGTGTACGAGGTGGAGCACCTCGAGCTGGGGAAGCGCTTCATGCTGAAGGCGCTGCTGCGCAACCTCTCGTCGCGCCGCGACCTCGAGCAGCGAATGAAGACCGAGTGGCGCTCTCTCGCGCGGCTCGAGCACCCCAACATCGTCAACGTGACCGACGCGGGCACGAGCGATACCGGCGTGCCGTACTACGTGATGGAGCGCCTCGAAGGGGAGACGCTGGCCGAACGCTTGCGCTCGTCCAGGCGCCTGCTCGTGCCCGATGCGCTCGGCATCGCCGCGAGCGTCCTGCGCGGCCTGCACGCCGCCCACGAGATCGGCGTCGTGCATCGCGACGTGAAGCCCGCCAACATCTTCCTGACGGTCGAGGGCTCCGTGAAGCTCCTCGACTTCGGCGTCGCGAAGGTGGCCCACGCGACGGCCCACGGCATCACGGCCCAGGGGGTCGCGGTGGGTACGCCCCGGTACATGTCCCCGGAGCAGGCGCAGGGCGACAGCATCGACGCCCGCGCGGATCTCTACGCGATGGGGCTCATCACTTACGAGATGGTCGCCGGGCGCGGCCCGTTCGACCACGTCGAGGAACCCAACGCGCTCCTGCTCGCGCACATGGGCGAGATCCCCCGGCCGCTGAGGGACCGCGCGCCCGGCGTCGCGCCGGAGCTCGACGAGCTGGTGGGAAGACTGCTCGCGAAGGCGCCCGCTCACCGACCCAGCGCCGCGCGAGACGTCGCCGCGGCGCTCGAGGCCATCGCCGCCCGGTACCGCGGCGGGACGTCGCTCGACGCCGCGACGCCCGTGGCGGGGTACGACGCGCCCACGCCCGCGATCGATCTTGCGACGTCGCCGGCGACCCCGGGCAGCCTCTCCGCGGACACCGAGGTCGCGTCCGTCGCGTTCGAGGTCACGCGCGCCGAGGGGCCGCTCGGACGCGCGGGCACCGCCGAGACCGTGCCCGGTACGGAGGGCGCCGCCTCCACGCGCCCGGACGCGCCGGGTGCGCGGGGCGCGGCGTCCGGAACGACGACCATCCCGGAGCTGCCCACGTGGGCGACGGGCGCGGGCGCAAAGCCGGCTGCATGGGCCCCGTCGAGCGACGACGGCACCCTGCGCCTCGACGCGATCCGCGGCGACCTCGACGGCCCGGGCCCCACGCGCACCTCCGTCCCCGTCGCCGATCCGACCTTCGAGACGCCGCCGCCGGTCGAGTCGTCCTCCGTCACGCCGCCACCCGCGCCGCGTTCGCGCACGCGCT
>CAZARU010000066.1:38128-38354 GCA_964487605.1 uncultured Polyangiaceae bacterium
GGTCGCCACGATGGCCGGACTGGCGTTCGCGGCCGCCGCGATGGGCGCGGGGGTCGTCGTGCTGTCGTGGCCAGAGGCTCCGACGGGCGCGCGAGAGAGCGCGCAGGGCGCCTCGCTGCAGGCTGCAGCGGGCGCGCCGGGGGCGCCGACGAGCCCGGCGCGGCGCCCTGACTCGCCGGGGCGGGCGCTCTCCAAAGGCTCCCACCGGCCGGCCCGGGATCAGCTC
>CAZARU010000067.1:0-37843 GCA_964487605.1 uncultured Polyangiaceae bacterium
CGTAGATCTCGATGGGGTGCGCCTTGCCGAACGGCGTCTTGCCCAGGTAGCCCTTCGCCTTCGCCTCGGCGATGGCGCCCCAGAGGCGTTCCTTCGAGAGGTGCAGCTCGTCGCGAACGTAGATGTAGCAGGCGTTCGCCCCGATGCCCCAGCATCCGATGATGCAGCCCTCCACCAGGGAGTGCGGATTCTTCTCCATGATGGAGCGATCCTTGAACGTCCCGGGCTCACCCTCGTCGGCGTTGATGACGAGGTAGTGCGGCTTCTCGGAGGGCTTCGGCATGAAGCTCCACTTCATGCCGCAGTCGAACCCCGCACCGCCGCGGCCGCGGATGTGCGCCTTCTTCACTTCCTCCACCAGGGCCTCGCGGGGCATGCCCAGTGCCTTGCGGGCGGCCTGGTACCCGCCCGCCGCCTCGTACGCCGGCAGCTTCCAGCCGTCCGGCACGCCGAACAGCTTGGTCAGGTATTCCGTTCGCTTCAGCATGCCGGCGGCCCCTCAGCCCTCGAAGAGCAGGCGGTCGATGATCTTGTCGACCTCCGCGGTGGTCAGGTTCTCGAAGTACTGCTTGTCCACCTGCATCATCGGCGCCGTGCCGCACGACGCGAGACACTCCGCCGTGCGAAGCGTCACCTTTCCGTCCGCGGTCGTGCCGCCCTGCTTCACGCCGAGGCGCTTCTCGCAGTGGCGCAGGATGTCCTCGGAGCCGCGCATCGCGCAGGACAAGGTCCGACAAACCCAGATCTGGTGCTTCCCCGGCTTGGACTGGTTCAGCAGCGTGTAGAACGTCACGACCCCCGTCACGTGGGCCGTGCTGAGGCCGAGCCGCCCCGCGAGAAAATCGATGACGCCCGGGGAGACCCACCCCTCGTTGGCGTCCTGACACAGGTGCAGCGCCGGGATCAGCGCACCCATCTTCGTCGGGTAACGCGTGAGCAACTCGTCGAGCGCGCGCTCGCCTTCCGGGCCGAGCACAAATCCGGCGCTCTCGGCGGTGGAGACGGCTGCCATGGGGCTCTCGTGGTTCCTCGGGGCCTCGCCTTAACAGGAATCGCGACGCGCCGGGCCGGAAAAGCAGCGGACGAGTGCGCGGGCGGGGGAACGGTAGTGAGCCGCAATCGGCCGTGTCAAGCGCGGCTGGACTCGCAGGAATCGGCCGAAAGCTCGGCAAATCGCCCCGCGTCGGGTCCCGACGGCCCGGCCGAAAACTCGCCCCGCGGCGCCCGCGCCCGCGAAGCGCCGCCAGAAGCACGAGCCCCGGAGACTGCACACTTGAGAACCCGGGGACAGCGCGTGTAGGCTCGCCGCCCTCGCCGCGGCGCATCGTCCGGTGGGGCACGGAGGTCTTGGAAAGTGTTTTGCCCTAACTGTGGGACTCAGAACCCCGATACCGCGACCACCTGCTCCAAGTGCGGGTTCAACCTGAAGGGGTCGGCGGCCCCGAAGTTCAAGGGCACCATGCTGATGATGAACGCGCCGGCCGTGCCCAAGGCCGCCGAGCCGCCGGCAGCCCCAGCACCCCCGCCCGCGGCGCCACCCGCAGCGCCGCCGCCGGCGGCGCCACCGATGGCAGCACCGCCGGCTGCGCGCCCTCCCCCGCAGCTCAAGGGAACCATGCTGGGCGTCGCGCCGCCTTCGCCCGGGAGCGTCTCTCCACATCTGGGCGGCGGCGGAGCGCCGGGCGGCTTTCCCCCCGCCGCTCCCCCTCCTGCGTCCCCGCCGATGGGTGGGCCTCCGCCGGGCGGACCGCCGATGGGCGCGCCGCCAATGGGACCCCCGCCTGGGGCACCGCCGATGGGCGCGCCGCCGATGGGTGCACCGCCCATGGGCGCACCGCCGATGGGCGCGCCGCCGATGGGTGCACCGCCCATGGGCGGGCCGCCCCCACAGGGCGTGAATCCGCTCGGCGGAACGATGGTCGCCGACCCTGCCACGGCAGCGGCCGTGGCGGGAATGGCCGGCGGGGCTTACGGACCTCCACCGGGTGGAGCGCCGCCGTCACCGTACGGCCCGCCGCCAGGGGGACCGCCCATGGGGGGACCACCCATGGGCTCGCCCCCGCCGGGAGGACCACCGATGGGCGGACCGCCCATGGGGCCGCCGCCAGGCGGCGCTCCCGACTTCGGGATCGGGCAGGCGATCCAGAGCGCCGGCGGAATGGCCGCCCCCGGCGCGCAGCCACTTCAGGGATTCGGCGGGCCGCCCGGCGGCCCTCCCCCGGGTGCGATGGTGCCCGGTGGTGGCGCACCGATGATGATGCACGGCGGGCGAGGCCCCGTCGGACAGACGCGCAACCCGATCATGGTGCTGCTCATCGGGATGATCTGCTTCATCTACGCGATCATCCAGCTGTGGGGCATGGTGAGCGAGCTCAAGGCGTTCCGCGGCAAGGACGACATCAATCCCATCTTCCTGTTCATCCCGATCCTGAACATCATCATGATCTGGGGTCTCCCCGCGAAGGTGCTCGAGGCCAAGCAGATGGCCGGAGTTCAGAACGCGACGGTGTCGCACCCCATCCTCTATCTCTTCTTCGGGCTGTTCTTCCTCCCCGGCGATCTGAACGAGGTGTGGGCCGCGGCCGGCGGTGGTCAGCAGCAGTGATCCCCTCGTGACTCCGCCGGCGACGACCTCGCCTGCGGGGTCTCGGTGGCGGCGCTTCGCCGTCGTCGCGGGCGTGGTGGTGGCGTTCGCCGGCGTGCTCTCGGTGAATCTCCCGGTGTGCCCCATGGCGGTGACGCTCGGCATCCCCTGCCCCGGCTGCGGCCTGACCCGCGCCACGCTGGCGACGCTCCAGGGCGACTTCGCCGCGGCGCTGCGGTTTCACCCGCTCGTATGGCTCGTGACGCCGATCTTCGGGCTGGCGCTCGCGAACGGAGCCTTTCAGTACGTGCGCGGCCCCTCGGTCCGGTCGGCATCGAGCTGGGTGCTGGAGCGCTGGGTCACGGCCGCCGCGACCGTCCTGCTCGTGGTCGTCGTGGGCGTGTGGCTCGCGCGCTTCGCCGGCATGTTCGGCGGGCCCGCCCCGGTCGAACGCGTGATCTGGATCGGCCGCTGACGGCGCCGCTTCACACGTTGAAGCGGAAGTGCACCACGTCGCCGTCGCGGACGACGTAGTCCTTGCCCTCGATGGCGAGCTTGCCCGCTTCGCGGCACTTCGCCTCGCTGCCGAGCGCAACGAGATCCTCCCACCAGATGACCTCGGCCTTGATGAAGCCGCGCTCGAAGTCGGTGTGGATCACGCCGGCGGCCCTGGGCGCGGTCCAGCCCTTCGGGATGGTCCAGGCACGGCACTCCTTCGGGCCGGCGGTGAGGTACGTGATGAGCCCGAGCATCTCGTAGCCGGCCCTGATGATCGCGTGGAGACCAGGCTCTGCCAGGCCGATGCTCGCCAGGAAGTCGGGGCGATCGGCCGGCTCGAGCTCGGCGATCTGCGCTTCGACCGCCGCAGAGATCGGAACGACGGGCGCGTTCTCCTCCCTCGCGTGAGCGGCGAGGGCCCGGTAGTGCTCGTCCTTCGAGACGTCGCCGAGGACGGCCTCGTCCACGTTGGCGACGTAGAACACCGGCTTCGCCGTCAGGAGCTGCATCTCCTCGACGATCTTGCGCTCGCGCTCCCCCTCGCTGCGCGGGAACGTCCGCGCGAGCTTGCCGGCGTCGAGATGCGCCGACAGCGCCTCGCAGAGCGGCGTGGCAGCGAGCTCGACCGGGTCCTGCGCCTTGGCGTACTTGCGCGCGCGGTCGAGGCGCTTGTTGACCGTCTCGAGGTCCTTCAGGCACAGCTCGGTGTGAATCGTGGCGATGTCCCCGACGGGATCGACGCGGCCGTCGACGTGCGTCACGTTCTCGTCGCGAAAGCAGCGAACGACGTGGGCGATGGCGTCCACCTCCCGGATGTGCGCGAGGAACTGGTTCCCCAGGCCTTCGCCCTTGCTCGCGCCACGGACGAGGCCGGCGATGTCCACGAAGCGAATCGCGGCAGGCGTCACCTTGTCCGGCGAATGGATGCGGGCGAGGGCGTCGAGCCGCGGATCGGGCACGGGGACGATGCCGACGTTCGGCTCGATGGTGCAGAACGGGAAGTTCTGTGCCTCCGCCCCCGCATTCGAGAGAGCGTTGAACAGCGTGCTCTTGCCGACGTTGGGGAGGCCGACGATTCCGCAGGAGAAGCCCATGGCGGCGCCGTGCTAGCCCACGGCGCGCGACGCGTCGAGTGCCACGCCCGGACGCCTGGCCCTCGAGCGCGCGAGAGGCTAGGCTGCGCCCGCCCGACGCCACGTGCCCCACGCGTCGGTGCCGCGAATCCCGCAGGAGCGTCCCCATGGAGATGTCGTTCACGTCGGAACAGATCGCCTTCCGCGAGGAGGTGCGCCGCGGTCTGCGAGAGATCATGCCGCCGCACATCCGGAAGAAGTCGGACGACGACGCCGTGTTCGAGCACGCCGAAACCGTGGAGTGGCATCGCGCGCTGGCAAAGAAGGGGTGGATCGTGCCCCACTGGCCCGAGCAGTACGGCGGCCCGGGATGGGACGCGACACGTCGGTTCATCTACGCGGAGGAGCTCGAGCTCGCCGGCGCGCCGCCTCTGAGCCCGTTCGGCATCGGGATGGTCGGACCGCTCATCATCCAGTTCGGGAACGACGAGCAGAAGAAGCGCTTTCTCCCGGACATCCGGGAGGGCACGAAGGTGTGGTGCCAGGGCTACAGCGAGCCCAACTCCGGGAGCGACCTGGCGAGCCTGAAGACCCGGGCGGAGCGCGACGCAAGCGGTGACTTCGTCGTCAACGGGCAGAAGACGTGGACGACGTACGCGCAGTACGCCGACTGGATCTTCTGCCTGGTGCGCACGAACCCCGACGTGAAGAAGCAGTCCGGCATCAGCTTCCTGCTCATCGACATGAAGACCCCCGGCGTCACGGCCAAGCCGTTCCTCACGAGCGGCAACACCTTCGCGTTCTGCGAGACCTGGTTCGAGAACGTCAAGGTTCCGAAGGAGAACCTCATCGGCGAGGAGAACATGGGGTGGACCTACGCGAAGGCGCTGCTCGGTCACGAGCGCACGCTCGTCGCAGGCGTCGGGACGAGCCGCCGCATGCTCCTCCGGATCAAGCGCATCGCCGCGAACACCAGCTCGGGGGGCAAGCCCCTGCTCGAGCAGCCCCAGGTGCGCGACAAGATCGCGCGGCTGGAGCTGAAGCTCGAGTCGCTGCGGATGGCGAACTTCCGGACGCTGGCCGGCGCTGCCCTCGGCCACGCGCCGGGTCCGGAGTCGAGCATCCTCAAGCTCCGCGGGACCGAGATCCAGCAGGAGTGCTTCGATCTCGCGATGGAGCTGATGGGACACAACTCGCTCACGTGGTTCAACGAACCCGGCACGGTTCCGGTCCGACAGGAGTCGATCCCTTCGGCGTTCAACTACATCCGCGCCGCGACCATCTACGCCGGCTCGAACGAGATTCAGAAGAACATCATCTCCAAGCTCATCCTCGGGCTGCCCGGCGCATGAAGCGGCCGTCCTCGGCGCTCCCCGTCACATCGAAGGACCTCACGTCATGGCGATGAATTTCGACCTCACGGACGATCAGAAGCTGCTCGTCGATTCCGTCCGGAAGTTCTGCAAGGAAGAGTCCCCCGTCGAGCGCCTGCGAAGGCTGCGCGACCTTCCCCTGGGCTGGGAAGCGAAGGTCTGGAAGCAGATGGGCGAGCTCGGCTGGCTCGGTGTCGCATTCCCCGAGTCCGTCGGGGGCCTCGGCGGCAGCTTCCAGGACGCCGCGCTGATCGTCGAACAGCTCGGCACGACCCTGGTCGCCGAGCCGTTCATCGCTTCGATCGCGCTCGGCGGAACGCTGGTCCACCGCGCCGGTAGCGGCGCGCAGCACGAGCAGTTCCTCTCGCCCACCCTCGCGGGAGACGAGAGCCTCGCCGTGGCCTATCTCGAGAAGGACGCCCGCTTCGATGTCGCGAAGGTGGAGACCAAAGCGACGCGTTCGGGTAGCGGCTTCAAGCTCACGGGGCGGAAGCGGTGGGTGCTCAACGGTCACGGTGCCCGTCACCTCGTGGTGACCGCTCGCACGGGCGGGAGTGTCTCCGAGCGAAAGGGCATCTCGCTCTTCGTCGTCGACCCCGCCGCGAAGGGCGTGAAGGTGACGCCGGTGTCGTGCATGGACAGCCACCGCGCCGCGTTCGTGGAGCTCGACGGCGTGGAGGTCGGCGAAGATCGCGTGCTCGGGCCGGTGGACGGCGGCTTCGACGCCCTGGACGTGGCGATGGACTACGCCGCCGCGGCCGCGTGTGCCGAGGGCAGCGGCATCGTGCAGAGCGTGCTCACCATGACCCGCAACTACCTCTGCGAGCGCGAGCAGTTCGGCGCGAAGATTGGCACGTTCCAGGCGCTGCAGCACCGCTGCGTCGACATGTTCGTCGAGACGGAGCTCTGCAAGAGCATGGCGATCATGGCGATGATCAAGGTCGAGGAGTCCAGCGCGGAAGAGCGCCAGCGCGCCGTCAGCGCGGCGAAGGTGCAGCTCACGACCGGTGGCATCTTCGTGTGCCGGCAGGGCATTCAGCTCCACGGCGGGATCGGCGTGACCGACGAGCACGACGTGGGCCTGTACTTCAAGCGGATGCACGTGCTCAACACGCTCTTCGGGGACGCGGAGTTTCACACCGCACGCTACGCCAGCCTCGGCTCGTTCACCGAGGGCGTCGAACGCAGCGACGCCTACTGAGCGCACCGGCGTCGCGGCCGCAGGCACCTCAGCGGCGCGGCACGGCCCTGGCGAAGCGCCGGAGCACCTCCCGGGCCTCCGTCGCGTCGTCCACCGCCGCCTCGAGGCCGTCGGCGTCGAGCCCCTCGCTCGCGAGGATGGCGCGCTTGTCGGCGAGGTACCCGCGCATGACCCGCGCGTCGATCTCGGGGTGGAACTGCACGCCCCACGCCGACTCCGCGAACCGAACCACCGAGCACTCGTCGAGCGCCGTGCGCGCGAGCACGCGTGCCCCGGCGGGAGGCTCGAGGACGGCGTCGAGGTGAGTCGCGTTGGCGAGCATCGTCGTACCGGCGGCGCCGACGCCGCGGCCAGCACCCAGCAGCTCGTCGTCCGCGACCACCTCCACGGCGACCGTTCCGATCTCGCGACCGCGAGGGTTCCGCTCCACGACACCGCCGAGCGCCTTGCCCAGCATCTGATGACCGAAGCAGATCCCGAACGTCGGCACGCCTGCGTGCACGGCCTCGCGGAGCACTGCTTCTGTCCTGAGCATCCAGTCCGCGCGCTCCGTCACGCTGGCCGGCGAACCGGAAACGACCAGCCCGGCAACCGCGTCCAGCGGCGGCACGGCCTCGCCTCGGAAGACCGAGACGGCCAGCCACGGGCCGTCCCACGCGTCGCCCGTCGCGCGCTCCACGAGCTCGAAGAAGCCGCCCTCGACGCGGGCGGCGGGGACGGTGTCGCCGGCCACGAGAACCACGAGGGGGCGCATGGCCACGTTCATACTCGCTCCGCGCGCCGAGGCGAGGCATCTTTCCGCGCGCCGTTCCCATGCGCGTCGCCGAGCTCACCGCCCAGCCGATCGACATCGAGCTGACCGAACCCTTCGGCATCGCGACGGGCGCGCAGCACGTCGCCCGGAACGTCGCCGTCCGCGTGGTCCTCGACGACGGGACGACGGGGTGGGGCGAGGCGGCGCCGTTCCCTGCGGTCAACGGGGAGACCCAGGCGCACGCGCTGGCCGGGCTCGAGGCCGCCCGGGGCCTGGTGCTGGGCGCGAGCGCCGACGCGTGGCGCGAGATTGCCACGGATCTGGTGGACCTGGGGATCGTGGCCAGCGCGCGGTGCGCGGCGGAGAGCGCCCTCTTCGACGCGTGGTGCCGCTCCGTAGGGCAACCCATGTGGCGGGCCCTCGGAGGGGCGACGTCGTCGCTGCAGACGGACATCACGATCCCGACGGGGGACGAGGACCACGCGGCGCGCGCCGCGGAGCGCGCCGCCGCCGCCGGGTTCACCGTCTTGAAGGTGAAGCTCGGCGCCGCGACGCTCGACGAGGACGTCGCCCGCCTGCGTGCCGTGCTCGCCCGGGCGCCTCGCGCGCGGCTCATCCTCGACGCGAACGCCGCGCTCTCTCCGGACGCGGCGATCGATCTCGTGCGTGCCCTGGGCGCGGCCCGCACCGCCATCGCCGTGTTCGAGCAGCCGGTGGCGCGGGAAGATCTCGACGGGCTGCGCCGAGTGCGCGAGCGTGCCGCCGTTCTCGTGTGCGCGGACGAGAGCGTACGAACCCTGGCCGACCTGGCCGGCGTCCATGCGGCGCGCGCCGCCGACGTGGTGAACGTCAAGATCACCAAGAGCGGACTCTCCACCGCCCTGGCCATCGCGGACGCCGCGAAGGCCGCGGGTCTGGGCTTGATGATCGGCGGTATGGTCGAGTCGCGCCTCGCGATGGGCGTGTCGGCGGCCTTGGCCGCGGGACGCGGGGGGTTTCGTTTCGTCGACCTCGACACGCCGCTCTTCATGAAGAGCGAACCGACGATCGGTGGGTGGGTTCAGACGGGCCCGTCGATCGACCTCGCGGGCATCGATTCGGGACACGGCGTGAGCGTGGCCCCGGCGCAGCCGGCGCGCTAGACTCGTCGTCTCGCGGCGCCGCCGCGCGCAGCACCTCGTGACCAACCCTCCCGCCGACGACTCTCAGCTCTTCCTGCCGGGCGTCGGTGAGCTGGTGAGGGCGGTGCCGAGCATCGCGCGGGCGGATCGAGTCTACGTCAATCGTCACCTGGAGATGACGAACGTCTCCTGGGTCGGCTTCGACATGGACTACACGCTCGCCATCTACGACCAGGCGGCCATGGACGCCCTGTCCATCGAGCTCACCGTCGAGCGACTGGTCCGTCGCGGGTACCCGGCGGAGCTGTCGAGGCTCCGGTACGACACTTCGTTCCCTATTCGCGGCCTCATCGTCGACAAGCGCCACGGCCACGTCCTCAAGATGGACCGGTACAAGGGTGTGCTGCAGGGCTATCACGGCCTGAGAAAGCTCGACGCGGACGAGATCGTACGGCTCTATCACGACCGACGCATCCGGCCGCACACTCCGCGCTACCACTGGATCGACACGCTGTTCGGGCTGTGCGAGGTCTCGACGTACGCCGCCGTCGTCGACGCCCTCGAGTTGCGTGGCGAGGCCATCGACTACGCCCGCCTCTTCGGCGACATCCGTGAGTCCATCGACGAGGCCCACAGGGACGGGACCGTCTATGCGGCCGTGACCGCGAACATCGATCAGTTCATCGAGCGCGACCCGCTGGCCGCGCGCACGCTGCACAAGCTTCGCTCCGCCGGCAAGCGGCTGTTCCTCCTCACGAATTCTCCGGCGAGCTACAGCGAGCGCGTGATGAGCCATCTGCTCGACGGCGCCATGCCCGAGTACCCGTCGTGGCGACACTACTTCGACGTCATCATGGTGGCCGCGCAGAAGCCGGACTGGTTCCAGAACGGCCGCCCGCTCACCGAGCGTGACGGCGACACTTCGCGCGAGGTCACAGGCCCCCTGGAGCGCCTCCGGATCTACGAGGGAGGCAACCTCCGCGACTTCGAGGATCGAGTGGGAGCCGTCGGGTCGCGCGTGCTCTACGTGGGCGACCACGTCTACGGCGACATGCTGCGCTCGAAGAAGGACTCGTCGTGGCGAACGGCGATGATCATCCCCGAGCTCGGCGCGGAGATTGCGGCGCACGGGGCGTGCCAGGACGCCTTCCTGCGCCTGCGCGAGCTCGAGGAGCGGCGAGACCACCTGGAGGACGCCCTCAGGTTCCACCAGGCGCGCTTCAAGCAGGCCACGAAGCCCAACGGCGCGCAGAACGGGGCCCACCCGGGCGAGCCCGTCGAGTCGACGCGGAGCGACGCGAAGCGCGCCATCGAACGGGTGCGCGCGGAGCTACGGGAGAACACGAGGGAGCACGTTCAGCTGAGCGACGAGGTGGATCGCTCGTTCCACCCCTACTGGGGCTCCCTGCTCAAGGAGCGCCACGAGAAGAGCAGCTTCGGGCTCCAGGTGGACACCTATGCCGATCTGTACATGCGACGGGTGAGCAGCCTGTTCCACTACTCGCCCGCTCAATTCTTCCGGTCGCCGCACGACTCGATGCCTCACGAGCTCTGACCGCTCGACCGCCGGGACGCGGAAAACTCGACGAACGCCGCGTCCTGCGCTGTCTTTGGACGATGGCCCCTCGCGCGGTCCCCACCGCCCTGCTCGCGCTCGGCGCCCTGGGGCTGGCGTTTCCCCCCGTCGCCGACGCCGCACGCGGATGCCGCGCGGGGATGGTCGCCGTTTTCGCTCGCTTCTGCGTCGATGCCTTCGAAGCGCAGCTCGACGAGGTGAACGAGAACGGACGGACCCTGCGCCTGCACTCACCGTTCGAGCAGGTGGACGGAAAGCGCGTGCGTGCCCGCAGCCGGAAGAACGTCGTTCCGCAGGCCCACGTGAGCAGGAACCAGGCGCACGCGGCGTGCACGCTGGCGGGAAAGCGCCTGTGCTCGGACGACGAGTGGAAGACGGCGTGCCGCGGGCGAACCCCGACGCTCTATCCGTACGGCGCAGCGTGGCAGGAGGGCCGCTGCAACGACCGCGGCGTGTCGCCGCTCGGCAAGCTGCACGGAAAAAAGCCGACGATCGAAGCGTACGGGTTCGAGGCCATGAACGACCCGCGGCTGAACCAGATCCCGGGCAGCATCGCGAAGACCGCCCACTTCACGAAGTGCCGCAACAGCTTCGGCGCCTATGACATGGTCGGCAACCTGCACGAGTGGACCGCCGCCGAAGCCGGAACGTTTCGGGGCGGCTTCTACCTGGACACCACGACGAACGGGCGCGGCTGCGACTACGCCACGCACGCGCACGGCCCGAACTATCGGGACTACTCCACGGGGTTTCGATGCTGCGAGGACCTGGCCACCTCGCCCAGGCGCCGGCGCACGGTCGAGAACCCCTGAACGCTTTTCCCGGTCGGGCCGACGAGCGCGGCCTCCGTGGGAACCGCGCGGCCCGTGACTACACCCCTACGCGCTTCGGCCACCTGGGGCCGAACGGGTCCAAAGATCGCCGCCGAAGGGGGTCGACCTCGCGGGTTTTGTGCTACCCGTTCACCCGGCCGACGAGGGGCCAGCGGCTCGAGAGGAAACCGAAAACGATGAATCTGGTCGAGTGGCTGCGCCGCCTGATGACCACCTCGGGGGCGGAGTGGGTGCTCTGGCTCTTGCTCGCGCTCAGCGTGATCTCGGTGGCGATCATGCTGGAGCGCGGCTGGTTCTACTATTCGCTTCGAGACGACGTCGCACGGCTGGCCGCCGACCTGCGGAACCTGCTGCGAGACGGCAGCATCGACGACGCCCTCAAGCGGATGGAGCAATCGCCGAGCGCGGAGGCTGCGGTGGTGGTCGCGGGACTCATGGAGGCCGACCGTGGCACGAAGTCGGCGCGGGAGGCCATGCAGGGCGCCGCTGCGCTGCAGCGCATGAAGCTCGAGAAGCGGCTCGCGTACCTCGGCACCGTCGGCAACAACGCGCCGTTCATCGGCCTCTTCGGCACCGTCATCGGCGTCGTCCAGGCGTTCGACGCACTGGGTAGTCAGGACGTGGCGGCCGCTGCCGCGCAGGCGGCGAACCAGGTCGCGGCCCCGCAGGAGGTCATGAGCGCCATCGCCGAAGCTCTGGTGGCGACCGCGGTGGGGATCGGCGTCGCGATTCCGGCCGTGGCCATGTACAACTACTTCCACCGTCAGTCCAAGGCGATCCTGGCGAACACGGAGGCGCTCAGCCGCGTGCTCCTGGCGCACCTCGCGGCGGTTCCGGCCGGCTCGGCCGAATCCGCTGCCAAGCAGGTCGAAGAGGACGAGGACTGAGCGCCGGAGACGAACGATGGCCGGCGGAGCAGACAGCGACGACGAAGGGTTGATCAGCTCGATCAACGTGACGCCCCTCGTGGACATCACGCTGGTGCTGCTCATCGTCTTCATGATCACGGCCAAGATCATCGTCTCCCAGGGGATGCCCATGGATCTGCCGAAGGCCGCCAGCGGGGACGTCGTCCAGACGGTCTTCTCCGTCGAGCTGACCGCAGACGGCCGCACTTCCGTCGACCAGAAGGCGGTGGAGAGCGACGCGGCGCTGAGTCAGCTGGCCAAGGTGGCCAGGGAGAAGAACAAGGATCTTCGCGCGGTCATCCGCGCGGACCGGACCGTACAGCACGGGCGAGTCATCCACGTGCTGGATCTGCTGAAGCGGGCAGGGGTGGCGAAGATCGCGTTCGCGGTCTCTCCGGTGCCGGAGGGGGTGCCGGTGGAGCGCGAAGACACCAAGAAGCCGTGAGCACCATGGCTGCCGCGACCCGCGACCCGCTCGACGCCGTCCTCGGCCTCGGCGACAGGTACAGCGGGCCGGGCATCGCCCTCGGCGTCGTCGGCGCGATGGCCCTTCACGTGGGCGCGGCCGCCCGCGGCGCGGTGACGCTCTTCGACCTCGCGGACTTCTCGCGAACCGTGCAGACCGTCGTGATCGACCGCCTGCAGTCGAGCCACGACGTGGACCTCGCGCAGGACAAGCCGAAGGAGCCGGAGCCCGAACCCGAGCCGGAACCCGAGCCGGAGCCGGCCCCGAGGGCCGTCGCACCCGCTGCGACGCCGCCCCCGGCGCCCGCGGAGGCGGGCAAGGTGCTGGCGGCGGAGCCGGATCCGAGCGCCCCCGTGGACATGACCGGCGACGGCTGGGAGATCGTCCAGGGCGACGGCGAGTACCGCGGCGGGTTCACGGCCGCGAAGGGCACGTCGAAGGCGGCGGTCTACGAGAAGAAGGTCGAAATTGGGGGCAACCAGAACGGCGAGCCCGCCCGGCCGGCGCCGGCCCCCGCCCCGACGGTGGACCGGTCGGCGGCGCCGAAGCTCGTGGGAGGCTCGTGGAACTGCGGCTTCCCGGCCGAGGCGGACATCGAGCAAATCAACAGCGCCGACGCGTACATCGTGGTGACAGTGGGCCCCGATGGATCGCCCAAGAGCGTGGCGGTGACGAGCGATCCGGGACACGGCTTCGGACAGCTCGCACGCGCCTGCGCCATGCGCCGCAGGTTCGACCCCGGCCTGGACAGCGCCGGGCGCCCGACCACCAAGTCCCTCGGCCCCATCAAAGTTCGATTCCGTCGCTGACCCGCACGTCCGGCCTGCCCTTGGCCCGCCTCGCGCCTTCCGGGCTACAGTCGCCAGCGTGGACGACCGGGTCGAACAGCTGCGGAAGGTCGAGCTGTTCTCCGGGCTCAAACCCGAGGCGCTGGACCTCATCGCGAAGGTCTCGAGCGAGGAGACGCACGCACTCGGCACCAAGCTGTTCCAGCACGGTGACGCCGGCGACAAGCTCTACCTGATTCTCGAGGGAAAGATCCGGATCAGCCGGGACGTGCCGGGCATGGGGGAAGAAGCGCTCGCGGTGCTCGGCCCGGGCGAAGTGTTCGGCGAGATGGCGCTTCTCGACGAGTCGCCGCGCTCCGCGGACGCCCGCGTGCACGAGCGCTGCCGCCTGCTCACGATCCCGAAGGACGGGTTCGACGACCTGCTCTTCCTGCACAAGGACCTGGCCTACGAGGTGCTCTGGAGCATCGTCAGGATGCTCGTGAACCGCCTGCGCGAGACGACGAACAAGCTGACGTTCCTGTCGATCTCGGGGAAGTTCTGACCGCTCCGCGGGCGACGCCGGGTGGCCAGATTCGTCCACGAGGTCCACGCAAGTTCAGCGGGATGAGTTCAGCGCCACGCGTGTTCCGGGCGAAGCCGGTTCAGCGCATGTCGGTTCAGCCTGCCAGCCCGCGCGATCCTCGCGTGCTGGTGGAGAGGCGCTTGGATAAGTGCCTGAAATGGCGAAAATGCGCGGCGCCACCGTCGTGGACTCCACCAATTTGACGTCTTCACACCCGTTCAGTACCCTGCGCGCCACCATGCAAGGCCTCACCAAGCGCCAGTCCCAGACGCTCGACTTCATCCGACAATCCATAGAAGAGCGCGGCTACCCGCCCACGCTCCGGGAAATCGGGGAGTTCATGGGGATCCGGTCCACGAACGGCGTGAACGACCACCTGCGCGCGCTCGAGCGAAAGGGCTACCTCAAGCGCGAGGACATGAAGAGCCGCGCGCTCAAGCTCGTCAACGATCCCGCTCGGGCTGCCACCACGGGGAGTCCCGGCGACGACTCCCTCGTCGGCGTCGAGATCCTGGGCCGCGTGGCCGCGGGCCTTCCGATGTTCGCCGAGGACAACGTCATCGACACCGTGCGGGTCGATCGAATGATGGTCCGCGGCGGCCGGGACGTCTTCGGTCTGAGGGTGGCCGGCGATTCGATGATCGAGGCCGGTATCCTCAACGGCGACTACATCTTCGTCCGCAAGCAGTCGAACGCGGATCGAGGGGACATCGTGGTCGCGTTGATCGGGGACGAGGCTACCGTCAAGTACTACTACCCGGAGCGCGACTACGTCCGCTTCCAGCCCGCGAACGCGGAGATGGCGCCCATCCTCGTCCGCGCCACGGACTTCCGCTCCACCATGCTCCTGGGCGTCGTCATCGGCGTGTTCCGCCGGCTCTGACCGAACGCCTTCGGGCCCCCTCGAGCTCCGGGTTTCTTCGCAGGTCCGGGCGGGCGCTGCGGGGCGGCCGCACGACGAGGGGGCGGGCCCGGCGGCCCCGGAGAGGCCCGGGAGGCCTCACCCACCCCCGGAGCGGCCGGCATCAGGGCTGAAAAGTCCGCCATTGACGCGGTCTTGTCCGGGTTGTTAGCGTCCGGGCGGCCCCGTGGGCGCGATCGAAATCGGCCCGGGACCACGTCATCTTGGAGAGGCGGTCAGCGTGGGTCACGACACCGAAAAAAGCCGGACAGTCCGGCACGTTGCGGCGGCGATCGTCCTCGCTGCGAGTGCGGCGCTGACCGGCTGCGGCAACACGCTGTACGCCATCCAGGCGAACGCCGCCGCCAACAAGCTCGAAGAAGCGAAGGAACTCGGCGCCGAGAAGCTCGCCCCGTACGAGTACTTCTACGCGAAGGAACACTTGCGCAAGGCGCAGAGCGAGTCGGCCGAGGCCGACTACAGCGACGCCATCGATCTCGCGGAGCTCGCGGAGCAGTTCGCCGACAAGGCCATTCGCCTGGCGCGCGACGCCCACCAGGGAGCGGGTCGATGAGCGCGCTGCGCGTCGTCGTGCTGCTCGCCGCCGCGCTCGGCCTGTTCGCGGCTTGCGGGAAAGCTCCCGTGCTGCGTGGCCAGATCGAAGGCCTGGAGAACATCACGAAGCAGGCGGAGCGCAACGGCGCGGTTCGGTGCGCCCCGCGCGAACTGGCGATGGCGCAGAGCCACCTGAAGTTTGCCCGCCTCGAGCTCGATCAAGGCTTCGTCTCGAAGGCGCAGGCGCACATCTACCGCGCCGAACCGAATGCCCACGCCTCGTACTTCCTGTCCCCGCCGCAGTACTGCGCCGAGCGCGGCTTCGTCGAAGCACCACCGCCCCCCAAGCCCAAGCCCAAGCCCGCCCCGGGTGACCGCGACGGCGACGGCTACATCGATCCGGAGGACGGCTGCCCGGACGAGCCGGAGAACTACAACGGCTTCAAGGACGAGGACGGTTGCCCCGACGATCCCGACACCGACGGCGACGGGCTGCCGGATTCGATCGATTCTTGCGTGCTCGAGCCCGAGGATCCGGACCAGTACCTCGACGAGGACGGCTGCCCCGAGCTCGACAACGACCTCGACGGCATCCTCGACAAGGCAGACAAGTGCCCGAACGAGCCCGAGGATCCCGACGGCTTCGAGGACCAGGACGGCTGCCCCGACCCCGACAACGACAAGGACACGGTCCTCGACCTGAAGGACCAGTGCCCGAACGAGATCGGCTCGACCACCAACGAACCCCTGGGCTGCCCGACCAAACCCGCGCTGGTCGTCGTCACCGACTGCGAGGTGAAGATCACGCAGCAGATCCACTTCGCGTTCAACAAGGACATCATCCGACCCGAGAGCTTCCCGGTCCTCGACGCCGTGGTGGAAGTTCTGCAGAAGAACCCCGAGCTGAAGCTCGAGGTTCAGGGGCACACCGACAACAAGGGTAGCGCCCGCTACAACGAGGACCTGAGCAGGCGGCGCGCCGCCTCGGTACGCAAGTACCTGGTGAGCAACGGCATCGAGCCGAGCCGCCTCACCTCGGAAGGCTACGGCTTCCAGCGGCCGATCGTCCCGAACGACAGCGAGCAGAACCGCGCGCTCAATCGTCGCGTGCAGTTCGTCCGCACCGAAGGCGTCAAGGAAGGTTGCCCGAAGACGAAACGCTGAGCCCCCGGTCCGAGCCTCGCACTCCCCGCCCACCCGCCCACCGCGACGACCCCACGTCACCCTTCCGAATCCGGAGAGACCCCAAAGTGCACCGCTTTCTCATCAGGATCCTGTGTGCAGCCACGATGCTTCTCGTTGCGGCGCCTGCGCTCGCGCAGTTCACGCGGGACAAGGCCGCGCAGAAGAAGCTCGAAGAGGCCATCAACCAGCACTACTTCGGAACGGACTTCGACAAGGCCGAGGGCGTCCTCACCGGAACCATCAAGGCGTGTGAAGACAAGTGCTCCCCCCAGACGCTCGCGAAGGCGTGGATGTACGTCGGGATCGTGCGGGGCAGCGGCAAGCAGGACATGAACGGCGCCCGCGAGGCGTTCATGAACGCCATCGCCCTCGATCCCCAGGCCACGCTCGACGAGGCCATCGCGAGCCCCGAGACGAAGACGGTCTGGGCCGAGATCACCGGCACGGCCGCGGCGCCTCCGACACCACCGCCCGTGACCGACGGCGGCACCGGCGGGACGCCGATCAAGGGCCGCAAGGTCGCGGGCAACATGGAGTGCACGCTCGAGGCGACGGAGATCCAGAAGCGATACCCCGTCGAGTTCGCCTGCACGACGGAGGAAGAGGCTGCTGAAGCGGAGCTCCGCTACAAGCCGTTCGGCAGCGAGAAGTGGGAGAAGAAGAAGATGCGCAAGAAGGGCGACTACTTCGTCGCCCAGATCCCCTGCGACGCGACGATGGACGTGGGCGATCTCAAGATCTACATCCGCGCGTCGGGCGAGGAGGGCATCGTCGACCAGTGGGGGAAGAAGTCCGAGCCCGTCGTCCTGAAGGTCGTGAACAAGACCGACCAGGAAGTGCCGTCGCTCCCCGACAAGGATCCGCCCGATCGTTGCGCGGAGAAGGTGGAGTGCCCGCCGGACTTCCCGGGGTGCGGCAAGGGCGCCGCCGCGAAGCGCGGAGACAAACCGTGGGGCTCCGCGTGTGAAGCGGACGTCGAGTGTCAGCAGGGCCTCGCGTGCGTCAACGGGAGCTGCGAGGAGGGCCAGAGCTGCGAGGTGGACGAGGACTGCTCCGCGGGGACCTGCGTGGGCGGCACGTGCGCCGGTGGAGCGGGTGGCGGCGGCGGCGACACCGGCCCCAAGGGCCCCTACAAGAAGATCTGGGTCGGCCTGCACGTCGCGCAGGATCTCGCCATCGTCGGGGGAGACGACGTGTGCTCCCAGCGGAGCCAGGCCGAGGAGGGCTTCGCGTGCTTCTTCACGGACGAGACCGGCACGCTGGTGCAGTACGGGTTCGATCCTCAGCCCGGCTTCGCCAACAAGATCAACACGGGCCTCGCGCCCGGCACCACCCGGTTCTTGCTCTCCGGCGACTACGCGCTCACGGACAAGATCATGGTTGGCGCTCGCCTCGGCTATGCCATCGGCGGTGGCCCCGCGACGGTCGACGCGGCCAACAACGAGATCAAGTTCCTCCCCATCCACGCAGAGGCACGAGGCAGCTTCTGGTTCAACCGCGTCCCCGGTAAGGGTCTTCATCCCTACGTCCACGTGGGTGCCGGCATGGCTCAGGTCGACGCAAAGCTGCCCGTGACCATCCGGGACTGCAGCCGGCTCGGTGGCGTCGACATTCCGCCGGACAGTCCCCAGTACTCGAACTGCGCCACCGGTGAGGGCGGCGCCATCCAGCCGCACGACCCGCTCGAGCTGGACGCCTACAAGAAGCTCGGCCAGGGCTTCGGCGGCCTGGGCGGCGGCGCGGTCTACGGTCTGACCGACACGCTCGGCATCCAGTTGAACCTGAACATCATGTTCATGATGCCGACTTCCGGGATCGTGATCCAGCCGTCGCTCGGCGGCGTCTACGGGTTCTGAAGGCGCCTGGGCGCGCTGCCGTCAGCTGCAGTCCCAGGTGCAGTCCGGATCCGGCTGGTTCCCGCACTCGACGGTGATCGACCCACCATCGGCACCGAAGAGGAGGTGCGGCTCGACGCAGCCACTCGCGGGATCGAGCGCGTAGATGTTGCCGCACTCGTCGCGGACGGTCAGGTTGCGAATCCACAGATCCGCAACGGGATCCGAGGCGAACGATCTCGTGAAGACCACGGTGCGCGAAGCGGGCACGACGTCCACCCCGAAGCTGCCGCAGTTGAAGTTGCCGCCGACGAAGTTGATGTCGAGCCTCGCGTCTACGCGAACGACGAGGGGCATCCCCGCGGGCAGCACGATGGTGAACTCGCCGCTGCCCGCGTCGTAGGTCACCGTCGCACCGGCGAACCCCGTGGAGCACGCGAACGGGATGGGCGCATCCGCGGCGACGCACCCACCGTCGCCCGCGGCGCCGCTCGCTCCGTCCGCTCCGGAGTCGCCCGGCCCTCCGCCGACGGACCCGGCGCTTCCCGCCGCACCCGCCTGGCCTGCCGCACCAGCCGCCCCAGAGGCTCCGGCGCCACCGCCCGCCCCGGCGACCCCGGACCCGGCGCTCCCGCCCACTCCTGCGGTTCCACCGCTCCCCGCCGTGCCAGCGGACCCCGACGTTCCCCCAGCTCCCGCTCCGCCTGCGCCGGAGGTTCCGCCAGCTGCGGAGGCATCCCCGCCCGCGCCGCCCCCGCCGGACTTCGACTTTTCGTCTCCCGAGCAACCCGTCGCGACCAGCGCGCTCGCGAGACCGACCACCAGACCGCCGACAAGTAAATGCTTCATCTCCCTGACCGCCTCTCGAGTGGGGTTCCCGCGCGCGCGCTCGCGAGCCGCGCGGACGCGGAAGCTATCCCCGACTCTCCCTCTGGAGCAAGCTCGGGCGGCACGCGGGACGAGCGCGCTACCCGTCCCGCATCGCGCGCCGCGCTGTGGCGGCCGGACCTGGGCGACCGAACTTCACGACGGTGAACGCCGCCTCACCAGAGCGACACGAGACCGTGTTCTTCACAGAGTGCGGGCAGCATCGCGCGGGAGATGGGCTCGACTCCAGCTACGAGTTCGCCGAGCTCGATGCCGCGTTCGGTGACGTCCTCTTCGACGACGAGGACCCGCATGCTCCGCTTCTCGATCAGGTCCAGCACGTCTCGATCCATGCGCGGCGCCTGCGTCTGCCGCCAGTCTCCCACGGTGAGTCCCGGCGCCCCCTGGCCCGCCACGGCGTAGTTCACCGCATTGCCTCGCAGAACGACGGTGTGGTCGGCGCCCGCACCGTGCATGGCCGCCAGGAGCCAGAGGATCGTGTCGTCCTGTTCCTCCATCACGGCCCGATAGGCCGAGTCCACGATGTTCAGGGTCTTCTTCGACATGGTGACCTCACTTCGTCGGAATGACGAGGACGTTGTCCGAAGCCTCGACGAACGCGTGAAAGTCCGCCGGCGATCCGCGGCGCGTCCCTTCGACGAACTCGTTCACGCCGCGCTCGTCGACGCACATACCGCAGTTGACCCAGTCCACGCTGCCCCCGTTCTTCACGGCGCAGGCCAGCAGCGCCGCGACTTGATCCTTGGTGGTCGGGTGGTTCTCCTCGGCGAGGTTCTTGCCGTGGACCGGATTCGGGTGCGGCGTCTGTCGCGCGAAAGCGAGGGCGGAGGCTCCCTCGTAGGCGAAGACCTTCAGGTCGTAGCCGCGGCGGGCGGCGACATCGAGGAGACGAAACGCCGTGGTCAGGTTCTCCGACTCGTACGGCGCATCCATCAGTGCAAACGTCAGCGTCTTCTTCGTCATGGAACGACCCTCAGTGCCAGAGCGTCTTGTGGCCGTCGGCGAGGTGATCGACCGCGACGTCGATGGGCGCCGGCTCGATGCCGGCCATGAGGCGGCCGGCGTCGATCCCGCGCTCTCCCAGTGAGAAGTCGTCGGCGAGCACCCGGACGCCCGCGCGCATCACGGCCCCCAGGCCATCCGCTCTTGCACCGCGGCGCGCCGGCATCACGCCGTTCTGCACCAGGTACAGCGTGACCTCGTGGCCCGCCTTTGCGAGACCGGAGGCCAGGTCGTAGGAGAACGCGACGTCGTTCGACTCGAACGGATCGCGCGACTCGATCAGCAGGTACTTGGACATTCGTTGCGGCCCTTCGGGAAGTTCCGGCGCCGCGACGCGCGGCGGCCGCGACGCGCGGCGGCCGCGACGATACCGCATCGACCAGGCGAAGCCGAGCGTCGCGCTCGGCCGGGCGGCTACTCTTCCAGGACGGGCTGAGGCCCAGGGACGATCCCTGCGAGGTCCGGATCGTCCTCGTCGTTCCCCGTCTCCGGGCGGGACTTTCGCATCTCTCTGCGCTTCGCCCGCTCGACCAGCTTGGCCTCTTTGCGCGCCCGCAGCTCCTGCTCGCGCTGTCGCTTCTTGAAGGTTGCGTTGCTGGCCATAAGAACTCCCGATCCTCAAGGCGTCGTGACGGTGTCGCCTGCGTCGCGCGCAGCGGACGCGAGCCAGGCGGCCTTCGCGACCAGATAGGTGCGACGAGCGAGCTCCGCGAGCGCAGGCTCCGTCGCCGCCACCTGCCCGTATCTACCCAAGCGCGTGCCCTCGAAGACCAGAGCCCGACACTCGCGCATGGTGCCAGGCCATCCCCCGCTGAGTGGACGCCCTTCCGCGACGAGCACCGACGCGCAGGAACGGGCCCAGCGCAGACCGAGCTCTCGCGCGACTTCGTCCAGCGACATGGCGCTGAGCGACGCGGCCGTGGCGCGAGGAGTCCGGTGGGGACGGTAGCGCGGCGTGGTCAAGGCTATCGCCCGGAAATCCGGTTGACGGCGAACCGCACGCGACGCGCCGAGCGGGACGTCCGCACTCCTGGTGCTCGCTCCACGCCGACCACCGTGACCATCATGCTGTTGCCAGTCTCGCGGCTCTTCTTCGCATCGCGCTCCAGGAGCTGCACCTCGTCGCCGACGACGAGGTCGCCTCCGTCGATGACGCACGACGGATGAAGGCTGCCCAGCGCAGAGCGGTACTCCGCTACCGGGATTCGGAAGACGGGCCCGGGTCGCCGAATCGACGGCGTTGCTACCACTGACGCCCGCCGTGTCCTCCGCCGCCTCCGGCCCGGCCACCACGCGCCGGGCGCTCGGTGGCCTCGTTCACGCGGAGCGTCCGGCCATCCAGATCGGCGCCGTCCATCGCGGCGATGGCCGCGTCTGCTGCGGCCCTGTCCTCGAACGTGACGAAGCCGAAGCCGCGTGACCGTCCCGACTCGCGATCGGTGATGACCTTGACGTCGGCCACCTGCCCAAACGCCTCGAACGCCTGGCGAAGCCCCTCGTCGCCGGTGTTCCAGCTCAGTCCCCCTACGAACAATCTCTTGGACATGTCACGTCTTCACTTTCCAGATTCCGGCTGCCTAGCCCGATCCCGAGCTGCACGGAGTCGCTAGACTCCTGGCACACCGCACACGCGAGAGGCACACCACGAGGGTGGCGCTGCGCGCCGCGCACTCCCGTTGCCCTCCGCGCGTCGGCTTGCAGGATCGCAGCCGCGCGAGCAAGGCCGTATCCCTATAGCGCGTCTTCGCGGACTTTCAAAGTCCGACTGGCGGAACCCGAGTCGAAACGCTCGATTCGCGTCGGGCGCTCGGGAATCGCCCGATGGTCGGCGACGCACCGCGGGGACCGTGCCGCGCGGCGCTCCGGTGGAAGAGCCTTCCGCGGCGGGCCAGCGTACCCTTCGGCCCGTGCGCGAGCGTCCTGTCACTTTCCTGCTCGCATTCGTGGCGGCGGGCTGCGCGACCGATGAAGCGACCCCGAACGAGCCCCGCGACGCCTCGGCCGAGGTCGCGGCCATGGACGGGGACCGCGGCTCCTCGGGCGCCGGCGGAGCGGGTATCGAGGCCGCAGCGGCGGGCACGGGGGCTGCCGGCGCCCCGGTCTCGGACGCTCGAGCCGGCTCGGGCGGGTTCTCCGACGCGGCGTTCGACGCGCCCGCCGACGTGCAACACGAGCCGGTCACCGACGCGGCGTGCGACGCCGTCGAGCAGCAACACCCGATCAGCGGGTCGGCGCACCTGCCCTGCAACGGCGCGCTCACCCACTCGTCGAACCCTCCCTCCTCGGGCGATCACTACCCGACGTGGGCTGCATTCAAGGCGTACTCGGCACCGGTGCCTCGCGGCTACCTCGTTCACGCGCTGGAGCACGGCGCCGTCGTGATCGCGTACCACTGCCCCTCGGGGTGTGCCGCAGAGGTCGCGGAAGCGCAGGCGGCGATCGAGCTCCTGCCCATCGAGCCGCTCTGCGCGAGCACAGGAGCGCTGCGACGGGTGATCCTCGTGCCGGATCCACTCCTGGACGTGCGGTGGGCCGCGTCGGCCTGGGGCTTCACGCTCCGCGCCGGGTGCTTCGACGCAGTCGCGTTCTCGCGATTCGTCACGGATCACCTGGGCGACGCGCCCGAGAACTTCTGCTCGCCGGGCTGGGACTTTCAGCCCGACGGCGGCGCGCTCCAGTTTCCATCGGGGTGCGGCGCGCGGGACGCGAGCGCCGATTGAGCGTGCAAGGTCGCTGCAGCGACGACGTCCCCCATTGACGCGGCGACCACGAAGATCGACACTCGCCTGTGGCTCCCTCTGCAGGCAGCGCGAGGTGCGATAGTCATTGAATCCCGTACATGGTCTGAACTCGGGTGACGAAACCGCCGGGGAGAGCTAGGCCCGGAACCACTCACCGGGAAGCCGGAAGCGGCGGGGAAGTCACCCACCTAGCGACGCTAGGGGTTCATGCTACGTGAGACCACGCTCCCAACGCGGTAAGGAGCCCATGAGCGGGTCGGCGAAACCAGCCGGCCCGCTCGCCTTTGTGACCGGTGGGGCCTTCCGTTGCGGGGCACAGCCGGGCTAGTCTCGCCGGCCATGTTGGCGCGACGTCCGATCGCAGGCCTGGTGCTCGCAGCCTCGCTGCTGATCGCCCCGGCGGCTCTGGCCGGGAAGGTGAAAGGCACGGTCGAGGGGTTCCACTTCCTGCTGAACCCGTCCTGGGCGGAAGCGAAGGACCCCGAGCGCCACCGCTTCTCCTTTCGCGAGCCCGTACCGACGGTCCCCGCGAAATTTCGGAAGCTCTTCCCCCACATCCCCAAGGAGCTCTGCATCGCCGCACTCGGTGCGACGAAGCAGACGCGCAAGCCCATCCTCATCCGAGTGGGCGGCGGTCGCACCACCCCCGTGACGATCGTGGTTCCTCCAGGAACGACGCTGCAGTTCCAGAACACGGATCCGTTCAAGCACCGGCTGTATGGTGTCGGCGTGAGCGCCTTCAGCCCGAGCGACACCGGGAAGGGCGCGACGCGAGAATGGACCGTTCCGGGCCCGGGCAGCTTCGAGATCCGCGATGAGCTCGCTCCGAGCCTCAGCATGTTCGTGATTGGCGAGCCCAACGTCGCGCAGATTGCCTACCCCTCCATCCGCGGCGAGTTCCTCCTCGACCTGTCGGAAGAGGGCGAGTACACGATTCAGGCGTACTTCGCGGGCAAGAAGGTGGGTGATCCGGAGACGGTCACCGTCGGCGCCGGAGACATGACGCTGAAGAAGCCCCTCGTGGTCGGCAAGGCGCCGAAGAAGGAAGACGCGAGCAAGGCCAGCAAGGACGACGACTGATGCTGCTGTCGCGCTTCTGGTACGTCGTCCTAGGCCTCGTCCTGGGCGGGGCGATCTTCGTTCTGTCGCTCGCGGTGAGCATGTACAACCGGGCGGGCGCGCGCGCCATGGGGGAGGCGCTATCGGCCGACAGCCAGGTCGTCTCCTGGTACCTGCAGAACGACGCGCGCCTCCGCGCGGCGCAGCTCACCAAGTTTGCTCTGGACGCGGACATCACGAAGCACTTGAGCAAGTCGTCGGGCGCCGACGCGAAGGTGCCGCAGGAGTCACGCGACGCCACGAGGAGCGCGCTCGCCAAGGTCGCCGAGGGGATCCCGGCGGACCAGAGCTTCGACGCCGTTTTCGCCGTAGACCAGCATGGCCGCGTGGTGGCGCACCTCGGCTACGAGCAGGCCAGTGGCATGGAGGACTTCGAGCTGGGCGGCTACCCGGTCGTCGCCGACGCGCTCCATGGCTACATCCGCGACGACACGCTCGTGCTCGACCGTGTGTACCGCGTCGTGGCGCGTCCCGTGCAGCTCGACCTGGGCCAGATGCCGGCGGGCGCCATCGTCGGCGCGCGGATCATCGACGAACGCTTCGCTCGGGAGCTCTCCAAGCGAACGGGCGCGGCCGTCGCGTTCTATGCGACGGGGCAGCGCGTGGCCTCCGCCGCTCCCGAGGGGTTCGACAAGTCCCAGCTCGATCAGATCGTGGCCGACCTGGGAGCCCTGGAGGCCGACGAGGACTACAAGTCGAAGGGGCGCAGCAACATCCGCTCCATCGGGGGCCTGCTGGGCGTGGTGTACGCCAAGCTGCCGGGCGAGACGTGGGATCTCGGTGCGGGCTACGCCGTGGGGCGGCTGCCCGTTCGCGTCAAAGGGCCGCTCGGCTTCTTCCAGACCGCCGACGACAAGGACAAGGAGCAGGCGAACGTCGTCATCGCCGGAGCGCTCGCGCTGGCGGCTGCGCTCCTGGGCATCCTCTTCTCCGTGGTGGAGCACACGCGGCCGCTGATGCTGTTCCGCCGCGAGGCCGTCCGACTGTCCAAGGGCGAGACGGATCAGCTCCAGCCGAGCAAGTTCCGCGGGGTGTACCGGAAGATCGCCTCCGACGTGAACGACGGCATCGATCAGGTGCTCGCGAAGGGAGGCACGCCCCGCAAGGGCGCCGTGGAGCTCAAGCAGGTCCTCGGTGATCTGCCGGATCAACCCCAGATGAGCGCCTTCAGCTTCCCCGGCGAGTCGCCCTCGAGCCCCGGGATGGACGCCGCACCAGCTCCGGCGGCGTCCAAGCCTCGGCCGCCGGCGCCACCGCCCACTCCGGCCGCCGTCGCCGCCGCGAAGGCCGGGCCGCGCCCGCCCCCTCCGCGACGCGCCGCAGAGGACGCGGAGGAGGCGAGCGAGACGTCGGACTGGCCCTCGGTCTACGAAGAGTTCGTGCGCACCAAGCAGCAATGTGGCGAGAACGTCGAGGGCTTCACGTTCGAGAAGTTCTCCCAGACGTTGCAGAAGAATCGCGACGCGCTCGTCAAGCGCCACGGCGCGGCACGAGTACGGTTCACCGTGTACGTGAAGGATGGCAAGGCCGCCCTCAAGGCGAGCCCCATCAAGGACTGAAGCGAGCAGCCCTGGCGCCTCGCCGAGAAGACTCCGGGGCGCCGCGACGCTTGCGGCACGAGACGCGTGTCGCTAGATCCGCGCAATGGGCGAGCCGCGGCTGCACAAGGTTCTCATCATCGGCTCCGGCCCCGCGGGACTCACCGCAGCCATCTACGCCGCCCGAGCCAACCTGAAGCCGATCTGCATCGAGGGCTTCAACGCCGGCGGGCTCATTCCGGGCGGTCAGCTCATGTTCACCACCGACGTCGAGAACTACCCCGGCTTCCCCAAGGGCGTCTCCGGGCAGGACATGATGGCGGCGTTCCGCGAGCAGGCCGAGCACCAGGGGACCGAGCTCGTCACCGCAGACGTGCAGAAGGTCGACCTCTCGACGCGCCCCTTCAAAGTCTGGGTGGGCGAGGACGAGAACGAGCTGCACCTCGCGAAGGCGATCATCGTCGCGACGGGAGCCGCGGCGAACTACATCGGCCTCGAGAGCGAGGACAAGCTCAAGAACAAGGGCGTGAGCGCCTGTGCCGTCTGCGATGGCGCGCTCTTCCGCGGCCAACCGATGGTGGTCGTCGGGGGCGGCGACACGGCGATGGAGGAGGCAACCTACCTCTCCGGACTCACCGATCGCGTGACGCTCGTGCATCGACGAGACGAGTTTCGTGCATCGCAGGCCATGCAGCAGCGCGTGCGGGAGAACGCGAAGATCCAGATCCTGTACAGTCACGTGGTCGAGGAGGTCCTCGATGTCTCGGCGGACAGGGTGACCGGCGTGCGCGTGAAGGATCTCAAGTCCGGGTCGAGCCGCGTCGTCGAAACGGGTGCGCTCTTCGTTGCGATCGGGCACACGCCCATGACCCAGCTCTTCGAAGGGCAGCTCGACCGCCACGACAACGGCTACCTCAAGGTCCGCCTCGGTTCGACCCACACGAGCGTCGAAGGCGTGTTCGCGGCGGGAGACGTCGCGGACTGGACCTATCGCCAGGCCGTCACGGCTGCCGGCACGGGCTGCATGGCCGCGCTCGACGCGGAGCGCTGGCTCGCGGCGTCCGGCGGACACTGAGGGGGTCGAGCAGGGATGAGCGTCGCCGTGGATCCGAGCGACCCCGATCCGGCAGAGGAGCTGCTCGTGCTCACCCGAGCGCTGCGGGCGCTTGCCGAGCACCATCGCGACGTGGGGGCGTCCGGCCTGCCCAGCGCGCCGCGCGCCGCTGCCACCCTGCCGACCGAGACGGGTCGGCCGTCGCCGGCCGGCACGACGCCCGCGCCCATCGTCGGTGCCCCGCCTCCCCCGGTGCGCCCGGCAACGCCCTCGCCCGCCGCGGCTCTCGCCCCCGACGAGCGCAAGCGGCGGCTCGAAGTGCTCGCTGCGAACGTGGCAGCTTGCACCAAGTGCCGGCTGCACGAGCGGCGGAAACAGACCGTCTTCGCACGCGGGACAGGCTCGTCCGGGCTCGTGTTCGTCGGTGAAGGTCCAGGAGCGGACGAAGACGACCAGGGTCTGCCGTTCGTGGGCAAGGCAGGGCAGCTCCTCGATCGCATGGTGGCCGCCATGGGACTCGACCGCGACGCGGTCTACGTCTGCAACGTCGTCAAGTGCCGCCCGCCGGACAATCGAAAGCCGGAGCCCGACGAGATGGAAGCCTGTGTCCCCTTCCTGAAGGAGCAGCTCGAGCTGCTGGATCCGAAGGCGCTCGTACTCCTCGGCGCCACGGCGCTCGAGGGCCTACTGGGCCAGCGCGGAGGGATCACGCGGCTACGTGGAAAGTGGAAGCTGTACGCCGGCCGCCTCCCGGTGATGCCGACGTTCCACCCGGCGTACTTGCTCCGAAACCCGAGCGCGAAGCGGGCCGTGTGGGAAGACCTGCAAGCGGTGATGCAGCAGTTGGGGCGCCCCGTGGCGCCCAAGGCATGAAGCCGTCGCCGTGAGCGCACCGCCCGCTTCCCCGTCCGCCGCACCGCCGGCGCGCGCCTGGTGGGGCACCCCGCTTCGCGTGCTCCTGATCCTGGCGGGTGCGTCGCCGTTCGTTCCACGCTGGGTGCGCGGCATCCCGGGCCTGGAGCACGTAGGAACGACCTTGGACGCCTGGTTCGCGTTCCAGTGCCACCGGGAATCGGCGCGATCCATGGTCGTGTTCGGCGACCTCCTGCCCGTCTGCTCGCGCTGCGCGGGGATCTACGTCGGACTCGGACTCGGGGCGGCGCTCCTCCGACCGCGACTCGGCGTGTGGCCCCTCAGGATCTGGGTCGGCTTCGCGGCCCTGGTGATGATCCTCGACGTGGCCACCGAGACGCTGGGAATGCGGCCGGAACTCGGCTCGTTTCGCTTCACCACCGGGGCGTTCCTGTCGTTTCCCGTGGCCGTGGCGGTCGTGCTCTCCGCGCTGCCGGATCCAGCGTGACGATCGTTCCTTCGGTCGGCCGCCTCGGGTAGTGTGGCCGCGGGACGGACGATGAGTTCTTACGACTACGTCATCGTCGGCGCAGGATCGGCCGGGTGCGTGCTCGCGCATCGCCTGAGCGAGGACCCCGCGAACCGCGTGCTGCTCCTCGAAGCAGGCGGAAGCCATCGAGCGCTACGCATCCGGGCACCGGGGCTCTACAATCTGCTCTGGCGCACGAGCTACGACTGGAACTTCTACACCGAGCCGCAAGCGAACGCGCAGAACCGCCGCATGTACTGGCCTCGGGGGAAGGTGCTGGGAGGCACGAGCTGTCTCAACGCGATGGTGTACATCCGCGGTCACCGAACGAACTACGACGAGTGGCGAGACCTGGGAAACCCGGGCTGGGGCTACGACGACGTTCTGCCGTTCTTCAAGAAGTCGGAAGACTTCCGCGGGCCGCCGTCGGATTTTCACGGGCGGGGAGGCTTGCTGACGGTGACACCCGCCCGGGCACCCGAGCCGGTGACGACCGCGTTCATCGAAGCTACTGCGACACACCTCAGCGTCCGAAAGACCGACGACTTCAACGGTGCAGAGCAGGAAGGCGTTGGCCTCTTCCACCACACTATCCGCGACAACGAGCGATGGAGCACCGCGCGCGCGTTCCTGGATCCGGCCAGGGGGCACGCGGGACTCACCATCGCCGACGGCGCGCTCGCGACCGGGGTGACGTTCGCCGATGGCCGCGCCACGGGCGTCCGCTATCGTCGAAAGGGCCGCGAGGAGCACGCGCTGGCGACCCGAGAAGTGCTCCTCGCGGGCGGCTCCATCGGATCACCGCACCTGCTTCTGCTCTCGGGCGTGGGCCCCGCGGACCAGCTCCGCGAGCATGGCATCGCCGAGGTGCTCGACCTGCCCGGCGTGGGAGAGAATCTGCAGGATCATCTGCTCTCGGTCGTCGCCTGGACGACGCTGATGGGCGGCTCGCAGCGCCTGAGCATCCCCGCCCTGCTGGGCTGGATGGCGCGGTACGTCGTGGGGCGCAGCGGCGTGATCTCCAAGTCGCCCGTCGAGGCGGGCGGCTTCGTCAAGACCGGACCCGAGCAACCGCGGCCCGACCTTCAGTTCCACTTCTGCCCGTTCGGCCCGGACCGCCCGAACACCGACGAAAAACGTGACGTGATCGCCGGACGCGAGTTCATGATCTTGCCGAGCCTCATCTACCCGAAGAGCCGCGGCTCCGTGCGCCTGCGCTCCGCCGACCCGGCCCACGCACCCCTCATCGAACCCCGCTACCTCTCGGACGAAGCGGACATGGATCTCCTGTTCCGGGGCACGAAGCTCGCTCGTGAGATCGCGCACACGGCGCCCCTCTCGGCCTACCGGGGCGAACCCCGCGTCGAGGCGGCCTCGGCGACGAGCGACGACGAGGTTCGAGCCGACATCCGTCACCGGATGAACACCATCTTCCACCCGGTGGGCACCTGCAAGATGGGCGCGGACGACCTCGCCGTCGTCGACCACGAACTCCGCGTGCGCGGCGTCGAAGGACTTCGTGTCGTCGATGGATCCGTCATGCCGACGATCGTGGGCGGCAACACGAACGCGCCCATCGTCATGATTGCCGAGAAGGCCGCCGACGCCATCCTGCGCGCGAGGTGAGCGCCACGCAGGCCGAGTCTGCGCCCACGAGGGCGCTCAGGGGGTGAAGCGAAGATGCTCGTCGCCGGTCTCGTAGGCCGCAATGACGTCTTCGAGGGCGCGCGGCACGACGTGGTTCTCGTTCCGCCGCCACAGCTCCGCCTGGTTGGAGAAGTGCCGGCTCTTCGTGTCGGCGACGGCACCACCCGGTAGTGCGTTGCGGACGATCACCCCCGCCGGGTCCATCTCCGCCACGAAGCGCTGGACGGGTCCTCCGCCGTAGTCGAACGTCATGTCCGCGGTGCGTCCTCTCATCGTGCCGAAGTTGCACGCGTCGACCGCGTGCTGATCGCCGTGACGCGGCCAGCCGGCCGCGAACACCGGGTCGTCCGTCGGAGGCACCGTGAAAGGCCAGAGCGGATTGAGCGCGTCGAACCGGACCGTGTGGACGCTGCCCCACCGCCACGCCGCACGATCCGTCCCGAAGATGCGATTGCCCTCGTCGATGGCGGCAAGGAAGGCCCGGCCGAGGATCGTGTCCTTCTTCTCGATGGGCGCCGTGTCGATGTCGTCCCACAGGGCGCTCTCACCGGTCGCGGGATCGAAGGTGGGGAGCGAGCTCGGGACTTCCTCCATCAGGCGAACGAACGCCCGCTCGGTGTAGTTGCTCCCGGCGTTCTGCCGCCCGATGCGGCCGGCTTCGTCCTCCAGGGTGAGCGCCATGGCGCGGACCAGCCAGGCGTTGAAGATGAACGTCGCCTTCGAGGCGTTCGCCTCCACGGCGTCCGACACTCTCGAGTTGTCGTCGGGGTCGATGCCGGAGGCGGCTTCGAACTGCGCTTCGGTCTGCCACTTCTTCAGCGAGTCGATGGCGTCCGCCACGTCGGCGGCGGCGTAGCGCGAATCGGCCACGACCGACGCCAGATCCGGGTGCGTTCCCGGCGTGGTGCGCTCGGCCTCGGCGCGCTCGAGCAAGGCGACGAGATCGTCCGCCAGGCGCGCGCCGAACCCGGACTTCACGTCGCCCTGGATCGACGCCATCTCTTCGGCGGTCATCTGGTTTCCGCCCGTGGTCGCCGCGTCGAGACGCTCCTGAATGCGCCCGAGCCGGAAGCCCTGGACGAAGTCGAACCCGATGTAGAAGAGACGCCCGTCGGGCAGCCTGTCGTTCGTCGGATCGTTGTCGAGGGTCGTTCCGACGTTGTCCGTGTTCGCCGTGGCGATCCAGCCACTCGCCGGATCCTTCATCTTCGGGAAGTAACGCTCGTCCAGGAACTCGCCCGTCCATTCGTGCTGGCCGCTCGCGCCATCCAGCACCAGACCCGGGTGCACACCGCTGTAGTCGGTGGGGTCGAAGGAGAGCGCCCGCTCGTCACGGAACGGAACGATGGCGGGCGCGGTCCACGCGATGTCACCCGCGGTGTCCGCGAGCATCCAGTTCTGGTTCCCCACGCCGAAGATCTTCATCTGTTCGCGCGCTTCGGAGACCGTCTTCGAACGGAGCATTCCCCAGATCGCCTCGAACTCGCTCGACGGCTCGTGGCCCGTCCAGCGAACGCTCAGCGCCCCCGTCGCCGCGGTGGGCGGGTCCACCTCGTGCGAGGCGTTGATGGCCGGAACGATGGGGCCATGATGGGGGACCACCAGGACGTCCCAGCTGTACGTGTTGCCACGCCCGTCACCCACCGACTCGGCAATCCGCTCGAAAGGGACGGGATTCCCCTGGAACACCACGCCGCTGCCGTCGGAGGTCACGGTCTCGGACCACACGTCGGTCACGTCGTAGCCGGTCGTGGTCGCGCCCCAGGCCACGTCGCCGTTGGTCCCGAGAATGACGCCCGGGATCCCCACGAACGCCAGACCCGTGAGGTCGAAGTCCTCCGCTGGATCGGTCGGGTTCGACACGACGACGTGCGCCGGCCAGAAGATCATGGGAGCCGTGAACCCGAGGTGCGGGTCGCTCGCCACCATCGCGTGGCCGCTCTGGGTGTGGGATCCGGCGACGGCCCAGTTGTTGGATCCCGCATGCTCGTCGTAGCCGAACACGCGCTTGAGCTTCTCGACCGACCGCGCGAAGGGCTGCGCCGCCTGGAGCGTCGAACGGTTCACGTGGGGCAGCCCCACCACGTTCCTGGCCATGGCCATCTTGCCGCCCTTCGCCAGCTTCGCGGGGGCCTGCTGCGGGAGAATCTTCGCAGCGGACGCCTCGTCGGGGTACCCGGTGAGCGGGACCGCAGGAACGATCGGGGCCATGCGGATCACCTCGCGGGCGTAGCCAGCGCGCACCGCCACGAGCGGGTCCGAAGCGCCGGCGTGGAACGTCGCCAGGGCGTCCTTCCACCGACTCGAGAACGAGATCTCGCTGTCGGCGTCGTACGACAGGTTCCAGGATTGCACGCGCGCCATCGCGATGGAGTGCCACCCTTCCCATGGCTCGAACTGCTCGGGCTTCATCCCGAGGAACTCCTTGTTCAGGGCGATCCGCCCGTCGCGAATCCGCTCGTTGTACGCGCTGATCCCCCGGGCGAACGCGTCGAGGGCGCGCTTGACCTCGCCGTCCGCGGGCAGCGCGTCGTAGATGCGCTTCGCCACCCGGTGCAGGCCGATGGTCTTCATCGTGATGTCGTCGTCGACGAGCGTGCCGTCCAGGGCCCCGTACAGCTCGGCGAGGCGTCCGATGGCGAGCCGACGCGCCAGCTCTACGCTGCCGGCACGGTCGTTCATCATCATCCAGCCCTGGACGAAGAGCGCGTCTTCCACGGTCCGCGCGAAGATGTGGACGTGCCCGTGCCGGTCGCGAACGACGTCCACGGGGTGCTCGAGCTCGTCCACGGGAACCGTCTCGGTCACGGGGACCCGGGGATCGTCGACCAGCGGGGGCAGGGCGGACCCGCCCATCCCCGCGCTCCCGGCCATCCCGGCTCCACCACCCGATCCGGCGCTGCCGCCGGTTCCGCCCGCGCCGCCGGCGCCCCCCTTCTTCTCGTCCTCACCGCAGCCTGCGAGCGCCAGCGAAGCAACGAGCAGGGCGAGGGCTGTCCGGGGAGCGTGGGTCGTCATGGCGCGAAAAGTCACGGATTGGCGCCCCCTCGTCAACGGCCGCCTTCGGCGAGGCGCCCACGCACCCGTGCGGTCACGCCAGGCGCCGGAAAGCACTGCAGAAAAGTGGGCCAGACCCACCGAGGGAAGGCATGGGGCACCCATGTCGATGGCAACAGATGCGACCCACGGTTCGTTCAGTGCGCGGGGGGAAGTCCTCGTCGCAGACCAGGTGTTCCGGCCGGAGGTGCGCTCCTCCGCGCACGAGGAGGGCCTGCTGGTGGCGACCTTCGAACCCCCGGGTCCGTCCGAGCGCGGACGTCTCGCGCTCCTCGTCGAGAGCGCCGTGGAGAACGCCCTGGAAGGGCGCGGCGCGCCGCCGCCCGGCATCGGCGCCTCGAGCGACCTCGACGCGTCACTGTCCGACCAGCTCTACCGCGCACGCCTCGTCGGAGCCCGGGGCCTCGCCCTGGCCGTTCCGCCGCTCGAGGGGATCGCGAATCTGGCCGGGGCCCTCGACGCCGAGGACAGCGCGGTCCTGCGCTGGTGGTTCGCGGCGTCGCGAGAGCGACCCGTTCGTCTGATCCTCGACTCGAAGAACCGATACCTCGGCGTCTACGGCCCCCCGGCGTCGCTGCTCGAGCTGGTCGATCGCGGTGAGCGGCAACAAACGCTCCTGCACGCCGCCCCGGAGGTCGCCGCCAGCGCGGAAGCCATGACGCTGTGCGCGGCGGACCCCGTGGCCGACGATGCCGTCAGCGTGAGCCCCTGCATCGCCATCGAAGCGGAGCCGATGGATCCCGCAACGATCGCCGCGCGCGACGAGGAGATGGCCCGGCGCGAGGCGGAGCTCATCGCAGCGATGTCCGTCGCAGAGCCGCCGGTGGAGGCGTCTCGGCATCCGATGGATGACGCGACCTTGCCACCGCCAGTGCTCCCGTTCGACGACGATCTGGACGGCCCGGATTTCGACGTGTCCGACGTCCATGCGGAGGTCGAGGAGCCGGACCTGCCGCGCGCCGTCCAGGGCGAGCTCTTCGGTGACGGGGGACTCCCGAGCTTCCCGCGGCTGGTGGAAGCCATGGAAGCGAGCCCCGAGTCCCCGGAGGGACTGCCCCAGCCCGAGCCCACCGACGGGACGGTGGTCGAGGAGACTCCCGTCGCGGACGCTGCGGCGGAGGAACCGTCCGTCGTGGACGCTGCGGCGCACGAGGGCCCCAGGTCGGAGCCGGTATCCGGCGGCTGGGCGATGGCCGACGACGAGCCCGCCTCGTCCGCTCCGGCGGACGTCGTCGCGGCAGAGGACGACTGGACGCTCTCGCCGGCGCTCGCCGCGGCGAGCTTCGAGGCGGCCATCGAGTCGCTCCGCGCCCTCGACGCGCTCCGCGCCCTCGACGGAGTTCTCAGCGAGCGGCCACCCGCCCACAGGGACGACGAGCACTTCGACATCGAGGCGGCGCTGGCGGACTGCGAGCCCTCGCCGCCGCCGCCGAGCGAGGCGCTGCTGAGCGCGCCGTTCCAACCCGAGCAAGCGGCGACCGCCGACGCAGAGCGACCTGCGGACGAATCGCTCGACGACGAGTCGCTCGACGACGAATCACTCGACGACGAATCGCCAAACGACGAACCGCCCGGCGGCGTCCACGCCGACTGCGCAGCGGAGCCCCCGCCTGCGACCGCGTCCAGCGCGGAGATGGCCCCGCGCACACGCGCGCTGCTCGGTGATCTGCGCCTGGTGGACGACGAGGACGACGTTCGAGAGGCGCTCGAGCCCCGCGACGCAGCGGCGACGGACTCGGTGGACGTCGGGCAGAACGCCAAACCGGTGTTCGAGCCGGCCGGAGAGGCCGCCGAGCTGCTGATCGCACCTGCGCCGGCGGCACCTCGAGCGACGACGCATGCCGTCGAGCCGGACCCCTCGCGCCCCGAGCCGCGGCGCATGCCCCCGCTGCACCCGGGAGCGGAGGACGCCTGGCCGCTCTGGATCCGCGACCTCGAGGCCGCGCGCGGGCCGAAGCCGCTTTCGGTGGTCGAGCGGCTCTTCGTGTCCGCCTACGTCCCGCTGTCGGACGCGCTCGAGTGCGGCGTCGCAGGGCCAGAGGCCCGCGAAGCGCTCGACACCTGGGGAGCGAGCTTCGAGCGCAGCTACTGCGATGCGTTCGACGCGCTGCGCCTTCGAGGAAAGCGCCCGACGATGGTGCTCGACCTGCCCGAGGTGGCGCTCCGGATCGGGCGGCTTCACGGCGCCCGATCCATCCAGCTGCTGCTCGTGGACGGGATGCGCTTCGACCTCGGCCTGCGCATGCACGAGAAGCTCAAGGGCCTCGTAGGGCAGGCCGCGACCTGCGCCGAGCGGCTCCTGCTCTGGTCGGCCCTGCCGTCCACCACCAGCACCCAGCTCCAGCTCATCGGCCGCGGGCCGGCGGGCCTGCGCGACATCGCAGGCAGCGGTGCGGACGTTCCGGTCGCCCGCGGCGACCTCGCGGCGAAGCCCCGCCGCGTCAAGACGGGTCACCGCGAGCTGCTCAAGCTCGACCTGGTGGAGGCCTCCATGTCCGAGCCCGGTGGGCCGCTCTCCGAGCGACTCGATTCCCTCGCGGGCGGCGTGGCCCGCTCGGTGGCCGAGCACATCGCGCGCGTCGCGCCCCGCACGCTGGTCGTCGTCTTCGGCGACCACGGCTTCCGGACCGCTGCCCTCGACGGCGGAACGACCGCCGCGCAGCACGGAGGCGCACGACCCGAAGAGGTCCTCGTCCCCGCCTTCGCCTGGCTCACGGGCAGCGTTCACTGACGGCAACCGTCGGCCCCGACCCGACGTCGCACGCGAATCCCCGCCACGGCGCGGGGCGCTTCGGCGCTATAGTCGCCGCATGGCACAAGTTCACGGCGGCAAGCTCGTAGCTCAGGCGCTGAAGCGCCACGGCATCACCCACGTCTTCACCCTGTGCGGAGGGCACATTCAGGCCATCTACGACGGCTGTCTGGACGTCGGGATCCGCGTTGTGGACACGCGGCACGAGCAGACCGCGGGCCACGCCGCGGATGGGTATGCGCGCGTGACCGGCAGACCCGGCGTCGCGCTCGTCACCGCGGGCCCCGGAATCACGGACGTGGTCACGGCGGTCGCCAACGCCCAGCGCGCCGGCGTGCCCATGATCTGCATCGGCGGGGCCGGACCGAAAGCCCTGTGCGACATGGGCTCGCTGCAGGACATGGACTCCGTGACCCTGATGCGACCCATCTCGAAGTGGTCCGTGCAGATCCCGGAGGCTCGGCGCATCAAGGAGTACATCGACGCCGCGTTCCGCATCGCTCAGTCGAACCTGCCCGGACCCGTGTACCTGGAGATGCCTCTCGACCTCCTGATGAACTTCGCCAGCGACGAAGAGCCCGCGACGGCACCTCTCTCGCCGCCCCGCCCCGCGGGCGACCCCGACGCGGTGGCGCGCGCCGCGGACCTGCTGGCGCGCGCCGAGCGCCCCGCGTTCGTCGTGGGAGCCCAGATCCGCTGGAGTGAGCACCGCGACTTCCTCCGGACGTTCGCCGATTCGGTGCGCGTTCCGTACTTTCTCAACGGCATGGCGCGCGGCGCCCTGCCGCACGCCCACGAATGCCTGTTCTCGCGCTCGCGGCGGCAGGCGCTCAAGGACGCCGATGCCGTGTTCGTGTTCGGAACTCCGTTCGACTTCCGCGTGGACTACGGGCGTCCGCCCACGTGGAATCCCGCCGCGAAGATCGTCCAAGTAGACCTCGACGGCAACGAGATTGGCCGCAATCGGGCGGTGGACGTCGGCATCCAGGGCGACACGGGCCTCGTGCTGCGCCAGCTGCTGCAGGCCGGCGGCAACAAGGAAGCGCCGACGTGGCTCGCCTCGATACGCGCTGCGGAGCAAAAGAAGCGCGACGAGATGCAGGCCGAGCTCGCCAGCGACGCGAGCCCTCCGAACCCGCTGCGAGTCTGCGCCGAGATCGGCAAGCGCCTCGGCAAGGAGGACGTGGTCGTCGGGGACGGCGGCGACTTCGTGGCGACCGCCGCCTACACCATCCCCCTCGAGTGGCCCCAGCTCTGGATGGATCCGGGGCCGCTGGGAACGCTGGGCATCGGTCCCGGCTACGCGATGGCGGCCGCCCTGGTGCGACCGCACGCGCGGACCGTCATCGTGTACGGAGACGGCTCGTTCGGCTTGAACGGCCTCGAGTTCGAGGCGATGGCGCGGCAGAAGATCCCCGTCATCGCCGTCATCGGCAACGACGCGGCCTGGATGCAGATCCGCCGCGGTCAGGTCGCGATGTACGGGGAGGACCGCTCGGTGGCCACGGCGCTCGAGTACACGCGATACGAGAAGGTCGTGGAGGCCGTCGGTGGTCGCGGCTTCTGGGTCGAGCGCATGGACGATCTGGGTCCCGCCCTCGATGCGGCCTTCGCGGCCGATGCCCCGGCGTGCGTGAACGTCAAGATCGCGTCCAGCGACTTCCGCAAGAACGCGATCAGCGTCTAGACCCGGTAAGGACACCGGGGACGCGGTACCGGCGCTCAGTCCTTCTCGCTGCGCTGCCCGGCAGGACTCGGGATGGGGTTCTGCTCCTTCTCCAGGTAGCGAAAGATCGTCCGCGGATCGACCCCCAGATCCCGGGCGGTCTGCGTTCGATTGCCGTTGTTGCGCTCGAGAACGTCCAAGACGTAGGCGCGCTGAAAGTCCTCCTTCGCTTTCTCGAGAGGGACGATGGGCTGCTGTGCCTCGGGACCGAGGTCGAGATCCTCCGGCTCGAGGAGCGTCTTGTCACAGAGCACGAGGGCCTTCTTGATGCGGTTCTCGAGCTGCCGGATGTTCCCGGGCCACGCGTACTTCTTGATGGCTGCGAGGGCGGTCGGCGAGAAGCCCCTCACGGAACTGGCCATCTCGTCGGCGTACTTGCCGAGCAGGGCCTTCGCGATGATGAAGACGTCGTCCCCGCGCTCGCGAAGCGGCGGAAGCCACAGGTTGACGACGTTCAGCCGGTAGTAGAGGTCCTCGCGGAACTCGCCGGTCTTGATCATCTCGTCGAGATCGCGGTTCGTCGCCGCGACGATCCGGATGTCGCACTTCTCAGGGCGGCTGTCCCCGACGCGGAACACGATGCGCTCCTGGATGGCGCGCAGGAGCTTGACCTGCAACGGGAGGGTGAGCTCTCCCACCTCGTCCAGAAACAGCGTGCCGGAGTCGGCCTGCTGGAACTTGCCCGGGCGGCTCGCGATGGCACCGGTGAAGGCTCCCTTCAC
>CAZARU010000068.1:0-18043 GCA_964487605.1 uncultured Polyangiaceae bacterium
GTAAGGATCCTCGGCGTCGTCGGCCTTGCGCGGCGCTACCTCGTCGTCGTCGTCGTCGTCGGACTCGTCGTCGTCGTCGTCATCGTCGTCGTCGTCGTCGTCGTCGTCGTCGTCGGACTTGTCGTCGTCGTCGTCGGACTCGTCCCTGTCGTCGTCGTCATCGTCGTCGTCGGACTCGTCGTCGGACTCGTCGTCGTCGTCGGACTCGTCGTCGTCGTCGGACTCGTCGTCGTCGTCGGACTCGTCCCTGTCGTCGTCGTCGGACTTGGAGTCCGACGTTTCGGCGGGGGACTCGTCGTCGTCGTCTCGGGCGGTGCTGTCGCCGGAGGCCGACTCGCTTCCGCTCGAACCGGAGTCGCTGGAACTGTCGCTGCTCGAGTTGTCGTCAGACATGCTGCGCTCCCGCGAAATCAGCCGGCGAACTCGGCCCAGGCCCCGGTGACGACCGGGTCGGGACGGTCCGCCGCGTAGGCCTTCAGCGCGACCTTGCCGCCGCCGAGGTCGTAGCCGACGGTCTTGATCGTGTCGCCCGGCCAGACCGGCTTCCTGAACTGCGCGCCGAACACCTTCAGCTTGTTGCCGTCGCCCGAGGCGACTTGCTTCACGGCGGCTCGTGCGACGAAGCCGTAGGTGGCGAGCCCGTGCAGAATGGGGCCCTGCGGGAAGCCGACCATCTTGGCGAAGTCGGGGTCGGCATGCAGCGGGTTCACGTCGCCGGAGAGGCGATAGAGGAGCGCCTGCTCGGGCGAGGTCGCCTCTTCCACGGTCCAGCTCGGATCGCCTCCCGGCGGATCGGGCGAGTCCGTCTTGGGCGGCGGATCGCCCCCGAAACCGCCCGCGCCGCGGAAGATGATCGACCACTCGCTGTCGAAGAGCTTCTTGCCGTCCATCTCGGTGGACGTCGTCAGGAGCACCTGCGCCATCTTCTTGAGGTCGTAGATCCCCACCAGCGTCGCGGTGGTCTTGAAGGTCCCTTCCGGGGGAATGGGCGCGTGGATCCTCACGACCTGTCCGCCGTGGACGACCATCGCGAAGTTGCCGCCCGTCTTGGCGAGGGCTTCCCCTATCGGCGCGAACGTCGGGATGACCGCGAACGTGGGAAAGACCTTCGGTCCCTTCGCCTCGTAGAGGTAGTCGAGATCGTCCTTTTTTGCGCCGATTCCGAGGGCATAGAGCGCCACGGTCTTCCAGTCGTACTTGAAGTCGTGCGCTGCGGTCTTGTAGCCGACCGTGGAGAGATCGAGGCTCATCGGGTCCTCCTAGGCGGCGCCACTCGTAGTGGCCCGGGAGCGTCGCGTCAACATGAGCCCCTGGGTCGAGGTAGCGCAGGCGATCGAGGCAGCCGGTGCGTCGTGGAAGGCGTGGGCTTTCGCGTGGGCGCGCGTCGCACCAGCCATCGCCCTCGTTCCCGCCTTCGGGTTGCGCGCCTCCCCGCCGCCCGTTCGAATCGCGCTCGGCCTCGCGATGGCCGTCGGGATCTCGGCGAGCGTCGCTCCGGTTGACCCGGCGGGCCCCTTCGTCACCGGCGTGCTCGTTCAGGCGGCCAAGGGTCTGCCGGTGGCGATCACGGCCGCGACGGCCTTGTGGGTCGCGACCATGGCCGGGAACCTCGTCGACGACCTCCGCGGCTCGTCCGGCACCAGCTCCCTGCCCGTCGCGGAGAGCGGAGCCACGCCCATCGGCGCGCTCCTCGGAATGCTCGCAGCCCTCGCGTTCCTCGAGGGCGGTGGTCCGGCGCGGCTCGCCGCCGCCCTCGCCGGTCCGGACCTGACGTTCGCGGGTCCCCTGGCGGTGGCAGTGAATCACCTCGCCGGAGGCATCGGCCTCGCCGTCGCCGTCGCTGCGCCCGTGGTCGTCGCGGCGCTCGTCTTCGAGACCGCGAGCGCGTTCGTGACGGGCGCCGCCACCCCCGCCTACTTCCAGCCGCTGTTCGCGCCGCTCAGGAGTCTGTTCATCCTGGGCGTGCTGGCGCTCTCTTTCGACCGGATGGCGGCGCTCCTCGTCGCGCTCGGCGCGCGGTCGTGAGCGTCGTTGCCGTCACAGCGGGAGCCGGTACGAAACCGCGAGGCTGACGTCGAACACCGAGGTGCGGCCTTTCAGCGACGCCTCGTCCCCGAGGGGGTTCTGCTCGGGAACGCCGGGGAGGAACCACTGACCATACCGCACGGCCGCACCGGCCCAGAACGACGGCGCGAACTGATACCCGCCGCCGAACGCAGCGTTGACGACGAACCCCTCGGTCCGGATGGTCACGCCGCGCGGCCCGATCAGCGCGCGATCGTCCAGTCCGCGCTGGGTCAAGAACGAATCGCTGACCACGACGAGCCCGCTGGTGAGGCCGCCCCAGAGCTCGACGAACTCCTCGCGCAGCAGCAGGTATCTGCCTGCCACTTCCACCGTGAAGTACCGGCGCGAGTGGTCTCGAGGAAGCCCCGCGGGGTCGCTGCGGGGCGCGTCGGTGGTCGGCGTGAGTCCGAGGGTGGCGCCGCCGCCGACGACGAACCGGTCGAAGCCGAACAGCTGCCACGCCGTGATCATGAGGCTCGTGTCACCCTGGGCGCAGCGCGCCTCGCGCTCCACGCACACCTCGGCCCCTGGCAGGGTCAGCACGCCCAGGCCAACATCGACCATTCCGTAGGGTCGAGGGCGCTCCGTCGGGCGCGACGGAGGATCTGCCGCCTCGCCGAGGGACGTCCACGCCGCGAGCACGAGCGTCGCCCGACACGTCGCCGCCGCGCAGATCCGACGCTTCACAGCCAGCGTCCCGCCGACGGCGAGGGAACAGGGGTCACCGCTCCGGCGTCGGGCAGAGGCGGCGGCGCAGTGGCGCTCGGCGAGGGAGCTCGGTGACCGCCGCGCGGTGCTCGCGACCGCGGCTCGGCGTCGGCATGCATCGCGTCCCCCGCGCCCTGGGCGTCGCCGCTCGTCAGTGAGGCGAGGAGCGCCCGAGCCTTCTCGTTGCCCGGGTCGAGCTCGATGGCGAGGCGCGAGAGCCGCTCGGCCTCGGCGACGTCGGTGTCGGTCCGACTCCGGGCTTCGTCGGCGACGGTTTCCGCGGCATCACGACGAACTGCGAGGATGGGAGCTGCGTTGGGCCATCGTGCGAGGGCGGAGGTCGTGATGTCGAGCACGTTATCGTCCTTGGGTGCGTTCCAGGCGCGGCGCTTCATCGCATCGCGCGCGCGCCGTTCGTACGACGCTGCGTCGGGCACGGGGGCCTCTTCGAACACACCGAGCGCGCGCGCTGACAGCAGCGAGAGCAGGACGCCGCCAGCGAAGCACGCCGCGATGACGCCCCATCGACGCGCCTCGCTGGTCGGTCGTGGCGGGGGGAAACTGCCGGTGGGGCCGAGCGAGTCCCAGGACGGGCGACCGCTCTCGGGTGACGAGGGGACACCCGGTGGCGGTCCGCTGCCGCGGGGCGCCGACGGCAGCGGCTCGTCGGAGAGCGTGGCCTCGACGGGAGGAGTCGCTTCCGCGGGGTCGGCGCCACCGGTCTCCAGCGTCGCGCCCGGGGCGAGCTTCGCCGCCAGCTCCGGTCCCACGGGCAGCGCCTTCGTTCGCTCGAGGCTCGAGAGCTGCAGCGGGCCGCGACGGCTGCCGAGCAACGTGGAGCGTGGGACGAGGTCGTCGGCAGACAGGCCGCTGGCCGAAGCTGCGCGAATGAGCTCGCGGCCGAACTCCCGGGCGTTCCTCGCGCGCTCGGCGGGGTTCTTGACCAGGTTCGCGTCCACCACTCGCGCGATGGGTCCGGGTACGTAGCTGGCGCGGCCGATGGACAGCAGCGGTGGCGCGGGCTCCGACGCGTGCTTCAGGAGAATGCCGACGGGGTTGTCGGCATCGAACGGCGTGCGGCCGGCGAGGCATTCGAAGAGCATCGTGGCCAGGGAGTAGACGTCGCTTCGCGCCGTGGCGGGGCCGCCCTCAGCGCCCTCCGGTGAAATGTAGCGCGCGGTTCCGAAGATGACGCCCGTTGCCGTCGCGAACGTCCCATCCACGCCCTCCATGCGCGCGACGCCGAAGTCCAGGACCTTGACGAAGTCGTCGTCGTCGCCCCGCCGCACCAGCATCACGTTCTCCGGTTTCAGGTCGCGGTGCACGATGCCCTGGGCGTGCGCCTCGCCGACGGCGTCGCACGCCTGGAGCATGACGTGGAGCGCACGAGGCAGGGGTAGCGCGTCACCGGCCGCCGAGAGCGCCGATCGGAGCGAGAGGCCGTCGAGGTACTCCATGACCAGGTACGCCTCGCCCCCCGCGTCGGGGCCGGCAGACCTCTCCACTTCGCCGGTCATCAGGACCTGGACGATGTTCGGGTGCGCGAGCCGGCTGGCGACCTTCGCTTCGCGGTGAAATCGGGCGATCAGCTGCTCGTTCACCATGAGCTCGCGGTGGACGATCTTCACGGCCACGTCGCGGTCCATCCCCTTCTGGCGAGCGCGGTAGACCCGACCCGTCGCGCCGATCCCGACGAGTTGCTCCACCGCGAACTGGCCGCCGAGCACGAGGTCGACGTAGGGGTCGACCGTCGCGGTGGACCGGCGGGACCCGAGCGGCGCGCCGTCCTTCGGACAGAAGATGACGCCCGCTGCGTACTCCGCACCGCACTTGGCGCAGATGCGTGGGCCCTCGTACATCGGTGCCGAGCCTAGCATGGCGACCTTCCGCAAAAACGGAGTCGGAGTCGCCGGCTGTGCCTCGGCGTGCGCCCTGCTAGGCTCGCCCGCGCGATGGGAGACACGGTCGACATCGTTCGGCGCATCGTGCTGAACCTCGTCCCGATGGTTCTGTCGCTCAGCGTGCACGAGTTCGCCCACGCGCTGGCGGCGGACCGACTCGGCGACGACACCCCCCGTCGCCAGGGACGCCTCACGCTGTCGCCGCTCGCGCACTACGATCTGTTCGGAACGTTCCTCGTTCCGGTCGTCGCGGCCATCTCCCCCATCGGCTTCGCGCTCATCGGCTGGGCCAAGCCGGTCCAGTTCGTCCCCGCGCGCCTGACGAGAAAGGTCTCGATGAAGACGGGGACGATCATCGTGGCGATGGCAGGTCCGCTCTCGAATCTGGCGCTCGCGATCCTCTCCATCGCGACCCTCGCGACGGTCGTTCGGGTGGCGCCCGAGCTGGCCGGCTCCCGTGGGACCGCCGGCGCGCTCGTCTACCTCCTTCGGGTGACGTTCCTGCTGAACGTCGGCCTCTTCATCTTCAATCTCCTGCCCCTGCCGCCCCTCGACGGAAGTCGCCTCCTGCCCCGCAGCATGGACGAGCTGCAGGCGACCGTCGCGCCCTATTCCTTCCTGATCCTGCTCCTTCTGCTCAACGTGCCCGTCGCGCGCGACGTTCTGTTCATGGGCCCCCTGTCCATCGTTGCGGGCGGGCTGGAGACGTTGTTCAGTACCCAGGTCCTGGGTTTTTCGAGATGAGCGACACCCGACCGATTGGCGAGGGCGCGGCGAGCGACGCGCCGCCGCCTGGCGAGGCGTCGGCCAGGAGCTTCCGCGTGCAGCTCCCCGAGTTCGAGGGCCCGCTCGACCTCTTGCTGCACCTCATCCTCACGCACGAGCTCGACATCCTGGATCTGCCCATCGGGTTCGTGACGGAGAAGTACGTCGAGTACATCGAGATGATGCACTCGCTGAACATCGACCTGGCGAGCGAGTTCCTGGTCATGGCCGCGGAGTTGACCCGCATCAAGTCGAAGATGCTCCTGCCACAGGCGCCGGAGGAAGACGACGCGCCCGAGCTCGAGGAAGACCCCCGCGCCGAGCTGATCCGGCGACTGCTCGAGTACCAGAAGTACAAGCTCGCTGCGGAGAGCCTGGCGGACCAGTCGCTCCTCGGACGCGACGTGTTCGCGCGCGGGACGGCGCTGCCCGACGTGGAGGGCCCCGTACCCCTCGCGGCCGTCACGCTCTACAAGCTCATCGATGCGTTCCAGGGCGTCCTCGAGCGCACGAAGGTCCGCATCGATCACGAAGTCGATCTGGAGCGAATCAGCATCACGGAACGGATCACCCAGATCAGCGATCTCCTGCAGCAGCGGCAGACCGCGCCCTTCGAGTCGCTCTTCCAGGGGTACGTCACCCGGGCGGATCTGATCGTGACCTTCCTGGCGCTCCTCGAGATGACGCGGCTGCGGATGATTCGCCTGGCCCAGGACGGGCCCCTGGAGCCGATTTCCATCGAGCTCGCCGTGACGGAGGCCCTCCCGACCGGCGAGACGCTCGCGCGGCTCCTGGACGATGCCGCCGTGGGTGCCGCCGGGCGCGGCCGCGCGCACGAGGCCGACGATGCGCCTTTGGGCCCGTCCCACGATGCGGGCGACGAGCCGGTAGCTTCCGACACCGAAGGGGAGGTAGACGGCGAGTGATGGAGAACGAAGAAGCTCCGGCGGCTCCCGAGACGGAGCCCGACGAGGCCTCGCCCGAGGACGGCGGCGCTGCGGATGACGAGCTCCCGGAGGTCGAAGACACCCGGACCTACCTGAAGGGCCTCATCGAGGCGCTCATCTTCGTCAGCGATTCGCCCCTTTCGCTCAAGGACCTCGCGCGCGCGGCGCGCCTCGATCGGAAGCGCACGTGGGAGCTGGTCCGCGAGCTCGAGGCGGAGTTCTCGGGGAAGGGCGTGGAGCTGGTCGAGGTCGGCGGTGGCTACGCGTTCCGTTCGAACCCGCAGTACGCTCGCTACGTCCGCAAGCTGCTGGAGGCGCGGCCCGTGCGCCTCTCTCGCGCCCAGCTCGAGACGCTGGCCATCGTCGCGTACCGCCAGCCGATCACGCGACCCGAGGCCGACGAAGTGCGGGGCGTCGACTGCGGACCCGTGCTCAAGGGCCTGCTCGAGCGCGACCTCATTCGCATTCTGGGCAAGAAGGACGAGCCGGGGCGCCCACTGCTCTACGGCACGACGGTCGCGTTCCTCGAGCTCTTCGGGCTGCAGTCCCTGCGCCAGCTTCCGACGCTGCGGGAGTTCAGCGAGCTGACCGACGAGTCCAAGCGTGACTTCGAGCGCGAGACGGGGGAGCAGGCCCCGGAGGGTACGGTCGTCAGTGACGAGGATCCGGATCTGCTCGACGCGCCCGCTGCCGACGACGAGACCCCCGGCTCCGATACGCCGCCCGCCGACAGTGACGGTGACGACGACGACGACGACGACGAAGACGACGACGAAGACGAAGACGAAGACGACGACGACGACGACGACGACGACGACTGAGCGGGCTGGTGGGCGCCGTCACCCGACGCGTCGCAGGTCCGCGGTTCGGCGAGCGTCAGGGCCTCGCGGGGTCGTCGTAACCGTCCGCCAGCTTCTTCACGGCGGCGAAGAGCGCAGGGTGGGCCAGGAGCTTTCGAACCACGGCCCAGAGGGTCTCGTCGGCCAGGAGGTCGACGCCTGATCTGGCGGACTTCTTCCTGCTGGTCCGGGGGATCGCGCTCGGGCCCTTCGTGCGCAGCGCCTCCATCTTCAGGACCCACTGCTTGGTCGGATAGAGTTCCCCCCGCTCCCACTCGAGCACGGTCTTCTGCTCGAGTCCCAGCGCGTCCGCGAGCTCACGGGCCGTACACTTCAGCTCGCCGCGCAGTGCCTTGAGCGCCTCTGGGCTCATCGGGCGGCACCTTATCACGCAACCCGAAGGCGGTGAGCGCCGACACCCGGGGCGCCGTGCTGCGCGTCCTGGCTCTGAGCTACCTCGTCGCATCGTGCTCCAGCCCCTTGCCGCCGCGCCCCGAGCGCCCGCCTCCGGACGCCGGAGTGCACGTCGAGATCGAGCCGAGCGCGCCCCTCGACGCGGCGCCGCGTGTCGTGAGGCTCGTCCTCGGAACTCCGGACGCCGGGTCCGTCGCGCTCTACTCTGGCGTGCTCGGCAGCTATCACCTCGGTCGCATCGCCTCGGGCGACATTCCCGCCACGCTCACGGCGCGCCTCGTGCCCTCACGCACGTGGACCGAGGAGTCCTCCGACGGATCGGCGCGAACGGTCGTGGCCCCGCTGCAGGTGCTCGAAGCGGGCGACGCCTACACGCTGGCGTCGCCCGCGGGGTCGCTCGCGGAGCTTCACGTGGCCAGTCCGCCACGGTACCCGGTGCTCGAGCGCGTCTGGCCGCCGCGAGGTGAGGGGGGGCGACACGCGGTCTACTGCGGGGATGTTCCGCCCGGCCACCAGGATCACACCGTGGGTCTCGCCCCGGGAGGCGTCCCCGCCCGTGTCCGCACGGGCGCCGTGGAAGGCCACGACGGACCCTGCGTTCGCCTGGAGGTCCAAGGTTCCCTCGACGCGGTCGCGCTTCCGCCCGTGTCGGCCGGAGGGGCGCAGCTCGACCCCGCCGAGCTCGTGCCGTCGGCGCCTTCGGAGGTGTGGGATCCGGAGTGCGTCAGGAGTGAAGCGCGCGTGCTCGGGGCCTGCGTTGCGGTCGAGGACACGCGCCTCGTCGTGCGCGCGGAGGCCTCGCTCTGGGCGTTCCGCGGCGAGACGCTCGACTTCCTCCTGGCCCACGAACGGCCAGGACGCTTCGTGGTACCGGGGTTGCTCCCGTCGACGTCCCTGCTCCTCGACGCGACACGCGTCACGGCGGGCGGCGCGGTCCACAGGGTGTCCTTCGCGGTCGGAACTCGTGCGCCGCTGCCACGCCTCGTCATCGACGAGGTCCTCGCAAACCCCATCGGACCCGAGCCGGATCAGGAGTGGGTGGAGCTGGTGAACGCGGGTACGGTGGACGTCGACCTCTCGGGCCACACGCTCGTCGATCTCGGTGGCGTGACGGAGCTGCCCCAGCGTCGCGTCCGACCCGGCGAGCGAGTCCTGGTCGTTTCGTCGGCGTTCGACGCGAGGTCGCGGTGGGACGTGCCGCCCGCCCGGGGGACGCCCCTCGTCGTCGTGGAGCGGCTCGGACAGGGCGGACTGGGCAACGGCGGCGAGCCCCTCGAGCTCTGGAGTGTGGCCGGCCAGCTCGTGTCCTCGTTTCCCCGAGCGCCGCGACCGCAGGCGGGGATCAGCGTGGCGCGGCGTCATCCCCTGCTGCTGGACGACGACGACGCGGCGTTCGGACTGCACGCCGAGCCCGGCGCCTCCCCGGGCGCGGTCAACGTCCTTCGCTGATCAGGTTCCGGCGATGGTCATCCTGGCGACGCGGAAGGTGGGGGACGCCGTCGCCGTGGTGACCTTCAGGTCGTTCGCGACGGCGTCGATGCCCTTCATCATCGCGTCGAGGTTCGACGAGATCGTCACCTCTCCCACGGGATGCGAGATCACGCCCTTTTCGATCCAGAATCCCGAAGCACCCCTGGAGAAGTCGCCCGTCAGCGGGTTGAAGCCGAAGCCCATCATCTCCGTCACCAGCAAGCCGCGGTCCGTGGACGCGACGAGGTCGTCCACCGTCGTGTCGCCCGCCTGGAGCACGAAGTTCGAGGTGGTGGCGCCGATGGAACCACCGCTCCTTCCCGCGCTGGCCGTGGAGCGGCGGTCGAGCTTTCGTGCGGCGTAGCAGTCGAGCAAGAACGTCTCGAGCACGCCTCGGCTCACGACGACGCGCCGGGCCGTGCGCAGCCCTTCGCCGTCGTACGGCTTGGAGCCCGGGCCCCGCGGCATGAGCGGGTCGTCCACGACGGTGACCAGCGAGCTGGCGACCGGCGTGCCCTCGCGCTCGAGCAGGTAGGTGGACTTTCGCCAGACGGCGCCGCCGACGAGGCAGCCTGCGAGCGTGCCGAGAATGGAGCGCGCCACCTCCGCGTCGAAGACGACCGCCGCTTCGCAGGTCGGAACCTTCCGCGCCCCCAGCTTCGCGAGAGTCTTCTTCGCCGCGGTCTCCCCGACGTGCCTCGGGGACTCGAGCTGCGCGAGGTGCCTTGCCGCCGTGAAGTGAAAGCCACGTCGCTTCTTGCCCTCCGTGTCCTCCACGACGGGTGACACCACGAGGGAGGCGTAGCTGCCGCGCTGCGCGCCGACGAACCCTGCAGACAAGACCATCGCGCTGGCGCCCGAAACCCGCGAGTAGGTCGCGCCCTCGCTCAAGGTGAGGCGCGGATCGGAGGCGAGCGCCGCCCGCTCGGCCTCGGTGGCGACGGCGATGGCGCGCTCGGCGTCGACACCGTCGACGGTGGCATCGAAGAGGTCCAGGTCCGGGTGGGGGGAGGCCGCCAGTTCGGCGGGATCCGCGGGCCCCGCGAACTCGTCCGCCTCGCTGAGGTCGGCCAGCTCCACGGCATCCGACACGAGGCGCTCGAGGCCCTCCGGCGACAGGTCGCTCGTGGCGCTGGACGCGACGCGGTGCGACTTGATGACGCGCAGCGAGACGCTCCGGTGCCCGGCTTCCTCGACCAGCTCCACTTCGCCCAGGCGAACCCGAGTGGACAGCTCCCAGCCAGCGCGCGCCACGGCCTCCGCGACGTCTGCGCCGCGCTTCCTGGCACGCTCGACGATTCCCGCCGCGAGCTCGATGAGCGCGTCTTCATCCATCGGCATGGAAGCGTAGCTGGCCGCGGATCGGTCGGGTCGTCAATCGCGATGCCGGAGGGCGCCGGCGCTGCGGCTCCCTCCGCGCCGGGCGTTCAACGATTCCCCGCGAAGCGCACGGGCGGTCACCAGGGTGGCCGCGATCACCACCCCGTCGATCCACAAGAGCGCCCACCCGAGCGAACTGCCCGCGATGGGTCGCACGCCGAAGTCGCCGTGGAACTGGGCGTGGGTTGCCATGACCCCGAGGCGCGGCAGTCCGACCAGCACGATGGCCGCCACGAGGGTCGCGAGCCCCGCGGCGATCCGCAGGCGCGCCGCGCTTCGACCGACGTAGTGGGCGGATGCGGTGAAGCCGAGCGGTGCGCTCGCCGCCGAGGCCAGGACGAGCGACAGATCGGCGACTCTCGGCAGTCGATTCGGGTCGACGAGGTACGCGAGCGACCAGTCCGGCGCGAAGGCCAGGAAGTAGATCGTTGCCGGCGTGAACACCAGCAGCGAGAACAGCGTGACGACGCCGGTCGCGTGGGCCTGCACTGGACGCCGCCCACCCTGCTCCGGCGTCACGGACGACAGTGCGACGCCCAGCGCGAGCCCCACCAGTGGCGCGATCGTGGCAGGCACGTCGCCCGAGCCTACCCGGACCGTTCGCGCCGCGCGAGCGATTCCCCTCGAATTCGACCTGCCGCGCGCTAGCATCGCCCACCATGGATCCCGCGCGCATCAGGAGCCTCCTTCAGAAGGTGAGCACGGGCGAGCTGGACGTGGCCGGCGCATTCGAGGAGCTGCGCCGCCTGCCCTTCGCGGATCTGGGCTTCGCGCGGATCGACCACCACCGCGCTCTGCGGCAGGGCATGCCCGAGGTCGTCCTCGGCGACGGAAAGACCGCCGAGCAGATCGTGGCGATCATCGGCGAGCTGATGCGCTCCGGGCAGAACGTCCTGGTCACCCGCGTGGACGCGGCGAAGGCGGAGAAGGTGCGTGCCTCCGTCCCCGAGGTGGCCTACCGCGACGCCGCTCGCGTCCTGGTCCACGAGCACGAGCCGATCATGCTCGACGACGGTCCGCCCATCGCCGTCGTCACCGCTGGCACGAGCGACGTTCCGGTGGCCGAGGAGGCGCTCGAGACGCTGCGCATGCTCCGCCTCCCGGCGGAGCGCGTCTACGACGTGGGAGTCGCCGGCATCCACCGACTGTTCGATGCGCTGGCGGCGCTCGACGGTGCGCCAGTCGTCATCGTGGTGGCCGGGATGGAGGGGGCGCTGCCGAGCGTGGTCGGCGGGCTGATTCGCGCACCGGTGATCGGCGTGCCCACGTCCGTCGGGTACGGCGCGGCGCTGGGCGGACTGACGGCCCTCATGGGCATGCTCACCTCCTGCGCCTCGGGCGTGACCGTGGTGAACATCGACAACGGGTTCGGAGCCGCCATGGCGGCGGGGCGGATCCGCGCCGCGCAGCGAGCGCCGCGGTGACCCGCCGCACTACGGCGTCGAGGTCCCGGCGCGGCCCGACGCCACGTCGGGCGCACCCGCACGACCACGCGCACCCGCACGACCACGCGCACCCGCACGACCACGCGCACGGCCACGACCACGCGCACGACCACGACCACGCGCACCCGCACGAGCGTCGAGCACCGAATCCCCACGCCCGCGAACCCCTCCGTCGCGGTGCCGGGAAGGGCGGCGTGATCTTCCTGGACATGCCGAGCGGGGTGGCCGGAGACATGACGGTGGCCGCGCTCCTCGACCTGGGCGTCCCGCTGTCCGTCGCCCGAGGCGCCGTTCGCGCCCTCGGTGTGCGAGGGCTGTCCGTCCGCGCCGAGCGGGTGTTCGCGGGCGCCATCGCCGCGACGCGGTTCCACGTCGAATTTCGGGCGCGCCGAGCGGAGCGGACGCACGCGCAGATCGACCGACTGCTCGCGAAGTCGAGCCTCGACCCGGCCACGCGCGATCTCGCGCGCCGCATCTTCCGGCGGCTCGCCGATGCCGAAGCCGAGGTTCACGGCATCGACGTCGGCGAAGTCCACTTCCACGAGGTCGGTGCCCTGGACGCCATCGCCGACATCGTCAGCGCGGCGGCCTGCGTGACCCACCTCGGGGCGCGTGTCGTCGCATCACCGCTGCCAATGGGGCGCGGCATGGTGGAATGCCGCCACGGGACGCTGCCGCTTCCGGCGCCGGCCACCGTGGGGTGCCTGCGGGGAGTCCCCACCTACGACGCCGGCATCGATGCGGAGCTGGTCACGCCCACGGGGGCCGCGATCGTCGCGACGGTCGCGAGCGAGTACGCGCGCTGGCCTAGCTTCACGCCGGAGCGGATCGGCTGGGGAGCGGGAACCATGGAGCTGCCCGGAAGGCCCAACGCGCTGCGTGCCGTGCTCGGTACACCGGGACCGGTCACCGGGCCTGCGGAGTTCGTCCAGATCGAAGCGAACATCGACGACTCCACGGGCGAGTTCGCAGCACACGCGCTGGAGGCGCTGCTCGCCGCTGGCGCCCTCGATGCCTGGGCGGTCCCGGTGACGATGAAGAAGGGGCGCCCCGGTCTGACCCTTTGTGCCCTCGCGACGGCGGCCGATGCCGACCGCCTCTCGGCGACGCTCATCACCGAGACGACCACGCTCGGGGTTCGGCGGCTGCCCGCCACGCGGAGCGAGCGCCCACGCCAGATCGTGCCCGTGGAGACCGAGCATGGAGTCGTCCCGGTGAAGATCAGCGCGGGCCCGTACGGGCCCCCTCAGATCAAGCCGGAGTTCGACGCATGCCGCGCCCTCGCGGAGCTGCGCGGGATCCCCGTGCGAGAGGTCTGGCTCGCGGCGCTGATGGCTGCCGCCCGCCGCTGAGGGGACGGCGAGTCGAGACTGCGCGACACCTGGCGCCGTGGGTCAGTCGGGGCGCTCGAGGTGCAGGCCCGCGCCCTCCCAGGCCAGCACGCCGCCCTCGAGGAACGCGACCGGCATGCCTTCGGCGGCGAGCTTCTGCGCGAGGTCCCGCGTCTTGTCGCCGGCGCGGCAGTACAGGACGGGCGGCGCCGCGAGCATGTGCAGCTCTGCCAGCCGCGACTCGATCTCGTCGAACGGAAGGTTGGTCGAGCCCGCGATTCGCGAGCGCTTCCAGACGGGTCCTTCGCGAGTGTCCACCAGGCTCACGCGCCCGCGTTTCACGAGCTCCTGGACTTCCTCCGGTTTCAGCGCGCCGGCGGCCCTGGGCAGGAACGGTTCGATCATCTGGCGGAGCTCCGTCCGCCTCAGCGCGCCAACCCGTCCGGTCGCTGGCTGACCCTCGTGGAACACGACGAACGTGGGAACGCTTCGCACGCCCATTCTCCGTGCGAGAAGCTGCGACCGATCGATGTCCACCTTCAGGACCTTCGCCTTGCCCTCGAGCTCCCGGGCGAGCGCCTCGAGTTCGGGGGCGACGGTCTTGCACGGTCCGCACCAGTCGGCGCCGAACTCGAGCAGGACCGGCAGGTCCGACCTGAGCACCTCGCGCTCGAAACTCGCTTCGTTGACCTCGGGGATGGGCACGGCCCAGACGTGTTAGTCCGCGCGCGGCAGGTGACAAGACCCACGGCGCGATTCGCCGAAAATCAGCCGGCCCGTTCGCGGGCTCGTCAGGTGGGCCGGGGCGGTGCCCACCGGTGCACCGCCGCGCGCCCGAGGACGTAGAGCGCGCCCGTCGTGAGGGCGATGCCGAGCATCGCGCCGACGGTCGCCCCCCGGGCTCCCGGGACGGCGAGGGTGCTACCCCACGAGCCGTTCGACGTCAGACCGAAGTAGCCGAGCGCGGCCTCGAGCGCGGCCGTGGCCGCGGCGGCGAAGACCGCGCTCGTGAGCGCGGGGCGCAGGGCGAGCGGGAGCAGATGCACGCGTCCGAGGCGATACGTCGAGGCGCCGAGGGCGCGCGCGGCGGTGAAGTGGTCGGCGCCGGCGAGTCGAGCCGACTCCCAGCGCGTGAGCCTCGCGATCTCCACCGTGCGGAGCGCCGCGAGCGTCGCCACGAACGACCAGTAGCGGCCCTCGGAGTTCGCGCTGAAGAGCGCGACGATCACGATGGCGGGAATGGCCGCGCTCATGTCCACGGCGCGGCCGAGAGTTCGGTCGAGCAGCTTCGGGCCGAGCGCCGCGCCGAGCCCGAGGGCCACGCCCATTCCGAGCGATCCGCCGCCGACGACCAGGATCGCGAGGACGGCGGGGCGCGCGCCGCCGCCGAGGGCGCCGAGGAACCCGCCGGGCGGCGCGGCGCCGCCGAGGGCGGCGAGGGCGGCCAGGACCACCAGCCAGCCCGCGGCGGTCCAGATGCTCGCGTGCTTCACTCCGTGCCCCCCGCGAGCCTCCGCTGCCCGACGCGCACGCGCGGGTCGAGCGCGGTTGCCGCGACGTCGCCGAAGATCTGCAGCGCCGCCGCGCACGACGTCAGGAGCAGAGCGACGGTCATCAGCCAGGCGACGTCTCCCGACGCCAGCGCGCCGATCGTGGGCTCACCGAGGCCGGGGAGTCCCAGGGCTCGCTCCACGACGAACGCGGCGGTGACGGTCGCCGGGAAGTCGGGCGCCAGCAGCGCGAACAATCGAGCGCTCTCCACCCGCGTCGCGCGCAGCCCCACGCGAAGTTCGCTGGCGCCTTGACTCCGCAGGGTCCGCGCCCAGTCCGTGGCGCCACCCGACACGACTCCGTCCCAAGCGTGGCGCGACGAGACGGCCGCGCCTGCGACCACCATCAAGAGCGTGCCGATCGCGAGTCCTCCGCCGGCTCGGGACGTGGCCGTCGCGAGGGCGACGACCGGCGTCGCCGCGACTCCGACGGCGACCGCGGCGGCGACGTAGCTCCCCGCCGCCCTCGCCGAGACGACGCCGGAGAGGCTCCATGCCATGCCTGCAGCGTAGCCAGCGAGCAGCCCGCCGAACGCGAGCCACAGCGTCGTGGGCGCGCGCCGTGCGAGGGTGGTCACGACGGGCATGCCGTCGCCGGTCGTGCCGAGGTCGCGGCGCGCGACGTCGCCCACCCAGCGGCCGTACTGCGTCTCCCCGATCATCGCGGCGACGCGCTGCGCCCCGTCCAGCGTGCTGAAGCGAGCCTCGTGGGTGCTCCAGAAGCGCTGCCACTCCTCCGCCGTCGCCCTGGCTTCCTGCAGGGTCGGGGTGCCAGCCGTCGCCCCGGGCCTTCCCGCGATGTGGCGCGCCAGCCCATCGAGGTGGGCGACCCGGTCTGCGTCGCCCGCCGCGCTCACGTCGCGCAGGGCGCGGACGATCTCCCCGAGGGCGAACGTGTCGAGCTGGAGAATTTCGGAGCGCCGGAGCACCGAGGGGCGCTCCGCGTAGCGCCGCACGAGCCGCCGGACGATGGTCGGATGGAAGTCGATGGAGCGGTCTCGCCAGAAGCGCGTCCAGAACGCGACGGCCGCATCGGGGTCCTCGAGCCGTTCGCCGTCGCCCACGCCCATGCGCACCGCCACGGGCCCGAGCGCTACCGCCACCTGGCCCCGGGCTGCGGGGTCCAGCTCGTCAAGGCGCGGAAGCACGTGGGGCAGCGCGGCGCCCCCCAGCTGCGCCAGCGCGGCCGCAGCTTCGGTGGCGTCATCCTCTCCGCGCGCGATGCGATGCAGCGCGTCCCCGGCCAGCTCCCGCACGCTCCGAGGCTCCAGGTTCACGAACACGGGGAGCTCCTCGGCCCCCGCCAGGGGGAGCCGCGAAGCCAGAACCCAGAACGCCACGAGGGAGGTGACCACGAGGGTCGGCGCGATCCAGAGGATGCGCCGGATCGTCTCCCGCATCTCGGCGCTTTACTTCAGGAGCCAGAGGCCGGCGACGGCGACGACGACCATCGAGAGGACCACCAGCATCCCGACGATCTGCGGCGGCGGGCCGGTCGTCGGGATGTCCACGGGGTCTTCGTCGGGGTCGTAGAACGGCGGCGGTGGTCGCGCCGAAGGCTGTGCAGCAGCGCCGGCGGCGCCGAGATCGACCCCCGCGAGCGGGTTCTGCATGCCGACCATCGTGTGTCCGACCTTGAGGCGTCTGGACTCTCGCTGGGCTTCGTCACTCGCGTTCTGCGGTACCTGCACGGACGCCACCGACGGGATCGGCGCGGACCGGCTCGTCGAATCCGCGCCGTCGTCGGGCAGGGCGTACTTCCGGTAGGCGAGCACCTCGTCGCCGTCCGCGACCTCTGGCAGCCCTTCGCCGTCGCAGACGGCGACGATGACCGTCACGTTGTCGTGGCCGCCCGCGAGGTTCGCGCGGTCGGTCAGCGTCTTGCACGCTTCGAGCGGGTCGCGCACCGACAGCAGGACCTCCCGGATCTCGTCGGCCTTGATCATGCCGGAGAGGCCATCCGAGCAGACCATGACGGTGTCGCCTCGCCGCAGATCGACGTAGGTGAGGTCCACCTGGACCGTCTCGGCGGTGCCCAGGGCCTGCAGGATGATGTTGTTGTGCTCGAACGTCTCGGCTTCTTCCTCGGTGAGCTGTCCCGCCTCGATGAGCTGATTGACGAGGGACTGGTCTCGCGTGACCTGGACGAGCCGATCGCCGCGCAGCACGTAGCCCCTGCTGTCGCCCACCTGCGCGAAGAAAAGGCGAGAGTCGAGCAGCGCGGCGATGGTGGCCGTGGTGCCCATGCCGCGGCGCGATCGGTCGGCACGGGCTTCGTTGTAGATCCGGATACCTGCGTCCTCGATGGCGCGCACGAGGCGCCGCGCGAGCTCGTCGCGCGATTGCGGTGCTTCGCCGCGCGTCAGGTCCTCGTACGTGATGTCGACGGCGAGCTGGCTCGCCACCTCGCCGGCGGCGGCCCCTCCCATGCCGTCGCAGACTCCGAACGCGGTGCCCCACTCGCCGACGGACTGCTGGCGGTCCCCCTCCATGAGGCCGCGACTCCTGCGCGTCAGATCCGCCACGAGGAAGTTGTCCTCGTTGTGCTCGCGGATCTGCCCCACGTCCGTCCGGCCGAAGATGTGGATCCGGATGGCGCCCTTCCGCTCGGAGGGGTCCTCGGTGGTCATGGTGGCCTTATTCGACCTCGAGGCGGAACAGGTGCTGTCCTATTCGGACGTGGTCCGACGACTCGAGCGGGTGCTCGCCGCGAATCGCCAAGAAGGTTCCGTTCGAGGAGCCGAGATCCCTCAGCGTGAACGAGTCGCTGGATCGGTCGCGCGTGATGCTGGCGTGCCTGCGGCTCATGAAGGGGTCGCTCGTGAACACGATGTCGCCGGACTCACGGCCGATCACCGTTTCGTCGCGGGTGAGATGGTACACGTCCCGGGTCACGCCTTCGACGGTCCGCTGGCTGAGGCGGGCGTGCCGCGCCGCAGCCGGTGAGCCGAAGACTTGCGTCCCTCGGTCCGCTGCCGGGCCGAGTCCCTTCTCCGCTTCGCTCACGACTTCGAACCTTAACACTTCGAGCCCAGCCAATACCAAGTCGCCATTCCTCAACGGTTCCGGACGTCTCAGGCGCAGGTAGACGCCGTTGACCGATCCCAGATCCTGCACCCAGAACCGACCGCCCTTGTACTGCACCCGTGCGTGGCGTGGCGAGACGTACGGATCGTTGGGGAGCAGGATGGCGCCCTCCTGCCGACCCACGTCGGTCTGGGGCTCC
>CAZARU010000068.1:18053-37693 GCA_964487605.1 uncultured Polyangiaceae bacterium
CGAATGGATCGAGGGCGAGGGGCTCCACGAGGCCGAAGTCCCGGCCCGGGGTTCCGTCCTGCGCGATGACGATCAAGCGCGCCCGGGGCACCGCGCCGGGGGTCGGCTGGGGGCTCGGCGGTGGCACGTAGGGCGCCGGGGTAGGACCCGCCCTCGGCGCGGATTCCGGCCCCGAACTCCGCTGGACGAGCCGGGGCTCCGGCGTCGGCGCCTCGCGCGCGGGCGGGGGCGGCGGAGGCGCCGCGACTGGCGCGGCGGCGGGACGAGGAGCCCCAAGTGGCGCTCCGCAGAACTGGCAGTACTGCATTCTCCCGGAGTTCGCGCCCTTGCAGCGCTGACACACGACCCGCTCGTCGGCCGTGGCGGCGTTCGCGATCCCCACGACGGGGGCCGGTCCGAGTGGCGCCTCCGCGGGCACCTGCGCAGGCCCCCCCATGGGCCTCCCGCAGTCCGTGCAGAAGCGGTTTCCGGGCGGATTGATGGCGCCGCACCCGGCGCAGATGGGGCCTGGTCCCGTTTCGAGCGGCGTGGGGACCGCACCTCGCGGGGAAAAATCGAAGTCGGGTGCAGGGGGCCGAGAGACCGCGGGATCGGCAGCCGAAACGGGGGGCGAGGGAGCGGCTGCCCCCAATGGCGCCGGTGCCGGGACGCCCGCCGACCCGAGCCGGTGGCCGCAGTCCTGGCAGAACGTCACGTGTCCCGGATTCTCCCGGCCGCAGCGGTCACAGGTCGCCAACGCCGCGACTGAAGACCCCGGTGACCCCGCCGTCAAGCTTTTGATGGTGAACTCACCACCGGGCGAGCGGTCCCCGCGCCTCGACCCCGATCTCCAGGGTCAGCAGGTGGGCAAAGCCGAACCCGAGGTAGCGGTCCGCCCTTCGCTGGTCCGCTCCGTCCGTCCATCCCCGAAGCATCAGCGCGCGGTACGACAGAGTCCCCACCAGAACGGTGGTCCGACTCGCCTCCACCTCGAGGCCGATGCCCGCCGAGGCACCCACCCCCCCCGGATCGCGTCCCCACTCGTTGCCGTACAGGACCGCGCCGAGGCTTCCGACACCCAGCGCGTGGATGCGTGCGCCGGTAGGGGCGTACCAGCGCCCCTCGGCCCGGAGCTGCTGCAGGATCGCCAGCCGGAGGAGATTCGACGAGTCCTGGCGCGAGAACTCGTAGGCCCCACCCACGTACCAGGGCCCCCGGCTTCGATATCCGACCCGAACGACCGGCCCGACGCCTGACCCGAGGATGCACGGTGCCACGGCATCGGTCGGGCACACATCCCCCGCGTTGGCCATGGTCTCGACAGCGAGCGCAGCGCCGTACTGAACGTAGTGGCTACTCGTGGGTGGGGGCTTCGGGGCCGGGCCGTCTGCCCGAGCGGGCCGGGGGACCGCGCAGGTCGCTGCGGCGATCAACAAGGCGCTCTGGTACGGCGCGAATCGCTTCCGCAGCGAAACAACGCGAGCCCACCGCCGCGTCGGTCTTGACGACGCGGGGAGCCTTCGCTTAAACGGGCCGGGCTCGGACACGATTCGACATGGAGATCTACCTCGACAGGCGTGCCGTCCGACAGATCCGGCTCGCAGCGCAGGAAGCCATCGAGGAGGGCGACACCGAGTCCCTCCGCGAAGACATCATCGAGAGCTTCACGGAAGATCAGGTCGAGGAGATCGAGCGGCACATCGACAGCGGGGATTTCTTCGAGTTTTTGACGGATATCCTCGACGAGTGGAGCGGGGACGACGTGGATGAGCTCGTGGAGCTGCTCGAGACCCAGCTTGGCGAAGCGGGCATCGACCTCAAGTCGGAGCGCAAGCCGGACGACGACGACGAGAGCGCCGAGGCCGAGGAAGAGGACGACGCGGGCGATCCGGACAACGACGACGAGCTCGACGGCGACTTCGGCGACTCTGCGGAAGAGTCGGACGACGACGACTGAGCCTCCGGGCCCTCTGGGTCACTCGGGCGCCGGGTTCGCCGGATCGATCTGTCGGGCAATGTAGGCGCGGCACTCGCCGCGGGCGGGAGACCTCGCTGCGGCGCACAGAAGGCGCGCGCACGGTGCGTACCGGGAGTCGGGGCGCTCGCGGACGAGCGAATCGACGGATCGGCACGCGCCACGCGTGTCCCCCTCGCGACTCGCCAGCAACGCCTCGTTCCACCGGGCGTCGTCTCGGAGCAGGCTCGTGGGGTGATTGCGCCAGACCGCTGCGAACTCGCGCCGTGCCTGCGCGGGGTCGTTCAAGTGGTCGCGGTACAGCACGCCGAGGCGGTACTGGGCCTCCGAGAACCGCGGTCTCTCGTAGCTCCCCTGCAGGTGGGACGGCTCGCGCTCCGCGAGCATCCGGCGAAGGTGCTGGACGGCGCGAGCGGGTCTGCCGAGCGACGCCTCGACGAGCGAGGCTCGGAAGAGGGCGTCATCCCAGAAGTCTCCCTTCGGGTAAGGGTACCGGTGCGCCACGTCCAGATAGGCCGCGAGCGCCTGTTCGTGAAGCCCGCGCGCTTCGAGGAGCCGCGCGCGCCGGTACCGGAGCAGCTCCGACACGGCGGAGCGACCGAAGCGCGCCAAGAGCTCCTCGACTTCGCGCGCCGCCGCCTCGACGCCGCCCTCGGCGTCGGCCAGGGTGAGAAGCCGATGCACGGCGCTCCGCGCGGAGCCCGACCGCGGATACGAGGCCACCGTTCGACGAAAGAGCGATCGGGCGAGCGCGGTGTTGCCGCGCCCGAGCTCGAGGTGCGCGCGGTCGTACAGGGCGCGTGCCGCCCGACGGCTCCTCGGACGCTCGTCCACGAGCACCTTCAGCGCGTCGAGTGCTTCCTGTCGCTGCCCCGCGCGCGCCAGGCTCGTGGCGGCGCGGTAGCTCGCCTCGTCGCGGTCCTGCCACGTGCCCGAGGCGCGCGCCGCTCGCTGCCAGTGCCGAGCGGCTTCGGCGTAGCGGCCGTGGGCATAGGCGCGCTGGGCGGCCGTCCGTGCGTCCACGAATGCGGCCGGGCGCGACGGCGCGCAGCTCGCGGCCGAAAGTGAGCACGCGACGAGGACGCCGCGAAACCACCGGCTCACGCGACCCCGGCGAGGACCGCGGCGAGCTGCTCGGCAGCCCACCGCACGCGCTCGAGAGGAGCATCGAGGTGTGTCACGGCGCGCAATCGCCTGGGCCCCGTCGCGCCCAAGAACACGCCCCTCTCCTTGGCTGCTGCGACGACGCGTTCGGCGTCGACCTCGTCCAGGTCCACGTTCACGATGTTCGTCTCGACGCTCCCGACGTCGACGCGAGCGCCGCGTGCCTCGCTCACGATCCCGGCGAACTCGCGGGCAGCGGCGTGGTCGTCGATCAAGCGTTCTCGGTGGTGCTCCAGCGCGTGCAGCGCTCCGGCGGCGAGCACCCCCGCCTGGCGCATGCCTCCACCGAGCATCTTGCGGAATCGGTGCGCTTCCGTCATGAGCGGCGCCGGACCACACAGCGCGGAGCCGACGGGCGCCCCGAGACCCTTCGAGAAGCAGACGCTGACCGTGTCGAAGGGCTCCGCGAGCTCGGCCACCGCGCGCCCCGTCGCCACCGCCGCGTTCCACAGTCGGGCCCCGTCGAGGTGGAGCGCCAGCCCGCGATCTCGCGCCAGCTCCGCGATGGCCGCCGCATCACCCGGTGGAAAGACGCGCCCCCCCGCGGCGTTGTTCGTGCTCTCCACGCTGACCATGCGGGTCCGCGGAAGCCAGTACGCCGAGGGTTTCACGGCTGCCAGCATCTCGTCGGCTGTGAAGAGTCCACCTCGCCCGGCGACGGCGAACTGCACGCCGCTCCACGCTGCCGCTCCGCCCGACTCGTACCACGCGCAGTGCGCGCCTTCGCCGATGACGATCTCGTCGCCGCGGCGGGTCTGGACCAGGATGGCGAGCTGGTTGCTCATCGTCCCAGAAGGAACGAACAGCGCGCGCTCCTTGCCCACGAGCGCCGCGACTCGCTCTTCGAGCGCGCGGACCGTCGGGTCTTCCCCGTACACGTCGTCGCCCACCTCGGCATCGGCCATCGCGCGTCGCATGGCAGCGCTCGGCCGCGTCACGGTGTCGGATCGCAGGTCTACGGTGGGCACCGCCCGAGTGTATCAGCCGTTCCCCGCGGTACGTGCTCGGGCCTCGAGGCCCGCGACGAACAGCTCGTAGGCCACGAGCTGGACCGCCTGCGCCAGATTGACCGACGGCTGATCCGCAGCCATGGGGATGCGGATCCGCCCGCGGCACGCCTCGATGTCCTCGGTCGACAGCCCGCTCTTTTCGTTGCCGAACACCATGGCGATGCGGCCGCCGCCCTCCGCGTGTTCCACCGCTCGGCGCGCTGCGTCCCTGGGGGACTGGACGCCGCTGACGCCGCGCCGCGCCGTGGTTGCGAAGGTGAGGCTCGCCCCGGCGAGTGCCTCGGCGAGCGTGTCGTGTCGTGTCGTCGCGTCGAGGACGTCCCACGATTTCACGCTCATCTTCCGCGCCATCTCGTGCTCGGGGACCGCGAGCCGCCCCGGCTTCACCAGGGCCAGGCGAACCATTCCCATGGTCTTCAGCGCGCGCGCGGCCGCGCCGACGTTCTCCGGATAGTGGGGTCGTACCAGCACGAACGTGGTCGCCCGCGCCACCGGAAGCTCGAGCATCGCGTCAGTCTCGCTCGACCGGGACTTGCCTGGGCCGCCCGGAGCTTCGCGCGCACCGAAACCCGACGAACGGCGCGCGGGTGGTGGGGTCCAGGCCGCGCACGCGCTCGGCGGCCGGTCCCATGGCCCGCGGTGGCTCGTGAGGCCCGCGGGCGGCGCCGCGCAAGAACGGGGCGGCGCTCTGGTAGTGGCCGCCGCGAGCGACCCGCCGGCTCCCGGCGAGCGGCGACGTGGGACCCACGGGATCCGACGACGCCTCGCTCGGGTACGGCGCGTGCCGGTCGGACACCCACTCCGCGACGTTGCCAGCCAGATCGAGCAGCCCCTCGGGCGTCCTTCCCGCAGGGAAGCTGCCGACGGGCGCCAGCTCGAGGAAGCCGTCGGAGTCGTCCGAGCGGTCGAGCCCGAGGCGTCCGTGGTTCGCCAGGCGCGTGCCGAAGTGGTTGCCCCAGGGGTACGTTCTTCCGCGGGCCCCGCGGGCGGCCCGCTCGAACTCCGCCTCGGTCGGCAGCCGAGCGCCGCGGAATCGACAGTAGGCCTCGGCGTCGTCGAACGTGACGAAGGTGGCCGGGAGGTTCGCCGCCCCGAACCGTCCCGCGCCCTCGGCGAGCTTCTGCGGCGCGCACCGCCGCAGCTCGACGCAGCGGACGTACGCCTCGACGGTCACCTCCGTGCGATCGAGCCAGTACGACGAGAGCGTCACGTCGCGCGCAGGGAGCTCGTCGCTGAAGAGCGCCGCGTCGCACCGGTGGGCCAGCGGCTCGCGCTTGCACTGGATCTCCGCCTCCACGACCTCGACGGCGGACGACCCCATCACGAAGCGTGTGGCCGGGAGGCGAAGCATCGTCGCGCCGGGCGATCTCAGCCGCACGACGCCGCCGGTCAAGGCGGTGTCTGCGGGTGCGATGGTCACCACGTCGTGTCGCGCGCGATGGTCGTCCACGGCGAACGCCGCGCTTGGCGCCGCTGCGGACAGTGCAGCGAGCGACGCCGTCGCCAGCACCGCCGCCCGGACCGGCGTCGAAGGGTGGCGCGTCCGCGCCGTCAGCCGCCGCACGCGCTGTCGCACGTCGGGCTCATGCACTGCAGGTAAGGGGTGAGGGCGGGCAGACCGTTGGCGTTGGCGGCGCACACGCCGTTGACGCAGGTCTGCACGGACTGGCCCATGGGGCAGTTCTGGAGGCACTGAGTGAGCGCCTGGCAAGCCGCGTCCAGGAAGCAGCCCTCGGCGGGCGCGCAGCAGTTCGTCTGCATGCACGCGTTGCATTGCGGGTTCTGGAGGCCCACCTGGCACATGCCGCTGTTGGTTCCGCCACTTCCGCCGAAGCCCGAGCCGCCCGTCCCGCCGAAAGAGCCACCGGCCCCACCGAAGCCCGAGCCGCTGCTGCCGCTGACGCCGGTTCCGCCGAACCCCGTTCCGCCGGTGCTGCTCCCCGCGATCCCCCCTGCCCCGCCAGGGCCGGTTCCACCGGGGCCCGCTCCACCGGGGCCCGTTCCGCCGGGCCCCGCTCCGCCCGGTCCCGTCCCCGCCTGCCCGCCTGCTCCGCACTGCGTCCCGCAGAACGCCGGGTCGGAGCCGGCGCAGACGCAGATCTCATAGCAGGTTCGGCAGCCCGAGCAGTCGGGCGTCGCCGTGCACCCGCTGGTGGTGGAGCCGGCCTGCCCGCTTCCTGCGGCGCCGGCGTAGCCCGTGCCGCTTCCGCTGCTCGTGCTGCACGCCGCGCCCAGCGTGACCAGGCACGCCAGACCCATCAGCGCGGTGTGTCGTGACATCGTTCCCCGAGGTACCGAGTGGAAACTCCAGGTTGCCGCGTACCAAAGGACCGAGTCGTCCGCAAACCCGGGGGCCGCGACCTCCGGGCCCTGGCGGGAACTTCAGTGAAGCTCGGGCTGCAGCCTCTCGCCTTCGCGTGGCGACGCCCCATCCGACCCGCTGGGCCGGGCGTCAGCGGCACCGCCGTCGCCGGACGTGGCGTCGGGCCTCGCGCTCGGGCGATGGGACGCGCGGGGGGCGTGCTTCGCTTCCGCCTTTGCTTCGAGCCAGGCGATGGGAAGCTCCTCCGGAGTTGGAGGCGCGGCGCGCGGAGGCGGAGCTTGCAGCTCGACGGTTCGCTCCGTGTCCGCCTCGGGAGCGGAGCGCAGCGGACTCGTGAGCTGGAACGCGGCGGCCGCGAGCAGCGCGCCGACCGCCGCACCCCCCACGGCCACGCGAGCGGCCCGCCCCGGAGGCGGCATGGAGCGGTGGCGGTGATCGGGCATCGTCGGCATGAGCGTCCTCGGAGCGACCTCCAGCGCTTCGGCGAGCGCGAGACCAAACTCGTCGCAGCCCGCGAATCGCTCTCGCGCCGTCTTGGACAGCGCACGATCGAGCACGTCGTCCACGTGGCGGTCCAGCCCCGCCTGAAGGGCGAAGGGGGGCGCGTGCTCCGTCCTGATCTTGCTGGCGACGGCCACCGCGTCGTCCCCGGGGAAGGCGCGCCGACCGGACAGCGCCTCGTAGAACGTCGCCGCGAGCGAGAACTGATCGCTCGCGGGCGAAAAGCTCCCGTCGGCGATCGCCTCCGGCGCCGCGTAGGCCGGTGTGCCCAGCAAGCCGCCGTCGCGCGTGAGCGTCGAGTCCGGGATCCTCGCGATTCCGAAGTCCGCGAGCTTGGCCCCCGTTCGCGCCAGGATCACGTTCTCCGGCTTCACGTCGCGGTGCAGCACGCCGGCCGCGTGGGCCGTCGACAGCCCGTCGCCGAGCTCCCGCGCCATCCGCGCGGCCTCCACGGGGCCTATGGGGCCCCGCTCCAGGCGGTCCTTGAGCGTGTCCCCCACGACGTGCTCGAAGACGAGGAAGAGCCCGCACTCCGGGTCCTCGCCCATGTCGTGCAGCGCCACCAGGTTCGGATGACTCACGCGGGCGGACGCTCGAGCCTCCTGGCGCATGCGTTCGATCAGCGCGAGGCGGTGCTCCGGTGGGATCCCGAGGTCTTCCCGCAGCAGCTTCACCGCGACGTCCCGATCGAGCACCGGGTCGTGGGCGAGGAACACCCTCCCCATGGCGCCCTGCCCCAGAAGTCGCAGAACCCTGTAGCGGCCGATCGCGTCGGGGGACGACGGCTCCATGAGCCGTCGCGTTTATCGCCGATCGCGTGGTGATGCCAGCGCGGTTGAGCGGCGCGGGCCGGGTCGCGCGAGGTTCACGGCTCGGAGGCCGTCAGCCGGCCCCGCCGTCGCCCGCCGGAGGATTCTCCTCCTTCTTGCGCCTGGGCGGGTCGCCGTAGTCTTCGCGCAGCTTCTTCAGCAGGCCGTCAGAGAGCATCTGCTCGTGATAAGCGGGCATCTGCGGGAGCCGAACCAGGATCTTCACGCCGGTGCGGCTCTCGACGATCTCGAGGGCTCCGTGGGTCGTCCGGTTGCCGCCGGGCGCCGGATACTTGAAGAGCAGGTAGGCGGCGTCCGGGTCGCGCTCGGTTATCTCGTAGCCCAGCTCGACGCGCAGATATCGAAGTGCGCCGGCGTAGGTCTGCTTCTTGGTGTAGTCGGACCCGGCTTCGATGCGCGCGTCGGCGCCACGAGGTGCGAACGCGAAGGCGACCGCGAGCACTAGGCCGACCGTGACGGCGAGGATCCGACCCCTCGGCATGCTCGGCGGATAGCAGCCGCCCCGGCCAGCGGCCAAGTTCGGGCCCCGGGCGCCGTCACGAAGCGCGGCCGTCGGCAGCGCCCAGCTCCTTGCTGGAATCGGCGACGGCGCGTCCGGCGGTATGGCGGTCGACGAGCATCGCGCCGAGCGCGGCGAGGAGGGTCGTCGAGACCTGCGTTCCGTACAGCAGGAACGTCAGCGCAGCGCCGGGACCGATGACGTCCTCCTTCGGGCAGAACATCGCCAGCGCGGCGTACACGGAGACCTGGAATGCGCCGAAGAATCCCGGCGCGTTCGGGACGAGGATGCCGAGCGCGATGACGCCCATGATGACGCACGCCTGGACGGGCCCGATGGCGTCGAGGCCCGCGCCCCACGCCAGCAGCCAGATCCCGCAAATGTTCGCGGCCCAGTAAAGGGCCGTCCATCCGAGGAACGGCGCCGAGTAGCGCCAGCGCGGCAGGAAGCCGAGGCCGCTGGCGACCTGCTCGACCTTGTCCGAGAGCCAGGTCGCGAGACGGGGCGAGACGAGCCCGACGACACGCTCGGTCGCGCGCCGCGCGAACTCGCGCCGCCAGTAGAAGACTCCCATGGCGACGAACGCCGCGGCGAAGACCGCGAGCATCGCGTACGCCGCCCGGGGGACCACGGCGACGGGCACCGCGAGATCGCCTATCCGGTCGGGAAGGGGATCGAGAGGCGTCGACGCGGCCAGGGCGACGAACAGGAGCGTCGTCAAGAAGAGCCCGTCGATCACGCGCTCGGCGGCGACCGTGCCCGTCGCCGCCCACGCGGAGACGCCCTCGCGCCGCAGCAGCACCGGGCGCACCACCTCTCCCGTCCGGAGCGGAAGGACGACGATCGCCGCGAAGCCGATGAAGGACGCCGAGACGATGCGTCCGAGGGGAACGTGCTTGATCGGCGCCAGCAGGTAGTGCCACCGCGCCGCTCTCAGCGTGTGGACGACGGCCCACACCCCCACGTAGGCGGGGAGCGTCCACCACTCGACCCTGGCGAAGGAGGCGGGATCGGGAACGAGCGGCAACGCGCCGGCGCGCAGGAGCAGCGCGAACCCTGCGCCGATGACGAGCGAGAGCGCGAGCTTGCCGCCGTGGCGCGACAGCCAGCTCCGCGGACGCTCCGTCACGGCGAGACGTTGCCTTCCAGGATCTCACGCGGTCCGTCGCGGAAGAGCCAGAGGACCTCGTCGTCGCCGTACTCCCGGGCAATCCAGTCCATGCCCGCGCTCACTTCTTCGACGTCGGCGGGCCGGTGCGCGTCGCTGCACGCCGCATGATAGAGGCCGGCGTCGAGCAAGTCGCGGGCGCAACGCTCGGGCCGCTTGCCGTACTTGCCGACGACCGCAGCCGCATCGAGGAGCGCGACCGCACCGACGTCGAGCAGGCGCTCCAGGATCTGGGGTTCGGTCCAGAGGCACCGATAGCGCTCCGGGTGCGCGATGACCGGGATCATGCCGAACTCCGACCGGAGGCGCGCGAGCTGTCGATCCACGTGGAGTGGAAACTCGACGTCGTAGAACTCGAGGAGCGCGGCGCGACCACCTGGATACGGAACGCCGCTGCCCGTCGTGAGGCGGTCGTACACGATGGCGTCGAAATAGTGCTCGCTCGACGTCTCCAGCACCGGCACGTCGTCGTGGAGCCGCGCGTCGCACGCCGCTCGCTCGAAAGCGCCCGTGATGTCCGCCCGGTCGTTCTCGAACATCCCGGGCCGCATGTGGGGCGTGGCGACGACGCGATCGAAGCCAGCGGCGCGCAGGCGACGGAGCATGTCGATCCCTTCCTCGATCGAGCGCGCACCGTCGTCGATGCCCGGGACCCAGTGACTGTGGAGATCGATGAAGCCGCGCACGCCGCGTGATCCTATCCCGGGTAGCGCGCCGCGGTAGCCGATCCTCGCCGGGCGGCTCTGGGCGTGGGTCAGGTCCGGCGTCGCCGGGTGAGGATGCGCTCGCACCCGGCCGCTGCGATCGCCAGGGCTCGCTCGCGTGGCGCGGCTTCGCCCTGGCCGCACAGGAGCACGTCCATGCCGTCGATGGTGAGTCTGCGGACCTCCGTTCGTCGGGCGATGACGTCGATTCGGCAAGGAACCACGTCGTTGGCGGCTGCGCCGACGAGCACGGCTCCGAAGGCCGCCAGCTCCTCGCAGGCGCGGTACGCGCCGGCACCCGCGACCAGCGTGCCCGATTCGTCGGCGACCGCCAGGACGTCGAGTCTCGATCGCTTCCGGACGGCTTCGAGGAGTCGAGACAGCGCGACCAGCGAGTCCGGGCTGCGCTCACCGCGACGCTCCTGTTCGTATCTCCTTCGGGTCCGCCTCACGACGGCGGACCTTCCGGCATGCGTTCGGAGCCGGCCAACTTTCCGGCCGAGGGTGCGAGGCGCCGTGGTACACGACCGAGACACCGACGTGGCCGCTCCCACCCTCTCGCCCCTGATGGAATCCCGGCGGGTCATCCTCTGCGTCGGATGTGGCGGAGTCGGCAAGACGACGGTGGCTGCCGCGCTAGGAGTGGCCGCCGCTCGGTCCGGGCGAAACGTGCTCTGTCTCACGATCGACCCTGCCCGGCGCCTCGCCAACAGCCTCGGGCTCGATCGCATGACCGGCGAGGAGCAGCTCGTCCCCGCGGACCTGTTTCGGAAGGCAGGAGTGCCGATGGAGGGAAGCCTCACCGTGATGATGCTCGATACCAAGCGCACGTTCGACGAGCTGGTGACGCGCCATGCGTCGAGCCCCGAGGCGCGCGACCGGATCCTCGACAATCGGATCTACAAGTACGTGTCTGGCGCCCTCGCGGGCACCCAGGAGTACATGGCCATGGAGAAGCTCCTCTCCGTCAAGAACGACCCGCGGTTCGACGTCGTCGTCCTCGACACGCCGCCCACGAGCAACGCGCTCGACTTCCTGGACGCTCCGGAGCGGCTCGTGGGCGCGCTGGACAGCGCCGCCATGAGGTGGTTCCTCGAAGCGTTCGACCGATCGCGGAACTTCAGCCTGAATCTGGTGGCCCGGAGCGTCGCCGTCGTGCTCAAGGGGATGGGTCGCCTCACGGGTGGCGGCTTCCTGGAGCAGGTCGCGGGCTTCGTCACCGATCTCAACGACCTCTTCGGCGGCTTCAAGCATCGCGCCGCCGAGGTGTCCGCGGCCTTTCGTGGGCCCGAGTTCGGGTACGTGCTGGTGTCGACACCGGTGCCGGTCACGCTGCGCGAAGCGCGCTACTTCGCGGATCGCCTCGTGGAGATGGGGTTGCGACACGACGCGCTCGTCGTCAATCGCGTGCATCGGCCGCCGCGCGCGCACCCCGGCCTGGACGAGATCCGCGAGGCGCTCTCGCGCCACGGTCTCGACCTGGGGCCCAGTGGTCCGGAGCGCTTGGCACGCGCCGTCGCCGACGAGGAGGCCCAGAGTCGACTCGACGCGGCCCACCTGGCGGATTTCGGCCTCGCCGGTGGCACGCGCATCGACGTGCCGGCGCTCCCGAGCGACGTCCACGATCTGTCGACGCTCGCCGGGATCGCGACGCTCCTGTGTCCCGACGCCTGACGCCGGCTACTTTCGTCGCTTGGCGCGCAAGCGGAGCACGACGGGCGCGCCGTCGAAGCCGAAGCGCGCGCGGATCTGGTTCTCGAGGAAACGTCGATAGCTCTCGCGCACGGCCTCCGGCGAGCTGCAGACGACCGCGAACAGCGGCGGGGCCGTCCCCACCTGCGCGACGTAGTAGAGGCGCGGTGCCTTGCCCCCGCTCGTCGGTGGAGGCTGACGCGCGATCACCTCCTCGAAGAATCGGTTCAGCTCGCCCGTCGGGATGCGTCGGTGCATCTCCTTCGCCGCGCGCGTCGCCGCCCGCACCAGGTCGGGGACATGCGCGCCGGTCTTGGCGCTGACGGGCACGAACTTCGCCCACCGCACGAAGCGAAGCGACTCCGCGGCGGCCTCCAGCCGCTGCTTAGCGTCCCGCTTCGACACGAGGTCCCACTTGTTGAGGCCGACCACGAGCGCGCGGCTCCGCTCGAGCGCGAGGGCAGCCAGTCGCTGATCTTGCTCGCTCGGTCCCGCCTCGGCGTCGAAGAGTAGGACGGCGACGTCGGCTCGCTCCAGGGACCTGAGCGCGCGGATCACGCTCGCGGTCTCGAGGGCGTCCTTCACCCTCGCCTTGCGGCGAATGCCCGCGGTGTCCACCACGACCATGGGCGTCCCCCGGTAGACGATGGCGGCGTCGATGGGATCCCGCGTCGTACCCGGTCGGTGGTCCACCAGGGAGCGTTCGCTTCCCACGAGGTGATTGAACAGCGACGATTTGCCGGCGTTGGGCTTGCCCACGATCGCGATCCTGGGGACCCCTTCGCTGGTCTGGCTCGCGCCCCCCGCGTCGGGCGCGCCCAGGCCGCGAACGAGCGCGGCCTCCAGATCTCCGGTGGAGCGTCCGTGCAGGGCGGAAATGGCGAACACGGGATCGATTCCCAGCCGATGCAGATCCGCGTCGATGGCCTGCCCACGGCGGTCCATCTTGTTGGCCGCGAAGAGGACGGGCTTCTTGCTCCGCCGCAGGAGCCGAACGGCCTCCTGATCCTGCGGCGTCGGCGGCGCCGACCCGTCGAGCACGCACACTACGACGTCGGCCTCGTCGATGGCGGCACGCACCTGCCGCGCGATGCCGAGGCCCATCGGGTCGTCCGTGGCGGTGTCGTAGCCCCCCGTGTCGATGAGGACGAGGTCGCGCCCCTGGATGTGCGCGTCCGCGTAGTTGCGGTCGCGCGTGACCCCTGGCGAGTCGTGCACGATGGCCTCACGCCGCCCGACGAGCCGGTTGAAGAGCGTGCTCTTTCCGACGTTCGGGCGGCCGACGACCGCGACGATGGGCTTCATCGAGGCCCCTTTCGCACGCCGCCGCCCGGGAGGGGGCTGCCGTCGTCGTCGCCCCCCTCGTACCCCAGCTCCGCGAGGCGGCGCGCGGTGTCCTTCCAGCGCGGCGACACCTTCACGTGGACCTGCAGCCGCAACGGTCTCTCGAAGAGCTCGCGGAAGCGGCGCTGGGCTCCCTCGCGAATCTCTCCCAGGCGCGCGCCGCCCTTGCCCACGAGCACCCCGCGCTGGCCCGCCTTCTCGACGTGGATCACCACCCGGGCGGTCACGCTCCGCGCGGACTCGGTGAGCTCCTCCACTTCGATGGCCGTGGCGTGCGGGACCTCGCGATGGGTGAGCTCGAGCACCCGTTCTCGAACGTGCTCGCGAACGAAGAACCGGGCGCCGCGATCCGTCAACGTGTCCGCGTCGTAGCCGTGCGGTCCCTCGGGGAGCCTCGCGCAGAGCTCGTCGAGCACGCGGTCGAGGCCGTCCCGCCGCAGCGCGCTCATGGGCACGACGGTGGCGTCCGGTCGCGCGGCGACCAGCTCCGCGATCATCGGGAGCAAGCGCTGCTTGTCCCTGAGCTGGTCGATCTTGTTGATGGCCACCACGCACGGTGCCGAGGGGAGCGTTCGACCGAGCAGGTCGCGATCCTCCGCCGGCAGGACCTCCTTCGAGCGCCGGGATGGATCGGCGTCCGTCAGGAACAAGAGGACGTCCGTTCCACGGGCGGTGCCCAGGGCGGTGGCGTTCATCCGTCTGCCGAGCTCCGATCGCGGGCGGTGCAGGCCGGGGGTGTCGTAGAAGGCGATCTGGGCGTCGCCGTGGTCCGCGACGCCGAGCAGGGCGTCGCGGGTCGTCTGCGCCGTACTCGACACGATCGCCAGCGGCCGGCCGAGGACGGCGTTGAGGAACGTCGACTTGCCGACGTTGGAGCGGCCGACGATGGCGACGGAGCCGAAGCGCACGCGCGGAGCCTAGCCGACGTTGCCCGGGGCGCCGCTCTCCCCGGGTGGTCCCCGGGCGATGCCGAGCGGCGTGCAACGACACCGGCGTCGGTGGTAGGACGCTCGCGCCCCACGCCATGAGCGACGCCGCCGCAAACCCGATCGACGATGCCGGTCGCCAGCCGGAGGGCCGCCCCGGGGCCCCGGCGTCCACCGACGCCGACCTGGCGGAGGACGTCGAGCTCGTCGTTCCCGACTCGGGGGCGACGGGACGCCGGGCCTGGCTCGGCGCGGCCGCCGCCCTCCTGGCCCTCGTCAGCCTCGCCGGGCCCCTGCGCGCCAGCGGCATCTGGGATCCGCCGGAGCTGCAGGTGGCCGAGCTCGCCCGCCGCATCGCGCTCAACCTCCTCGGCGCGGCCGATCTCGTCGTCGAGGGCGCGAACAACACCGTTCCCACGCAGGGCGAGCTCGCCCGCGGCCAGCTCCCGTTTCAGTCGGTGGCCGTCGGGTTCAAGCTGTTCGGCTTGACGGAGTGGGGCGGTCGGCTGCCGCTCGTGCTCTGGGGCCTCGCGGGGATCGTCGCGGTGTGGCTGCTGGTAGTCCGCCTGGCCGATCGCGCCGCGGCTGCTTTCTCCGTCGTCGTCCTCTCGACCACGCCGCTCTATTTCCTTCACGCGAGGACCATGCTCGGTGAGATCGTCACGATGGCGACGCTCGCCATCGCGACGTCGGGGATGGCACTCGCCACGTTCGACCGCGGGTCCGCCGATCGACCCTCCCACGCGTCGCTGCGAGTGCTGGCGTTCGTGGTCGGCTGCGCGGCGCTCGCCGCCGCCGGGTTCGGAGCGCGTGGCCTGCTCGTGGGCGTCGCCGTGCCGTCGCTCGCCGTGGGGCTCGCCTGGGTCCTCGTCCGTGCGGCCGCCGACCAGCGGTCGGACAAGGTCGGAACGGCGTTCGGGCTCGCCGCGCTCACCATCGGCCTGGGGGCCGCCGTCGTGGGCGGGCGCGCGTACGCGCAGGCGACGGCCGCCGAGTACTCGTGGCTGGTCGGCGCCGCAATCGTCGAGAAGCGGCAGCTCCCGACCTTCGACGTCGTCATCGGCAACCTGGCTCACGGGATGTTTCCGTGGAGCGCCGTGGTGCCGTTCGCCGCGGGACGAATCTTGCGGCCACCGGTCGGCCGCGAGGGCGTGGAGCTCGAGCGGGAAGCCGCCCTGCGCGCCGTCCTCCTGCTGGTGGCGGCGCTCGGGCTTGCGGCCTACGCCGCGACGTTGCCCAGGACGGGCGCGATGGCGTTTGGTCCGGTCTTCGCGCTGGCGGCAGTCGTCGGCCTGGCGCTGCGCGACTTCGAACGCGGAGCCGCGGGTTCCATGGTCGCCGGGATGGGGGTCGTGGCCTTCGCGATCCTCCTCTACACCGACTTCAAGAACTTTCCCGAGAAGAGCCTCGTGCCTTTCTCCGTGGAGGGCGGCACCTTCCCGGAGAGCTTCAAGGCGCTCGGGACCAAGATCGTGAAGTACGGGGCGATCGCCGCTTCGGCAGCATTCCTGCTCTCGATACTCGAGCGTCAGCGAGACGCCCCGGAGGGTCTGTTCGAGCGTGATCGGTTGCTCGCGTGGCCCCGCGCCTTGCGCACGGCCTTCGGCGGCAACCTGCTGTTCGGCTACCTCGTCGTGTCGGCCGCGCTCATCGGATTCTCCGCGCTGTCGTTCGTCAGCCAGAAGTGGTTCCACTGGAAGCAGTTCGAAGCGATGAGCCCCATCGCGGGCGTGATCGCGCGCTACGGCTGGGCGGCGTTCCCCGTCGGCGTCGTCGCGGCGCCGCCGCTCGTCGTGGTGGGACTGGACGCCGTGCGCTTCTTCTACCGCGTCGTGCCGATCTCGCGCGGGTTCGGCGCGTTGCTCTCCGTCGCGGCGCTCGGCGCGGTGATGAGCCTCTGGTACTACCCGGCGCTGGCCACGCAGATTTCTCCGCGCGACGTGTTCGTCCGGTATCGTCAGCTCGCGAGCACGGGGGAGGCGCTCGCGATGATGGGCACGGGGGCCGGCAGCGCGCGGTACTACGCCGGCCGCGAGGTCCCGTCCCACGCGACGGTGCCCGCGGCCTTCAACTGGTTGATGGAGGCCCCTGGCGAGCGGCGCTGGCTCGTGATTCGATCCAAGGACCTTCCTCAGATGAACTCGTTGTTCCGCGAGCGGATGCAGCCGCGGAGGAACCTTCCGGTCCTGGACGCACGATCCAGCGAGATTCTCCTGGTCTCGAACCAACTGGCGGAAGGTGAGACGAGCCAGAACCCCTTCGCTCCCTGGTTCCCCGACGAACCGATCGAGCCGGCGAATCGCGCCGAGGGCAACTTCGGCAATCAGCTCGAGGTGCTCGGCTGGGAGGTCCGCGACGTCGGGGGGCGCGTCGTCGACGCCGTTCGACCGGGCGTCGCCTACGACTTCCTGATTCACTACCGCGTTCAGGCGAAGATCTCCGGGAACTGGGAGACGTTCGTCCACATCGATGGCTTCCAGCGACGTTTCAACGGCGATCATCCCACGCTCGAAGGGAAATATCCCTTCCACTTGTGGCTGCCGGGCGACCAGGTGGTCGACAGTCATCGCTTCACGCTCGAGCCGAACTTCACGCCCGGGGACTATCGCGTCTTCTTCGGTCTGTTCATCGGGAGCCGCCGCCTCGAGGTGAAGCGGGGCCGCCACTCCGAGGATCGCCTGGACGTCGGGACGCTGCGCGTCAACTGATGCGCGTGGACACGGCGCCGGATCGGGGGTAACGCGATCGCAGATGGACCCCGACGAGCTCGAGGACGCCCCGGAGCCCGACGAAGCGTCACAGGTCGCCGAGCGTCGTAGCGCGGACCGCTATCCGGTGGCGTGGTCGGTGGACTGCTCGGTGGACGATACTTTCCTCTACGCCTCCATCACGAACATCTCCGAGATCGGCATCTTCGTCCGGACGTCGGAGCCGCTGGAGGTCGGGACGCGCTTGACCCTGACGTTCGCCCCCGACGAGGCCGTCGACGCCTTCGTCCTCGAGGGCATGGTCCAGTGGATCAACCCGGTGCGCGCGCTCTCGACGAACCCGAACCCCGGCATGGGTATTCGGTTCGTCGAGCTCCGACCGGACGATCGCGAGCGCCTCGTGGCGACCATCAAGACCATCGCCTACGTTCGGGACGCGGCGAACTGAGCACGCCCGCCGCGCGGCGAGGATTACCCGGCCTCAGAAGCCTTCTGCGGCAGGGGCGCGCGTCGCGGCCGGCTTCGCAGGTGCCGCGGCCTTCGCGGGCGCAGCCTTCGCGCCGGCCTTGCGCGCGGCCTCCTCCTCGCCAGCCAGCGAGTCCGCTTCGTGCGGCGCTGCGGCGAGCGCGCTGGGCGAACCGAGGGCGACCAGCGCGCGCTTCGCGCGATCACCGTACCCTGCCACCGTGACGAGCGATTCGTACTTGCGCCTCGCGCGATCCACGTCGCCCATCACGCGGTAGCAGTCGGCGGCCTGCCAGGTCGCCTCGTGGGCGACACCGCTGCCGGAGAACTTGGCGTTCACCGTCTCGAAGCGGGGCGTGGCTGCCCGGCACCCGGACGCGACCCGCGTCGCCTGGGCGGCGAACAGTGACGCGCTGGGCGCGTTGGCGCCGCCGCGCGTCGCGACGGAGTCGAGGCGTGGCACGGCCTCCGCGTAGCGTCCTCCGTGGTAGAGCGAGAGCGCCTCTTCGTAGTCGGCCTCGACCGGATTCGCGTCGCCCCTGCCCGGCGCGCCCTCGTCCCTCGCGAGCTCGCGGGCGAACTCCTCACCGCCCGGCGCTTCGGTGGGTTCGTCGTCGGATTCGGCGCTGCGTCGCTTCGCCTTGGCGGCGGGGGCCTCCGGCGTCGGCTCCGCCGGGGGAGCGGCTGCTCGCTCGGGAAGCGGCACCACGGCGACGGACTCCGACTCCAGCTCCGGGACGCCGCGCTCGGTGACGCGGACGGAGTCGCGGTCCCCCGGTCGCGCACGCAAGAACAACAGGCTCGAGCCGATCATCAGGAGGAACAGCGCCGCCATGGCGAGCTGTGGGCGCATGGCGTACCCGGCGAGCACGCTGGTCGCGCGGCGCGCTCGCTGGCGCCACGGAACACGCCACCGCGCGAGCCGCTCTCCCTCGAGGATGCGCTCCTCCAGGTCGTCCGGGGGCTCGACCAGCGGCAGAACCCCCACTTCGCGCGTCGCTCGGAGTCCCTGCGCGATGTCCCTGCAGCGCGCGCACTGGTCCCTGTGGCGCGTGGCGGCAGCCGCGGTCAGCTCGTCCAGCTCTTCGTACAGCAGGTCGAGTACGACTCGGTCGAACTTCTCACAGTCCAAGCATCACCTCACCGCAGCGCGCGCGCGTACTCCTCGAAGTCGCTCAGCGCGCCCTGCAAGCGGTCGAGCGCGTAGCGCATCCTGCTCTTCACGGTGTTCTCCGGAACTCCCGTTATCGCAGCGATCTCCTTGAACGGAAGGTTGGCCAGCTCGCGCAGCATGAAGACCTCGCGCTGTTCGTCCGGGAGCGCCTCCACGGCCTCCACGATTCGACCTCCCACCTCCGTGGACGTGACCGTCCGTTCCACGCTCGAACGCGGGTGCCCATCCGCGACGGACTCGATCATCGCCTTGCCGCCGTCGTCGTCTCGATCGCGCGGCTGATCGAGGGACGGATGGCGCCGAAGCTTCCGCTTCCGAAGCTGGTCGATGGTCAGGTTGCGGGCTATGGTGTAGAGCCACGTGGTGAAGCGCGCCTCGTGCTTGAACTCCGAAGCGCTCTGCACGACTCTCAGGAACACTTCCTGCGTGACGTCTTCCGTGGCTGCCGGGTCCCGCAGCTGCCGCAGAACGAAGTTGAAGATCGGACGCTTGTACCTTCGGACGAGCGTGGCGAACGCGTGTCGGTCGCCGCGCTGGTAACGGACCATCAGCATTTCGTCGCTCGCCTCGTCGCGCGACTCGGTCACGGGTGGGTGCCTTCTCGCACTCGGTTCCCAAGGACGCGGCGAGCAAAGTGTCGGCCAGGCGAGGCATCGAGAAGTGGGCTCCCATGGGCAGCCGACCCGGGGCGTTTCGCGGCGCGAGATCCCAGGCCAGTCAGCATGCTTCGACGTCCCTCGCGGCGGTTCGATCTCCCGCCGTCTCCGCCAAGTTACCGCCCACATTCCCGAGGCAGCAAGCGTGGTTGGCCCCGAAGCGCGGCCGATCCCCGGCGGAAGTGCGCGCACGGGCCCGCCGACGGGATCCAGTGGGGGGGCAACGCCCCGTCCTCCCGCTTGACGCGCCGCAACCAGCCTGTTGCAGTCCCCGGCCGGTCGGAACATAACGGCCGCTCTGGACCAGCAGACGAATGGGGTCTCGCCTGGGTCCGTCTTAACAAAACTGCCAGCGTCGAGGGTTCAAGATGAGACTTTGCAAGGGCCTGACCGTTCTGATCGCCGCGTCGGTCCTCACCGCGGCCCCAGCGTGGGCCCAGCCGGCCGGCGCGAAGCCTACGGACGCCAAGCCCGCCGACGCCAAGCCCGCCGACGCCAAGCCCGCCGACGCCAAGCCCGCCG
>CAZARU010000069.1:0-37581 GCA_964487605.1 uncultured Polyangiaceae bacterium
TTCTCGAGCGCCCTGTGGCCGTTCTCGACCCTCGGCTGGCCGGACGCCACGGTCGCCCTGCGCCGCTTCTACCCGACGTCCGACATGGAGACTGGGTACGACATCCTGTTCTTCTGGGTGGCGCGCATGATGATGATGGGCCTGCACTTCATGGGGGACGTTCCGTTCAGGCGAGTGCTGCTGCACGGCCTGGTGGTGGACGAGACGGGCGAGAAGATGAGCAAGGTGAAGGGGAACACGCTCGATCCGCTCGATCTGATCCACGGCGCGACGTTCGAGACCGTGATGGAGAAAGCCCTACCCGGCGCGCCGATGAAGGAAGCGCTCGCTAAGTTCAAGAAGGCGTACCCTTCGACGGCCCAGATGGGCCAGGGGTTCCCCGCGTTCGGGACGGACGCTCTGCGCTACGCGCTCTGCAGCTACTCGCCGCAGGCCAAGCGCATCGCACTGAGCCCGGCGCGCATCGAGGGCTACCGGAACTTCTGCAACAAGATCTACAACGCGATTCGGTTCGCGCTCCCGCACGTCGCAGGCGCCGACCTCGACGGCGCACCGCCACCCGCCACGGCTCTCGCGAACCGGTGGATCCTCTCGCGGACTGCGCGGGCCGCGGCGCTCAGCAACGTCGGCATCGAGGAGTTCCGCCTGGACGAGGCCTCCTCCGGGCTGTACCACTTCTTCTGGGACGAACTCTGCGCCTGGTTTCTCGAGATCACGAAGCCGGTCTTCGCGACCGGTTCCGACGCCCAGAGAGCAGAGACGCGGCAGGTGCTCGCCCACGTCCTCGAGACCGCGCTACGAGCGCTCCACCCCTTCGCACCGTTCATCACCGAAGAGCTGTGGCAGGGCCTTCCGCGGCCCGCTTCACGTCCCAGGTCCATCGCGCTCGCGCCGTACCCCACGTCCGACGACGGGCGCGTGGACACTGACGCCGAGAGTCGGTTCGGCGTGCTCGCCGCGGCAATCGGAGCGGCGCGCACCGTCAGGGCCGAGCACGAGGTGCCTCGGCAGGCCGCCGCTCCCCTTCGCCTGCGCGCCTCGTCCGAAGCGACGCGCGGGCTCCTGGTGGAGCAGGCAGCGCTGATCACGACACTCGTGAAGACCGACGGCGCGCCCGTCGTGGAGGCCCCGTCGAGCGACCGCCCGAAGGGCTTCGTGCTGGCCACCGCAGGCGACGTCGAAGTCCTCGTCGGACTGAAGGGCCTCGTGGATGCGGCGAAGGAGAGCGAAAGAATCGCGCGCGGCCTGCTCAAGGTCGCCAAGGACGTGGCGGCGCTCGAGAAGCGCCTGTCGAATCCCAAGTTCGTCGAGAACGCGCCCGCCGACGTCGTGACCGACACGCGCGCCCAGCTCGCCTCGCTCCAGGCGCAGCGCTCGCGCCTCGAAGACGCGAAGGTCCTCGTCGCCGAGCTCGACTGACCCGCTCGCGTCACCGCAGCGACTCAGCGCGTCGCGGCCGCGGCCCTCGGAACCTCGATGGCCCAGAGCTTGGGCACGAACGCCACCATCGGCTGGAGCTTCCCCGAATCGCCGTAGTGGAACGAGAGAACGACGGAGCCCCCGGCGAGCACGCCCCGGCGAACGAGCGCCGCAGCCTCCGCCCCGATGCGCTCTTCGATGCCACCGTGCGCCGCGCTTCGCCGCCTGTCCGCGCGCTGCGAGCAGACCCGGTTCCCAGCACACTTCTCCGTCGCCGCGAGGTGCTCGAACTCCGCGATCCAGAGGCGCAACCAGACCGCCACGCTCTCCGGTGCTCCGGCCGCGAGGAGCCCCCGGAGCTTCCGGACGAGGTCCTCGCGGTCTCGCGGCTCTTCCTGGGCGCGAAGCACGATGAGGTAACCCCTGGCGAGGATGTGCTCGGGCAGCGTGGTGGCGGCGGGATCGTCCGCGACGTCGACCACGACCTGCTCGAGCGTCCGGACCGCGGTGGCGCGTTCACCGGCGCGCGACGCGGCGCCCGCGGCGTCGAGCGCCGCACGGAGCCTGAGCTCTACCGGCGAACTCGGCGCGGCCAGCGTCTTCGCGATTCGGCCGAGCAGCGCGAGCTTTGCCGGGTCGAGACGGCGTGCGGCGTCGGCCTCGGCCATCAGAAGCACGGAAGTGGCGCGCTCCAGATCCCCCAGGGTCTCCGCAATGCCGAGCAGTTCCGCCCGACCGAGCTCGGCCCGCTCGTCATCCTCGTGCACCGCTGCGGACCAGAGCCGGAGCGACGCGCGAGTCGGGCGCAGCGAATCTTCGACGACGGGAGCGAGCGCATCGACGAGCGGCGCCGCGTCCCGCCTCTGGGAAAGGAGCGCCGCCACGCCGAGAACCGCACCCTGGACCATGCGGTCCGTCGGTGCCCGCGCGGCGAGCGCCGCCGCTCGCTCCACGAGCGCATTCGCCGCGGCGTCGGGAACGACGCCCGAGGTGCCGGGCCCATGGGCGTCCACCGCCGCGACGAGCGCGTCGGACAGCAAGACGATGGCGGCGAAGCTCGACGATTCGTCGGACACCGGCCTCGCGGCATCACCGATGGCGCGAACGCGGTCGCGGAACGCCATCTTCGGGTCCCCCGCGCCCTCGCCCCCGAGCCCGTACATGGTGGGAACCACGAGCGTCAGGCCGATGTAGCCTTCCAGCGCCGCAGCGTCGCGACCCAGTTCGGACTTCCACGCGCGCTCCACGAGCGGAACGACCCCTGCGACGACGGGGCTCGCCTTCCACGATGCGGCGCAGAGCGCCAGGTGCGCGCCGGAGGGTAGGCCCGGGCACACGGAACCCAGCTTCGCGCGCGCCAGCGCTACGGCGAGGCCCGCGTGCCGCTCGGCGCGCGCGGTGTGCGGCTCGAGCGCGGTCAGGGCTTCCTCCGGGCGGTCGAGCGAGAGCAGTGCGCGCGCCCTACCGAGCGCGATGGCCGCGTCGCCCGTGTCGGGTCCGGCAGCGACGCGCGCGGCCTCGAGCTGGACGATCACCCTGGCGCGGTACGAATGGACCGCCCAGGGATCCGACGCGCTCGGAGGCGCCGCAGCGACATGGCGGTCGGCCTCGGCGACGGCCAGGTCGAGCGCCGCGATCTCCGCGAGAGCGAGCCGTCGGAGCGTCGTGGGCTCGAGCTCGAAGGCGAGCTCCCGAGCCGAGCGCCGCACGTCCCGGCGCCCGAGCACCCGGGCCGCGCGATCGACGGCGTCACACTGCGCAGCGGTCGGACGCTCCGCACCACCGATGCCGAGCGCGGCCTCGCGGAGGTAGCTCGACGCCGCGCGCCGCGCGAGGTTGGCCGCCGCCACCACGAGCCGCTCCGGCGCGACTCGACCGAGGCCGCCGATCGCCAGCTCCGCGAGGTCCCCCGCGGCCACCGCGAAGTAGGCCGCTGGCGACGTTCCGCCGAGAGCGACGTGGGTCAGCGGCCGGATGCTGGCGGCTGCTCCGTCCGGCTCCCGCAGCGCCGCGACTTCCTCGGCGCTGAGGCCCTTCGCGAACTCCTCGACGAGCTCGCGCACCTGGGGGTCGACGCCATCGAGCAGCGGCCCCCCCGCGTCGAAGCTCCGCAACAGCGCGACGAGGCGATCGACGGCGCTCGGCGCGTCCTCGGCGGGAGCTGCGACGGGAGGCGCAGGTGCCGTGGCCACCGGAGCGCTCGCACCACACGCGAGCGCACAGCCTCCGGACACGGCGACGATTCCCAGACGGCGCAGCACGAACCAGCCGCGAGCGTAGACGGCGCGCGCGATCATCGGAAGAGCGAATCGCAAGTCGCGAGCTGTTCGACGGTCGTCGCGATGCGCACGCACCTGAGCGCGCTCTGGGTCGCGCTCCGCTCGCACTCGTCGATGCGCGTTCGCTCCGTCCGACGCGCCGCCGGGAGGGACCCCGGAGTCTCCGACCGCAGACGGTCCTGCTTGCGCACGATTTCCGCGCAGTCCGCGCGCGACACCTCGCCGCCGCCGGCGCCCGCCCTGCAGGCACCGAGCGCGATCACCACCGTGAGGAGCGCCCGCATGCGCGCAGGCTAGTACCGCGCACCCCGAGTTCCTACCGGGCCTCGGGGGCGGCGTGGGGGTGAGACGGGGCGCGCAGGTGGGCAACTGCCCCCAAAGTTGGTAGGACTCGCCCGCCCACCGGCCCGCCGACGCCATGACGGACTCGAACGACGAAGCGCACTCGGGCACCGCGGGCGGAGAGCCCGAACCCGCGCGGGGCGGCGACGACGTCGGAGAGTTCCGAGCCGCCGCCCCTGCCGCGGGCGGCGACGGCGCCCCGTCGCCCGCGAGCGGCACGCCCGGCGCACCGGGCGGTGACGGCGGGGCGCCGCGACCGGCGGCTCGCACGATGATCCGCGGGGGTATCGTCGCCGTCCTCGGCGCCGCCGTCCCGTTCCTCCTCATGACGATGGACCGGTCCTGGCGATGGAGCGTCGCCGTGGGGCTCGTCGGGTGTCTCGTCTCGGTGTGGGGGATCTTCGACCTCGTCGGGAGCTTCGACGACGACGAGGCCACCGTGACCCACCGAGCGCGCTTCGCGGACGTCCGGGCGCCGCTGCTCGAGACCCTCGGCGCCGTCATCGTGCTCGTCGCAGTGCTCACGCTCGCGGTGCTCGGCGCGCTCCCTCGGCAAATCCTCTTGGCAGCGGTTCTCGTGACGGCCTCGTTCCTGTGGTGCCTCGTGTCCGCCTACCGCTTCGGGGCGGCGCTCGGGGTGTTCCGTCGTCGCGACGGATCGGAAAAGCCCCTCCACGAGCGCCACGGCTTCTGGCTCCTGGTCCTCACCACCCTGCTCTACCTGCCAATGCTGGGGAGCTACTCGCTGAGCGACCCCTGGGAGACGCACTACGGCGAGGTCGCCCGCGAGATGCTCGCCCGCGACGACTGGATCTCGCTCTGGTGGGCCCAGGACGGCTGGTTCTGGTCGAAGCCCATCCTGAACTTCTGGACGCAGGGCCTCTTCTTCTCGCTGCTCGGCGTGCGCTTCCGCCCGGACGAGATGCTGTCTGCTGCGGGCGAAGGACGCTTTCCGCAGCCCGAGTGGGCGGCCCGGCTGCCCGTCTTCCTGCTGACGATCGCCGCGGTGTACCTCCTGTATCGCGGGTGCGCGCGCGCCTTCGGGAGGCGGGCCGGATTCCTCGGTGGGCTGGTGCTCGTCAGCACGCCCTACTTCTACTTCGTGTCGCATCAGTCGATGACCGACATGCCCTACGTCGCGCCGCTCACCGCCGCGATGGGGCTCTTCCTGCTGGGCTTCTCCACGTCCGCGGACGAGACCGTCCGCGTCTTCGAGATCGACCTGGGATTCCGCACCCTGCGAGTGAGCGCGTTCCACCTCGTCTTCGGGCTCATCCTCCTGAGCGCGCTGCCGCAGGTCCTGTACCTTCTGTCCCGGAATCTGACGCTGCAGATCGATGCGTCGCCGCATGGCTTTCGGCCCCACTGGGACGAGTTCTGGTCGGGCTCCGGCGGCCGCAACTGCGGTTTGCCCGGCAACGAGGCGTGCAGGGCGAGCACGGTGCCCTTCGCGCTTCCCTGGACCAACCAGCCGGGCAAGGCGTTTCAGCCGTTCGTGGCCGGAGTCTTCTGGGCCGGGGCCGCGGGAATCGCGCTCTGGATGAACCGCGCGGAGCGGCGTACGGGACGCCTGTACTTCATCGCCGCCTGGTTCTTCGTTGCCGTCGCCGTCATGGGCAAGGGCGCGCCCGGGCTCGTCCTTCCACTCTTCATCGTCGGGGCGTACGTGGGCGCCACGCGCCGCTGGCGCGATCTGACGCGCCTCGAACTGCTCACCGGGCTCCTGGTGATCCTGTGCGTCGCGCTGCCCTGGTACGTGCAGATGTTCGTGCGGCACGGGCAGCCGTTCACCGATCGACTGCTCTTCCACGACATGTACAAGCGGGCGTTCGTCCACGTCCACGACACGAACGTGGGCGACGACGTGAGCATCCGGTACTACATCTGGCAGCTGGGGTACGGCCTGTTCCCGTGGACGGGGCTCGTCGCCGGTGGCTTGCTCTGGCGCCTTCGGCGCAGCGACACCACGCGCGGTTTCGCGGGGGACGCGTCGAGCCTCCTGTTGCTCTGGTTCGTGAGCGCGTTCGCGATGTTCACGATCACGCTGACGAAGTTCCACCACTACATCCTGCCGGTCGTGCCTCCGTCGTGCATGCTCACCGGCGTGTTGCTGCATCGGGCGCTCGGTCCCCGGCCTTTCGCCGAGCGCGGCCACGTGCCGGCCTACGCCGGAGCGGTCGGCATCGGCATGTTGCTGGTGGTGTACGGCGTGTTCCGAATGCTGCCGGGGTCCCTGCTGGGCGACCTGGTGGACGGCAAGCCCGCCCCGCCCTCCCCCATGGCGGGTGCCATCAGCATCGCGCTCGGCGTCGTCGTCACGGTCATCGGATGCTTTCTCTTCGGAGGGCGCCCGCAGCCGGCCCCACCGCCGACGCCCGAGGGACGCGCGCGCGCGTACGAGAACCTGGTCATCGGCGGCATCGGCATCGCCGCTGCCGCCGTGGTGGGGCTGGTCGGGCGGGATCTCTGGACCACCAGCAAGGGCGACATCGACGGGCAGGCCCGACTGATGCACCTGTTCACCTACAACTATCGCCGACCGTGGCCGGAGGAAGCGCTCGACTTCAACGGAATGCTGTTCGCATTCACCGTCGTCGCGGGTGTCCTGTGCTTCGCGCTGCTCCTGCGGAGCTGGCGTCAACACGTCGTCACGGCGGCGTGCGCCGTCGGCGTCCTGTGGGGCGCGTGGGGCGTCAACGTGTACCTGGTGAAGTGCTCGCCCCACTGGGGCCAGCGCGAAACCATGCTGGCGTACTACCAGCACCGATCGAGCCCGACCGAGTGGCTCGTCGCCTACCAGATGAACTGGAAGGGCGAGAACTTCTACGCAGGAAACCGCGTGCCGGCCTTCGTGAGTTCGGGACAGAAATTCAAGCAGTGGATCACCGAGCAGAAGCAGGAGGGGCACCGGGTCATGTACTTCACGACGGAGCACGGACGGATCGGATCCCTGAAGAACGAGCTGGACAACCCGAAGAACTTCGAGGTGCTCACGGACAAGGTCGTGAACAACAAGTTCTTCGTCGCCCGCGTCGAGCTCGACGACGCTTCGCCGACGACGCCCGCCACCGAGGCACCGAAGGAGTACCCGCCCGAGGAGCCCTGACGGCCCCGCCCGTTCCAGCACCAGCAGAAAACGTCCCCTCTTGATCGCTTTCGAGGGCGCGACCCCACTGGACTCGACCGAGGGATGAGGCCCGCGCCACCATGCTCGCCGCCGTGTCGAAGCCGAGCGACTCCGTACCCAGTCCGCCGGGAGGGGGTCGGCCGCGCGCCATCGAGGCGCCCACGAGCGGGGTGCGAGTGCCCCCCCTCAACCGGCGTGAGGGTCGCGCCGACCCGCTTGCCGCCTTGGTCGCGCAAGCCCAGCGCGGCGAGGCGGAGGGCCTACGGCAGGTGCTGCGGGCGCTCGCTCCCAAGCTCCTCGGCGCAGTTCGCGCCGTCCTCGGAGCCAGCTCGCCCGACGTGGAAGACGTCCTGCAGGAGTCACTCATGGCCGTGACCGCGGCGCTCCGCTCGTTCCGCGGCGACTCGACCGTGCTGCACTACGCGTGCCGCATCACCGCCCGTACCGCGATCGCAGCGCGCAAGCGACAGCGGGGCCGCGAGGCGCTCACCGACGACGACGCCACCGACGCCGACCGCGCGGCGGACGGCCCTTCGCCGGCGGACGACGCGCTCGCATCGCGTCGGCGCCAGCTCCTCCGCGCGCTCCTGGACGACCTCAACGAAGACCAGGCCGAGACGCTGACCTTGCGAGTCGTCATGGGAATGTCGCTCGAGGAGGTCGCAGCCTCGACCGGAGTCCCGGTGAACACCGTCCGCAGCCGCGTGCGCTTGGCGAAGGAGGCGCTTCGCCGTCGAATCGAGGAGGATCCGCGTGCGCTGGACCTTCTGGGAGAGCCGCAGTGACTCGCGTCGATCTGCTTCACCCCGAAGATCTGCTCGACGGCGCGCGGAACGGTTCTCTCACGGTGGACCAGCGACGACGACTCCTCGAGCACCTCGAAGCGTGCGACGTCTGCGCCTTCGAGCACGCCCTCTGCGAGGACTTCGCGACCCCGCCGCCCGCGCTCCCGGGCGACGACGCGTGGCTCGACGCCCTGGTCGAACGCGTGGTGGCCGAGTCACCGAGCCCGAAGCGCACGGTGACGCGCTGGCGCGCAGCCGTCGCCGCGGGCGCGCTGGCCGTCGCGGCAGGGGCCGTCGTGCTCGCGCGCGGATCGCCGACGGAAGTGGCGCCAATCGCCGCCGAGCCGCCGGAGACGCCGTCCGCGGCCCCGCCGGCGCCCGCCCGCGCGTCCAGGCCGCCGGTGGACGAGGCGCCGCCTTCGGAGTTCGAGCCCGACCGGAAGCCAGCGCCACGGCGCCCGGTGCTCCCTGCACCGCCACCCCCAGTGGAGGACGCGCCCTCGCTCTTTCGCGACGCGAACGCCGCGCGGCGCGACGGGCGCGTGGAGGACGCCTTGCGGCTCTACGCGCGACTCGTCGACCTCCATCCCGCTTCCGCCGAAGCGCACACGGCTCTCGTCACCACCGGACGGCTCTCGCTCGACAGGGGCGACGCCACGAGTGCGCTCCGGAGCTTCGAGGCCTACCTGTCGGCTTCGCACGCCGGACCGCTCGGCGAGGAGGCGCGGGCCGGCCGGGCGCTGGCGCTGGGTGCGCTGGGCCGCCATGCGGACGAGCGCGCGGCGTGGCGAGAGCTGCTGGTTCGCCACCCGATGTCGGCACATCGTGCGAGAGCGGAGCAGCGACTGGGCGAGCTCGAGTAGCGTATTCTCCCGCCCGGCGATGACGCGACGTTCGCGGAGCACGACGCTGGCCATCGGCGTCATGACACTCGTCGGGCTGTCCGCGCCCGCGGCAGCGCAGACGCGCAGCGTCCACGTGGCAATCGCCGGCGCTTCGGGCGACGCCGACTCCCTCGAGGCGCTCGTGCGCGAGTTCATGGCGCGCGTGCCGGTGGCAGTGGACTACACGCGGCCATCGGTCATCGACGCCACGGACGTGATCACGCCGCGCGAGGGCGCCGCGCCGGCCGTCGCGCGCGTCTGGCTCGACCTGGGGCGCGGTGGGCGCGCCACGGTCTTTCTCGTGGACGAGCCCTGGGAGCGCATCTTGATTCGACACGTGGACGCTCCGGACGGCTTCGACGAGGTCACCCGCGAGACGGTGGGCCACATCGTTCGGTCGAGCGTCGAGGCGATGCTCGCCGGTCAACGCATCGGGCTCGCCCGCGAGGAGGCTCGCGCCGCGCTCGGCCTGACTGCAGCCACCGCCGCGGCTCCCTCGGGCGAACCGCGAGACGCACCGCCGGCCACGACCCCGCGGGACACGGACGCGCCGACTCCCGGTGCGCGAGCCTCACGGTCGCCCGCGCCGGTTCTCGATCTGGGGATCCGGTACGAGGGGGCCGCGTGGTCGTCCGACGCGCCGCTGGTTCACGGGCCGGCGGCGACGGTGGGCACCTCCGCCCTGGGCGGGTCGCCCGGATTCGGGCTCGAGCTGTCGGGTCAGTACCGTTTTCCGGTGACCATCGACGAGCGACCAGCGGGAGTGCGCCTCGATTCGGGGGCGCTCAGGCTCGTGGGGATCCTGGACCTGGCCGTCACGGAGCGGCTGACGGCGAGGGTCGCGGCGGGTGGCGGCGTCGACCTGGTGGGCGTGGAAGCCCGTATCATCGCGGGCACCGACACGACCGCCGAGCCCGCGGAGCTGACGACGGTCCCCATCGCGCGCCTGGCGCTGGGCGCAGGACATCTGAGCAAGACCGGGCACGGCCTGTGGGGGGCGCTGGCCGCGGAGATGGATCTCGTGAACACGCGCTACGTCGTCGACGTGGAGGGGGCGAAGGCCACCGTCTTCGATCCCTGGCGGCTGCGCGCCGGGGCGTACCTGGGCGTCACGACCCGCGTGCTGGGGCCCTGAGGCTCGCACGACGCCGAGCGACGAGCAGCGCCACCGCGAACGGCGCGAACACGGACGCGGGGCTCCGGCGCTCCCCCGGCACGACGCAGCCGCAACCTCCGTCGTCGCCGCCGGACGACGGCTCGGCGCGCGTGCCGCCGGCGGAGGGCGCGCCGGCAGCGGGTACCCCCGCAGCGCCGCCGGTCCCCGCGCCGACACCCGTACCTCCCGTCGAACCGGCGGTCCCCGACGCTCCCGAGTCGGGGACCGGCTCGGGACCGGCAGGCCACGCCCCGGGGGCCGGCACGCAGCGCAAGTCGCCGCGCAGCACCTCGCAGGTGAACCCAGCGGGACACGCCACCGTGCGCGGATCGCACGCTCGCGTGCACACGCCGAGATCGACGTCGCATTGACGGCTCGTACACTGGCTGTCGGCCACGCACTCCTCGCCGAGCAGCAGCCCGTCGGGCACGCAGACCATCTGTCCGAACTTCTCCGCGCAGTCGAAACCGGTACCGCACTCCGTGGCCGTCGTGCACGGTCGCGTACAGAAGCTCCGCTCCGGCTCGCCCGACACCACCGCGCAAAGGAAGCTGGCGCAGTCGTCCGGACCCGTGCAGCGGTCGCCGTTGGAGAACCCGCCCGTGCGAAGGCACTGCCCGTCGCGGCATCGGAACCCTCCCGGGCACGACTCCCCCTCGAAGCACGGCATCGCGCAGCGAAGGACGCCGAAGCCGTCGTCCTTGCACTCGCCGTCCGCGTCGCAGTCGGCCGTGGAGGTGCAAGACTCCCCCAGATGGCGCGGACCTGCGACGTTCACTTCGTCCAGGCACTCTCCGCAGGTCGCACCGACGGCGCACGCCATTCCATCGGGGCATTCGCCGAGCGTCGAACGACACAATCGCGTGCACCCCTCCGCGGAGCAGTGGTTCGTCGCACACGCCTGGTGGTCAGAGCACGCCTGGAGGAGCTTGCCGACACCCTGGGCGCCCGCCTCGCAGTACCCGCGAGAGCAGCCGTCGGTGACGACGCAGCGGCTGGTGGCCGGACACTTCACCGTCTCGTCGCAGAGCCTGATGCACCTCGGCCCGGTGCCCAGGTCGTCACAGAGTCCGTTCTGGCACTGGACGTCGGCGGTGCACGCCGCCCCGTCGGGAGTGCACTGGTTGTCGGCCACCCCGTCGCAGTCCTGGTCGAGCCCGTCGCCGCAGATTTCCGGCTGCTGCAGGCACGTGCCCAGGGCGGAGAGCGCGTCGAACAGGAAGCGGTTGACGTTCGCGTTCCGCACGCTGGTCGCCTGGGTGATGCCGATGTCGCAGAAGCTCGACGTGCTCGAACCGCCCGCGGTGCTCGTCACGCCGACGAGCTCGCGCCCGGTGCCGAAGAAGAACGCCCCGCCGGAGTCTCCGCTGCACGCGCCCTTGCCCGTCGTCTGCAAGATCCCCGTCGCCGCGTCGAAGCCGTTGAAGTCGTCGGTGGTCGTGCGCTTGACGCCGGCGGCGGAACTCGACAGCGACGAACGGCCGTAGCCGACGATGGTGATCTTGTCGCCGCTGGCGGGGAAGTAGTCGAGCTTCACGTCGTGGACCCTGGTGCCCGCGGGAACCGAACCGGCGAGGTAGAGCAGCGCGATGTCCTCACCGGCGTCCACCGACGGCTGCACCTCGACGCTGCCCGGCATCCCGATCCATTCCATGCGCACCGTCCCGCGCCAGGTGAGGTTCGCCTGGCTCGGCCCGAATCCGACGCGAAAGCGGTCGCCTGCCATCGCCAGATCCGGACCGCTTCGCTCGCGGAACGTGCAGTGCTTCGCCGTGGTGACGAGCTGCGGGTGCACTACGGTTCCAGAGCACAGAAATGGGTAGTCCAGATGCGTGACGTACACGACACCCGACTCGCCCGGGTCCGGCGTACCGTCGATGATCGGCGCGTGGACTTCGGCGAGGGCGCCACCGCGGCGTGGCGGCCCTTCGGACATGCACGCGACGGTGCCGAGGAACACGACGCACGGGCCCGAAACGAGCCGCATCCAAGCCATGGCGCCGATGCTAGCACCGCCCTCGGCGCTTCACGGCGGCGCGGGGCCTCGGGCGGCAAAGTGCGCTTCGAGCGCGTCGAGGACGCCGTCCACCGTGTAGGTCGTCGCGGTGACGTCCACGCGAACGCCGCGCTCCACCAGGCGCCGGGTCGTGATGGGTCCGATACTGGCGACCGTCACCCTTCCCAGCAGCTCGGCGGCCCGGTCGCCGGCGGCGCCGCACACCGCGTCGACCATCGAACTCGACGAGAAGAGGACGACGTCGATCTCGGCCTCCGCGAGACGGCGGGCGAGTTCGGCACGCTTCTCCGGGCCCACGGGCCGCGTCTGGTACGCGGCGACGACGTCCACGACGCCACCCGCGGCACGCAGCGCGCGCGGCAGCTCGTCGCGTGCGACGAGCGCGCGCGGAACCAGCACCCGACCTGGCGGCCCCAGGGCGAGGATCGCCTCCGCGAGCGCCTCGCCGACGAACTCGCGCGCCACGACGTCGGCGACGATGCCGTGCGCACGGAGCGCCGCGGCCGTCTTCGCCCCGATGGCGCCCACGCGACGAGAACCCACCGCACGCGCGTCGCGGCCTCGCACCCCAAGGGCGGTGAAGAAGCGCTCCACCCCGTTCACGCTCGTGAAGACGATCCAGTCGTACTCGGCCAGGCGATCCGTCGCGGCGAGAAGGGGGCCCGGATCCGGCGGATCCTCGATGGAAATCGCGGCGAAAAGGACGGGCTCCGCGCCGCGTGCGCGCACGGCGCGGGCGGAGGCTCGCGCTTGATGCTCCGGTCGGGCGATGAGAACGCGCTTCCCGAACAAGGGCTGCGCGTCGTACCAGCGAAGGGTCTCACGGAGCGCCACGACGTCGCCCACGACGATCACCGCGGGATTCGCGAGGCCCTCGCCGAGCGCGGCGTCGGCGATCGTCGCCAGCGTGGCGACCACGACTCGCTGTGCGGGGCGGGCGCCCCACTGCACGACCGCGGCGGGTGTCCCGGGCGCTCTTCCACCGTCCACCAGCGCCGACGCGATCTCGCGGATGCGCCGCATCCCCATCAGGACGCAGATCGTGTCCGTGGCCGTCGCGAGCCGCTGCCAGGCGTCCGGCGACCACTCCTCGCCCGCCTTGTCGCTGCCGGTGATGAACGTCACGCTCGAGGAGAGATCACGATGCGTGAGGGAGATCCCCGCGAACGCCGACGCCGCCACGGGTGAGGAGATCCCGGGAACGATTTCGAAGGGGATCCCGGCGCGCACGAGGCCCGCCGCCTCCTCCGATCCGCGAGCGAAGAGGAACGGATCGCCCCCCTTGAGGCGCGCGACGTTCCTTCCGGCGCGAGCGTGTTCGACCAGCTCCGCGGTGATGCGCTCCTGGGGCGGATAACGTTCACCCGGACGCTTGCCGACGTCGCGCACGAGGGCGTCGATGCGGCAGTGATCGAGCAGCGCCGGGTGCGAGAGCGCGTCGTGCAGGACGACGTCCGCCGCCGAGAGCACCTCGAGGCCCCGCACGGTGATGAGGTCGGGATCGCCGGGGCCAGCGCCGACAAGCCAGACCTTCCCGACCGTCATTCAGAGGGCTCCGAGCACGCGAGGCATCATCGCACCGGCCGGGCCCCGGCGGTGCTCGACCGCCGGACCGGAACATTCCTCGCGCCGGGACCGTATTTTCTGCTGGTCCGTCGATGTTCCTTGACCGGAGGCGCGCCTTGGAGACAATCGCGCACCATGTAGGCGGCTGTGGGCCTCTTCCCACATTCCCATACCCCGGTGGTGCCCGAGATGGACGCAGCGACGAGCCTGGCCTCCCAGGCGAGCGAGAGCCTCGACAGATGGTTCGTGACCAACGGCGTCGTGGCCGTGGGCCCGGTGAGCTTTCACCTCCTGACGCGCGGGGTCGTCGGCGGGCGCATACCGACCAACTCGTTCGTCCGTCACGACTCGTGGCGCGTGTGGCGGCGGCTGAAGGACATCAACGGACTCAGCGTCGAGGACCGGGCTGAGACCGTCTCGCGCCTCGCCGGGATCACGGCGCACGCCGAAGTGCGAGCCAGCAGCCCGTTCCACGAGGTACCGGCACCGCCGAGCGACGAGGGCCTCGAGCCGAGCGAGCCCGAACCGCAGAGCACTCGCCGCCCGTCGTCGATCCGTCCGCAGGCGGTGGACCCCGTGGGCGTCCTGGCCGAAGCCGGCGATCTCGACGAGGCGCTGCTCCTCGCGCTCTCGACCGCAGCCACCGCAGCGGGTGCGGACATCGGGCTGCTGCACAGGCTTCGCAAGGAGAACGGCCTCTACTTCACCACCTGCGCGCACGGTCCAGCGAGCGAGATGCTGCTGGGCGAGGCGCTGGGGAACACCGATCCGTCGGTCGTCGCGGCGAAGTCCGGGCGCACCGTCGTGGGCGAGCCGATCCCGGGGGAGACGGCGCGCGTCATCGCGGGGCGGTTCAAGCGGTGCCTGGGGAACGTTCGCGGCGTCGCGATGGTGCCCATCCAGATGCACGGCGAGCTCGTCGCAATGGTCGAAGTCGCACGAATCAGCCTGCCGTTCCGCGCCCGCGAGATCGCGCGCGTGGAGGACGTGGTGGAGGCCCTCGTGGGACGCATCGTCGTCGCCGGCTGGCTCGGTTGAGATCGCCGGTCGCCGTCGCGGGCAGATGCTCGCGGTGCCCGAACTCGTGATACTCCAGCGCCGTGCGCTGGCCGTTCTTCCTCGTCCTCGGCGTCGCAGGTCTGGCGGCAGCGCCCGCAGGCTGTGGCGCGCCGTGCGATCGCAGCAATGACGGGAACCCCCCCATCGTGTTTCGCGAAGGCCGGTCCACCGGAGCGGAGTTCGAGACCGCGCCGCCGGGCGGACCCCACCTCTTCTTCCCCGGCGGCCGTCGCTACGCGCTCGTCCACGGGCTGACGCCGCCGCCGACGCTGGGGACCGTCTCGATCGCCCTGGCCTTCGCCGAAGATGGGAGCACGTCCCCCGCGTCCGGCAACGAGGTCGTCGTCCAGGAGGTCACGGACGAGCACGTCGTCGTGAAGAACGACACGTGCGCGGACTTCTACCTCTACGTTCACGCGACCTCGTCGGCGCTCTGAGCCAGAGCCACGGCGCCGCTTCGTCGTCAGGACTGCGCCTCGACGCGCGCGAACTGCAGCTCGTGCAGCCGCGCGTAGAGGCCGCCGCTGGCCAGCAGCTCCTGGTGGGTTCCTTGCTCGATGACACGTCCCCGGTGCAGGGCGACGATCCGATCGGCTGCGCGAATCGTGCTGAGACGGTGGGCAATGACCAGCGCCGTGCGGCCTTCGAGGAGGCTCGTGAGCGCCCGCTGCAGCCGCGCCTCGGTCTCGCTGTCCACGCTCGCCGTGGCCTCGTCGAGCACCAGAATCGGCGCGTCCCGGTACAGAGCCCGAGCGAAGGCGATGAGCTGGCGCTCACCCGCCGAGTAGGTCGCGCCGTGCTCGCCCACCTCCGCCTGTAGCCCGCCCGGGCGGCTCTCGAACAGATCGAGCACGCCCAGGGTCGCGAACGCCTCCCGCACCCGCGCCAGGTCGGGCTCCTGCCCGGCCGCGACGTTCGTCGCTAGGGTTCCGGGGAACAGGAAGACGTCCTGCGGGACCATCGCGAACCGCCCACGCAGATCGTTCCGCTCGAGACCCACGACGTCGTCACCGTCCACGCGAACGACGCCGCTGTCGACCTCGTAGAGGCGCAGCAGGAGCGACGCGATGGTGGACTTGCCGCTCCCCGTCGGGCCGACCAGCGCGATCTTCTCGCCGCGGCGCGCGTGCAGCGTCACTCCGTGGAGCACCGGGACGCCCGGGTTGTACGAGAAGTGGACGTCCTCTAGCGAGAACGCGAGGTCTCGGTCTCCGGGAAGTGCCGCGGCTCGTCGCGGAGCGTCGGGCTCGTCGCGATCGAGCAAGCCGAACACGCGCTCGGCGCCGGCCATGGCACTCTGCAGCAGGGTGTACCGTTGCGCGAGGGCGCTCACCGGCTCGAAGAACTGCACCAGGTACGCGTTGAAGGCGACGACCGTCCCGAACGACACCTCACGGTAGCCGAGGGACACGACGATGAACGCCAGGCAGACGGCGTGGACCATCTCGATGGCGGCATCCTGCGTCGCTTCGTACTTGATCGAGCGGATGTTGGCGTCGCGATAGGCTGCGTTGATGTCGTCGAACTCGCGTGCCGCCGCGCGCTCCTGGCGGTACGCCTGCACGACGCTCATTCCGGAGACCTGCTCGTTCATGGTGGCGTTCATGCGAGCCGTCTTGCCGCGAATCTCTCGAAAGGCCTCCCGCGACCGTCCGCGCACCAGCCACACCAGGAGCGCCACCGGCGGCGTCGCGGCGAAGGCAATGAGCGAGAGGCGCCAGTCCAGAGCGACCATGAAGCCGACGATGCCGACCAGGCGCAGCAGATCGCCGAAGGCGTTGAGCGCCCCCGAGGCGAAGAGCTCCAGGATGGCGTCCACGTCGTTGGTCACGCGGGTCACCAGGCGGCCGACGGGCTGCTTGTCGAAGAAGCCGACTCGCATCCCGTGCAGGAACTCGAACACTCGCGCGCGGAGATCCGCCATCGCGCGTGCCCCCACGATCTGCACGGAGTAGATCTGGAGGAACGCGAGCACCTGCTCCACGAGCACGATGGCCACCAGCGCGATCCCCGCACGAAACAGGACCTCCGGGTTCGACGCGAGGACGCCGTCGTCGATCGCCGTTTGCATGAGGAGCGGTCGAACCATGGCTCCGACGGCCGTGACGAGAGTGATGGCGAGCGAGAAGCCGAGCAGCAGCCGATACGGGCGCAGGTACGGCCACAGGCGCCGGAGCAGACGAAGGTCGTAGGCCTTGCCGAGCGCGCTCTCGTCGTGAAAACGCTCGAGCGCCTCCGCGGTCTTCGCCCGGTTGGCCCGCTCGTCGATGGCGTCCGGGAGCGACCCCTCGGTTTCCATGGGCGTGTTCACGGTGAAGCCACCGCCGGGGACCACGGGTCGGGGCCTCCGAGCGCTGCGAGTTCGCGCTCGATGCGCTGCTCGTCGGCGAACGTCGCGTAGAGCCCGCCGCGACGGATCAGCTCCTCGTGAGTCCCCTCGTCCACGACACGGCCGGCATCGAGGACGATGACCCGATCGCACCGCGCTGCCGCTGCGACACGGTGGGTGATGAGTATCACGCCGCGGACGGCGCGCTGCCGGTCGATGGCGTCGAGGATGGCGTTCTCGGTGCGGGCGTCCACGGCGCTGAGCGGATCGTCGAGGACGAGGATCTCCGGCTCCGAGAGCAGGGCGCGCGCGAGCGCCACGCGCTGCTTCTGGCCGCCGGAGAGCTGAACTCCGCGCTCGCCGACGACCGTGTCGAACCCGTCGGGCAACCCCCGAATTTCGTCGTGGATCTGGGCTTCCCGGGCCGCCGCCCGCACGCGAGCAGCCGACGCCTCCGAATCGGGGTCCTCGAGGACGTAGCCGATGTTGCGACCGACGGTCGTCGAGAAGAGGAACGGCGTCTGCTGAGCGAATCCGATGCGAGCACGAAGCTCGGCGAGGGGCAGGTCGCAGATGTCGTGCCCGTCGAGGCTGATCGCCCCGCGGGGGGTCGGTTGAAGGCGCGCGAGCAGGACGGCCAGGGTGGACTTGCCGCTCCCGGTGCGTCCGACGATGGCCAGCGACTCGCCGCGCTCGAGCGAGAAGGAGACGTCGTGCAACACCTGCGCGTCGCCGTAACCGAACGAGAGACCGCGGACGGTCAGGCGCCCGGTGCGCTCCGTGGCGAGCACCTCGCCGTCCACGATGTCGGGGCGGGCGTGGAAGATCTCCTCCAGGCGCGAGAACGACGCTCGCCCGCGCTGGACGATGGCCACGAGGAGGCCGAGCGAGACCAGGGGCCAGGTGAGCCGAACCAGCGCGCGGTAGAACGAGAGGAAGTCGCCGGGCGTGAGGGCTCCGCCCAGGACCAGGTGCCCGCCGTACCAGACGACGATGACGACTCCGAGCGCCGTCACGGCGACGATGATGGGCCCGAAGGATCCTCGCAGGCGCGCGAGACGGAGGCTCGCGTCGAGGTAGACCTCGTTCGACTCGGCGAACGCTCGCGCCTCGCTGCGCTCGAGGCCGAACGCGCGAACGACGCGAACACCCGCGATGCTGCTCTGCACACGCTCGCTCACGCGGCCGATGGCGTCCTGGTTCTCGCGGGTGAACGTGTACATCAGCCTGCCGAACGCGCGCGAGACGAGCAGCAGGATGGGGAGCGTGGCGAGAGAGGCGAGGGTGAGGCGCCACGAGAGGCCGAGCATGACGGCCAGGGCGCTGACCAGGGCGAACGCGGTATTGACGCCGTTCAGCACGCCGAACCCGAGCAGAAGTCGAATCTGGGCGAGGTCGTTCGTCGCGCGACTCATGATCTCGCCGGTGCTCATCCTCCGGTAGAACGACGGACCGAGGCGCTGCAGGTGATGCAGGAGAGCGAGACGCAGCTCGTACTCGACGATCCGCCCGCCGTTGAAGATGGCCATGCGGGAGAGCACGCGGATGACGAAAGCTGCCGCAGCGACGGCGACGAGAAGACGGCCGATGTCGACCGCCACGTCGAGCCGACCGCCGAACGCGCCGTCCACGGCGACCTTCAGTCGCGTGTCGAACCAGTACTGCGAGTACTGATAGGCGCCGAGGAGCGCCGTGCCCACGGCGAAGCGGGGAAGCTGCCGTAGGAAATGCTCCCCGAGGGTCGTGGGGACGCGCGCACCGTCCGGTGGCTCGTGACGGGGCTGGGTCGCAGGGGGGGGCACGTTGCCGCCGTCCCTCTAGGGCTGCGGCCGCTCCGATGCCAGCGCCGGTGCGGCTTCGCTGCATGTGGCCGGAAGCAGGCGGAGCGCCACGGGCGCCTCCTCGGGGGTGACGACGCTCAGTGGTCCACGTACTCGCCGAGCACGCAGGAGAAGCCCGACGGCGGCGATGGCAGCACGAAGTCCGACACGGCGGATCCCTTGGGGTGCGAGAGCAGCACTTTCGTGAAGTAACTCGTCATGGCGGTGGGCCAGATGTGACCGTGTGTGCCGGAGCACGAGACGGTGACGACGTCGGGCTGTGCCGCGTAGTGCTGCGCGGCGAGCCGTGTCTCCGGGTCGTAGTTCGCCAGGGGGTTCTGGGGCGGCCAGACGTCGGTCGGGCCGCCCCACACCAGCACGACGATGGACGGGGACATCGCGATCGGCGTTCTCGGCGCGGCGTTGCCGGCGTACCAGTTGCCGGAGGCCGAGACGCCCCCGGCGAAGAAGTCGGAGTCGAACGTGAGCGCGCGGTTGGTGAACGAACCACCCGCAGAGATGCCACCCACGAAGATCCGACGCGCGTCGATCGACCAGGTGGTCGCCGCGCAGCGCACCATCTCTTCGATGAATCGGACGTCCGGGCCTTCGTCGTCGGTGGGCCCGCCCGTCGTGCCATCGAACCAGGGTTCCCAGATCCGACCGTCCGACCCGAGCTGCGCGCAGTTGGTCCCGTTCTGGCTGCACGTTCGCACTGGCGCGAGCACGAGCCAGCCGGCGGCAGGGAGCTGATCCAGCGCCGCCTGCCTGGCAAAGTCGAGTTCCGACTGGACGGTACCGGTGAGCGACACGAACACCGGCACGCCCTCCGACGGGGCCTCCGGCGCCAAGGCGTGAAACCGGCGACCCACACCACCCGAAGGAAACCCGTCATTCTGGCCCACTGCCGGCGAGAAGCCCGTGGGGCACGCCCCCTCGAGGAGCGTCGTCGCTGGGGCATCGAGCCCGGAATCGCCCGGTGACTCGGTGGCACCTCCGGATCCCGGCTCCGTACAGGAGAGCGCGAGCACACACCAGCAAGACCAACCCGCGCGCAGCATGGGGCGGAGGCTACCGCGCCCGTGCGCGCCCGGACAGATCCCTCTCAGGACGCCAGCGCCACGTGCGAGGGGCGAGGCGTCTTGCCCGTCAAGTTGAGCTGGGTCGCCAGGGACTCGAGGACGCGCTGCGCACGCTCGCCTTGCTTAGGATCGACGGTGAGCACGAGGTTGCCACCCCGGGCCTGCTGCATGCGCGCCAGCAGACCGCGGCAGAGGACCTCACGCGCGCTCTTCGCCTCGGGGTCCGAGCGCCCGTTGGACACGACCACGGCATCGTGGAGAACCCAGCCGTTCTGCTCCAGGCGCGTGATTCGGCTGGCCACCTGCGTGACGAGCGAAATGGGCGCGCCCTCGTAGTGCTGCGCCACCACGGCGAGATCCCCCGACGCGCGCTGGCCCGGATCCAGCCAGCGCGGCCAGGTGGCTCCGTACTCGATGACGACCAGCGTGGCGCTTCGTTGCCGATGCATGCCCGACCGATTAGGCGCGGGCACCTCCGCGGGCCAAGAAAGCGATTCAGCGGCGCGCACCTGCCTCGAGCCACGGTTGCCGGCTAGAACAACCCGATACTGAAGTGGAAGGCGCCGAAGTCCTCCCACGGGCGGCGATCGAGGTTGATCCCGTAGTCGAAGGCGAGCGGGCCGATGGGCGTCCCCGCCCTGAGCCCGCTGCCGGCGGCGTAGCGCAGCGTGAGTGGATCCACGTTCTCCGGCCGAACCCAGAGGTTCCCCGCGTCCAGGAACAGCGCCGTGGACAGGACGTCCGTGAGGGGGACCCGCAGCTCCGCCCGCGGGTTGAGCGAAAGATCTCCACCTCGAATCGCCACGTCGTCGACCGTGAGCGGCGTCGCGGGATCGAGGATGCGGTCGGCGATGTCCTGGGGCACGACGGAGTCCTGCAGGAACCCACGGAGCGTATCGACACCACCGAGGAAGAAGAGCCGATCCGGATACGTCTTCGAGTTCTCCAGCAGCTGGAAGTTGTAGCCCCACTTCAGGCTCCCTGCGACGGCCAGCCCCTTGTCCGAGAGGCGCACGTACCCGGCGACGTGGCTCGTGAGTCGCAGGAAGTCGCTCGTGATGTCCCTGGGATTGTCCGCCGCGGGAAACGCGCGGACGTGCTCGACACCCGCGGCCAGCAGAGTTCCCGACGTCGCGCCGAAGGGGTTGTCCCGCCGATCCCACGTGATGCCGGTGCGCTGGGCGACCGCGAAGGTCTTTCCATCCGGGACGCGCAGGAGGCGGCCGAGGCTGGGCGAGGGATTCGCACGCAAGAAGTCGTCCACGGCGTCCCCGCTGAAGATCTCCGCATCGTTGAGCTCCAGTGACCCGCCGAGCTGCACGCTGAAACGCGGGTTCGGGCGGTAGGTGAACGTGACGATGCCGGCGTCCTTCGTCAGGCCGAAGTCGCGCGCGTTGTCCCGCACGTCCACCCCATCCACACCGAGACGAATGAGCGGTCCCAGGCCCACGTCCGGGAACTCGATGGATGCCGTGTTCCTTCGCTCGAGGCGCTTGGAGAGCGGGAGCCGCTGGAAGTTCTCCCGTACGTCGTCTTCCAGGATCAGCGCGTCCGGCAGGTAACTGAGCTGCACCCGAAACGTGAGCTGGATCGCCCGACCTGCGACGTTGCGGTGCCCGTACTCGAACATGACCCGCAGGCCCTCGCCGGTGCTGAAACCGGGTCGCACGTCCAGGTGCTGCGACGGCCGCTCCTGGACCGTCACGACGACCACCTTCTCCTTGGCGGGGATGTACGGTTCGTCGAGCCCCACGGTGATGGTCGAGAACACACCGAGGGTGGCGAGGCGTTCCTCGGTCTTGCGGACGAGGCTGCGACGGTAGGGCTGGCCGGGTTCGAGGGCAATTCGGCGGCGAATCACGCTCTCGAGAGTGCGAAGGTTGCCGCGGACCACGATCTTCGAGACGCGCACGCGCTCGCGCTCGCTGATGACGAAGCGCGCGCGCGCCCGCGTCCGGTCCGGCGAGAAGTCGAGGACGACGTCCGCCTCGGCGAACGCGAAACCCTCCTCCGCATAGGCTTCGAGCAGTCGCCGGCGCGCCTTGTCGAGCTCGGACTGCGAGACGGGCGCTCCCATCTCGAGGCCTGCGTGGCGTTCGAGGTCGCGCTCGACGAGCGCGCGGTTCCCCTCGAACGCCAGATCGTAGAGCATCGTGCGCGGGCCGAGCTTGATGGGTATCGAGAGGACGACCTCGGGCTCGCACGTCAGGCCTTTCTGCGGGTCGGACACGCACGCGAGCGAGGCGTCGGGTGGAGGCTCGGGCGCCGGGAGCCCCTCGGCGTCGTAGCGGCAGGACGTTCTGGGCCGCGCTCGCGGGCCCGCGGGGCGGCAGTGCCCGGGGGGCGAGCGAGGATCGCACGCGCGCCGCAGGACCGCGACCGGTCCGACCTCCGCGGAGAGATGGCCTTCCGAGCGATAGAGATTCTGCAGGTGCTTGAGCGCACGCTCGTACACGTCGGGCGAGTACGTGTTGTAGGGGTTCGGCTCGAGGGGCGCCGGACGTGCGCCGCGAGGGCGGCCAGGGCCGAACGTGTCGTCCACCACCGCGGGATCCACCGACCCCACGAGCCCCGCTCCGGGCAGCTCCTCGGCCAGGAAGCTGTCGATCTCGGCTCCTACGTCGTCGGGCGTCCGGCCAGCGCCTGCTCCCAGGCGGCGGGGGAAGCACGGGTACTCGCGAGCCACGACGCGCACCAGGCGCTGCGAGCGGGTCCGAAACACGAGATCGTGAACGGGCTCGTGGGGCGCACCACGTTCCTCCACCGTCACCTCGGCGTCCAGGAACCCCCGCGCCACGTAGAACTCGCGAACCCTCGCTGCGAGGCTCGCGGGGCTTCGGTCGTCGTTCTCGTCCAGGGACAAGGCGTCGCGGAGATCATCGTCGTCGAAGTAACGATTGCCCTCGAACACGACGCGCAGCTGCGGGCCGCACCAGACCAGCACCTCGACGCGCGGGCCGCGTGGTGCCGTGACGATCTGGTGCGCCACGCGGGCGCGGTGCCACCCGCCCTTCCGCAGGGCGAGTTCGAGCGCGCCGTCCGCCGCTTCGAGGCGCGCGACGTCGAGCCGATCACCCTCCCGGACCTCGTACCGCCGAAGCACCGCCCCCAGCGCCTCGGTCACCTGCGAGTCCACTCGGAACACGCGCTCGTGGACCACGTCCGGCTGGCGCGGCTCGACGTTCACGACGACCACGACCTTCATGCGCTCGTCCGTGTCCGTCGCGTCGACGGTGATCTTCGCTCTCCGATAGCCGTGTCGCTCGTGGAGCTGCTCGGCGCGCCGCGCCGCGTCCGCGAGGATCTGCTCGGTCACCTCGCTCCCCACCCGCAGGTTCGCCGCGCGGAGCGTCTCCCCGTCGTCGAGCACGCCGCCAACTACCTTCACGGACGCGGCGATTCGCCGCGGCTCGGCGACGATGCGCAGCACCGGACCACCGGGTTCGGCGACGGCGTGGGCCCGGACCGACGCGAAGCGACCGGTATCGAGGAGCTCGCGCATGGCGCGACGAGCGACCTCCGCTGTCAGGCCCTCGCCCGGCCGCGCGCGCACGACGACGGGGCGCTCCTGCCAGCGCGTGCCCTCGGTGACGACCTCGACGCGTGCCAGCGGCGCAGCGGGGAAGGGCAAGGGCGGGGCAATCTGCGGGAGGTCGCGCACGGGCGCTTCCGCCTGGGCGCGAGCGAGCGAGGACGCACCGAGCGACGCGAGCAGGAGGACCAGCGCGGCCAGCGGTCCCGAGCGCGACGCCATCGCAGGCCGTTCTAACCCCTCGCGCCGGCCACCGGAAGCACGGCGGGCGCGCTGGTCGCGACCGTCGCCAAAGTGGGCGCCGAGATGCGACGGAAGCTACGATGCCCGAAGGTGCCTGCCTCAGTCCGGACGACCACTGGCGAGCCCGCGCCCGCGCGCTCCCGGTCCAGACCGCCGCGACGGCGACGCAGGCTACTGCGCTGGCTGGCCTGGACCGCGCTGACCGGCGCCGTGCTCCTCTCGGCGCTGTGGTTCGCCGTCCATCGCTACGAGTGGCTGGGCCCCATCGTGTCGGACTCGCTGCGGGCGATCGTCGGAACGGACAACGTGGCGCGCCTGCAGGACTTCGCGTACGGCGTCGAGGATCGCTTCAACCGGGCGACTCGGAAGGGAGAAGCTCCCCGCGCCTACTGGAGCGTGCCCCCGAAGCCCTCCGCCATGCCGGCTCCCGCCGGCTCCGGCGAGCCGGCGACCGCGTCGTTGCCTCCGTTCCGCCCACGAGACCCGGGGCCAGTCCACGAGAGCTGGTCCGCTCCCGGGGATGGGCAATGGGTCGCCATGACCGACCCGCGCAACCCCGATGTCGACCCCTACCTGTACAAGACGCTGCTGCACCCGGATCGCAACCGGTCGTGGGCGGAGCTCTTCGTGGTGGCGATCGATCTTCGCCGCGTGTCGTTGCATCTGGTTGCTGGCAAGTACGAGCCCAAGAGCTTCGAAAAGGAGGGCGTTCTCTACAAGTCCAGGCGAACCGGTCTCGTCGCCGAAGCACACCGATCGATCGCCATCGCCGCCTTCAACGGCGGCTTCAAGACGGAGCACGGCTGGTACGGCATGCTGGTGGACGGTGTCACGCTGGTGAAGCCACGCCCGAGCGCGTGCACCGCGGCGCTCTACCGCAACGGAGCGGTCACCATCGCGACGTGGAAGGAGATAGAAGCCTCCGCGGCGGAGATGGTGTGGATGCGACAGGCTCCGGGCTGCATGTACGAGCGTGGCAAGATGCACGTCGGCCTCCAGGAAGAGCTCGCAACGGCCTGGGGCGCGACGCTGGACGGAGACACCGTGATTCGACGCTCCGCGATCGGGCTGTCCGAGGACCGACAGATCCTGTACGTGGGCATCACGAACTCGACGACGGCGCGCGCCGTCGCGAAGGGGATGCACTTCGCCGGAGCCGCCGACGTGGCCCAGCTCGACGTCAACTGGTCCTATCCGAAGTTCGTGACCTTCGAGCCCGGTGACGCGGGCGAGTTCGTGGCAGTGCCGCTCGCGAAGGGGTTCGAGCTCCAGCCGGACGACTACCTGCGGCGCCCCGCGCACCGCGACTTCTTCTACCTGACACCGAAGCCCCCCGAGTCGTGGGTCGGAGCCGTTCCCGCGCCGCCCGGCGCTGCGGCGCCACCGCCGGACGCTCCGGTGACCACGACGGACGCGGGACAGGCACCCGCGCCGTCGGCGCGCCCGGCAGAATCGTCTCGCACCGCTCCCTGACGATTGACGGCGCCGGACAGCCCTGCACGATGCGCTGCATGGACCCCGCCGAAGCGAAGCGCCTCGCCGCCCTCGCGGCCCTCGAGCTCCTGCCCGAACGGGGCGTGGTCGGACTCGGATCGGGTTCTACCGCGAAGCTGTTCATCGACGAGGTCGGTGCCCTCGTGAGAGCCGGGAGGGACCTCGTGGGCGTACCCACGAGCCAGGCGAGCCGGGTTCAAGCCGAAGCGCTCGGCATCCCGCTGCTGGAGGACGAGGGCCCGTGGACGATCGACGTGACCGTCGACGGCGCCGACGAGGTGAGCGCGGCCCTGGACCTGGTCAAGGGCGGCGGCGGCGCCCAGACGCGCGAGAAGATCGTGAACGAAGCCTCGCGCGTCAACGTCATCATCGTGGACGAGTCGAAGCTGAGCGGGCGCCTCGGCGAGAAGTGGCCCGTTCCACTCGAAGTGCTCCCCTTCGGCAGGGCGAGCACCCTGCACAAGCTCGCGACCCTCGGCCGCGCCGAGGTAAGGCGGCGGGAGGGAGCGCCATGGCGCACCGACGCGGGGAACTACCTCGTCGACCTGTACCTGGGCCCGATCGACGATCCGGCCGGCGCGGACGCGCGCATCCGGAGCATTCCGGGCGTCGTCGAGACGGGCCTGTTCGTGGGGCGCGCCACCGTCGTCATCGTGGCGGGTACGCGCGGGGTGAGACAGCTGCATCCGCCACCCTGAGCACCGACCGCCGCCCGGCGTCTCGCCGGCAGGGCTATTGCAAGGCCGACGTCGGCCGAGCTTTCCCGCGGAGGATCGAATGCGAAGTTTCGTGGAGTTGCCTGGCCGGGTGCGCAAAGAAGGCTACACTCGGCGCGTGAACCGGCGTGATCTCTACGCAGTCGTCGTCTCGGGCGCGACGCTCGTCTTCAGCAGTCCTTCGGCCGCCCAGACTCCGAAGGCCCCACCCCCGACCACGGCGGACGTGGCGGCGGCGGCGGGGCAGGTGGCCAAGCAGGCCGCCGAGCTGGCCGACCAGGCCGCGGAGGCCGAGCTGCCCGCGCTGAAGCCGGATGGGGCCGACGATCCCGTTCACAGGGCGCGGCAGGGCGTGGTGACGCTCGAGCGCGCGGGCAAGGTCCTCGGAGTGGGCTCGGTGCTCGACGGAGACGGACGCATCCTGACGGCGCTCTCGCTCCTGGGGCACGGCAACGCCCTGGACGCTCGGTTCGCCGACGGCAGCCTGATGCGCCTGAAGATGGGGCACACGGACCGGGCCTGGGACCTCGCGCTCCTCGTGCCGCAGAACGGACGCTGGAAGCAGGGGCTTCGGGCGTCACGCACCCAGGCCACCGAGGCGGGCTCGCAGCTCCGTGCATTCCGTACGCTCGGCCCGCGGGCGGTGGCGCCCTCGCGCGTCATCGTGAAGGGGCTGCGCACGCTCCTCGGCGGCGACGCGGAGCTGCTGCCCGACGCGATCGAGCTCGGGAGTCGATTCAAGGATACGGACGTGGGCAGCCCCATCCTCGACGACCACGGCAACGTGGTCGCCGTGGTCGCGCTCGCGTGCGCTCCGGACGTGGCGACCGAGTGTCGCCGGACGCCTTACGGCGTCCCGGTCCCGGCGCTCAAGGCGTTCCTGAGATCGGTGCCGAAGAACGCGGTCGCACCAGCCCCCTGGCTCGGGATACACGGCTTGTCGGGGGACATCGGACCCGTGCGAGGCGTGCGCGTGGCGAACGTCCACCCGGCCAGCCCCGCTGCGGCCGCCGGCCTCCGCGCTGGACGAGACGACGCGTCCTCCGACGTGGTCGTCGCCGTCGATCAGCTCCCGGTCACGACACCCGAGGCGCTCGCAGAGTCCATCAACGCTCGCGCCGTCGGCGACACCATCACGCTGCTCCTGTACGGTAACGGTCGATTTCGCGACGTGTCCGTCACGCTCCGTGCGGCCCCCGAGGCCGGTGCGGGCAAGCGCAAGCAGCGCGCACCGGCGCCAGCGCCGGGGCCGGGCCCCGGCGGCGTCCGCTGACGGTCCCGGACGCGCGCCCCGCTCGGGAGCGTCTGGCCTGCGGGCCGAGGGCCATCCGTCGAGACCGGACGGTTACAGGGGGAAACCAACGCACCGTCGACGCTGATTGACAAGCCGTCCCCCGGGACGGGAGGATTCGCGTCGGCTCGTTCCGTGCCTTTTCGAGTATCCCGAACGCCGTGACGCAACCGCTCCGCATCGAGGTCGCCGGCGAAACCGACGTCGGCCGCAAGCGCACGCACAACGAGGATAACTTCGCGATTTTTGCCGAGTTCGGTCTCTACATCGTCGCCGACGGGATGGGCGGACACGCGTCGGGCGAGGTGGCCTCCAAGATGGCCGTGGACACCCTTCACGAGTTCTTCGAGGCGACCGCGGACGATCCCGAGCGGACCTGGCCGTACAAGATGGACCGGTCGAAGGGCTACGAGGAGAACCGCCTCATCACCGCCATCAAGCTGGCCAATCTACGGATCTACGAGACCGCGCAGCGCAACTCCAAGCAGCGGGGCATGGGCACGACCATCGTCAGCATGTTCGCGGTCGAGGACGGCATCTACGTCGCCCACGTCGGCGACAGCCGAGCCTACCGGATCCGCGACGGTCAGCTCGATCAGATGACCGAGGACCACTCGCTGCTGAACGACTACAAGAAGATGAAGAAGCTCACCGAGGAAGAGATCGCGAACTTCCCGCACAAGAACGTGATCGTTCGCGCCCTCGGAATGAAGGACACTGTGAAGGTCGACACCGGGTTCGACGCGCCGCGAGCGGGCGACACCGTCCTGCTGTGCTCCGACGGCCTGGCAGGACCCATTTCCGACGAGCAGATCCTGAGCATCGTCGTCGAGCACGGCGCGGACCTGTCGCAGTGCACGCACAGGTTGATCGAAGCGGCGAACGAGGCTGGCGGGCCCGACAACGTCACGTGCGTCCTGGCCCGCTGGATTCCCTGAGTCAGTCTCGCGCCGACGGAACCGCTGCTGCGCCCGAGCCGCGCTCGGGAGCCACGAAGTGCGGCGGCACGATGCGCACTGGCGCAGGTGGTTCGACCTCGATCGCGGCGCCCGAGAGCGGACCGAGAATCGCGTACACGACGAACACGACCGCCAGCATGACCAGGCTCGTCAGCAGATAGGTCGTGATGGGAGGCTCGCGGGACGTGCTCCACCCGTCCGTGTAGAACTTGCCGCCGCTGCGCTCCCGCACCTTTCGCTGAAACCCGGCGAGCAGGTCCGGACCCTCGGTCTGAGGCGTCCCTAGGGCGCCCCGCAGCAGATCCCGCAGCTCTCCGTCGTCTCGCGTGCTCTCGGGCGGAGCTTCGTCCTCGGTCGCCCCGTCCGCCTCGGCGAGCGGCGCTGCGGGGGCGTTCGACCCTTCGCTCGCCCGAGCGTCCTCGCCCTGCCCTTCGTCGTCTGCGTCCGTCATCGGATCTTCTCCCCGAGCACGCGCTCTACCTTGCTCTTCAACATCGCTCGCGCCCGATGAATTCGGCTCTTGACCGTTCCGTCGGCAAGGCCGGTGATCTGCGCGATCTCCTCGTAGGTCAGGTCCTCCACGTCCCGCAGCACCAGGACCTCCCGGAAGTCCGCGTCGAGCTCGGCGATCGCGCGCTGCACGATCACCTCGACCTGGAGCCCTTCCATCATCTGATCGGGCCGGGCGATGTCGCCGAACGTCACGCCCTTGGCCTCGTGCAGCGCGGACCGCTCCGCGATGGGCTCGAGTTCATCCTGCGCGTCGCTGCGGCGTCGCGCGAGGTACTTCGTCCGGTTCTTGCAAAGATTCACGGCGATCCGGTAGATCCACGTCGAGAGCTTGGCGTCGCCGCGGAACTGCTCGATGGCCTTGAAGACCTGGACGAACACTTCCTGCGCCATGTCCTCGGCTTCCTCGCGCCGGCCCAGCATGCGGAAGACCAGCCGGAAGACGCGCCCTTCGTACGCCTGCACCAGCTCGTTGAACGCGCGCTCGTCGTGCTTGCGAAGGCGCTCGACGAAGTGTTTCTCGCTATCCACGTCCGACTCAGGCACGTCCCACCAGAGCTCGGTGAGACGGTACAGCGGAAGTCGCTGAGAGTCGCGCGCGGTCACCCAGGGCGCGACAATTCCTCGCACCGACGGGTTCCCTCGGCCGAGGGCGCACCCGCGGCCTCGCGCGAAGAAGCAGCCCTCGGGAACCTTGCGGCAGCGGAGCTGTCCGGAGCACCTCGCACCGACGACTCGCCGGGAGCCTGGGCGACGGGATCGATGGTGTTAAGCTCCGCGGTCTCATCGCTCCGGCGTCGTCTAAGGGCAGGACAAGGGACTTTGAATCCCTGAATCTAGGTTCGAATCCTAGCGCCGGAACCCGAGCGGCCAGGCGCCCTTCAGGCCGGGAGACCTTCGGCGACCGCACGCGCGGCGGCGCGCGCCTGGCGGACGCAGTCCGGAATGCCGACACCGTCGTAGGCAGCGCCCGCCAGATGGAGCCCCGGCAGCGCCACCAGCCGCGCGCGAATTCGCTCGAGCCGCGCCGAATGTCCGACCACCGGCTGGGGCCCCGAGTCCATCCAGCGAAACACCGCCGTGAACGCGATGGGGCCCAGGCTGCCCATCAGGCGAGTGAGCTCGGCCGTCGCGACACTCACGAGCTCCTCGTCGCTCGAGTCCCGGACCAGCGTGGGTGAGCGAGCTCCCCCGAGGAACGCACGGACGAGCACGGAGCCTTCCGGCGCTCTGCCGCTCCACTTGCTGCTGACCCAGGTGGCCGCGAGCAGCCGCGACTCCGAGGAAGGGGCAATGAATCCGACCCCGTCGAGGGCGTGCTCGACGCGCGCGGCGTCGAGCGCGAGGAACACGGTCGCGGTCGAAACGTAAGGGATGCGGGACAGCTCCTGACCGAGCTCGGCGTCGCGCACGGCGCGAGCTGCGGCGTGAGCCGGAACCGCCAGGACCACGGCGTCCGCGACGCGAGGCTCGCCGCTCCTGGTCTCCACGATCCATCGACGTTCGTAGCCCTCGACGCGCGCGACCTGCGTGATGCCTTCGGAGCATCGCACGACGCCGGCCGGCAACTTCGCCGCCAGCGTGTCGATGAGCGTTCCCATGCCGGTCGTGAGGGAGAGGAACGGGCTCGGCGGAGCGTCCTGTCCCTCGCCTCCGCGCAGCAGCCAGCGAGCCAAGGAACCTCCGGACTCGCGATGCGTCGCCGCGTGGAGCGCCCTGACGAGGCTTCCGTGCTTCGCCTCCATCTCGACGAGCTGAGGGAACGTCGCACGCATCGAGAGCTTCTTGCAGTCTCCGGCGAAGATGCCGCCGAGCAGTGGACCGGCAATGCGCTGGGCCACCTCCGGACCTAGGCGGCGACTGATGAACGCGTCGATGCTCTCGTCACCGTCGGCCTTCGACGACACGAGCGGCTCCGCCGCCGCGCGAAGCTTCGCGGCCATCCCCAGCACCGGCGTCCGGAGCATGGGACCCATCCGCGTGGGAACCGCGAGCGCCATGCCGGCCGGGAGCCGCTCCAGGCGGCCACGATGCGCCAGGAAGACCGTCCGCGCGTCTTCGCGCGGCGCCACGAGCCGATCCCCGAGCCCCAGCTCGCGACAGAGCTCGGCCGCCTCGGGCTTGGTGCGCAGGAACGAGTCCGGCCCTCCGTCGAGGACGAAGCCGTCCCGGCGCTCGGTGACGATGTTGCCGCCCAGACGCTCGCGCGCCTCGAGCAGCGTGAGGTGCGCGTCCGGGCGCAGGCGGGACAGCTCCCACGCCGCGACGAGGCCGGTGATGCCGCCCCCCGCGATGCAGACGCGAGGCGCTCGGCCCGAGGTCATTTCTGGGTCCGTCGATGGACGAGATCGACGACGCGCTTCACGGCGTCGGGCGACGTGTGAGGCAGGATGCCGTGTCCCAAGTTGAAGACATGCCCGCGATCACCAGCGCGATCGAGCACGTCCGCGACGCGACGCTCCAGCAGGTCGGGCGGCGCGAGCAGCAGAAGCGGCTCGAGATTTCCCTGAACGGCAACGCTGGATCCGAGCCGCCGACGCGCATCGTCGAGCGGCGTCCGAAAGTCGACGCCGATGACCGTTCCGCCCGCGTCGCGCATCGCCTCGAGGAGCGTGGAGGTGCCGGTGCCGAAGTGGATCACGGGAACCCCCGTCGCGGCCACGGCCTCGAGCGCGCTGCGCACGTGCGGCGCGACGTACTCCGCGTAGTCGATGGGGGCGAGCTGCCCGACCCACGAGTCGAAGAGCTGAACCGCCTGGGCGCCGGCCTCGATCTGCGCCAGAAGGTACCGGCGGACCGTCAGCGCCAGCTTGGCGAGAAGCGCGTGCCAGACGGCCGGCTCCCGGTACATCAGCTCCTTCGTCCGGGCGAACGTGGTCGTCTTCCCCCCCTCGACGACGTAGCTCGCGAGCGTGAACGGAGCGCCGGCGAAGCCGATGAGCGGCGTCTTGCCGTCGAGCTCGCTGCGGACCTGACGCACTGCCGCGAGGACGTGGGCGAGGTCCTCGACGGGATCGGGGATGCGGAGCGCCTCGACGGCCCGCGCGTCACGAACGGGCGTCTCGATGACCGGGCCTTCCCCCGCGGCGAAGTGGAAGGGGATGCCCATGGGTTCGAGCGGGAGCAGGATGTCGGCGAAGAGGATCGCCGCGTCGACCCCGTGGGCGCGAACGGGCTGGAGCGTCACCTCGGTGGCGAGGTCGGGCTGACGGCATATCTCGAGGAGCGTGTGGCGCTCGCGAATGGCCCGGTACTCCGCCATGTACCTTCCCGCCTGACGCATGAACCACACGGGCGTGGCGTCCACCGCCTCGCCGCGGCATGCGCGAAGGAACCTGTCCCACATCGCTCAGTCGAGGGCGACGGGAGGAGCGCCCGGGGACACAGCACCGTGCGGAGCCTTCTGGCCCGCGGCCTCGAGTTGCTTCATCTCGTACTTGGAAGGGCACTTGGCCATGATGTGCGACGCCTCGAACCAGCCACCGGTCGCGATCTTGCCTTCCGCGGTCACGGCCACGTCCATGCCCGGAACGTCCCGGAACGTGTCGGGCACGACGCACTGCGCGTAGCGCACGGGCAGGCTCGCGCCGTTCTTCTCGATGTCGAAGCGATACTCGCACGGCTCGTCGCGACGCTGCAGCGTCCCCTTGACCAGGTTGCCCTCGACACGGACCTTGCGGCTGGCGAGCTTCTCGCGCTCGGCGAGAAGCTCGTCGACGCCCTTGGAGTAGATGGCCGCTCCCTCGAAGGACGTGAGCACGAGCGCAGCGCCCCCTGCGCCCATGACCAGGAGCGCGGCGAGCAGCGCGACGCTCCCGCGGCCACGGCGCGCGGAGCCGCCGCCCTTCGGCACGGTGACGGGCGCGCTCGCTTCGGAGTCCTCGACCGCCCGGGCGAGATCGTCATCGAGTCGCGACATGCCAGCATCGTACTCTGGCGTTCCCATCGGTCAAAACGCACGGGAGAATTCCGCTGCGGGCATGCGCAGGACGGCGACCGGCTACGGGCCAGAGCCGGATCGCGCGCGGGCGCCGAGGCGATGACCGGCGCGGCCGGCGAGCGCTCCGACGACGAGGAGCGTCCCGTGCACCGCGAGCGCCGCGCCGAGACCGAGCCCGGTGCCGCCCACCTCCGCGAGCGCGACCGCCCCGACCGCGACGAGCCCACCCACGAAGGAGCCATCTCGAGGGAATGTCCGCAGCCCGAAGCGGCCGACGATGGCGGTCGCTGCGACGCAGGCAACGGCCAGCGACAGGACGACCAGGAGAGCACCCGCCACGCCGAGCGCCGCGAGCGTCCCTTCGGACACCGCGCTCGGCTCCCGATCGCCCACGAACGTCGCGAAGAGGCGTGCCCGCACCCAGAGCGCGACGAGCAGCGACGGGACCCAGAACACGGCGGCGAGCACCACGCCCACGGTGACCCACGCCGGACGAGAGCGTTGCTCGGCGGCCTCGTCCTCGGACGCCTTGGGCTGTACGACCGGAAGGCGCTTGATCATGCGGGCCTCGACCGCGCCCCTGGCTCCCCGATGCTCGCCACGGTGCGCACGAAATCGGATAGTAGGTCCGTTGGGTTCCATCCGGTTGCTTCGTCATGTTGGTCCGCCCATTCATCCTCGCGCTTGGCCTGGCGCTGCCTGCACGGGCCGGCGCGGAGCCCGCACGCCCCAGGCCCCCGACCACCCCAGGCGCCGCGCCCCGGCCCGCGGTCGGCTCCATCGAAGGCGGTCTCGAGCCCGCGCGACGCGCCGCCGAGATCGTGCCCGGCCTGGGGTTCGGGACCCCCTTCTGCTCGGAGGGACGCGTCGCGAGTGACCGCTGTGAGGGGCTCGGGACGGGCGTGCGCATCGGTGTCGCGGCGTTCTGGCGCGTCACTCCCCACCTCGCCTGGGGCGGAGGGCTAGAGTTCATGGGGTTCGGCGTGGAACCCCCCAAGGGACTCGAACTCGATCGCGGGGCAGGCGGCAGCATCTTTCTGGGACTGCTCGGCCGCTACTACTTCCTCGATTCGGGCGCCCTCGATCCTTTCGTGTCGCTCGGCCTCGGCGGAGCGGCGCTCGGGACGTCGCTCGCCGAGCGCGGACCCACCGGCGAGACGGCTCGTTACGAGGAAACGGCTGCGGGACCTGCCATCCGCCTCGGCGCGGGGCTGGACTTCTTCCTGTCACCCTCCCTGCGCCTGGGCCCGCACGCGGCCTACGCGAAGCTCTTCACGGATCGGATCCGCCGCTGCTCGGCCGACCGGCAAGACGACTGCATCGATCGCTCGACCCGCGACTACGGCTACCTCGACTCGTATCTCGAGCTGACGGTCGCCCTGACCGTACAGCTGGGGACGGAGCACTGACGCATGCGGGATGACCCCCTCCTCATCGACCGAAAGGTCGCCAGGACGGCGGCGCAGTGGCGGCGGTGGCGAAGCGACCGTGCCACCGTCCACGAAGGAGCCAACCCCTTCGCGTTCGACGACGTTTCGCGCCAGGCGATCTTCGACGAGGTCGGCGAGCTACCCCAGAGCGACCCGCTCAGGGCGCCGCTCCGTGCGTGGCTCGCGCTGCTCGTAGAGGAGCGAGTGAACCTCGCGGCCGCCGTCGCAGCCGGCAGCGAGCGCTACGAGACGACGCACGAAGTCCGAGCACCCGTCGAAGGTCGGTACACCCTGGCCGAGCTCCTGACGCGCGCGCTGACCGACGCGCCGCGACGCGCCGAGTGGCTCCGCGTCGTCGAGAGGACGGCTGCGCCGAGCCGGGACGCTTCGCTCCTACTCTGGGAGCGGCGCGCTGAGGTGCGTCGAAGGCTGTGGCGCGCCGACGAAGGACGGCCCGCAGGGGTCGATGCCGTCGAGCGCGTCGCTCGGACGTGGCTCGAGCGGACGCGAGAGGCAGCGCTCCACGTCGGCGCCGTGGACGTGGCCTCGACCGTGGGGGTCTCGCTCGCCACCGAGGCAAACGCGGAGTGGCCCGCGAGGATGTCGCTGCGAACGATCGTGTCGTGGCTCGACGAGCAGCGCCTCTTCGACGGACTGGACCTGCAGGTGGGCCCCCTGCCCCACGCCGTGGCGCCAGCGAGCTTCCTGCGCGGATTGGCGGGGGTGGGTACCGCGCTGGTGGACGCGGCCGCACCCCGCGACCAGCCGTGGGTCATCGCGCACGATCCGAGCGGTCTGCGACGAAGCACGGTCGGGGCGCTTTTCGCGGCGCTGCCGTGCCGAAGCGCCTTCGCCGGCAGGATCCTGGGCGTCGGGCGCGGCGATCGAGCGAGCTTCGGCAGGGCGCTCGCTGCCTCGCGCCTGCTCGCGTCCCGACTCGCAGCCGTGAAGGTCGTCGAGGGCGCGAGCGCTCTCGCCGGATCCGGCGCGCTGCTCGACAGCCACGAAGAGCTCTCGGCCGCCGCGTTCGGAGCTCCGCTCTCGCCGCAGACCGCGGGTGTGCTGCCGAGGCTCGACGTCGGCGACGTCCAGTGTTTCGCGGGCATGCTCCTGGCAGAGGCCCTGGACCGATCACTCGTGGAGGAACACGACGAGGACTGGTTCCGCAATCCGCGCGCCTCGGAGCAGCTCCGCGCCCATCTCGCGCTCCCACCGAGCTCCGTCGTCGATCCAGCGGAACTCGAGGACGCCGCGACGTTCCTCGCGGCGACGCTGAGCGCCGCCGTCGCCTGAAGCCTCAGAACTCTGCCGAAGACGTGCCGACACCGGCGGATTCGAGGTGATACTTGAACCCGAACACGACGGCAGTCGCCACGTCGCCACTGACCACGCGTCGCAGCGCGAGATCGACGGAGAACTCGCGGTCGAGGTAGCCGATCCCACCGCTCACGGCGTGGCTCGCCGCGCCGTCGTCGAAGCGGTATCCGAGGCGGAGGGGAAACTGGCCGCCCGCCAGGTACTCCGCCCCGGCCATGGCGCGCGCCGTGGTCGAGCCCCACGTCGTGAAGTCGGCGACCACGTCGCCCTCGATGGTGAAGTCGAGCGTGCCGAAGCCCACGCCGCCGCCGAACGTCGTCGGCTGGAACCCGTGCCCCGGATCGCTCAGGTTCTGGCCCACGAGACCGATGGCGAAGCTGTCACTCGCCTTGAGGGTCGCGCCGGCGTCGAACGTGACGCTCTTGACGATGCGGGCGTCGCGCAGACCGCCGGACGCCGCGCTCGGATCGAGCCCGATGCCCCCCGCATCCTCGGGTGATCCGTCCTGACTGAGCAAGAGGTACCGACCGCCCAGGCCGAAGTGCAGCCGCTCGCCGACGGGCAAGCCCAGGGCGAAACGCAGATCCGTCGCGGTGCGATCCACGCCGTCGGGATCCTGTCGATTCCACGTGCCACCCAGGCCGCCGGCGAGGCGAGTAGAGCTGACGATGGAGTCGACCGCCGCGCCGCCATAGCTCTGCCTCGCGGCCTCGGGCCAGATCTGGGCGAACGCACCGATGTGGTAGACGCGCGTCAGCGACATGTTCGCGGGGTTCACGAACAGCCCCTCCGTGGAGCTTCCCCAGGCGCGCAGCGCACCGGCCATCGCGGTGAGCCGCGGCGTCTCGATCTCGCCGTAGTTGTATCCGACCTCCGGCGGGAGCGACGACGGCTCGGCGCTCGCGACGCGTGGCGCGCTCGCCGCGCAGGCCAGCACCGACAGGAGCACGTGCCACCGCGCGCGCGTGGCGATCGGCGACCGTGGGGAGCAAGCGCCGGTCATGGAGCGTCGGCGACAGCTACCCTCACGCGTCGCAGCCGGCCAAGAAACCCGCGTGGGGTCGGGGACACCCAGGGCACGCGCCGCGTGTTTCCCGCGCAACCGAAAAGATCGACCGCGACGCCACCTCGAAACGCACGGGCCGCTCGCGGGTGCCAGCGCCCACGACGACTCTCCTCGAGACGCGCGAGCCCGACGAGAGGACGGTGCTCTCCATCTCACGCGCTGCCGAAATCGTGCCAACGGTCTGGACGAAAAATCGACGGTCGCCTCTTGACGCGACGAAACGCGGTTATTGACGCTGGAGATGATCACGCAACGTGGTGGCGCTTGTGAATGTGCGGTGAGTTTCGTGACTTAACGGCGCCCGCGAAGCGCACGCGCCCCGAATGGGAATGGACACGCACACCCGGGATTCGATGGAGCGATCGATCGCTGGTGTTTGACGCGGGATCTTCGTTGCGCGCATTTTCGGTGTTGAACTCTTCGCGAGAGCGGTATAGCCACCGACTCCCGTTTGGAACTGCGTTCGCCCTTCGTCGGCGGCGCTCGAAGGGACGAGAGGTACGTCGAATCGAGGGGCGGAGGGTCCCCGTCAGGGCAATGCGGTCCAGCACGACATTCGACAGGCGCCCGACGACGGAGTCACAGCGGGCGCGTTCGCGCGAGGAGGCGGCCCGCAGCCTCCACACCGGTGAAACAACAGGCTGTCCACAGGCATGTGGGCAAGTTGGGGGATTGGCGTCTTCGTGGAAGCTCTTCTGGAACCCGCTGAACACTCGATGAACACCTCCGCCAAAGCGCTCGAGATCTGGCAGAAGGCGCTCGCTTCCACGCGAGCGCGTTCGCCGGCGTCGTTCGATCAGTGGTTTTCGAGCGTTCAGTTCGACGGCCTGAGCGACGGGCAGCTCGAGCTGACCGCCCGCGACGAGTTCGTCCGTGACTGGGTCCGCGCCCACTTTCTGCCCTTCCTCATGGACGAGCTTCAGGACCTGCAGACCGAGGACGGGCCGGCCCTGAGGATCGAGTGGCGCATTTCGAGCGCCCTGGACGCACCGATCTGCGAGGTCAAGGAGGCCGCCGAGCCGAAGTCCGCCCGCGGGACCCCTCGCGAGCGCTCGAACCGCCCGACGCTCGCGGACCCCGCGCGCGCCCTGCGAGTGATGCTCAACCCCAAGCAGACGTTCTCGAACTTCGTCGTCGGCCCGTCGAACGAGCTGGCCTACGCGGCGGCCGTTGCGGCGGCCGGGGGCGGTGGCCCCCGTTACAATCCGCTCTTTCTCT
>CAZARU010000070.1:0-35505 GCA_964487605.1 uncultured Polyangiaceae bacterium
ACGGGGCGCCGCCATGACGAGCAGCCACCAGAGGAGCCACCACCCGAGGCGGCGTGCGGTCGTGGTGGGCGGGGGCATGAGCGAGCTGGAAGGCAGTGCGAAAAAGCGCGCCGCGCTTTTACCACCTGGCGCCGCGCGAGGGCGCCTCTCGGCGCGGGGCGCAGTTCGCCCCGGGCTCGGCGCACGAGCGCGCGAAGCGGCCGAAATGCTTGACATCCGTGCAGATACTGGTCAGATGCGCCACCAAGTGGCCATGGCACGCCAGGTCGAGTTCACGTTCGGGGACGACCAGGACGACGCGCCGGCGTCGGCGAAGCGGGGGAAGGCGTCCCGGAAGCACCGGTCCCGCAGCGGAGCCGGTGGCGGCGAGCGGGTCACGGCCGAGACGATGGCGTCGCGCCAGCGGGAGATCTCCGTCAGCGAGTTCTTCACCAAGAACCGCCACCTGCTCGGCTTCGACAATCCGGCCAAGGCGCTCCTCACCACCGTGAAGGAGGCCGTGGACAACTCCCTCGACGCCTGCGAAGAGGCGCGGATCCTGCCCTCGATCCTGGTGGAGATCGAGGAGATCAGCGACACGCGGTACCGGGTGATCGTCGAGGACAACGGCCCGGGGATCGTCGCCCAGCAGATTCCGAAGATCTTCGCGAAGCTGCTGTACGGGTCGAAGTTCCATCGCCTCAAGCAGAGCCGCGGCCAGCAGGGCATCGGCATCAGCGCTGCCGGCCTCTACGGCCAGCTCACCACCGGCCGCCCGATGGTGATCACGTCTCGCACCGCACGGAAGAAGCCGGCGTGGCGCTACCGCGTGCTCATCGACACCGCGAAGAACCGCCCGAAGGTGCTCGAAGAGGTACAGCTCGACGACTGGCATCGCGACCACGGTACCCGCGTCGAAATCGAGCTGACCGGCAAGCACCGTGCAGGGCGTACCGGCGTCGACGCGTACATCGAGCAGACGATCGTCGCCAACCCCCACGTCGAGCTGACGTACCGGTCTCCGCGCGTCGAGCCCGTGGAGTACCCCCGCGCTGCCAAGTCGCTTCCCGACGAACCGCAGGAGATCAAGCCGCATCCCCACGGCGTCGAGCTCGGCATGCTGATGACGATCCTCCTCGATGCCCGAGGTCAGAAGGTCAAGGGAGCGCTCGCGACCAGCTTCTCCCGCGTCAGCCCGGCCACGGCCGAGAAGATCTGCAAGTCGGCGGGCGTGTCCCCGTCGCAGACCGCCGTGTCGCTGACTCCCGCGCAGATCGAGGCGCTGCACAAGGCGCTCGGTGAGGCGAAGGTGATGGCGCCGCCATCGAGCTGCGTCGTGCCGGTGGGGGAGGAGCTGATTCGCGCGGGGCTCCACCGCAGGTACAACGCGGAGTACTTCGAGGCGACGACCCGGTCTCCCGCCGTCTACCGGGGCAACCCCTTCGTGATCGAGTGTGGCATCGCCTACGGCGGTGGCCTTCCGGCCGAGGAGCAGGCCGAAGTGTTGCGCTTCGCGAACCGCGTTCCGCTCCAGTACCAGCCCAAGGCGTGCGCCATCTCCGAGGCGGTCTACTCGACGAACTGGAAGGCTTACACCTTCACCCAGCCCAAGGGCTCGCTCCCCGTCGGCCCTCTCGCCATCTTCGTCCACGTTGCGAGCGTCTGGGTCCCCTTCACGAGCGAGGCCAAGGAGGCCATCGCGCCGTACGACGAGATCCTGCGAGAGATCCGGTTCGCACTCCAGGACTGCGGGCGCAAGCTCGCCGCACGGCTCCGTGCCCGGCAGCGCGCGGAGGGCGAGCTGAAGCGACGGAGCCTCTTCGAGCGCTACATCCCGGAGCTCAGCAAGAGCCTCGGCGCGATAACCGGGAAGGACGCTCGCGGTGTCGAGAAACTGCTGTTCGGTTCGCTCCCGAAGTTCATCCGCCAGATAGAGGCTGCCGAGGCGAACGCCGCCATACCGATCGAGGAACGCAAGAAGGCCCGCGCAGCCGCTCGGAAGGCGACGAGCAAGGGCCGGAAGGCCGCCCCTCCGAGGGCGCGCCGCAAGAAGAAGTAGGAGGGTCGATTGGCGAGTGCACGGCGGACCATGGATGCGAGCGCGAAGGCGAAGCGCGCGCAGGAGACCTCCAAGAAGATTCAGCGCCTCGCGGAGCAGGTCGTGGGGCAGATCCGCGCGTCGAAGAACCCCGACGTGGACATCCCCATCCGGGCGCTTTCCAACGTCACGTTCAACGAGAAGCGTCGTCTCATAGAGCTCGGGGATCGCACGCAGTCGCGGGAGTTCTTCAACGTCGGCATGGCCAAGAAGTTCATGCAGACGTTCCTCGTCGCAGCGGCGTGCAAGGAGCACTTGCTCGAGACGGGCAAGACGACGAGCATCCGCGATCTCTACTACATCACCAAGCACACCATCGGTGACTCGAAGGAGAATACCTTCGACGATCAGAAGGAGAGCGACCCCATCATCGAGGATCTGGAGGTCTCGCTCGATGCCCTCCGCGAGGAACTCCACCTGTTCGCCGCGAAGCGCGGCAGCATGGTCGGTCCCATCACGGTCGTGGATGCGGGCGACGAGATCGATCTCTCGCGAATGGGCTCCGGGGGGTGGAGCATTCCGAGCATCACGGAGGACTACGTCATCCAGTTCAAGAAGAGCGCGCTGAAGTACGTGCTGCTCGTGGAGAAAGAGGCCGTCTGGCACCGATTGAACGAGGACAAGTTCTGGCGGAAGCACCAGTGCGCGCTCGTCACGGGCAACGGTCAAGCGACGCGCGGAGTTCGCCGGCTGCTACAGCGTCTCTCGGTGGAGCTCCGCATTCCGCTCTACGTGCTCGTCGACAACGACCCGTGGGGCCTCTACATCTACTCCGTGGTCAAGCAGGGTTCGATCTCGCTGGCCTACGAATCCATGCGAATGGCCGTGCCTGACGCCCGGTTCATCGGACTCAGGAATTCCGACTTCAAGCGCTTCGGGTTGCGAGACGACGTCAAGATTGCCCTCGTGAAGGAGGACGAGCAGCGGGCGAAGCAGATGCTGGCCTACCCGTGGTTCGAGAAGAAGCACTGGCAGCGTGAGATCCGTGACATGCTGAAGGCGGGCTTCAAGATGGAGATCGAGGCCCTCAGCAACAAGGACATCAGCTTCGTCACCGACCACTACATCCCGAAGAAGATTCGCGAGAAGGACTACCTCACCTGACGGCTGGGGCCGGGCGCGCTCGGTCGGTGCTCGCCACCACGACGGAGCCTCGGCTGCACGCCGGTCCTGGGTGCAGGGTGGCGCGCTCTTCGTCGCCGCGATGGTGGTCGCGTGCCCGAAGCAGGCGCCGCATCCCGACGACCTGGGCGCTGCGTGTCGGAGCGCGTGCGCCGGGCTCGTTTCGTCGGGGTGTGATCGCGACGGGCTTCGCGAGGCGGACCACCCGAAGTGCGTCGCCAGCTGCGTCGCGGACAACGAGGAGCACGTGCCTGCGACGTGCAGCGGTGTCCGGCGTGCCTACCTCGAGTGTGTTTCGCGCGCCCGCCTCGCGTGCGACGTCGCCGGCTGCACCGCGGGCAAGTGCCTCGAGCACGGTACCGGGCTCGGGACGTGCTCGGTCGAGCACGCCGCGTGGATCCGGTGCTCGGCGCCTTGTCGCGACGTGGGGACGACCCACACGGGCGAGGAGCCCGGTGCGGAGTTCGAGATCACGCGAACGGGTTGTCGGGGCTGCTCGGGCGTGCGTGCGGGGGCGCCCGACGGGGTTCGGTGTCAGGCGGCTTCCGCGTGCGCGGAGCACTGCTGCGACTGCGCGCCCAGTCCGTTTCACGTGCGCGTTCGCGCGTGTGTCGGCGGGACCTGCGCCCCGAACGCCGCGGCATGCGCCCTCGCGTGTTCGCGCGGCGCCGAGCGTCACTCGGGTGGGCGGTAGTCGTTCGGATCGATGCCGAACCTCCGCATCCACCGATGGACCTGCATGCGAGCCTTTCCGAGCTCGCGCCCGACGGCGGCGACATTACCTCCGTGGGTCGTCAGCAACCCGCGCAGGACCTCCTCGGTCGGTGCTCCACCTCCACCGGGCACGACCTCGTCACCGGCGAGCGTCGAGCCCGCGCGTGGCGCCTTGCCGTAGTCCTCGAGTTCCTGTCGGATCACGTCCGGCAAGAGGTCGGGCCCGAGGGTGGGCGACGTGCCGAGCGCAACGGCGCGCTTCACCGCCGACTCCAGCTCACGCACGTTGTACGGCCAGTCGTACTGCAGCAAACCGGCGATGAACGGGAACGTGGGCGCCAGATCCTCGCGAGATTGACGGGCAAGGAACGTCCGAAAGAGCATGTAGACGTCTTCTTTGCGTTCGCGCAGTGGAGGCAACCTGAGCTGGTACTCGTTCAGGCGAGCAAAGAGGTCCTTCCGGAAGCGACCCTGCTCCTGCAGCAGCGAGAGGTCGCGGTGCGTGGCGCACACGACGCGCACGTCGACCTGCTCTGCGGCGGTCGCTCCCAGGGGAAACACCTCGCGCGACTGGAGCACCCGCAACAGCTTGGCCTGGGCCTCGGGCGGCATGTCGCCAATCTCGTCGAGGAGCAGGGTGCCGCCGTCGGCCGCCTTGAACAGGCCCGGCTTGTCCCGCTCGGCACCGGAAAAAGCACCACGCTTGTAGCCGAACAGCTCGCTTTCCAGGAGGTTCCCCGGGATTGCCGCGCAGTTGATCGCGCAGAAGCGACCGGTGCGGGCGCTCACCCGGTGGAGCTCGCGGGCCACGACCTCCTTCCCGGTGCCGCTCTCTCCCAGCAGCATCACCGACAGGGGCGTGGCGGCGATGCGCCGCATGTCCTTCGCGATCGTCCTCATCTGCAGCCCGCCGACGAGTTCGGTGTCGTGGGTCTCGTCGTCCTTCGTCGCTTCGACCACGCTGCCGTCGATGCGGTAGCGCGCGTGCTCGTCCGCGTGCTCTTCCACGAACTTCAGGATGACGTCGCCTACCCGGATCTCGTGGGTAGCTTCGAGCTCGACCTGCGAGACCCTTCGGCCGTCGACCAGCACGCCGTTCCGGCTCGCCAGGTCGCGCAGGACCCAACCCCGACCCTCCCACGCGACCTCGGCGTGACGACGCGACACGGCGTTCACGGGCAGGACGATGTCGCACGCGGAGTCCGACCCGATGACGGTCACGTCCTTCGTGAGGCGCCAGGCGGCAGGGAACGTGGAGAACGCCTCGGCGTAGAGCAGGACCAGTCCGGCGGTTCCTCGCGGTCCGGCCCCGGCGGGGCCCCCGCCGAAGTACTGCATTGCGCCGGTCGTCTTGTCCGTCACCCGAGCCGGGGGCGACGTTATCACGAGGTCGGCGGGGGGCGGCGTCCGTGCGCCGCGGGCAGCCCTCGGGGAGGCGGTGCCTCGCCCTCGCACCGGGCGCAACCACGCGACGGTCGAGCGCACCAGCGGGCGCCCGGCTACAGTCGGCACCGTGTCGCGCGAGTCACTCAGGGTAGGGGTCGTTCAGCTCAACGGTCAGGCGGACGTGGAGCGTAACCTGGAGGCGTGTGCGCACGGCGTCGCCGCTGCACGCGCTCTGGGCGCGGGGCTCGTGGTGCTGCCCGAGAACTTCGCGTACCTCGGGCCCGAATCCGGCAAGCGTCCGCTCGCGGAGACGCTCGGCGACGAGACCGCGCCCATCCAGGCGACGCTTGCCTCGCTCGCCCGCGAGCACGGTGTCGCGCTCGTGGGCGGCGGCATGCCCGAGCGCAGCGACGACCCGGACAGGCCGTTCAACACCTGCGTGGTCCACGACGCGTCGGGTGCGCTCGTGGCGCACTACCGAAAGATGCATCTCTTCGACGTCGAGCTTCCGGATGGCAAGAAGCTGCTGGAGTCCGTGGCAACGCGTGCGGGAGACGAGGCGAAGGTCGTATCGATAGCAGGATTCAACGTCGGGCTGAGCATCTGCTACGACCTGCGCTTCCCCGAGATGTATCGGGCGCTCGTCGACCGTGGCGCCGAGATTCTGCTGGTGCCGGCGGCCTTCACCTTGCAGACGGGGAAGGATCACTGGGCCGTGCTGCTTCGCGCGCGCGCCATCGAGGCGCAGTGCTGGATTGCGGCCGCCGGCCAGTGGGGGCCGCACCCTGCCGGGCGAGCGTCGTACGGTCACTCGATGATCGTCGATCCCTGGGGCGCCATCGTCGCAGAGTGCTCGGATCGCGTGGGCGTGGCCGTCGCGACCGTGGATCGCGCGTACATGGAGCGTGTCCGCACGATCCTTCCGAGCCTTCGGCACCGGCGCATGGGTGTTCGCGGCTGACGACCGGCGAGACGACCGTCAGAGATGACGGCGGGCGATCTCGGTCCAGGACCCTTCGGGCTCGAGGTCGATGTACGTCTTCCAGTGTCGCCGTGCATCGACCGAGCGCCCGACCTGCTCGAGCGCCATCGCGAGATTGAAGTAGGCGTCCGCGAAGCGAGGGTCCGCGCGGATGGCACCCTCGAAGAGCGGCACCGCGTCGCCGGGGTTCCCGCGCTCGAGCATGACGTAACCGAGGTTGTACTGGGCTTCGGGCTGCCGGGCGTCGATCTCGAGGGCCTTGCGGTAGAGGTTCTCCGCGGCGTCGGGATCCTGCCTGCGGAAGTGGATGTTGCCGAGGTTCGTATGGGCGATGGCGAGCCAGGGATCGAGCTCCACGGCCCTGCGGTAGAGCCGCTCGGCCTCGGCCATGGTCGCCGGATCCTCGTCGAGCTGGCTGGCCTGCAGGTAGAGCTCGTAGGCGGTCCGTGCGCGTTCGCGACCCGCGTTCGGCCGCAGGACGCGCACCACGTCGTCCCGGAGCGACCGGACTTCCAGGTTCAGGAGCATCTGGCCGGAAAGCGGCTCGAAGGCCCCGTCGGGGCCGTGAACGACAACGTGCTGGCCGTCGGAGACGATCCTCAGCTCGGCGAGGGGACGAGCGATGCGCGGCAACGTCCGCTTCAGCGCGGACACCGCCCGGGTGACGTCGCGGAGCCGGACGTGGGCATCCAGCAGGGTCTGCGCGGCCCGGAGCGCGATCAGGTCGCCAAACGTGTACGCGCGGCGGCCCCGACGCCTTCCGGTCGGAGACGCGACTCCGTTCTTGTCGAGCGTGCGCAGGCGCGTGGCCGACACACCCAGCAGGCGCGCGATTTCTCCCCTGGTGAAGAGATCCGTGATCGGTTCGTTCTGCCCCTGGGGCGACGTGCTGTCGTCGACCCGCGCGCTGGGCGCTGCTCGGTCGTCGCGCACACGGCCACCCCCGGGGCCGAAGACCACGTGGATGATCTGCCCGCCGCGTTTGCGTCGAGTCGTCTTCTTTTGCCTCTGGCTTGCCATCTCGCCGAAGCTCGCAACGACTCATTCGCCAGCGCTGCGCCAGATGTCAAGCGGACGAGGTCTCGTGCGGTGGCACGAGTGGTGCTACGGCATGCATCGCGAGACTTCCGCGTGGTCTCCGCCGCGCCGAGTGAGCGCGTCGAGAAGCGTCTTTCGGTCTTGACACGCAGACTTACCTGCCCGCCCGGCGCGCGCGTCCTCCCGCGAGCACGGGCGCCTCGACGTCGACGTCGAGGCGCAGGCCTCGAGGATCGCGGCGGACGCAGAGTTCCGCCTTGATTCGACCGAGAGAGGTCCCCGTGCGCAGCTGAGCTTCGCGGCACGCGATGCGCACGGAGCGAACCCGCACGTGCGGGTCCGTCGCCAGCGCCCGCGCCACCAGGTCCGTCTCGTCGTCGGGAACGGCGCCGCCGCGGCTCACGAACGGACAAAGGATGCTCGTGGTCCCGTAGTAGACGAAGCCGTCCCGCTCGTCTCTGATCGCCCCCTCACTGAGGACGTCGGCTCGCTCGAGGACCTCGCGCCACCGGTAGTCCGACGCGTGCCAGAGGACGACCTCCCGCCGAGGGACGAGCGACGGCGACCGTGACTTCCTGATGCCGGGGCCGCGGGGCTGTCCCATGAAGCCATGGTACGGCGCGCGACCGCCGTGGAGGAAAGTATCCCGACGCCGGCCGTGTGCGGCTCCGGGCGGAAGTTGGCCCGCAGCACCACGGGCTGGGACGATTTCGGCTCAGGAGATCAGGAACATGAGCTTCGACTACCCGGGCCCGGAGCGACGGCGCCGCGTGATGTACGTCACCGCCAACACGGAGTACCACTTCCGCGACGGAACCTGCGTCGCCGTGAGGGATCGCGGGACGGGCCGCTTCGTGCAGGCCCACCTCGCCCTCGGGCGTCGGTTCGCGGGAGCCGTGCGTTTCTCGCGAGATGGGAGCGTCGTCCCGTCCACCCAGGAGCCCGCGCCGGGTGCCGCGCTCTACTTCGGACCCGAGGGCAGGGAGCTGGTGACCAGCCGGCTCGTGAGCGTCGGGCGACCCTCGAAGCAGCTCGTCCAGACCTACCCCGACTGACGTTCGGGTCGAGGGTCGGGCGGCGCCCCGGGTTTCGCGCCGAGGGCGAACCCCGGAGCTTTCCACCCGGAATTGACACGACGCCGGGAGCCCGGAAACCTATGGTTCCGCCGTGTTCCCCGCTCCCTCCGACAGCCCCACCTTCACGGTGGTCATCAGCGAGAAGGGGGGCGCCGAGCGCCGCGAGTCGTTCGCCAAGGCGGAGATCACCGTGGGGCGGGTTCAGGGCAACGAGCTCATGCTGCCGAAGGGCAACGTCTCGAAGAAGCACGCGCGGCTGCTGTTTCGAGACGGCCGCTTCATCGTCAACGACCTGAACAGCACGAACGGGACGTACGTCAACCGACGCCGGATCTCCCAGGCCACCATCGTCCGGGAGGGTGACCGCATCTACATCGGCGACTTCGTACTCAGGATCGAGGTCGCTGATGGCGCCATGGTGGAGTCCAGTTCGAGCGCTCGCGTGGAGCGGCCCACCGACGACTCGGTGGCGTCGTCTCGCCCCGGCGATCCGGTGTCGCACTATCCGCTCGAGCGGGACCCGGACGAGAGCGGGTCCTATCCGGAAGTGCCGGTCGCGCCGCGCGTCCCGTCCCTGCCGCAGCCGTCGGCTTCGGTGTCGTCACCGGCCGCGGCGCCATCGTCGCCGTCCGTGCAGGACATGGTTTCGACGCTCGGCTCGCAGGAGCCGTCGCGGTCCGCTGAACGAACGGGGCCCATCGACGTCCTCAGTGAAGAGGCTCGCCTGCACCGTCAGGCGGTGGCCGCCCTCGTCGGACGCATCGTCGCGGAATCCGACCTCGCCCCGCTCGGCGGCGGACAGCCACCGACGAAGTCGCTCGAACGCAACGTCGAGAGTGCCCTTCAGGATTACTCCGCGGTCATGCAGCGGGACGCCGCGATCCCGGCTGGGGTGGACGTGGCGCGCGCCGTGGCGGACGCGAAGGCCGAGCTGCTCGACCTCGGCCCGCTGAGAGCGCTGCTCGATGACGCCAGCGTGTCCGAGATCTCGGTTCCGTCCTTCGATACGGTGCTGGCGACTCGCGGCGGCCAGGCCATCGCCGTCGAACCGGCGTTCACGAGCGACGTGGCCCTCGGGCGTGTGGTCGCACGGCTGGCCCGCATGGCCGGCGCACCCATGGATGACGACGCGTCGCTGGTACGCTGCGCTCTGGGTGATGGCGGCGTGCTCCACGCGTTTCGCGCTCGCGCAGGCGGCGGCACCATGCTGCGTCTGGAGAAGTCGGTGGTCGTCACGGCGACGCTGGAGAGTCTGGTTCGTAGCGGCGCGATCTCTCGCGCCATGGCCACCTTCCTGCAGGCGTGCGTCACCGTCCGCGCCAACTTCATCGTCGCTGGGCCGCGTGACGCGAGCACTGCGACCCTACTGGCGGCGCTCGCGGCTGCGGCAGACGGCAGCGTGGCGGCATTCCTGGGTTCGCAGGATTTCCTGGGCGTGCGCCCCGGGTCGAACCGGCTCCGCGCAGATGGATCCGACGTACCGCGTGCCATGTCCGTCGCTGCCCGCTTGCCCGGCACCCGGCTCATGTGCGACGCGGCCGATGCTCCGGCGCTGTCTGCGCTCATCGACGCCGCCGGGCACGGCGCCGACGGCATCGTGGCGGCGGTGCGGACGCGGAGTCTCACGCGCGCCCTGTCGCGATGCGCCGCCGACGTCGTGGCGTCCGGGATGGCCCCTACGAGCGCTGCGGCGAACGAGCTCGTCGCTACGTCGTTCGACATCGCCGTCGAAATCGCGCGCTTGCGGGACGGACGGGACCGCGTGCTCCGTATCGCCGAACTGGCGCCGGGTGCCGAGGGGGAGATTGCCCACGACGTCTTCACGTTCACCGTGGAGCGACGCGCTGCGGGTGGAAGCGTCGAAGGCACGTTCCACGCCTCCGGTCGCGTCCCGGCCATCGTCGACTCGATGATTGCTCGGGGAGTTCCGATGGAATCGACCCTGTTCAGTCGCCCCCCGTCCCGCTGAGGACGGCCTCTCGTCGACGATTCACGGGGTGGCCGACGTGCCGGACTTCTGCCGCTTCTCCATCTTGCGGGTGACCATGCGCCGCTTCAGGCCACTCATCTTGTCGATCATCAGGACGCCGTTCAGGTGATCGTTCTCGTGCTGGATGGCGACGGCCAGTAGCCCCTCGGCCTCGATCTCCTGACGACGCCCCTCGGTGTCGAGGAAGCGCACCCGAACCTTCTCGGCCCGGTCGATCTCCTCGGCGATGTCGGGGAACGAGAGGCATCCCTCGTTCCAGGTCTGCTTGCCGTCCGTCGCGACGATCTCCGGATTGATGAAGACGCGGAGATCGCTCGGTTCGTCCTCGACCGCAGTGTCGATGACGAACACGCGGAGCATCACGCCGACCTGGGTCGCGGCGAGCCCGCAGCCGGGCGCCGCGTACATCGTCTCCGCGAGGTCGGACACGAGCTTGCGAACGTCTTCGTCGACGCGCACCACCGGAGTCGCGACTTCACGCAGCCGCGGGTCGGGATACTCGAGGATCGGCAGGACGGCCATCGGGGCGCAGCTTATCACCCGATTCCGTGACCCGCACCCCGGGCGCGGGCAGCTTCGAGTCAGCCCTTGGAGCGCTTCGGATACACGAGCTGGCCCGTGACGAACGCGTCGGAGCCGCACAGCTCCCATCTCGGCGACGCGATGCGCGGCGCTTCCGTCGGGCTCTCCGGGCCCGCCCAGTCCACGGCGCCCGGTCGCCCCCGTGGACCCAGCAGGATGGGAGCCACGAACACGTTCATCTGATCGGGGAGACCGGCGGCGAGGAGGGTCCCGGCGAGCTCCGCGCCGCCCTCGCAGAGCACCGAAACGATCTCGCGTGCCGCGAGTTCGCGCAAGGCGGCCATGACGTCGACGCGCCCCTCCGCCGTCGCGGCGACCCTGAGCACCTTGACGCCCGCCTCGACGAGGCTCTCCTCGATGGCGCGCGATGCGTCTTCCGTCGTGATCACGCACGTGCCCGCGTCTTGCGCAGATGTGACCAGCTGGCTGTCGAGGGGTATTCGCAGCTTGCTGTCCATCACGCAGCGGACTGGATTGCGCCCTGCCACGTCGCGGACCGTGAGGTGCGGGTCGTCCGCGAGGACCGTGGTGATACCCACGAGCACCGCGTCGTGCTCCGCACGAAGGGAATGCACCCTGCGACGGGACTCGTCGCACGTGATCCACTTCGAGACACCGCTGCGGGTCGCGATGCGCCCATCGAGAGACACGGCCAGCTTCAGGCTCAAGAACGGCGTTCCGGTCGTGATGAACTTCGACCAGGGGCGGACGAGGTCGCGGCACTCGTCCTCCAGCACGCCGGACACGACCTCCACGCCGGCATCGCGAAGTCGCTCGATTCCGCCGCCCGTCACGTTCGGATTCGGATCCCGACAGCCGATGACGACTCTTCGGACCTTCGCGCCGAGGATCTCGTCGGTGCACGGGGGGGTGCGCCCCTCGTGGTTGCACGGCTCGAGCGTCGCGTAGAGCGTGGCGCCCTCGGCGCCTTCGGCGGCGGCGCGAAGCGCGACGACTTCGGCGTGGTCTTCCCCCGCCGCGCGGTGGTGCCCTTCGGCCAGGATCTCGCCGCCTCGGGCGACGACAGCGCCCACGGGGGGGTTGGGCGACGGATCACCCTGGCGGGCCAGCTCGATGGCTCGGGCCATCAGCTTGGCGTCGATCTCGGCTACGCTCACGCCAGTACCTCTCAGCGGCGTCCGGGACGCCCGGCACGTTCTAGTCGGTGCGCCTCGTCCTCACAAGCTCGCCCATCTCGAGCATGAACTCGTCGATGTCTCGGAACGACTTGTAAACACTGGCGAATCGAACGTAAGCGACCTCGTCCAGCGTCTGGAGCGTCGCCATCACCCGCTCCCCGATGACCCGTGAGGAGATCTCCTTCTCACCGAGGGCCGACAGCTCCGCCTCGATCGCTTCCATCCGGGCCTCCAGCGTCTCCGGCGAAACGGGCCGCTTGATGCAGGCGATGCCGAGGCTCTTGAGCAGCTTCTTTCGGTCGAACGACTCCCGGCGGCCGTCCTTCTTCACGACCGTGGGCAGCGAGTGTTCCACGTGCTCGTACGTGGTGAACCTCTTCTTGCACGCGTCGCACTCGCGCCGCCTCCGAACGGCAGTGCCCGCCGCGGCCAGACGCGAATCGACGACCCGGGTGTCGGACGCCGTACAGAACGGGCACTGCATCGGGGGTCGCGATCAAGGAAACGAGGAGAGTATTAGCGTCGCGTTGGTTCCACCGAACCCGAAGCTGTTCGTCATCACGTGACGCAGGCGCCTCTCGCGACCGTGGTTCGCCACGTAGTCGAGGCGGCAGTCCGGATCCTGGTCCACCAGGTTGATGGTCGGCGGAACCGTGCCGTGGAGCAGGACCTTGGCGCACACGGCCGCCTCCACCGCGCCCGCCGCACCCAGCAGGTGCCCCATCATCGACTTCGTGGAGCTCACCCAGAGCTGCTTGTCCGTCGCGTGTGAGCCGAAGACCGCGGCCACGGCGTTCGACTCCTCGATGTCCCCTTGTGGTGTCGACGTCCCGTGAGCGTTGACGTACCCGATGGCGTCGGGGTTCAGCTTCGCGTCGGCGAGCGCCATCCGCATGCATCGCACCGCACCCTCGCCGCCCGGCGCGGGCTGCGTGATGTGGTGCGCGTCGCTGGTCGCGCCGAAACCCGTGACCTCGGCGATGATCCTCGCGCCGCGCCTCGTCGCGCGGGTGAGCGATTCGAGCACGAGGGTGCCCGCGCCTTCGCCGCACACGAAACCGTCGCGACCCTTGTCGAATGGCCGGCTGGCGCCCTCGGGGTCGTCGTTGCGGCGGCTGAGCGCGAACATGGCGCAGAAGCCGCCGATCCCGCTCGGCGTGATCGTCGCTTCCGCGCCACCCGCGAGCATCACGTCGCAACGGCCCAGGCGAATCCAGTCCACGGCCTCACCGATGGAGTGCGCGCTCGAGGAGCACGCGCTCGTGTGGCAATAGCTCGGGCCCTTCAGGCCGTGAGCGATGGTCGCCTGTCCACCCGCCAGGTTCCCGATGATCGACGGGATGAAGTAGGGGCTGATCCGCTTGGGTCCCTTCTCCTTGATGAGCAGCGTGACGCGCTCGAGCATTTCGAGCCCGCCCATCCCGACGCCGATGAAGCACCCGGCCCGAGTGCGCTCTTCGTCCGAAAGCTCGAGGCCCGCGTCCTCGATCGCCATCCGCGTGGCGGCGAGGGAGAAGGTCGTGAACCGCGCGAGCTCCTTGATCTTCTTCTTCTCTATGAACTGGGCTGGCTCGAAACCCTTCACCTCGCACGCGAACCGAGATGGATACTCCGTTGCATCGAACTGCGTGATCGACCCCGCACCGCTCCGCCCCGCCATGAGCGCGGACCAGGTCGCGTCGGTGCCCACGCCGCAGGGGGTCACGAGGCCGATACCGGTGATGACGACGCGTTCCATCGGTACTTGGCGCGCAGCCGGGGTGCACCCCGGCCACTCCGCGTCGGGTTCAGCTCGCGTGCTTCTCGATGTAGTCGACGGCGTCCTGGACGGTCCGGATCTTCTCCGTGTCCTCGTCCGGGATGTCGATCTCGAACGCTTCCTCGAACGCCAGCACGAGTTCCACGAGGCCCAGAGAGTCGGCCCCGAGGTCGTCGATGAACGTCGATTCGGCCTTGATGTCCTTCTCATCCACGTCGAGCTGCTCGTGGATGATTTTCTTGACCTCGGCCGTGATGTCGCGACCTTCCGCCATGGTTCCTCCGTGGGGCGCCCCTCCTATCACTGTCAGGGGATCCCCTCATGGGGTTTTTCCAAAATGCTTGGAAAAACCAACAATTACATATACATTCCGCCGTTGACCCGCAGGGTGTGGCCGGTCACGTAGCCTGCCTCGTCGGAGGCCAGGTACACGACCGCGGCACCGATGTCCATGACCGCCCCCACGCGACCGAGCGGAACCTGCCCGAGCACGGCGGCCCGCTGGTCGTCCGTCAGCGCGCGGGTCATGTCCGTCTCGACGTAGCCGGGCGCGATGGCGTTCACGGTCACGTTGCGGGAAGCGTACTCCCTGGCGAGGCTCTTGGTGACCGCCAGGAGGGCGCCCTTGCTGGCGGCGTAGGCCGTCTGCCCCGCGTTGCCCGTCTCCCCGACGACGCTGGAGACGAAGATGATCCGCCCGCTCCTCGCCCGCATCATGGGCTTCAGGGCGGACTTTGCGCACGCGACCGCCCCCTTCAGATTCACGGCCAGCGTCCGGTCGAGGTCCTCCTCGGTCAGGCGCAGGACGAGCCCGTCGATCGAGATCCCCGCGTTGGCGACGAGCACGTCCAGTCCGCCGAGCCGCTTCGCGAGATCGGCGATGACGGTCTCCGTGCCTCGGAAATCCGAGACGTCGACGCGGGCCATTTCGGCGCTCCCGCCGGCGTCCGTGATGGCTTCGACGACGGCGCTGGCTTCGGCTTCGCCCTTGCCAAACCCCACGACGACGTGGGCGCCGCGGGAGGCGAGGGCCAGCGCAGCGGCGCGCCCGATGCCGCGGGACGCGCCCGTGACCATCGCCTTCTTCCCGCCGAGCTCGAACATTTTGGTCTTCAGATGCGCCCGGAATCCCGGCGCGCGACGGCTCTTTAGCACGCGACGCTGCGGCCCCCATCACGAAATGCACGTCGTCACGGGCGCGCGCGCCGCGTCATGTCGTTCGCACCTCGGCGAGGATCGGACGGCGCGTCGTGCCGGCGCGTTGCGTCACTCCGTTCGAGCGATCAGCCGCCCATCCGCGTCGCCGCTGCCTGAACGTTGGCGGGCTCCCCCACGCCGAGCACGTCGAGCTTCGGTACGATTCGCTTCACGAGGCCGGCGAGGATCTTGCCGGGACCGAACTCCAGGGCGAAGGCGATCTCGAACGCGGCGATCTCGCGGACCGACGCTTCCCACAGCACCGCACCGTCCACCTGCCTGGTGAGCAGGTCGCGCAGCCGATGGGCGTCGGAGTTCGGCGTCGCGTCGACGTTGGCCACGACGGGAAAGCGAGGGCCGGCGAACTCGACGCGGGTGAGCTCGCTCTCGACGGTCCGCGCGGCAGGCGCCATGAGCGCGCAGTGGAACGGTGCGCTCACGGGCAGAGCGATCGCCTTCAACTTCCTCCCCTTCGCCAGCTCCGTGGCCCGCGCGACGGCGGTCGCGTGGCCGGCGATGACGATCTGGCCTGGCGCGTTGAAGTTCGCCGGGGCGAGCACGTCCCCCTCGCGGGCGTCGTCGCACAGGCGCGCGATGTCCTCGGGAGAGCCGCCGAGCACGGCGGCCATGGCGCCGATCCCTGGCGGGACGGCTTGCTGCATGGCGCGTCCTCGCAGGCGCACGAGGCGCACGGCGTCTTCGAGGCCGAGCGCGCCCGCGGCGACCAGCGCGCTGTACTCACCGAGGGAGTGGCCCGCAGCGACGACGGGATCGGGCAGGGCGCCGACGGACTCGCGGAGCGCCTCCAGCGCGGCGATGCTCGTCGTGACGATGGCCGGCTGCGCGTTCTCGGTCAGCGTCAGGTCCTCCGCCGGACCCTCGAAACACAGGCGGGACAGCTTCGTGCCCAGCGCTTCGTCCGCGCGTTCGAAGACGCGGCGGGCTGCGGGTGACGCGTCGTGAAGCGCCTTCCCCATTCCGACGGACTGACTGCCTTGCCCCGGGAAGAGCCAGGCGACCCTGTGCGAAGACATGGCGCGAGCCTACATGCGGACCAGCGCGCTCGCCCAGGAGATCCCGGCGCCCAGGGCGCACATGAGGACCCGGTGCCCCGCCTGGATTCGCCCGTCGCGAACGGCCTCGTCGAGGGCGATGGGGATCGACGCGCTGGACGTGTTCCCGTACCTCTCGATGTTCAGGACGAATCGCTCGAGCGGCACTTCCAGACGATCGGCGACCTGGGCGAGAATTCTCAGGTTCGCCTGGTGGGGGACCACCCAGTCGATGTCGGTGGCGGACAGCCCCGCGGCTTCGAGCGCCGAGCGCGACGCGCTGGACAGGTTCCTGACGGCCACCTTGAAGATGTCGCGCCCGATCATGTGGACCTTGTCCCGCTTCGCGGTGATCGCCTCGGCGGTGATGCGCTCCTTGCTGCCGCCCGCGGGGATGCACAGGGACTCCGCAAGGGAGGCGTCGGTGTAGAGCCGCGTCGAGAGCACTCCAGCCGCTCCGGTTGCAGGAGCGAGCACCGCAGCACCGGCACCGTCGCCGAAGAGGACGCACGTCGCGCGATCCTCGAAGTTGAGCACGCGGGAGAGCAGCTCGACGCCGACGACCAGGACGTGCTTGGCCTGGCCCGTGCGGATGAACTGATCCCCGATCGACATGGCGTAGATGAAGCCGGCGCAAGCCGCGGCGATGTCGAAGGACGGGACCGCGCGCGCACCGAGCTTCTGCTGCAGGAACGCCGCGCAGGCCGGGAGCGGCATGTCGGCGCTGATCGTTCCGACGATGATCATGTCCAGGTCGGCGGCCTCGATGCCCGCGGCCTCGAGCGCGCGGCGCGACGCGACGAGCGCCATGTCGCTCGCCGCCTCGCCTTCGGCGGCGACGCGCCGCTCCTTGATGCCCGTACGCTCGGTGATCCACTCGTCGCTCGTGTCCACGAGGCGCTCGAGATCGGCGTTGGAGAGGACGCGGGCCGGGGCGTAGGCGCCGGTCCCGGCGATTCGCGACGCGGGGGCTCCCTGCTCCGTCATGGCCCCCTGTTACGCCGGCGGGCCGAATGGTTCAACCACCCGGGCGGGCCGCACATCGGGTCGCCGGCGTCCCGATCGACCTAGGGGCGCGCGGCTCGTCGAACGGGCCCTGGCTCAGGCGTCCGCGCCGAGGACCCTGCGACCCTTGTAGAAGCCGCAGGACGCGCAGATTCGGTGAGGGACCATGCCGGCCTGGCAGTTGGGACAGGAGACCACGGACGGGCGCGCGACCTTGTCGTGGTTCGCCCGACGCTTGTCGCGCCGGCTGCTGGTCTGTCGTCGTTTCGGAACGGCCACGGGGTCACTTCTCTTTCTGCTCGAGCCGCGCCTTCAGGGCGGCGAGTGGGGCGAGCCGGGGGTCCACCCGGGGGACGGCGTCCGCCTCGCGGCGCGCCGAGGCGTGCGGGATAGCGGCTGACTCCTCCGAGCGCAAGGGAAACATGGGGAGTTCGAGGACCAGGAACTCGCGGACGAAGTCGTCCAGCACGACCCGGTCGTGGGGGTGCGTGTCTCCAGCGCTTTCCTCTGCGGACAGCAGCTCCCCCTCCTCCTCGTCGCCGGTGCGCTTCCGGCGCCGCTTCGGGGGCCGCGCCTCCGGGGCCTTCTCCGGAGCCAGCAGGAGGAAAATCTCCGCCTTTACGTCCAGTTCCACCGGATCGAGGGTTCGCGCACACGGGACGGTCACCGGGGCGGAGACGGCCCCCCGGACGACGACCTCCCGCCCGTTCTTCGTGAGCGTGGCGTCCAGGCGTCCAGGCGCCCCACGTGGCGAAGCCTCCGTCCCCGTGAAGGCCTGAGCGAGCCACGACGGGCTCAGATCCCACCCGACGACCTTGGGACCGTGGTCGAGGTCCGTCAGGGGAACGACGAAGTGCTCGGTCTTCACGCTGCAGCCCCGTTGCCGGAGGGGACGCTACCTCGCGCGCGGCGGTGTCGCAAACCCGCGAACGGTCCGCCCTCGGCGTCGTTTGCGGTAGCGTGCGCCGCCATGAGCGCGCTGCGCGAGGACGGCCGGGCTCGCCGCGTCGCCGTTGCGGTGGCGATCTACGTCGTCACGACGGGCGTGTTCTTCGCGCTGGCCTCCCGGCATCGCCTGGTCGAGCACACGCCCTGGAACCACTTCGCGCTGCTGGCCGAGGCGTGGCTGAACGGTCGCCTGGACCTCGGTGGTCCACCGCCGAGCTACGCGGGCAACAACGACTTCGCCCTGTACGAGGGCAAGTGGTTCGTCACGTTCCCCCCGTTCCCCGCGGTCCTGATGGTCCCGCTCGTTGCGCTCGGGGGGAGCGCGACGAAGGTCCAGGACGGCCAGTTCTTCCTCTGGCTCTCGGGTATCGCGCCGGCACTGCTCTTCTTGGCCCTGGAGAAGCTCCGTCGGACGGGGCGCAGCGAGCGCTCGGCAGCGGGCAACGCCGCCCTCGCGTTGCTCTTCGCGTTCGGCAGCGTGTATTTCTTCACGGCGGTGCAAGGCACCGTCTGGTTCGCCGCGCACGTCGTCGGAGCGGCGCTGGTGACCCTCTACGTCCTCTGCGCACTGGACGCCGACCGTCCGTGGCTCGCCGGGCTGCTCGTCGGCCTGGGGTTCATGACGCGGTCGCCGCTCCTGTTCGCAGCGCCGCTCTTTCTCTACGAGGCGGTCCGCGTGTCGGTTCGCGATGGCGCGACCTTGGCGACGGGCTCCTTCGCCTCGAGGATCCGCGCGGTGAACCATCGCAAGGCCCTCGGGCTCGTGGTTTCGTTCGCCGTTCCGCTCGTCGCGGTGCTCGCGGTCGCCCTGTGGCACAACCGTCTGCGCTTCGGGAGCCCCTTCGACTTCGGGTACGAGTACCTGCAGATCACGTGGCGCCCACGCATGGAGAAGTGGGGCCTCTTCCACTATCACTACCTGGCTCGCAACCTCGGCGTGATCCTGGCCGGCCTTCCCTGGTGGAACCCGGGCGGACCCGCCCCCCTCCAGATCAACACCCACGGCTTGGCGCTCTGGGTCACGACACCGCTCTACTTCTGGCTGCTGTGGCCCCGGCGAACCGAGGGGCTGCACTGGGCGCTGTGGGCAACGGTCGTCGCCGTGGCGCTCCCGACGCTCTTCTACCAGAACACCGGCTGGCTCCAGTTCGGCTACCGGTTCTCCAACGACTACGCGCCGCTCCTGTTCGTCCTGCTCGCGCTGGGTGGCCGCGGCTTCGGCGGGCTCTTCCGCGCGGCGGCCATCTGGTCGGTGGTCGTGAACGCCCTCGGAGCCGCGACGTTCGAGCGTCCGAAGTTCCAGCGGTTCTACTACCAGGACAACACGCAGCGAACGATCTTCCAGCCCGACTGACCTCGCCGCTGCCGCGCCGGAGGCGCTCGCCGCTCAAAAGTGGAAGTGCTTCACCGACCACTCGAGCTGGTCGGCGTGGCGCTCCATGAGCTCCTTCGTTCCGCCGGCCTCGAGGACGTAGATCATGTCGTCCGTGACGAAGAGGGAGACGGTGTAGAGGTGGGGGGACTTGCCTTCGTCGTGTCCGAAGCGGAGCTGCTTGCCCTTCACGCCGCGGGCGTTCTGGATGTCGCGGGTCTCGAGCAACGCGTAACCGCCGACGTCGCGCATGCGGTTCTGGATGGCGCGCACCCAGAAGTCGATCTGCCCCTTCGGATCGTGCTCGATCTCGCGAATGCCGAGGACCAGGCCGTCGGCCGTCGTTGCGCGATAATCGTACGCGTCGTGGTCGTTCTCCACCTCGACGAAATCGGGGGGCGTGGCCGCGGTGAACGACGGGCCGCACGCCGCCGCGCCGAGTGCCGCGAGAATCAGGACGACGGTCGAGAATCGTTTCATGGGCGTCTCACAGGCTCAGCAGGTTGCCGAGGCCGAGCTGGTTCAGCCACGGGAACGGCAGGTTGACCTTGGGGCTCACGTTCTCGGTGCGGCGAGGTGAGAGCTCGATGGTGATGGTCGCGAAGGCGATGAGCTCGCGCAGGTACTTCATCCGGCCCTCCATGCGCTCTATCTCGCCCGTGACGCGCTCGAGCTCACGCTGAACCTTGAGCGCTTCCTCGACGGTCTTCGACTGCTCGAGGAGCTTCTCGAACCGGTCGCGCACGGCGCGCAGATTCTTGAGACGTATCTGCAGGTCGTAGAACTGTTCGGTCACGTCTTCGGCGGTGACCTCGCGGTGCAGGACGTCTCCGAGTTCGCCCACGCTCTCCATCACGGCCTGGAATTTCCGCGAGGGCACCCGGAAGACGATCGACTTGTCGTCGCGGCGCACCAGGTAGCCGCCGCTCTCGCGCGCCATGCGTTCCGCTCTGGCGAGCGTGGCGTCGGTCTCGAACACGGCGAGATGAATCGTCGCCGTGTAGATGAGGAGCGGCGCCGCGATCGCGGCGGTGTCTGCCCGGCTCTCCGTGGAGTCGAGCTGCGGGGCCTCCGCGCCGGCAGCCGGCTTGGCCGGCTCCTGCTTCGGCGGCTGCCGCTGGGCCACGCGGTGCTCGGCAGGCGGAGGTGCCGGTGCGGGCGGGGGAACGGGGCCGCCCTCGAGGGCGCGCATGGGGGCGGACGTCGGAACGGCTTCACCCCCGTAGTCGGCGTCGGCCTGGATCTCGGCCTCGTAGCTTCCCCCCGCCGCGGGCGCGTAGCCCGGCTCGCCGGAGGTGGCCGTCGCATGGCTCGCGTCCGCGGAGTGCTTCGCGTACGCGCCGCCGCCGCAGCCGACGAGCCAGAGCGCGACGAGGAAGACCCACCCGACGGTCGAACGGTACCCACGCTTCACGTCCACGTCCCTCGCAACGAGCATCCCGTCCGCACCTTACACTCCTATTTCCGGGCGACGGTGACCTTCGTGATCTTCACGGGATCGGTCGCCTTGTCCCCCGAGCGAGGCGCCGCGGCGATGCTCTGGATGACCGAGTGGGGCGCGCAGAGGCCGAAGATGGTGTAGCCGCCATCGAGGTGCGCGGGGGCCCCGTCGGTGATGAAGAACTGGGCGCCGTTCGTGTTGGGGCCGCGATTGGCCATGCAGAGCTGTCCCGGCGTGTCGTGGCGGGCGCCCTCCCAGACCTCGTCGGGGATGACGTAGCCGGGCTGGCCGCCGCCCGTGCCGGACGGGTCGCCCCCCTGGATCATGAACCCCGGGATGATCCGGTGAAATCCCGTCCCGTCGTACGCCGGCGTCTTCAGCCACTTGCCGTCGGGGTTCTTCCAGGGGCGCAGGCCGCGAGCGAGCCCCACGAAGTTCGCGACGGTGATCGGGGCCTTGTCCTCGTAGAGCTCGCACTCGAGCTTGCCCTTGCCGGTCTCGATCGTCGCGAGGAGCTTGCCCGAGCCCTTCAGCCCCGACGTCGCTTGCGCGAGGGTGAACGACCCGTTCATCGGATCGTCGGGGCTGACGGGCACCTTGGCCACCGGCTTCGCGGCGACCTTGCTCGGGGAGGCTGCCACGGGGGGTGCGGGCGGCGTCGGGGCCGGAGCAGGCGCCGGCCGCGAGCGCGCCTGCAGGGCGGCGCGCTGGGCTGCGTTCATCCCGCTGGTCGCGGGGGCAGGGCTCGACGTCGGCTCGGGGGCGCTCGACTCGCACGCGACGGCGAGCGGGATGGACAAGATCAGGTGGCGGGCGTGCATGGCGCGAGACTTTTCACCGCGGTGGGCGTTCGTCAAGCTCTCCGCCGCGGGGTGTGCCTTCACGGTCCGTCGAGCACGACCCGCTGACCCGCCTCGACGCCGTGACTCCTACACCAACCTGCGTTGACCTCGAGGACGTGCTGCGCGGGGCACGGGATGGCTCGAGACGCCTCGTTCATGGTGGGCACGTTCTCCAGGATCCCCGTGATGAACCCGTCGTCGGCGATGAACAGCATGTCGAGCGGGATGCACGTGTTCCGCATCCAGAACGATCGGAGAGCGTTCTCCCGCCACGAGAAGAGCATGCCTTCGTCGTCGGGCATCGACGTGCGATACATGAGGCCGCGCTCGCGATGCGACTCCTCGCGTGCGACCTCCACGGCGACCCGTGGCGAGCCCGGCGCTTCGACGAAGGTGACGAAGCCGCGGGGCAGTTCGGGGTTGCCCGTCGGGTCCTTCGGGCACGACTCCGCCTTGCTCGCCGACGGCGGCGCCGCCGAGGGCGTCTCGACGACGCAGCGCTTCGGGCGTGAGGACCCGGGCTGGAGTCCGTCCCTCGGCCTGGCGTCCCCGGCGGGTTGCGAGGAGCGAGCCGGACGCCCGGACGGCGGCGCTTCCTGGCGATTGCATGCCGCGAAACACGCCAGCGCCACGGCCACAGTGGCCATCCCGACCTTCGTCATCGCGGGTCGCGGTGTACCACGTCGCGTGAACGCCATCCGGCTGGGAGCCAGGGAAGTGATCGGGGCGCTGCGGGGCGGGTGGCGGGTCGAAGGGCCGTTCGCTACGCTCGCCCATCATGCGGGTCTGGGTGTCGGCGGCCGTTGCGCTCGCTTGGGCCTTCGGCTGCGGGGGAGCCGTGTCCACGGAAGCTTCGGGTGACGGACCGGGCGCCGGAGGGGCGTCGGCCGGCGCCGGCGATTCCGCACCGCCCGGCGACGCGGGGCCCAAGCCCTACCCGCCGAAGAAGGACGCGGGCAAGAAGCCCGACGCGGCGACGCCGCTCGACGCGGGGGTCGACCGGTATACCGATCCCGGGTGTCCCGACGCACCGCCCAACCCCGTCATCCGGGAGTGCGATCCGCTGTCCGCGGTGAACGAGTGCGGTCCCGGGGACGCGTGTTACCCGTTCGTCTCATATCCGATGGGCAAGTGCGACAAGGAAGAGCACGGGACGGTGTGCTCTCCGGCGGGGTCCGGGAAGCAGGGCGATCCTTGCGGCGCCAACTGCGCGCCCGGCCACGTCTGCGTCACGGGCACCGGGCAAGGCGTCATCTGCGTGCAGATGTGCGAGCTCGATGGGCCGGACGACTGTCCGCCGGGCTTCGTCTGTCGGCCGGTAGACGTCGTCGGCATCGGCGGATGTATCTGAGAATTGCCAGACCGCTCGCGCTGCTCGCCGTCGCGGTCGCTGCAGGTCCCGCGGGGTGCGGCGCGAAGACGGGCCTGGCGGTCGCGGAGCAGGACGCGAGCGTGGGCGACGCTGCCGACGACCGGATGCCTTCCCCCGACGTCACCGTCGGATGCATTTCCGACTCGGAGTGCGACACCGGTGACGCCTGCGCGCCGGCCATCTGCGACGACGGCGAGTGTCGCGCCGCGCCGCCGCTGGACTGCGACGACGGCGACCCCTGCACCGAGGACGGATGCGACATCGAGACGGGCGGCTGCATCCACCGAGCGCTCGCCCTCGACGAGGACGGGGACGGCTTCCTCGGACCTCGGCCGGGGTTCCAGGCGGGAGAACCCGGAGCGTGCGGCGACGACTGCGACGATACGAGCGCGGCGGCCTTCCCCGGTGGGCGCGAGATCTGTGACGGCGTGGACAACGACTGCAACGGCATCATCGACGACGGTTCCCGCTACGAGCCCGATGGGTCCGACGCGGTACGCGTCTCGTCCGACCTCCACCAGGTGGCGCGGGGGGGGCTCGCGTTCGACGGCAGGATCTACGCGGCGACGTACCGCGGCCGGGTGAGCCAGAGCGCGGACAGCCGCAACCACGTCGAGGGTCTTCGCCGTGACGGTTCGACGGCAGCCGAGATCCCCGAGCAGCCGATCTCGCTGACGGCCGGGGACGCGTTCACCGGACCCATCGTGTGGACCGGATCCCTCTGGGGCACGGCGTGGGAGGATCGCCGCGACGGGAACTGGGAGGTGTACTTCAACCGCCTCGACGAGCGGGGCCAGAAGCTCGGCCCCGATCTGCGCCTCTCGGACACGACGGGCTTCTCACTCGGCGCGAGTCTCCTGTTCAACGGGGCCGAGTTCATCGCTTCGTGGCAGGACGACGAGCAATCCTTCGGACAGTATCGCATTCATGCGCGCCGCATCGGCATCGACGGCACGATGCTGGGCGACGTCGTCGCCGTGACGCCCGCGGATGCGAACTACGAAGCGGCGACGGCCGCCCGCGGCGCGACGGGGCTCGGGTTCGCCTTCACCATGAGCGACGGCGTGGTTCAAGTGGTCGGGTTCCGGAGCGCTTCCCACGATCTGAGTGACCTCGGGGAGGTGACGGTGGTCACGACCGCGGGGCGCTTTCCCACCATCGCGTTCAACGGCGGTCGCTACGTCATCGCTTGGGAGACGCGCGCGCCCGGCGGGGCGCCGGGCAACTCGGTGTGGGCGGCGGCGCTCGACGAGGACGGCACCATCGTCGTGCCTGAACGCCCCGTCGCGACGAGCCCGACGTTCGTGCGTGACGTCGGCGTCCTGCCGCTCGGTGATCGCCTGCTGCTCGTCTGGGCGGACGAACGGCACGGCAACTTCGAGCTCTACACGAAGATGCTCTCGGCCGATCTGGAGCCGATCACCGCCGAAGCGCGCGTCACCAATGCCCCGGAGGACAGCCTCGCGCCGGTGCCGGCGTTCGGCCCCGACGGCGACGTGGGCGTGCTCTTCGAGGACAAGCGAGAGGGACGCTTCCAGGTGTACTTCACGCGGCTCGTGTGCCGCGCGGGAAGCTGAAGCGCCGGGCGCCACGTTGCGACGTGAACGTCGGGAAAGTAGCCTCATGCGATGACGTCGGTACCGGACACGGAAGGAGATCGCGACTCGACACCGTCGGCGGTCAGCGTGTCTGCCGGAGGCGATGAGTCCCCGGGAATGACCATCGAAGAGCTCGCGCAGCGAACGGGCACGACGATACGCACGCTGCGGCTCTACCAGACCAAGGCGCTGCTCCCCGCGCCCAAGCTCGTGGGGCGGGTCGGGTACTACTCCGAGGCGCACGTGAATCGGCTCATCACCATCGAGCGCCTGCAGGTCCGCGGCTTCTCGCTCGCCGGGATCGGCGAGATCGTGAGAATGTGGGAGCAGGGGCAGGGGATAGACGAGCTGCTGGGGTACGAGCGCATCCTCGCGGCGCCCTGGAGCGACGACGAGCCGGTGCATCTCCGGAAGGAGGAGCTCGTGGCGAGGTTCCCCGGCTTCGCCGACGACGGCCTGCGGAAGAAGGCGCTCGACACGGGGATTCTGGATGCCGACGGCGAGGGTTACTGGGTGGCGAGCCCGAACCTCCTCGAGTTCGGCGCGGTTCTGGTGCAGCGCGGCGTGCCCGCGGACGTCGCCCTCCGGGAGCTCCAGCAGCTCCAGGACGATCTGGGCGCGATTGCCGCCCGGTTCATCGCGCTGTTCCGAACGCACATCCTGCCGGGATACCTGACGCCGGTCACTTCGGAGTGGCTGCCCAAGGTTGCGGGCTTCGAGAAGCTCTATCGTCCCGCGATGCGGACGCTGGTCGCCAGCGTCTTCACGCGACAGATGGATCGAGCCGTCAGGAAGGCGCGGGAGGCCGTCGGGCGCATCGCCGGTGTTCGTCTTCCGGACGGCGAGCGGCGGGAGTGAGCGGGATCACGAGCGCAGCTTGAAGGCGCCCGCCTGATGGACCTTCCCCGGTAGGCGGCGCCCGACGACGGCTTCGGCCACGCGGCCCGCTTCCAGCAGCAAGTCGAGGTCGATTCCCGTCTCGACGCCCATGCCGTGGAGCATGTAGACGAGGTCCTCCGTGGCCAGGTTTCCCGCAGCGCCGGGGGCGTACGGGCAACCGCCGAGCCCCGCGACCGACGCGTCGAAGTCCCGGATCCCCACTTCGAGGCCGACCAGGGCATTCGCGAGCGCCGTCCCTCGCGTGTCGTGGAAGTGCAGGGCGATGCGCTCGTGCGGAATCGAAGCCAGCATCAGCTCGCAGATCTTCTTCGTCTGCAGCGGCGTGCCCACGCCAATCGTGTCCCCCAGCGACACCTGGTAGCACCCCATCTCCAGCAGGGCCTTCGTGATCTCGAGGCACCTGGCGGGGTCGACGTCCCCCTCGTAGGGGCACCCCCACACCGTGGACACGTACGCCCGGACGCGCATCCCCTCCGCCAGGGCTGGCTCCACGACCTCCGAGAAGACCTCCAGCGACTGCTCCACCGACTTGTTCGTGTTCTTCCGGTTGTGGGTCTCGCTGGCCGACAAGAAGACCGCGATCTCGCCCAGCCCGACGGCCCGCGCGCGTTCGAATCCCTTCGCGTTGGGGCAGAGCGCGGACAGCGTCACGCCCGCCGGGGCGGCGATCAGGCGGACCAGCTCGTCGGCGTCCGCGAGCTGGGGAATCCAGCGCGGCGAGACGAAGCTGGTGAGCTCCACTCGTCGCAGTCCCGCGGCGATGAGCGCGCGAACCAGGCGCTGCTTGGCCTCCAGAGCCACGGGCTGTGCCTCGTTCTGCAGGCCGTCTCGAGGTGACACCTCGTAGACCGACACCCTGTCCGGCAACCGTTCCAGCATGCGTCCACGCGGAGCGTAGTGCCGCCCCGGAAAAGTCTCAAACCCCGTCTGCCGGCTGCCGGTGATGACGTCCCGTCGCGAACGGGTCTACGGTCGTTCGTCGTGCCGCTCGAGCGCATTGCCACGACCCTCGCGGTCGCGCTGTCCTTCGCGTGCGCGACGACTCCCGCGCCCGTCCACCGAGGCGCCGGTGGCCGCCCGCTCGTCCAGAGCAACGTTCTCCCCGAGGACTACGCGGGATCCGACAGCTGTTCGCGATGTCACGCAGCGCTGCACGCGCGCTGGTCGAGCTCTCCCATGCGCCGCATGACACGCGCCGCGAACCGTGCGCACCTCGACACTCCGTTCGATGGGCGCGCGCTCTCGTTCATGGGCGACCAGGCGATCCTTTCGACGAACCAGGGCCAGCGCTACGTGACCCTGACCGCCGGTGGAGCTCGCTCCGTCCATCGGGTCACGAAGGTCATCGGGGGACGGTATCGCGAAGACTTTGCGGGGGTGGAGGTGGGAAGCGCCAACTCGTGGAGCGGCGCGCTCGGAGACGAGCAAATCCTGCCGGTTTCCTTCCTGCGGTTCGACGCGACGCTGCGGTACAAGGGCTACTCGGTGATGAGCCCGGAGCGTCCGGAGCTGCGACCCGGACCGAAGTGGCGCACGACCTGCGTGTTCTGCCACAACACGGTGCCCCAATTCTCCTCGCTGCTCGACGACCTTCACGGGCCGGGCTTCCCCGCGTTCCAGGGCTCGGCCAGCGTGGACCTGCCTCCCGACCGGGCCGTGAGCTACGAGATCACGCGTCCCGCCGACCTGGTGGAGCGAGTCGAGGCGGAGCTGGAACGTCTCGGCGCGGAGCCGATGGGCAGCGATGAGGCCGACCCCCGCGTTGCCCTGCAGGCCGCCATGCTCGCGACCAGAAGGCACTTCGACGAGCCCCACCTCGTCGAGCTCGGGATCGGCTGCGAGGCGTGCCACGGCGGTGCGCGCGAGCACGTGGACAGTCCCGCGGTGCTGCCGACCTTCGAACCACGGAGCTCGTTCTTCCGTGTGCGCGGCCCTGGCGATCGCCTCATCACGGAAGCGGAGGCACAGAACCGGGCGTGTGCGCGCTGTCACACCGTGCTCTTCACGCGCTATCCGCACACCTGGGAGGGCGGTGGCCGCGCGTCGAATCCCGGCGGAAGCAACGTCAACTCCGGCGAGGCGCGCGACTTCCTTCTCGGGGGCTGCGCGCAGGCGATGGCCTGTTCGACCTGTCACGACCCACACGCCGAGGACGACCGCGGCCATCTCGCTCGCCTCGCGACCGTGTCGGGCAACACGGTGTGCACGACCTGCCACGACGAGCCCCGGTTCACGGCCGACCTGGCGTCGCACACGCGTCACGACGTGGTGGGCGAGGGGAGCGCGTGCCTCTCGTGCCACATGCCGCGCAAGAACCTGGGCCTGGCCTACGATCTCACGCGCTATCATCGCATCGGATCCCCGGCGGATCGCGACCGCGTGGAGCGCGATCGCCCCCTCGAGTGCGCCATCTGTCACGAAGACGCGACCGTCACGTCCCTCCTGGACACGATGGAGCAATGGTGGCCCCGCAAGTACGATCGCAAGGCCCTTCGCGCGCTCTACGGCTCGAACCTCCACGTCAACGTCCTGGCTGCGACGCTCGAGCGAGGCAAGGCGCACGAGCAGGCAGCCGCGGTGGGCATCGCCGGCGCGCGTCGAGCCACGTTCCTGGCAGACGCGGTCGCGTCGCAGATGAGGAACGAGTATCCGCTCGTGCGCTTCTACGCGAAGCACGCGCTCGAGCGCATGTTCGGTGAGGCCATCCCGGTGGACCCGCACTCGCCAGCCGATGCGCTGAACCGCGCCGTCCGGGAATGGCTCGCGAAGCGGCGCTGACGCTGCGTCAGGGCTCGAGGAGCCGCATCTGGCGGGAGCGGGGATGGGGGTGGAACTCGATGGGGTACTGCCCCGTCCAGCAGGCGTGACAGAACGGCGCTTCGGACACGACGGGCAGCGCCCTGCCGTTCTCGCTGGGCTTCTGGTCGCGCCGGGCGGCCGTCACCCCGGCCACCAGGCTCTCGACCGAGAGGTACGCGAGGCTGTCGCTCGTGATGTACTGATTGATCTCGTCGACCGAATGGCTCGACGCGATGAGCTCCTTCCGCGTCGGCGTGTCGATTCCGTAGTAACAGGGCCACGCCGTCGGTGGACTCGAGATCCGCATGTGGACCTCCTTCGCCCCCGCGTTTCGGAGCATCTTGACGATCTTGCGGCTCGTCGTCCCCCGCACGATGGAGTCGTCCACGACGACCACGCGCTTGCCGGCGAGGGCGGCCGTCACCGGATTCAGCTTCAGCCGAACGCCGAAGTGCCGGATGCTCTGCTGGGGCTCGATGAACGTCCGCCCCACGTAGTGGCTGCGCACGAGCCCCATCTCGAACGGCATCCCCGACTCCTGCGCGTAGCCGATCGTCGCGGGTACTCCGGAGTCGGGCACGGGGATCACCACGTCGGCGTCCACCGGCTGCTCTCGCGCGAGCGCGCGACCGAGGCTCTTGCGCGCCTCGTACACGCTGATGCCATCGATGAGCGAGTCCGGTCGGGCGAAGTAGACGTACTCGAAGATGCAGGTCTTCTTCGCGGCGCGACTGAAGGGGCGAAGCGAACGCAGGCCCTTCTCGTCGAGGACGATCATCTCGCCCGGATCGATCTCCCGCAGGAGCTCCGCATCGATCAGGTCGAAGCTCGAGGGCTCACTCGCCACGACGTAGGCCTCGTGCTCGCCGCGAACGCGACCGAGACACAGCGGTCGGATCCCCATCGGATCGCGCACCGCGATGAGGGAGCGCTCGGTGAGGCACACGAGGGAATAGGCACCCTCGACCTGCCCCAGGGCGTCGGCGACACGATCCTCGGCGGCGCGCTGCTTGCTCATCGCCACCAGGTGCACGATCACCTCGGTGTCGCCGGCGCTCTGAAAGATCGAGCCGCGCGCTTCGAGCTTCTCCCGGATCGCGTCGGCGTTCGTGAGGTTGCCGTTGTGGGCGAGCGCGATGGATCCGCGAGAGTAGTCCACCGCGAGTGGTTGCGCGTTCTTGAGAAACGAGCCGCCGGCCGTCGAGTACCGGACGTGCCCGATGGACGCGAGGCCTTCGAGCTTGTCGAGCTGGTCCGGCGGGAAGACGTCCACGACGCGGCCCATTCCCCGGTGGAGCGCGAGCTGCCCGCTCTTCGTCGTCGCGATCCCGGCGCTCTCCTGTCCACGGTGCTGCAGCGCGTGCAACCCCAAGTACGTCAGGTTTGCCGCTTCGGGATGACCGTAGACTCCGAAGACTCCACACATGCGCGACCGGCGAGCGCACCCTAGCCCAATCCGGCCGGCTTGCCACGCGACGTTCGCTCGGAGAGCGGATCTCCGTACAGGTTTCGCCGACCTGTGAGTATTCTCTGGCCCCCCATGGGTGCCCTCGACGAGCTCGTGGCGCGCTGGCGCGCGAATCCCGACGCGGAGACGACGCTCGCGCTGTGCTCGCACCTCAGCGTCCACCGGAACGTGGACCTCATCCGCGAGGTCGGCGCCAGCGCGGAAACCTGGCTGCGCGACGACGCCGACGTCATGCTCGGCATCGGCCGGATGTATCTGGACGCGGACCTCTTCGCCGAGGCGCAGGCCGCCCTGGTGACCGCGGGGAAGGCGCGCCCCGACGACGGCCGCCCCTTCAGGTTCCTGGGGGAGGTCCTGCTGCGACGGGGTGACGCCGTGCGCGCCGAGAAGGTCCTTGGCCGCGCCATTCAGCTGGGCCAGCGCGACGCGGAGACCGCCCTCTGGCACGACCGCGCGGTCGTGTACGTGGCGCTTCAGCAACGCGTCGGGCCCCAGGCGGTTGCCGGCGAAGTCTCCCGCACCATCCCCAAGCAAACCAGCATTCCCCCGCCGACGTTCGCTCCCAGCGACGACCCGTTCGAGGACGAGGCGACGCTGCCGCGCGGGCGGCTGCCTGCTCCGGTCGCGCCGGCACCGAGCTTCTCCCCGGCCGTGCACGCGGTACCGGCGTCGCCGCCCACGGCCCCTTCCTTCTTCGCGCCGTCCGAACCTGCCCCGACCCCGGCACCGTTCGGAGGGTCGCCCATGGCCGGCCCGAGCGCGGCACCGTTTGGAGGGTCGCCCATGGCCGGCCCGAGCGCGGCACCGTTCGGCGCGCCTGCCGCCGAGCGTGTCGAGGGGCGCCGCGGCTCGCTTCCGCCCCCCGATGCGAAGCCGGTGCTCCGGTTCGACGACGCACCGATCCCGGACGCGGCAACGATCCTCGAGAACCTCGCCGCCGTGGGGATCTTCGAGCCTACCGGCGGCGCGGCCCCGGCCTGGGAGGCCGCGCCTCGCACGAAGGCGCGCGGAACCTGGGTCTTCGGTCTGGCCACCGTGCTGGCGGTGGGCGCCGGCGGCGGCGGCTACGCCTACGCGCGCTCCGTGAAGGCGCAGCGCGCGGCCGCCGCGGTTGCGCTCGGTGACGAGGTTCAGGGGCTGCTGGCGGGGGCAAAGCCCGGCGACCTGCGGGCGACCGACGAGAAGCTCTCGCGGATGTTCGATCTCGACTCGCGCAGCCAGCGTGCCGCCAAGCTCTGGCTGCAGAACCGCGTTCTGGGCGCGCTGTTGCTGCCCGGTGATCCCGTCGGCATCGACAACGCCATCCACCGCTGCAAGACGCTGGAGGTCCCAGAGCCCGAGTACGTCTACGGGCGCATCGCGTCGTTCCTGGCGGAGGGGGATCTCGCCGGGGCTGCGGCGCTGCTACCGAAGTGGGACAAGGTCGCGGGCAACGACGCGATGTACCAGCTCGCCGCAGGCGCCGTGCTCGAGCGCGCCGGGGACGACCGTGCGCTCGAGCGCTACGAGGCGGCCACGAAGCTCGACGCCGGGCTGCTTGCCGCGCAGCTCCTCTTCGCGAACGCGGCGTTGCTGGAGCTGGGGCCCGAGAAGGCGAAGCCGGCGGTCGACGCCGCGCGCAAGGCGCTCGGCGATCGTCCCGCATCCAAGGCGCTCGGCGCCCTCGCCTGGGTCCTCGGCGATCATGCCGAGGCGCTCGCCGCGTCGGCCAAGCTCACCGATGCCGAAAGCGCCGAGCTGCCGGCACCTCTTGCCACCGTGCCGCTGTTCGTCGAGGCCGTGGTGGCGCAGTCGGGTGGCGATCATGCGAAGGCGACGTTGGCGATCAAGAAGGCCATTCCGCTCGCCTACAGTCCGGGAATGGCGGTGTGGCTCGGGTTCCTGGCGCTCGGGAGCGGTGATGACGCCCTTGCGCGGACGGCGGCGCTGCGAGCCCTTCAGTTCTCGGCGGTGTACCCGCGTGCCCGGGTCCTGGCGTCGCGCGTCGCTCTGGTGGGTGGCCGCCTCGACGACGCCAAGAGCGCGATCGATCAGCTCGATCCGAAGTCGCCGGAGGTCGCCGTCGTCAGAGCAGCCGCCGCCTACGAGACGCTCGACACCGCGGAGCTGTCCGACGCCCTCGCGTCCCTGGGCGACGCCGCCAAGGCGGGAGATCTGGCGGCGCTGGGCGCGTCCCTCGGCGTCGCGACGGGCAGGGAGTATCCGATCGCCGAGGCACGCGCCGTCTTCGCCAGGCCGTCCGCGCCGTGGGGCGAGATCGTCGCCCTCGACGCGGCGCTGGACACCGGAGATCTCGCGGGAGCTCGAGCGCTGGTCGACGGCATGGGCGCGGCCGCCGCGCGCCCCGTCCACGCGCTACGCGTCGCGCGTCTGCTCCGCTACGAGGGCAAGGCTGCCGATGCGGTGAAGGTCTCGACGGCCGCCTTCAACCAAGGGACGACGACGGCACGTTCCCTCATCGAACACGTCTACGTCCTGGTCGCCAACGAGCAGGCGTCCCACGCGAAGAGCCTGGTCGCGCAGTATTCGAACGTCCTGGGCCCCATGTCGAAGTGGCTCGCCACCCTCGTGGACGCCGCCGCGGGGCGGGTCGCCGAGGCGAACGTGCGCGCGGCGCAGCTCGAACTCCCTCCCGATGCCGCGCCCTTCGCACTGAAGGTGCTCGCAGCACGTGCCCTCGCCGCTGCAGGTGACCGCCGCGGCAAGGGTTACGTCGCCGATCTCCGGCGCATCCAGTCGGGCCATCCCGACCTGAAGCAGGCTGCCGAAACGAGGTGATCGTGTGGCGCCCCCGCGGCGGAACGACCGCGCGCCTCAGAAGTAGTGCAGGTACGTGAGGCGCCCGACGAGCTTGTCACCCGCCTGCGAGTGCTTCTGCGTCTCGGTGCCCAGGTAGAGGATCATCGAACCCGCCCAGTCGCCGTGGGCGTTGTACATGACGGCTCCGCCGGCCTGCAGGCTCACCATTGCCTCGTCGTTCACCTTGGCGGCGTCGTTCAGGGCGTAGGTCAGCTCCATGTGCGGGCCGATCCTGAAGTCGTCGGTCGCCTTGTAGAGGAGGAAGTTCCGCGTGTAGAGCGTGCTCGCAGTGCCCTCGTGGAACACCGAGCCGAGGAAGCCCTGGATCCACGACTCGAAGTAGATCGGAGCATCGGGGTTGAAGATCGTGAAGAGCTGAGGGGCGACGAGCTGCGCCGCGGTCTGGGTGGTGAACGAGAAGGCGACGCCGACCATGGGTACGAGCGCGAGGTCGCCTGCGGTGATGGCGACGCCGAGATCGAACTCTGCGACCGGAGCGGTTCCGCCGAGGTCACCGATGTAGATGTCGGAGGCGATCGGGATCCCGCCGACGTCGTTGGTGGCGCCGGCCCAGAACTGCGTGCCGAGGTTGTCCGCGTCGAACCGGATCCACGCGGCCGGGCCATCGGCCTCCTCCTCCGCGGGCGCCGCTTCCGGCGCTGCCGCTGGGGCGTCCGTGGAAGCCGCAGCGACCGGGGGCGCCGCGGGCTCCGCCGCGGGGGGCGGGGTGGGCGTTGGTTCGGCAGCGACGGGGGGTGCGGCCGGCGTCGGGGGCGCCGCTTCTGCCGCAGGCGCCTCCTGGGCCGAGGCCGCGACGGTGCCACCGAGGATGGCGGCAACGACCAGATTCTGGGTGAGTAGCTTGCTCGTTCGCATCGTGGGGACCTCTCCTTCGGGCCACACCGGGCCGGCGTTCACGGCCGCGAGTGAACCCCGGCGGTGATTTCCGCAATGTTTCGCCTCCGCAACGGGAGGACGCGCTGCGTCGAAAAAGGAGACGACGAGGGCGTCAGTTCGTCGTGACGACCACGCCGAGGGTCGTCGTCATGAGGGAGTCCGTCGCGTCGCGCTCTCCCTTGGGGAAGATCTTCTTGCTCCCGTCGGACTCGAGCACGACGTCGGCCCGCTGCTCCAGGCGCAGCACCAGGTTCTCGGTGGGGGCGGCCTCGAGGGTGAGCGTCCCGGTCGTCATCGCGAACCCCGAACCGAGCCCGGTGAGGCCCTCGGCGTCCGCCAGGTACTCGCCGCGCAATGCGGCGGCCCAGGTCTCGTCGAACTGGTAGCGGGTGCCGAGCATGGCGCCCCACACCATCTGCTGGTCCACCCGCACGCCGAGCGTCCTCGCGTCGGGCGCGCGGACGCCCTCGAAGACGACGTCGGCGTTGGCGACGAGCGAGAAGTCGTCCGTGGCGTCGAATGCGATCACCAGATCCACCAGGTGCCGCCAGGCTTCGAACGAGTTGGCCCCGCCCTGGTCGACGACCTCGGCGCCGCCGGGAGCGCCCGGTGAAGGCGCGCACCCGCCGAGCACGGAGTCGTAGGCCTCGCCATCGTCGCAATCGAGGAGCACCGCGTCGTCCTGCTCGGGGCCGCCGAGCCACCCCAGGTAGAGCGCGAAGGAGTCGCTCGGCTCCACCGCGAGCTGTACGCCGAAGGTCTTCCCGACGTTGTTGTCGATCGAGTTGTTGTAACCGTTCACCGCGAGCACCTTCGCGGTCAGCGTCGGAGAGAGCTCGATGGCGGCTCGCAGGCCCGTGTGAAAGAGCGGCTGCGCGTACCAGTAGACGACGCCGCGCGAGTAGTTGAACCCGTCCTGGCTCTCCGCGACCTCGGCCCCGTAGACCGTGTCGAACTTGCCGAAGTCCAGCGTGAGGCGCCCCTCGGGGCCACCCGGCTTCCACGACGCGTAGGCTTGCTTGACCAGCCCGAGTCCGACCTCGGAGTCGCACGGTGCGGCTCCCGCGCTGAAGCAGCTCGCGGCGTACGTCTCCGCCGTCGGTCCGAGGCGCAAGCTCAGGGCGCCGCCCACGGGATCGGGATCGTACGCCGCGTCCACGCCGACCCAGCTCAACGCGAAGCCATGGGCGCCGTCGTACGCGCGCGTCGTGTTGCCGCGATCCTGGGGCTTCGGCACGGCCCAGTTGAACGAAGCGTAGCCGTCGGCGAAGGCCCGCAGCGCGAACGCGTCGTACCACGGCTCCGCGGGCGGCGGCGGCTCCGACGTTCCGTACTCGGCCATGGACGTGCTCGCCAGCGCCGTGCATGCCGTCGCGCCGGCGAGCGCTCGCGCGAGCCGCCTCCGCACCGATCTCCTCCCGAGGGGATGCATGGGGCGGGTTCTAGAACGGCTTCGAGCCCAAGTACAGAGGCGCGCGGTCAGCGCGGGGACTTCGTCTCGGCCTTGCCCTCGATCATCGTGTGGAGCTCGTCGGGCTCGCTGCTGCGGCCCATCGCCTCCTCCAGGGTGATCAGGCGGCGCGCGTAGAGCGAGAACAGCGACTGGTTCAGCGTCTGCATGCCGTACTTCGCCTGACCCACCTGCATCTGCGAGTAGATCTGGTGCACCTTGTCCTCGCGGATGAGGTTTCGGACGGCCGCGTTCGGCACCAGCACTTCGAGCGCGAGTACCCGGCCAGGTCCTCCGGCCCTGGGCAGAAGGAGCTGGCTGATCACGCCTTCGAGGACGAAGGAGAGCTGCGCGCGAACCTGTGGCTGCTGGTGTGGCGGAAACACGTCGATCACCCGGTTGACGCTCTGCACCGCGGAGTTCGTGTGCAAGGTGGCGAAGACCAGGTGACCCGTTTCGGCGATCGTCAACGCGGCCTCGATGGTCTCGAGGTCTCGCAT
>CAZARU010000071.1:0-10328 GCA_964487605.1 uncultured Polyangiaceae bacterium
GTGGCGGCGGCTTCCCGTAGGGCGCCGCAGCCTCAGAAGAGGTAACGCTCGCAGGAGTCGCAGAGAACCGTCACGACGTTGCCGCCCGGGAGGCGCGCCGCGACGTCTGTCGCCGCGCTCACGTTGGCGCCCGACGACGGGCCCACGAGGAGTCCTTCCTCTCGCGCCAGGCGGCGTGCCATGCGCTCCGCGGTGACGTCGCTGACGACGATGATCTCGTCGATGAGGTCGCGGCGGAGAATGCTCGGCACGAACCCGGCCCCGAGCCCCTGAATCGCATGCAGGCCAGGCTCACGCCCGCTGAGCACCGCGCTGTTCGCGGGCTCGACGGCGACGAGCTTCACGTCCTTTCCGATCCGCTCCCTCAGCACGCGCCCGACGCCAGTGAGCGTCCCGCCCGTGCCGACTCCGGCGACGAACGCGGCCACCTCGCCGCCCATCTGCTCGAGGATCTCCTCGGCGGTGCTCACGGCGTGACTGTCGGGGTTCGCCGCGTTGTCGAACTGGCTCGGCATGAAGGCTCCGGGAGTCTGCGCGACGATGGCCCGGGCGCGGTCGACGGCGCCGACCATCCCGTCGATCGCCGGAGTGAGCTCGATCTCGGCGCCGTAGGCCCTGAGCACGTAGCGACGCTCGAGACTCATGTCCTCGGGCATCACGAGGACGCATCGGTACCCGCGCACCGCTGCGATCATCGCGAGGCTGATCCCCGTGTTGCCGCTGGTGGCCTCGACCAGCGTCGCCCCGGGAGCTACCTGTCCCTGCTTCTCGGCCGAGAGCACCATGGCGAGCGCCGGCCGATCCTTCACGCTGCCGCCGGGGTTCTTGAACTCGCACTTGGCATACACGGTCGCCCCGCCCGAGCCGACGCGCGCCAGCCGGACCATCGGCGTCCCGCCGACGAGCCCCAGCGCGCCTTCGGCGATCAACCAGCCGCCCGGGGATCGTCGCGCTCCAGTCGGGTCGACTTCGCCCATGCCGCTCCCCACGTTACCACGTCAGACGGGCGTGCCGGCGACCGACGCGGGCCGAGCGCCGACCGCCAACCGCGTGCCCGCCGAGGCGTACTTCGCGGCCACGCGGGCCAGCGCCAGCGGCGCACCCAGGACGCCGCTGTACACGGCGCTCGTCACGCTGCCCACCTCGACGTCCTGGCCGTCTGTGACGGTGGCGCCCACGGGTGGCACGTCCTCGTGGTCCAGGGCCAGCGCCGCCAGCGTCCTGCGCAGCTTGCCCCGCATGTCGAGGGTGCACACGACCTCCTGGCCGAGATAGCAGCCCTTGGTCCAGGACACCGCGCGCCGCTCGAGCGTCGCTTCGTGCGGTGTCGCCGCGTGGTCGAAGTCCTTGCCCCACTCCGGAACGAACCTCTCGACGCGCAGCCGCTCCCAGTCGGCGGCGTCGCCCTCCACGGCCCTCGTGGCCTCGCGCAGCGCGTCCCGGACGACGCTCATGCGCGAGCCCCGCGCGACGACCGCACCGCCCCCGAGACCGGTCCAGTCGATGGCGCCCACGGCCACGGCACCGGCGTCTCGCGCGGCGGCGAGCGCCGGTCCCGAAAGCGGCCCGTGGACCCGAACCCACTCGTACTCGGTGCGGCCCTCGGTCACCTCCGCGTCCTCCATGATCAGATGACCCGACAGGAGCTCTCGGAGACCGGCGCCCGAGCCCGGCGCGGCCCCCAGCAGGAGACGTTCGCCGTCGCTGACGACGTCGACGACGGAGAGGATCTTCCCCGTGCGCGTGAGCTGCAGACTCCAGGCGCCCGACCCGGGTACGACGCTCGCGACGTCGCAGGTGAGCAAGCCCTGCAGCCAGCCGACGCGATCCGAGCCCGTCACGAGGAAGGTGTCCGCCGCGTGCGCCACCACCACGGCGGACTCCCGTGCGGCGAGGTCGAACGCCGACGGCGTCGCGCGCGCCGTCACTAGAGCTTCACGCCCTCGGACCCCGTGGCGTAGATCGGGCCTTCCTTCAGGACGACGTCGGCGACGTCGCCGTTCGCCTTCTTCTTGATGGTGAGGGTCACTCCCATCGTCGCGTTCGCGTTCACGAGGCTCTTCGCCTTGCCCCCGTCCATGTCACGGGTGTCCTGTCCCATGATCTTGACGATCTGGTCCCCGCCCTCCAGGCCCGCACGGCCGGCCGGGGAATCCGCGATCACCCGCGTGACGAAGATGTCCCGGGTGCGGAGCTCGTAGAACAGACCGAGCCCGACCTTCGGGCGGGCTGCCTCTACCCTCAGGGTCACGCGGGCACCGCTGTCGCAGACCAGCGCCACCTCGCCGTGCTCGTCGGCCTCGCCCGAGAGCGACGACAGCTTCTTCACGCAGATGGGATGGTTGTTGATCGGGTTCGAGTCCCACACCTCGATGCGAATCTGAGCCCCCGGCGCCACCCTGTAGTTCCGTCGCTTCTGATCCGGCCAGGAGGGCGTGAGCGTGTTCGCCTGCACCGGCGTGCGCACCAGCTCGCGATCGTCGACCAGGATCTTGGCGAACGGGTCGGGCGCGTCTCCGCCGATCTTGTCCCACTTGCGACCGTCGCGCGTGAGTTCGGGGATCTCCGCCGACTTGAACTCGATGTAGTACATGTCGTCCGGCGCGGGCGGCGAGAGCTCCCGACCGTGCGGCGCGTCGCGAAGCGGCGTCGCAATCTCGGGGTACACGGCGGCACAACCGAAGCTCGCCGCGACCGCCAAGGCGATCACGGCTCGGGACTGAAAGTGTTGCAAACTCGCGTGGATGGAGGATCGCCGGGGAACCTGCATGGACATCTCGCCGGGAGGCTAGCACACGGCCCCCGAAAATGAGCTATTCGCCCGAAAAACGATGGGCCTCGTCAGCATCCCCGACCTCGGCGACCACGTCGGGAAGGAAGTCACCCTCAGAGGTTGGCTCTACAACATGCGCAGCTCGAAGAAGGTTCACTTCCTCGAGCTGCGCGACGGCGCGGCCATCGTGCAGTGCATCGTGTTCGCGGGAGACGTCTCGGCTGACGACTTCGCGCGAGCCGGCGCTCTCGGGCAGGAGACGTCGCTCGAGCTGGTGGGCGAGGTTCGCGCTCATCCGAAGCAGGCGGGCGTGTACGAGATCGGCGTCAAGCGCTTCGACGTTCTCGGCGCCGCGACGGACTTCCCCATCTCGCCCAAGGAGCATGGCACCGACTTCCTGATGGACCATCGCCATCTGTGGCTCCGGAGCCGGCGGCAGCACGCGATCCTCCGGGTCCGCCACAGCATCATCACGGCCATCCGGGACTTCTTCGACGGGCGTGGCTTCACCCTGGTCGACGCGCCCATCTTCACGCCCAACGCCTGCGAGGGCACGAGCACGCTGTTCCAGACCGATTTCCACGGGGAACCGGCGTTCCTGACACAGTCCGGCCAGCTCTACATGGAGGCCGCCGCCGCTGCGTTCGGGAAGGCGTACTGCTTCGGACCCACCTTCCGGGCCGAGAAGAGCAAGACGCGGCGACACCTGGCCGAGTTCTGGATGGTGGAACCGGAGGTCGCGTTCATGGACATCGAGGGCGACATGGACCTGGCCGAAGCGTTCCTGTCCGACGTCGTTTCACGCGTCCTGGCCGAGCGTGCTGCGGAGCTCGCCGAACTCGAGCGCGACACCACGCGACTGCAGGCGACCCGGCCCCCTTTTCCGCGAATCACGTACCACGAGGCCATCGAGATCCTGCGCAAGGCGGGAAAGGACGCGCGGCCGGGGGATGACTTCGGCGCGGACGAGGAGACCGTGATCAGCGAGGCGTTCGACCGCCCCGTCATCGTCCACCACTACCCCGCGACGCTGAAGGCGTTCTACATGAAGCGTGACCCGGCCAACCCGGACCTGGCAGCGTGCATGGACGTGCTCGCGCCCGAGGGATACGGCGAGATCATCGGCGGAGGGCAGCGCGAGGACGACCTCTCGCGACTCGAGGCTGCGCTCGTCGAGCACGCGCTCCCGCGGCCGGCGTTCGAGTGGTACCTGGACCTTCGGCGCTACGGCACGTTCCCCCACGCGGGCTTCGGCCTCGGTGTCGAGCGCTGCGTCGCGTGGATCTGCGGCCTCAAGCACGTGCGAGAGACGATCCCGTTTCCGAGGATGCTCAGCCGCCTGGCGCCCTGACGGGCTCGCCGTTGCCGTCGCGTGCGATGCCGCAGGCGCTCGCCACCTCGTCCCGGTAGCCGAGCCAGGCGTGGAGCGCCGCCTCGACCGCGTCGGCGACGACGGTTCGACGGCCGACCTCGACGTGGTCCAGCAGCACGCGCCAGGCCGCGGCACGGTGCTGTCCCTCGACCGCGCGGTGCGCCCGCGTCAGCTCGAGCGCCTTCTCGGGGAGGCCGTAATGGAGCACCAGCGGGTGCCGGTCGAGAGGCGGTTCGGGCCGCCGCTCGGCTGCGGGATCCAGCTCGCCTCGCTCGAAGCGCGTGCCCTCCACGAAGAGCGTCGTGACCGCGGCGGCAACGTCCCATCCCTCGTGTTGCGTGAGGCGGTCGAGCACCGCTCGATACGACGCGGACCCGGGGAGCAGCACGACATCGTCGAATCGCGACAGATCCATTCCGAGCGCGCGCGGAACCTCCAGGAACAGCTCCGGATGGGGTCGCCCGGCGACGAGACCCCCGGTCTCCTCCTCGTAGACGTTCTCGACGAGCTCGCGCCGAACGGTGGCGATCGGACACGCGACGTAGGCGCGGGCCACCAGAACCGGGAAGTCCCGAACGTACACCTCGTACTCCTGCTCGAAGTGAACGTGCAGGCGCTCGGAGGGGACGAGGCCGCGGGTGAACGCCGACCACGCCCAGTGATCCTTCCGCTCCATGATGGCGAGAAGAGCTTCGCGAAACTGGCCGTCGTTCATCGGGCACCTGCTACCAGGACGCGGCGGACCCGGGCAAGCACGGGACCGGGGCCGGCGTGTCCCTGCGCCGTGGCGAAGCTCGGCGTGCTTCGAGCGCCGGGCGCCACCACGCCACGACGCGGACGCGTGGCGGAAATCGCCGCTCGGCAGAGGGCTTGCGCGCCATGTGTGAGGGGCCATGCAAGGTTTGCGGTGGCCCGACCGGCCGAGCGGCTTGACGTCGTTCCCGGCGCGGGGCCCCTTTGTCCAACCAAAGACGCAGCGTCGTTCGGGAATCGAATCGCGTTGCGGAAGCTGGGCGGCTTGTTCCCGGCGTCCGGGCACATCAAGATCCTCTCATGGCGCGCATGTTCGGCTTCATCGGCAACCGGGCGGACCTCGGTGCGAGGGTGCTGGAGCTGACGCCGAGCCTGCGCACGTTCGAGAACGACCCATCGAGCCCCGTCGGATGGGGCGTGGGCTTCTACCAGGCGGGTGAGGTGCTGCTGCGCCGTCGCCCGCTGGACGAGCGCGAGGTCATCGACTTCGCCGAGGTGACACGCACGGTTCGGACGGACGCGCTCATCGGGCACGTTCGTCGCCCGACCGTGGGAAACCTGCGAACGGAGAACACGCATCCCTTCAGGTACCGCCAGTGGCTGTTCGCTGCGACGGGCACCATCCTCGGGTTCGCCTCGCTGCGCGAGCGGCTCCTGGAGTCTCAGCCGGACTTCTTGCGGAGGAACGTACGCGGCGACACGGACAGTGAGCTCTTCTTCTACCTGCTGCTGTCGTTCCTCCACGACGCCGGGCACGTGAACGACGAGAACGTGGCCCCGGAGCACGTGCGTACGGCCCTCGCGTCGACCATCGCGCTCGTCGACCGCCTGTCTGCCGAGGAAGGCCACGAAGGCGGCAACGGCGGCGACGTGCTGGTGACCAACGGCGAGCACCTCATCGCGGTGAACCGCGACGCCGTCATGGCTTACCGGGTGATCAAGGGAAAGAGCGACGTCGAGGACCTCCTCGGAGACGAAGGCCTCCGCAAGACCAAGATCCCGAACGTCGACACGACGCGATTCTCGGTCGTCGCATCCGGCCTCGACGCCGTACCCGACCGATGGACCCGGGTCGAAGGACGTGCGATGGTGACGTTCACTCGCGCAGATGATCCGGAGACGACCCCGCTCTGATTCCCTCGCGGTACGCTGACCCATGGCGTCCCTCGGCCGGCTGGGTCCCGTCCTCGCGGTCGGCCTCGCGTGCTCCCCCGGCAGCGCGGGGCTGGACGCCCAGGTAGCCTCGGAGCTCTCCAGCGCCCCACGCCTCGCACCGGGCGTCGTGGTGGACCCCACGTCCGAGCTCCCGGCGCCCCACGACGACGCGCGCTCGAGCGACGGCCTCACCGTCGTGGCGGGTCCACGAGATCCACGGGCGGCGCTCGACGTCGTCCGCCGCTTCTTCCGAGCGACGCTCGACGAGTCCGAGGTGGACCTGACGGAAGCCCTGGACGAGCACGCGCGCATTCGGACCGACACCCGAGGATCGAGCCACCGAGCGCTGGACCACTGGCGTCAGCGCTTCGATCGACTCGAGTACGGCGTCCTTTCGGCGCAGGTCGTGTTCCGGGAACGTGACGTGGAAGTGTTTCGTGCGGGGGAAGTCGCCCGCCTGGACCCACCGAGACCGAGGCTCGGAAGCCCCGGCGGCCAGGACGTACTGGTGATCGTTCCCATCTCGACCGCGCGGCACGGTAGAACGCGGCTCTACGGTGACGAGATTTCGTTTTTGCTTCGACCCTCCGGAACCGGGTACAAGATCCGGGAGATGAGGGAGGAGTTCGAGCTGCAGTGACGGCCACCGATCCAGCAGTTCCGCCGCACGTCTGTGCCCAGTGCGGGACGGTCATCGCCGCCAGCGGCGGGCGCTGCCCACAGTGCGGACTGATGCAGCCCGGCGGACTGCCGCCCATCACGGCGCCGCCACCCTACCTGGGCTCCCGACCTCCCCCCTCCCTGCCGCCGCCCAAGAAGAGCGCGGCCCCGATGATCGCCGTGGGAGGTGCCGCGCTGGTGCTTGCGGGCATCGTCGCCATCGCCGCACTGCGCGGCCCAGCGGCGACGACCTCGAGTCTGCCGTCCGCGGCGGTCCCCGCCGCACCCACGACCGCCCCCTCGTCGGCCCACCCGGACCCGGGGGGACTCGTACCGGATCTCTCGGACATGAAGCTCGACCCGCTTCTGCAGGGGGCCGAGAAGAAGGCCCTCGCCTGGCACCGAGACGCCCAGCTCGTCGCGATCCAGGTCGGCCCGGTCGTCGAGGGCCGGCTCGACGCCACCAAGGGGACTCGCGTCGAGATCCTGCACGGCGAGCCTACGCCAGGACGGCTGGGACCGGGTTCCCCCGTGGGAACGAAGCAACTGACGGTCCTCGTGACGCACGAGGGCTCGAAGGTGGAGGAGCTTCAGGGCGAGGCCGGCGCCAAGGCCATCGCCGAACCCACGTGCGTGCTGGAAGAAGCCTGGAGGCGCGTCGTCGCGTCCGGCGTTCCTTCGAGTTCGGAGCTGTCGCTGCGCTACTCCCACAGCCCCAAGCACGACCGCGCGGTGTGGGTCGCCAGCGTCGCCGCGGACGACAAGCTCACGCGCACCCTCGACGGCCGAACCTGCACCATCCTGCTGCGCTGAGCGGAGCGGACGGTGCGCCGGGCGTCAGTTGAGGCCGGCGACCCGCGCACTGCGCGCAACGTCGAAGACTCCGTCCTCCTTCGCCGCCGCGAGCGCTCGAAGCGCAGCGCGATACCCGCGCATCACGAGGGACCGCGCAGAGAGCCAGTTGAGGTAGCCCAGGGCTCCCAGGTTCGGGGCCACGTCGATGAACGTCGTGTGGGGGCTCACGCGAGCGTACAGATCGACGCCGCGCTTCTCCTTCTCCGTCATGAGGATGTTGACGGTCTGGTGGACGACGCTCGCGACGCCGCGCCGCGCGACCGACCGCTCGCGAGGCCCCGTCACGTCCGGCCGGTAGACGTTGGAAATCACGACCACGTCCGCGCCCGCGTCGAGCGCGACGTCGGCGGACAACGTGCGCGCGACCTCGCCGTCCACCAGGAACCTGCCGTCCACCTCGTAGGGCCGAAAGAGCCCCGGGACGCAGCACGCCGCGGCCACGGCGCGACTGACGGGAGTCGCGTCGTCGTAGCCCTTGCCGAAGAGGACTCGCTCGCCGCTGTCGATGTCCACGGCGGTCACGATGATGCGGCGGTCGATCGCACGAAAGTCGTTGGAGGGGAGGTTGCGGGCGAGATACCCCTCGAAGCGATCGATGGAGAAGAGCCCCGACATCAGGTAGCCCGGGCTCGCAAGGTCCCGGAGACGTGGCAATCCCAGAGCACGCTCCAGGTCGAATCGAGCACCGCGATGCTTGCGACGCCACGGCAGTCGGTGCGCGTCCATGAGCACGTCGAGCGGCACGCCCTGCCCGTACGTCGCCGCGACGATGGCGCCTGATCCGGTTCCTATGAAGATCGACGGGCGCACGCCGAGCTCCTCGCAGGCCTTGAGCACCCCGAGGTGCGCGATGCCCCGCGCGGCCCCTCCGGTAGCGACGAACGCGACTCTCGGCTTCTGCATGGGAGACCGCCCAGTACGATAGACACGGAGGCGGCGCGACGGCAAACGCGCCCGGGGTCCCGGTTCCCGTCACATCCCCGCGACGACCTTGAAGCTCTCTCCGCGCGGGATCAGCTCCAGGCGATTGTCGGCGACGACCCTTCGCCAGATGTCGCCGGCTTCCGTCGGGATCTTGTAGCTGGCGCTGTAGGTGTAGTCCACGTACCAGACGTTCTTGCGGCCCTTGCCGACCCGGCGATACCTGATCTCGTACCGGATGGCCTTCGTGTGCCGGAACTTCTGCTTCAGGTAGTCCTCGAGTCCCTCGTAGTCGATGTCGTCCCGCGCATCGATGTTGCCGCCGTCCTCGTAGTACGCGGGATCCGCGAGCTGCAGGAGCAGGCCCACGTTCTTGCGCTCCACCGCGCGGCGGTAGTCCTCGCAAAACTGGACGACGCGGCGGTTGGCTTCCGTGTCCTCGACGTCGGTGTTGGGAATGAGATGCTTCGAGCACGCGCTCGCGGCGACAGCGAGCACGACGCCGACTGCCAGGGAGGCTCGCATTCTGGGGATCAACGCCACGGGGAACCGGGACATTCCGGCGGCCGGGACACTGCCAGAAGGCCGTGGGCCGGGGCAAGACCCGCGCGGGTTCCACGCTCAGGCGCCGGGCGCGAGCAGCGATTCCAGAACCGGCCAACCCGCGACGCGCGGCTCCGGGCCCGTCAGGGCCCGGACGATTCGCGACCGCGAGAGCTCGGGGCCAGGGCCGGGACCGACGACGGCGGCACGGGCGCCATGGCGCGGGGGCGACGACCCCGCCTGCGCCCACAGGTGCTCGACGACGCCGCCCACCTCGTCGGCCGCCACGATCACCACGCGCTCGGCGTCGCCGGCAGCGACGAGATCGAGGGCGCAGAGGACGGCCTCCGCGCCCGCCCGCGGACCGGCGCCGACGGCGAACGATGGTCCGCCGAGGCCGAGCGCGATGGAGCACTCGCCGCATGCGACGTTGGGCGAGGTGGGCGGGAAGCGACGTGGTTCCACGAAGCGGGCGCCGCGCTCGCGCCTGCGCCTATCGAACCGTTCGTCGATCTCCAGCGTCGCGGCCACCGTCGCCAGAACGATGCCCGTGCGCCGACGGCCCTCCGCCGGTAGCGCGTGGAGGATCTCCAGGGCGGCGCGGACGACCAGCGCGCTGACCGGGTCGAGACGGTCGATGCGAGGTCCCGCCGGCAGCACGCCCCCGATGGGCGCCGCACCGTCCGTGACGGGCCGCCCCAGCGCCTCGACGCACACCGCCCGCCGTTCCTCGCGCGGCTCGCTCGATCCCGTCGAGACTCCGCCGACGACGAGGGCGGCGTTGGCCCCTCCGAACGCGGCCGAGAGCTTCAGCGTCGCCTCGGAGGGCGCTGCGACGTTCAGCTCACCGAGCACGACCGGCGCCTCGGGATCGGGCGAACCCGCGCCCGCCGTACCGGGCGCCACGCCGCGCGCGATGGCGTCGAGCGCCGCCAGCGTCTCCAGCGCGCCCGCCGCGCCGAGAGTGTGTCCGACGACGCCCTTGAAGGCGTGCAGGAGCGGGCGGCCTTCGCCGAACACCAGGCGGAGCGCAGCCGCCTCGGCCGCGTCGTTGTACGCCGTCGCCGTTCCGTGCGCGCTGATCTGGTCGATGGCGGCGGCGGCGAGAGCAGCGTCCTCGAGGGCCCGGCTCGCAGCCCTTGCGAGCCCGTCTCCCGACCGATCGGGCGACGTGATGTGAACGGCGTCGCTCGCAGCGCCGAAGCCCAGGACGGAACCGAGGGCCTTGGACGGCCACTCTCGAGCCAGGGCAAGAAGCGCCGCCCCGTACCGGATACTGCCTCGCGCGTCACCCAG